>JBGCDA010000014.1:0-64690 GCA_045104985.1 Flavobacteriales bacterium | reverse complement strand
GTGTAAGTATTTCTAATTTCATAAGTCTTATGCTTGAGCTTCTGCTAACATTTTCTTACCAGCTTCCTCTACCTCTTCTATGGTTCCTTTAAGGTTAAAGGCAGCCTCTGGGTACTGATCCATTTTACCATCTAGGATCATGTTAAATCCTTTGATGGTATCTTCTATAGGCACTAGTACTCCTTCTAATCCAGTAAACTGTTCAGCCACGTGGAATGGCTGAGAAAGGAATCTTTGTATTCTTCTAGCTCTAAGTACTGCTGTTTTATCTTCATCAGATAATTCATCCATACCTAGAATGGCTATAATATCTTGAAGCTCTTTTAATCTCTGTAAAATTTCTTTCACATCCTGTGCACACTTGTAGTGTTCTGTTCCTACTATCTCCTCAGTAAGAATTCTAGATGTAGAATCTAGAGGATCTACCGCTGGGTAAATTCCTAACTCAGCTATCTTTCTAGATAGTACCGTAGTAGCATCTAAGTGGGCGAATGTAGTGGCTGGTGCTGGATCTGTTAAATCATCTGCAGGTACATAAACCGCTTGTACAGATGTAATAGAACCTCTTTTAGTAGAAGTAATTCTCTCCTGCATGGCTCCCATTTCTGAAGCTAATGTAGGCTGGTAACCCACCGCAGAAGGCATACGCCCTAGAAGTGCAGACACCTCAGAACCTGCTTGTGTAAATCTAAATATATTGTCTATGAAGAATAGGATATCTCTTCCTCCAGACTCCTCATCTCCGTCTCTAAAGTATTCTGCTACTGTAAGTCCAGAAAGTGCCACTCTAGCTCTAGCTCCTGGAGGCTCATTCATCTGACCGAATACTAATGTAGCTTGAGAAGTTTCTAATTCCTTCTTATCTACTTTAGTCAAGTCCCAGCCACCGGCTTCCATGGACTCTTCAAACTCTTTTCCGTATTTGATAACTCCAGACTCTATCATCTCTCTAAGAAGATCATTCCCTTCTCTAGTTCTTTCTCCTACTCCTGCAAATACTGAAAGACCTTCATACCCCTTAGCAATATTATTAATAAGCTCCATAATGAGTACAGTTTTACCTACTCCTGCACCACCGAACAAACCAATTTTTCCACCTTTAGAATAAGGTTCAATAAGGTCTATTACTTTAATTCCAGTAAATAAGATCTCAGAAGAAGTAGATAGATCCTCAAATCTAGGTGCTTCTCTGTGAATTCCTTTTCCTCCAGTCATGTCTACATCACCTATCCCATCTATAGCAGTTCCTACTACATTAAATAGTCTTCCTTTAATCTGCTCTCCTACAGGCATCGTAATGGCACCTCCGGTAGAAATCACTTCCATGCCTCTACTTAATCCTTCTGTAGAATCCATAGAAATAGCTCTAATAGTGTCTTCACCTACGTGCTTTTGACATTCTAGAATAAGGTCTTCACCTTCTCTTTTTACTACTAGGGCATCTAATATTTTAGGAAGTTCTACTCCTTGAGCAAAACTTACATCTACTACTGGCCCAATTACCTGTGATATTTTTCCAATGTTCGCTGACATTTTCTTTGTATTGAGGGGGTTTGAAAATCCGTGCAAAAATACTCAGTTAACCCTAAATAATCCTACCTATTGGCATTTATTTTCTCAACACGTTTGAACAATTTCCACCAGTAATTCCTGCAATCAAATCCACCTTGGCTGCCACTCCATTCAGTAAAGGCATTACTCAGCACTCTCTGGCAGTTCACTCAGTATTTTCCCTCATGTGTCTCCGCCTCTTATCCCTTCTAAAATCCTCACAGAGTTTATACTTACTGTGTTTTGTGTTCCCGTATATTTGCGTTGCAAATCTCAATGTAGAATTGAAAGTACATCACTCCCTAAACTCACTATCCAGTATAAAAAACCCAGTTATTACCACAGGTACATTTGACGGGGTTCATCTAGGGCATCAGAAAATCCTAAACAGATTAAACGAACTGGCCAAGGAATGCAATGGCGAATCGGTTCTGTTTACATTCTATCCTCATCCTAGAATGGTGCTCTTCCCAAATGACCATGGACTTCAACTACTAAATACCATAGAAGAAAAAAAACAACTGCTGGAAGCTACAGGTCTAGACCACCTAATAGTTTATCCATTCTCACAGGAGTTTAGCAGGTTAACCGCGTTGCAATACGTGCGTGACCTCATGGTAAACCAATTAAACGTTCACACCATGGTGGTGGGATATGACCATCACTTTGGAAGAAATAGAGAGGGTAATATAGAATTGTTACGCGAATTTGCCGACACTTATGATTTTAACGTTTATGAAATTTCAGCACTAGATATAGAAGAGGTAAACGTGAGCTCTACTAAGATAAGAACAGCCATTTCTAACGGTGAAATCCATAAGGCCAATGATTACCTCGGACACCACTACTCTTTTAGCGGTAACGTAGTAAAAGGAGCTCAAAGAGGAAGAAAACTCGGTTTTAAAACGGCCAATATTGACGTTCAGGACATTTCTAAAATCATCCCTTCTAACGGAGTGTATGCCGCCATAGCAGAGCACAACGGCACACAATTCAAAGGGATGTTAAACATCGGCCAGAACCCTACCTTTAATGCTAACACTACCACACACATTGAGATTCACCTCTTTGATTTCGATAAAGATATTTATGGAGAACAACTTAAAGTGGAACTCGTAAAAAAGCTAAGAGACGAAAGAAAGTTTAGCTCCAAAGAAGAATTGGTACAACAATTGAACTCCGACATGCGTCTTTCTAAGGAATTATTAGAGTGAAGCTCATATTAACCACCATATTAAGTTTAGCATTAAGCCTTGGGTATAGCCAGTGCTTAGATTCTGCAAAAGTGGCCAAGAAAAAAACGTTTAAAAGTCTGGAAAAAGCAATGCTCGAACCAGACAGTGTTTACGTGCTTGACTTAAGTAAACAAAAATTAAAGGAATTTCCTACAGATATACTTTTACTCAAAAATCTACATGTTCTTATTTTAGACAAAAATAAGCTGAAGGAGATTCCTGAATCCATAGGAATGCTTAAATGTCTTATAGAATTAAGAGCTAAAGGAAATAAGCTCAGTGGCATTAGTAATGGGATACTCCAATTGGGCAGACTTCGCATTTTAGACTTAGGAGATAATGAAGTAGAGACTATTCCTAGGGGAATAGGTCGTCTAAAACAATTAGAACAACTCATTATTTACTCAAACATCATAGGACAGTTCCCTATGGAACTCCAGAACCTGGACAGTCTAAAAGTATTGGATTTACTGAATAACGACATGTCTCTAGATGAGCAGAACCTTGTCTTTTCTCTTCTGCCTAATTCTCAAATCATTTTCTCACCACCTTGTAATTGTGATTTTGACTAATACCCCGGTTATTTGTATCACCGGGCCAGAATCATCAGGAAAGTCCACTTTGACTCATGGTTTGGTAGCTCCACTTAATGCCGTTACCATAGAGGAATATGCCAGAGAATATTTGAACTCACTTCCAGATACTTCTAATTACACCTCTAAGGACTTAGAAAAAATAGCTTGTGTACAAGTAGGTCTTCTTAAGACAGCTACTGAACAAGACCAAGCAGTTTTATTAGATACCGGTGTAGAAGTCATAAAAATATGGCATGAAGTAAAATTCGGGTCTAGTTCATTTCTTGATGAACTCTTAAAAGTCCAACAGTCTTTAATTACTCACTATGTCTTATGCGCTCCTGATATTCCGTGGGAACCGGATTCTCTTAGAGAGCATCCTAAAGATAGAGATAGATTATTTAAACTTTACCAGAAGCTTTTAGATACTCTTAAACCTACTCCATGGTTTACCGTTAAGGGTTCAAATTCTGATAGAATCTCTCAAGTTATCTCTTTTCTTAAGCTTTAAAATATTAAAATAGACTAGCTAAATGACCTAAGCTGTACCTATTCCTTTCTGGTCTTAGCAGCCATTTATGCTCAAAAAAAAAGCCTCTCTGTTAGAAAGGCTTTTAATATCTACTAATGAAAATCTTTTATCTTAGCGTAAAGTTCACTGGAATCGTGTATCTCAGCTTTACAGGCTTACCTCTTTGGGTAGCTGGCTTGAACTTAGGAAGACTCTTGATTACTTTTATAGCCTCTTTATCAGTACTTTGATGAATTCCTTTTACCACTTTCACATTACCCACATTACCTTTGTCATCTACAATAAACTCCACAAATACTCTCCCTTCAAACCCATTTTCTCTGGCTATATCTGGATATTCAGTATTCTGAGCAATGAATAAACGGATGGCGTCTTCAGTGCACTTAGCTTGATCATCTGGGTCGACTACGTCATCACATTCTCCTGGAAATACAGGCATACGCTCTGCTCTTAACATGATAGGCGCCTCATACACTTCTTCTTCTTCCTCTACGAATTCGATGTCTTCGATTTCTTCGTTTTCATCTACGTCCATATCCTCTAGATTCAGCTCTATAATATCTTCGTTATCCTCTACTATTTCTAATACTGCTGTAGTGGGCGGTGGTGGTGGTGGCGGTGGTGGTGGTGGTGGAGTGCTGGCTTGAACTATTTCTTCTTCTAACTCTTCTACCACCGGTACCTCTGCTACTTGCTCAATATCTTTTATATCATAGGAAGTTATAACAAAAGAAACGAGTAATAAAGAAAGCACAGATAAGCCTCCTAGCATTATCCAAGTAAATCTTTTCTTTTCTAAATTGGCGTCTTCAGACTTTTTTAAATTCATATTCTACCTTATTTAAGATACTTCTGTAAAGAAACAATTTTTATTTCAATCTATGTTAGAGTATCTCTGAAAAATATTTTTAAAATCACAATTCCAAGGAGAACTCCAGCAGCATTAGCTAAACCATCTAAAATATCTGTGTACCGTTCAGTGAATAAAACAGACTGCATAAGCTCTAACATTATTCCATAAACTAAACAAACTAAAGCAGAATTTCTGATAGTTTTTCTGCGTAGCGCAGGATACTTACTCTGCTTAAATACGGAAAAACTTAAACTGCACATGAGCACCAAAAAAATGATACAATGGGCTACTTTGTCTGGTCCTAAACTGCTCCAAAAGTCTACCTTGGGAATGCTAGACCCTGGAATTCCGTAGAGGACTAAGATAGATACTGCCCAAAAAATAGTAAAGATGAAGTGCCGCCAGAACATGTCCGACTTATCCTAACAATTTCTCATAGTCAGAAGAAGAAAGAAGTGCCTCTACCGCAGACACATCTGATACTTTTATCTTCACCATCCAGCCTTTTCCGTATGGGTCATCATTAACTGCTTCTGGATTAGACTCTAACTCTTCATTAAATTCTAATATTTCTCCAGCTATTGGCATAAACAAGTCTGAGACTGTTTTTACTGCTTCTACAGATCCGAAAGTCTCTTCAGCATCTAATTCTTCGCCTACAGTGTCTACATCTATGTATACTATATCTCCCAGCTCTCCTTGTGCAAAGCTAGTAATACCTACTATAGCTGTATCTCCTTCGAGTCTGATCCATTCGTGATCTTTAGTGTATTTTAATTCTTTTGGAAAATCCATTCTGTTCTAAGATTTATGGTGCTCAAAAGTAGAGATTCTTATCAAATATGCGTTGCAATTCTGAATGAAAAACCATTGCCACGCGCACTATTCTTATGTGGTGTGAAAATTCTGCGATTCTACTGTGTAAGTGTAAACCTAAGTGCTATACCTGAACTAATGTTCGTAGTCCTGAATGAGGTGGAAATTTTAGGTTCAGTAATCTGATGGTCATAGAAGAACCTCACCGTAAGCTTATTAGATACCTGTAAATCGGCTGACGTTTTAAGAGAAAAAATACGTTGACCAGCCGTTATTTGGTTTTGCCTTTCCTCTATTCTTCTTATAATGGTAACATTATCTCTAATGGTTAAATCCGCACGAATATTAATTGGTGAGTTTTCTAATGTTCTACCTGGAAGTCTACTTTTCTTTCTGTTTTTACCCCTAAGCCAATCTATAGGCACTTCCGGGATTTTCCCTCCTATACCTATAACCATAGAATTACTTTTAGTTTCGGTAATTTGGAAGTTGGCCAGCCCTAAAGTAATGGTTCTGTCTCTTCTAAACTCTATTTTAACTTGAGGGTCTATAGGTTTTCTATTTTTATTCTTCTTATTTATGGTCATATCAAACCCTAAAAGAGGAGAGAGCTGCTCAACCATAGTAACCGCACCTATTTGTCTAGGGTCTATGAAATTCGGCCTAACCGCTTGATCTAGATCTTCTTCTGGCTGAAAATTTTCCCCTGTAGCCTCTGGCCCTCTGTAGCCAGCATCTGTAATGTATGATGTGGTATAATTGGCCTTATAGCTGTGGTTAATACGGAACTGCTTGAAGATTTTCTTCATGGATTTTATCTTCGTAAGGCCATTATACCTTACAGTCCAGTTAGGTGCCACTCTGGTCTTTAATGGATTTGTAGAAACACTACTCGCATCTTGGCCCGTATAAGCAGCTACAAAGGCTGGAATAATGACACGCTGGCTTAAAGGTCCATATCCTGTATAATAACCATCTTCAAGACCAGTTTCATTATCATATTCCTGACTTACACGCTCAGAAATTATTGTTCTATTGTCTAAAAAATCTGTGTATATCTGATTAGAGAAATTATCATCCGGATCATCTCTCACGAATGCCGAAGACCATGCTATTATGGATGCACTGTAATTTCCAGTTTCTACAGGAGACTGCATTTCCCAGCCTGGACCATCATCTAGTTCTTCATTATAGACAAAGAAGCCACTTTGATTTACACCAGTAGACTCATTCATATTGAGTTCTATTTTGAAGTCTTTAAAAGGCTCTATATTAGCTCTAAAATTATAATTCTCAGTGTATGTAGAGCTCTGAAGAATATTAAGTGTAGGCACCTGCACTAGCCAGTTTTCTTGAGAGGCTATATCCTGAAGTAAACCTGTTTCTGAATCTACATTACCAAATAACTGCCGCTGCTGCTGACCGAGTAAAAAACCTACTCCTGGACCATCAAAGTTTCTGTCCATTCCCAGAATGTATGTATCCAAGTTATAACCTGGCAGAAGTGTACCCTCTACCCGACTGTAATTCCCAGAAACATTCTTAACCATCATGCCTATTTTGATAAGCTCATGGAGTGGGTTTATTTGATCTTTTTTCTTTTTCTTTTTTTCCTCTTCTACTTTTTCTCCAAACCCATCTACTTCACCTTCGTCTTCCTTAATCTCTTCTTCTTTCTTCTTTTTATCTTTTTTAGATTTCGGTTTCTTACCTCTTTCTAGGGCTTTCAAGAAGTCTGATTTTCCATAGAGTGTGCTGAAATTAGCCTGAGCATTTAAGGTGATGTTACGGCTATTCTGAATGGTGTTTCCAAGAGTATCTTGAGCAAATGGAGCTCTTGTCCAACGGTAAGTTCCAGAGTACCTGGCATCAGCACTAATAAAGTTCACAATAGGAAACTTATCTAGTGGTAACTTATAACTTACGTTAAATCCTTGGTCATAGCCTGTGGTAATACCTGGAACCACCCCTCCAAGATCATTATTCTGATAACCGTTTAAGTCGCTTACTTGATCCCAATACACATCTGTCAAGTCTTCTCTTAATCCTTGAGGCTCCCTCATAAGTGCCTGATTATTGGCATTAAAATCGAACTTAAGACTCTTGGTTAAGTCATACCTGAAGTTATAGGCTCTGGTCCAGTCCCACCGTTTTACTATCTGCGGGAATGTAATAGCATCAAAATTAGACTCTCCGGCAAATTCATTTCGGATTTCACTTTCCTGATACATTCTAGAGGTCTGTGTAGTAAACCCTATAAGCTTAGGACCTATATTAAAATTAAAGTCTTTTATAAATCTCAGCGCTTTTTTGTCTTTGATAAACCCTATTTTCTCAAAAGGCTTCACCTCCACCGGTTTATAACTAAAGGTATAATTAAGGTTAGCCCGTTCTTCTACAGTCAGATCCTTTTCTGTGTTTATATCTGTAAAGTTTATATCTGTATAAGTATATCCTACGCTAAAATTCTTTACACTATAAAAAGGTGTTTGATTAGATCCACCGCCTTTTCCACCTGAGCCTTGAGCTGAGACATCTTTCTTAGGGTCTGACTTACCGTCTTTACCTTTTTCTTTTTTCCCTCCACCCGATTGAGGATTAATGCTCACATTAGAGAAGTTTATTGTCCTCCTAGTGGTGGTAGTTCGAGATTCATTCTTTTTATCCTCTCGTTCACCTGCATCGGTTATATCCGAGTAAACATCTAAGAGCTCCACATCTGGTGACCGCGGATCAAACTGGGGATCAGTTATATTAGTAGAATACCCCAAGTAAACAGGGAGTTGGAGTCCTATTTTTTCTCCAAAAAGTTTACCTAACTGAAAAGTTCCTGAAGCATCAAAAGTTTTATTGGTCTCTCTTTGCCGTTCCTGAATCCTTTGCTCTAAAGAACCAAATCCTGGAGTAGAAATAGAGCCGGCTAATGAGACGTTTCCGAAATCTGCGAGGTTAGCTGTTACAGTGGCTAGCGCAGCCCCTCCTCCTTGATCATTGAAATCCGTAAGTCTAAGCTCATTGGCCCAAACTACAGCGCACTCAGATAAGCCATCATCTTCGGCAAATGCATTTAAATCCTTATCAGGATTTTTTATACCTATCATTACCGTTACTACGCTAGCTAAATTAGGATTCCCCTTTACACGGATGGTAGAATTTCCATCTCCAGGTGTCTCATAAATCTGTAAACTGTTATTTTCAGATGTGCCACTGTTATTCCTATCCACCTTAGCCTGTTTAAGCAAGGCTAATTCTATGTCCATAATATTATCTTCTGGCCATATATCATCTACTATGGTGGCGTCTAAATCTGTTATAGTGAGCGGAATTTCGTACTCATAATAATTTTCGTCAAAATCACTCCCTAGCCTAATGAAAGCTGATATATCTCCAAATTCCAAGAGGTTATTTAAATCGGCACTTTCTGCATGCACAAACATTTTAAGCCTTTCGTATAGCCGCATGTCAAAATTAACATTCCTATATGCTGCTCTGCTATCTCCATCCTTAAGATTACATACCTCTAAAGATAAACTCTGTTCATTCAGGTTTCTCAAATTAGCGGCTCCCACATCTATTTCTCTAATAATGCCTGGTGGCTCTACATACCTCACAGGCTCTCTATTAGAGTTCTCTTCTATGTTTACTGCATTCACCACAAATGTGGTTTCATCATCATCATTTTGATTGATCTCGTTAGGTCCTTCTAATGATTCTAAGTACCTTCTCCATTCTCCTCTAATTAACTCTAGCCTAGCAAATCTTAACGTTACCTCTTCATCCCAGTCTTTCATGAACATTCTCATGAATCTGATACTTCTAAAATCTGTTATTCCATTAAATCTACCGTCAAAATCTCTAACCGGAATCTTAAACTGGTACCATGTAATAGGCCTATTATCCTGTGCATCTGTATTCTTAGTAGTCTGAAATACGTCCGTTAGGTAATTCTTACCCACGTTACTAGGGTCTAGGTCTTGTGGTCTAAGACTCACTTTATACTGATAGTAGCTTTCTATCGTATTGAGGGTGTTATCTCTGTTAATATCCTCAGTGTTCGGTATGGTGGTAGCTGCCTCCTGCTGGTTTAGAGCATTACCTTCATACCCATTAAAACTCCTGTGTCTGTCTAGCGTATTTAGACCATCACCTGCTATATCCCTTCTCGGCCATTCATAATTATCTGCGGAAACATCTGCTAAAATCCTGTCTAAAGCTTCAGACGTGATAGGAGAATTTTGCAACGCAGTAATGTAACCATGTTCATTTTCAAAATACTCTGCCTCATCTTCATTAACTAAACCATCTATACCTATATCCTGAAGATCATAGTCTTCTGCCAAGTTATCAAAAGCATTTACTACATTGAAGTTAGAAGGATCAGGATAGAATCCCCAAATAGTAGAGTCTAGAGGTGTCTCTGGCTGACTCTCACTAGGAAAACCATTTTCAAAACTGAGCCCAGAATCACTTAACACATCTTCAGAAACATTTCCTAAGTTGAAATAAAGATCTCCACCTGTTTCATTCTCAGAATCTTCATTAAAAGGATCCATTACCCAAAACTGAATAAATTCTATGTTGCTGGCTTCGAAATCATTAACTGTAAGTGGCCTTTGGATACCAGCCCATCTAGATTCTGGGTCTTCCAGTAAACCATCTGGAGTTAAACCTGCTGATTCAGGCCCTAAATTAGGATCTGATGATGGTAAGTCATAGTTATATTGCCCTCTTTCCTCAGGGTAGAAGGTCATATCTAGCGTTGCAATGTTTCTCGGAGTACCCGGAGAAAGCTCTCTATCTGGAAATACTTCTTCTTCTAGAATCTCACGCATACGGTGGTCACTTCGTGCTTCTACATCTACACCGTTCACATTACTGTTAGGCTGATAAAAAATAGGATCTATTTGATACCAGCTCATTTTAGCTCTATTGTAATTAATCTTTAATTGATTATCTACAGCAGACTCTGGGAATAAATCTGGCTGATGACGAGGGGTACTGGCTAAAAACCATTGGTTAAGCGCTCTTAAATCTATGGTGGATTGACTGCCTTCGAAATCATCTATATAGGCATTTCCATTTTTTCCTATGGCTCTAGAATAGCCAGGAATCAAATACGCTCCTTCTGCATTAAAGTCTATGGTAGATGTGGCTTTAGTCTCATAAAACGGCAGTTTATCTACTAAAGTAGTAAGGAATCTACTGTCTGTTCTGTACTTAATATCTGCTCCTACTATGGTATTATTTACTGGCTCATCTCCAATATTAATTTTCTGAGTCAATGGCCTCTCTCTTAAATTAAGAATGGTGGCTCCTATATTAAAGTCATCATTGACCTCATAATCAAACCTACTCCCCAGTAGTGTTTTGGTTTGAATATTAAAAAGGGAGTTACTTTCTAAAGAAACACTTATGGGAGTTCCACTATCTAAAAGGGCGTCATTTATTATCCTTACTCTACCCAGGTTATAATCAACCGTATAATCTTGGTTCTCTACTAAACGCACACCTCCTGCTGTAACGGAGACAGAGCCTTGCGGAATATTTATAGAATTTAAACTAATTTCAGAAGAAGAACTACTTTTATACTGGCCCTTAATACTAAATCTGTTTTTAGCAGGGATCTGTTGTGCAGCTGTTTTTGTAGAATCATATAATTCTCTAAAGACTATTTGATCTTTAAAGGCCTGACGCTCTGTTTGACTAAAAATTTCTTCTTCTAAAGTGGTGGTATTTATAAGAACAGCGGTATCTATGTAATTGGCTAAATGCTCTCCAAATGGCTCTACCGTAGGCAAATAGAGTCGGCCATTCTGTGAATTGATCAATCCACCTAAAGTGGCGGCATTATCTACGAAATCAAAGACACCATCTGGAAATGGCTCTCCATTAACGTTAATCTTATCCATATCCAATACTTGGACCAAGAGCTTTCCGTCTAATGGTCCTACAGGAATGTAGTTTTGGAAAATTCCTGTCGAAGGATTATTATACCATACATTCAGCCTAAAGTCTTCACTATTAACACCGAAGGCCCCTATGCTATACACATTCTTCATCATAAGCTCCCAAAGCGGAGCTGGTTCGTTATTTTCATCTACTACCTGAGTTATAGAACTCTTTAGCATTTTCAGAATTAATGCATTAGGAGCTGCTATCCCATCTTGAGATAATGTACCCACTTGGTAGGTTTGACCACCTTGAGTATACTCATAGCCTACCGCCAGAACCTCAGCATTATTTAACGACTGTCTTAAACTGACGAAACCGAGTCTTGAGTTAAAGGTAAACTCGCTAGGGTTTAGCTTTCTAGCATTTCCTACCCGTTCATAATGAATTCCTTGTTGATAATGGGTATAATTAGTTAAACCTTGAATGGCGCTGATGGCATTGTTATATCCTACCACATCATCATTTGACACCATTTCTTGATAAATGGTGTTTTGTTCATTATCAGGCAAGCCAGAAGGGTTTGACTGGAATACATCTCCTATAGTATTATAACCTGCAGAGGCATATTGAATATTCTCTCCTAGATCCGTAAATGCCACTAAATTTCTTACATCCTGAGTATTAGCCTGCGTATTCACTACCCAAACCTCTATTCGAGTAATATTTACATTAGAATTTACGATAGGTAAACTCTGCATAGCTACATTATATTGATCTCTGAAGTACTCTGAGAGGAAGTAGTGTTTGTTAGCCTCATAAGCATCAGCACCTATATCGAATGTTTGTGTTTGTGCTCCACCCTCTACATTTATTTCTTTTCGCTCTCCTTTCTGTTGAGTAAGCACTGTGGTATTTCTTAGCCTTCCCCACTTGGTTTCAAGTTTTACCCCGAATAAGCTTTGAGAACCCTGAATTAAAGACCCTGATAAAGGAAGGCTCACATTACCTGCTTCTATCTTTTGAATAATTTCATCCTCGTCTCCAGTGTATTCGAGTTTCATTTGATTCTCAAAATCGAAAGTAGCTTCGGTGTTATAGTTGGTAGATAACTGAAGTTTAGTTCCGATGTTTCCTACTACATTAAGTTGAATTCTTTGATCAAAATCAAAGGTGGTGATACTTCTTTGCCTCTCAGGAATTCTTGGGTTATCTGTTTTACTGACATTAATCCCAAAACTCAGCTCAGCAGAACCTTGAGGTCTAATTTCAATCTCATTACTACCAAAAATATTTTCAAACCCTTTACTATCTATGGTCATTTTAGGAGCGAACGCCTGGTTCTCTTCATCTAATTCTTCCTGCTGTTTATTCCAGTACTTAGATAGATTCTGTTTGAAGTCATAATCTAAATATTCCTCCTGTGTGAGTTCTATGGGAGTTCTGTAATAGAGGCTGTCTCCTATAGTCTGTACTATACTATAGGTTCCCGTTTCTGGATCATAAATAACCTCAGATTGGATATTATCAGGATCTTGCAGATTTATTCCAGACGCCCCATTTTCAGAAGGATTGATTCCTTGATCTTGGAGTGGAAATGGTAAGTCGGTAGTATCTTGTTCTACTTTTCTGAATTTAAAATCAGAGTCGTCTAGTATTACAGGTAAAATAAAATTATGCAATGCTGAATTTGCATAACCCGTTACTACAGTAATTACTAATAGAACAGCTACAGCTAGTCTAATCGTATTTCTGGCCTTGAATCTCACTATTTAATTTACAACTGCTTTAAAGCCAACTTAATAAGTACCTCTACCGAAAGTTCCGAACCTTCAGATTTAATGATCTTATCAAGGGTTTTGTCTGTTTTGGTTTTATCAAATCCTAAAGAGGACAATGCTACTAACGCATCATTTTTAATGCTATTGCCTAAAAGTGTTACATTTTCGAGATTTTTTTCTACTCCCGCAATTTTGTCGTGCAAATCTACGATAATTCTTTGGGCAGATTTTGCTCCTATACCCTTAATTCTCTTCAGTGCATCAGCATTTTGGTTCTGAATAGTAGACCTAACTTCATCAGGGGTCATACCACTTAAAATCATGCGGGCAGTATTGGCTCCAACACCCGACACAGAAATCAACTTTCTGAATACATCTCTTTCATCTTTTTCTGCAAAACCATAAAGAACCTGTGCATCCTCTCTCACAATAAAATGTATCCATAAGAACCCATTTTCATCATCAGATAGTCCACCAAAAGTGGTTACAGAAATATTTAAGAAGTACCCCACACCATTGCATTCTATAACGGCATGTGTGGGAGATTTTTCTACCAGTTTACCTTTTAAGTATTCTATCATTTTTTAGATTGAGCCTCCACCACGGCTATTGTAGTCATATTTACGATCTCTCGCACAGAACAGTTCAGTTGTAAAATGTGAAATGATTTTTTCATTCCTAATAACACAGGCCCTATGGCCTCTAGATCGGCCATTTCCTGCATGAGTTTGTAGGCTATATTACCAGCAGATAGATTAGGGAAAATAAGCGTGTTTACTCGGCCATTCTTCAAATCTGAAAATGGAAACACTTCCTTAATCATGTCATTGTTTAAAGCGAAATTAGCTTGAATCTCTCCATCAGCAGCTATTTCAGGATACTTTTTATGCATGATATTTACAGCGTCTTTCATTTTTTCAGGATTAGGCCCTTTGGCAGAACCAAAATTCGAGTATGATAAAAACGCTATTCTCGGCACTAGCTTAAATCGCTTTACAGTCTTAGCTACTAAACTCGCTATCTCAGCAAGTTGTTCTGCCGTAGGATCCACATTTACCGTAGTATCTGCAAAAAACACAGGTCCATTCTTGGTCTGAAGTATATACATGCCTGCCACTACTGAACTGTCCTCTTCTAATCCTATAATTTGCAACGCAGGTCTAATCACATCAGGATAATTTCTAGTAATCCCAGAAATGAGTGCATCAGCATGGCCTAATTCTACCATCATAGCACCAAAATAGTTCCTATCACGCATTAGCTTTTCCGCTTCTAAATGCGTCATGCCTTTTCTTTGTCTCTTCTTGAAAAGCTCTTCCCCATACTCTTTTCTAGTCTTCATATGACTCTTAGACTTAGGGTTTAAAATCTCTACTCCATCTAATTCCAGACTATTTTCTTTAATAATCTGCTCTATTTTTTCCTTATTTCCCAGTAGTATAGGCGTTGCAATACCATCTTCTAATGCACTTTCAGCGGCTTTTAATACTTTAAAATCATCAGCTTCGGCAAAAACCACCTTTTTCGGATTCTTTCGGGCTCGATCACTCAGATTTCTAATGAGCTTATTATCTTGACCTAGTCTTAATTCTAAGGATGCCTTGTAAGCATTCCAGTCTGTGATCTCGGTTTTAGCTACCCCTGAATCCATAGCAGCCTTAGCTACAGCAGAAGATATATTCACAACTAGTCTTGGGTCTAAGGGCTTAGGTATAATCAAATCTCTTCCGAAAGTGATGTTTTGTTCTCCATATGCCAGACTTACTTCTTCAGGCACAGCCTCTTTAGCTAACTCTGCTATAGCATACACAGCCGCTAACTTCATTTCTTCATTAATGGATGTGGCTCTTACATCTAGAGCACCTCTAAATATATATGGGAAGCCTAACACATTGTTTACTTGATTCGGATTGTCTGATCTACCTGTAGCCATGATAATATCTGGTCTGGTAGCACATGCATCTTTATAGCTAATTTCAGGATCAGGATTAGCTAGCGCAAATACGATAGGGTTATCAGCCATTGAAGCCACCATTTCCTTGCTCACTACATTCCCTTTACTAAGCCCTAAGAACACATCTGCTCCATTCATGGCTTCAGCTAAATCTTTTACTTTATGATTACCTGCATACCTGGCTTTTCTTTTGTCTAGATCAGATCTTTCGGAACTAATTACACCTTTACTATCAAACATTAATATGTGTTCAAGTTTAGCACCTAAACTCATGTATAGCTCTACACAAGCCATAGCTGCTGCGCCAGCACCACTTATCACTATTTTAACATCTTCTATTTTCTTTCCCGCCAGTTCTAATGCATTTAGCAGAGCAGCAGAAGAAATTATAGCTGTTCCATGCTGATCATCATGCATTATAGGAATATCTAATTCTTCTTTAAGCCTCTCTTCTATTTCAAAAGCCTCTGGCGCCTTTAAATCTTCGAGGTTTATCCCGCCAAACGTAGGAGAAATGGCTTTAACAGTTTCTACAAATTTATCTACATCTGAAGCGTCTATTTCTATGTCAAACACATCAATATCTGCAAAAATCTTAAACAACAACCCTTTTCCTTCCATTACAGGCTTACTCGCCAACGGGCCTATATCTCCTAAACCTAGAACTGCTGTGCCATTGCTAATTACAGCCACTAAATTCCCCTTAGTAGTATAATTATAAACCTCATCAGGATTCTCAGAAATCTCTATGCACGGCTCAGCTACTCCTGGTGAATATGCTAGACTTAAGTCCTTCTGTGAGCTGTGTGGTTTCGTAGGTATTACTTCTATTTTTCCTTTTCTTCCTCTTGAATGATAATCAAGGGCCTCTTTCTTAGTCTTTGAACTCATAGATAGTATTTATAAATAGCTGGCAAAGGTAAACAATAGCATCATTATGGCCAGTAGTGCCTATGCCAAGTTATGAGCAAAAAAAAGTCAGCACCTAAAGGTGCTGACTTTTTCTAATTATATAGAATCTAGGTTTATTTCCCTATGATTACTTTTTTATTGATTACTTCATTCTCAGTAGTAAGAGTTACAAAGTACATTCCTGAAGCTAACGCGCTTACATCATAAGACTGGTTATATTGACCAGCTCCTAACGTACCAAAAGCTTCATTAATTACAGTTCGTCCTTGGAAGTCTACTACTGTTAGAGAGGTTTGAGCAGCTTCATTAAGATCTACTATTAATTCTAATTGGTCTATTACCGGATTAGTTAGAACAGTAAAACCAGCTTTAGCTGTTTCTTCTTCCACGTTGATACTAACAGCTGTACCTTTATAAGAATTGATATCTTCAGCACCTGCGAATTCAGTACCATCTATTAGAAGGTTACCGTCTACATCAGTTACAAAATAAGATCCACCATAAGTAGCCACACCATCACCGTAGAAATCTACGAAGTATAATGTATAACAATCTACAGCTGGAATATCAATTCCAATAGAA
The DNA here is from genome assembly GCA_045104985.1 of Flavobacteriales bacterium. Taxonomy (GTDB): domain Bacteria; phylum Bacteroidota; class Bacteroidia; order Flavobacteriales_D; family Sanyastnellaceae; genus ASP10-05a. The sequence continues at coordinate 48,010 of JBGCDA010000014.1, read as the reverse complement.
TACGAAGTAGAATTAGCATAAGACTCAGCGCTCACAGGCGGAGGGAATGTTCCTGTCCCTGTGTTCGTAAGACCTACGTTAGGATTACCACCTGAAGCTATTGCTTCTCCATTACTATTTTGTACTTCCCAGTAAATTTCATCCGCATAAGTATCAGTAGTTAACTCTAAAATAATTGACTCAGCTTCTGGAGAAAGAGCGATATCAGCTGTAACTGAATTATCGTCTAAGAACTCATCTACACCGCCATTAGCTTCACTAATAGTCACGTTTAGGGTATTAGTTGCATCAGTGTCGAATGTGTAACCTGGAAGAGTTACATTTTCTGATTGGTAAGTAGTTAAAGAACCTGTCCAGTTGTAAGTTTGATCAGCACCTCCATTTACATTGTAAACAATAGTGGCCGAAGTTAAATCAAGGTTACCAGTGTTAGAAACAGTTACTAGAGGCTCTACAGTAATAGTTCCAGAACATTGTGCAGGAATATCGTCTACACCAGCAGCACTCGCAGTGTTATTAAACTCAACTGTGATTGGAAGATCAGCAGCTTTAGCAGCTTGATGTACGAAAAAGTTGTCATCGTTCTGGATTATCGCCACTACTTCTAGGGAAGAGTAATCATAGATATTTAAAGTACTTAAATTGAATGTTTCATCTATCATGTAAGTATCTCCAATAGCCCAAGTGTCAGCTATATCAACACCATCTACACCTCCAACGAAACCTTTAAACACATGGTGAAATTCTGTTTCTCCATTAGTTCCTTCTTGTACAAGATCCTCTCCGTAAATAGTTTCTTCCGTAATGATTAATCTTAAAGTAAGATCACCAGAAGCTGCAGCAGTAGCTTCTGCCATACCTGAAATGTTTAACTGTCCATTTACGATTTCAGCATTAAGTGTTAGATCAAATTCAGACATTTCAGCATAGGTATTGTCTATAACCTGCTGAGTAAGGTACGTAGTTCCTTGCGCACCAGAATTTCCTTGAACAATAATGTTTGGCGCTCCACCAATAAGCATCTCGCCTTGTCCATCTACATAGTAATTCCCTATTCTTGCATCGACTTCAGCCGTATTATCAAGATACATAGCATCATATCCTGGCCACCAAACTTGGTATGCTACAAAAATAGCTTCATCATGGTTTTGATTTAATAAAGCTTGAAGAGGAGGGTTTGCCGAAGCACAAGGAGGACAAGAAGCTTGTGTAGCTTCTTCAACAAACGTCATACGTGGGGATTGAGCGAACAATTGAGTGCTCATAGCCACAAATGCAGTTATGGTTAAAAGAGTAAAAATTCTTTTCATTTTTTTGGTTTTAATTGATTATTAGATTCTAAATGTATTGATTAGTGAGACACTATAAACTTTTTAGTGCCTTCTGTCTTTCCGTTATTTTTAATGGTATAGAAGTACATTCCTGTTTGTAGGTCTGTAGCATCAAAATTTACCACCCCAGTTCTGTTCGCTAGCTGAACATTTCTCACTTCCTCTCCTATGGCATTAATAATGATCATTTGGGCATCTACAGCCTCTGAGCCCAATTTGTAGGACACTAAGAAATTTTCACTAGCTGGATTAGGAGAAGCTTGACCGAGAACCGTTTCGTCTATTATTTCGTTTGTGCCTAAGTACGTATCACAGAAGCTCAGGGAACTTACACAAAACTTGACAGTAATACATGTTTGATTATCTGGGTTTCCTACTTCTCGAAAACAATACTCGATTTCCATCCCACCATTTTCCCCATTGTAATTATAATACCCTGTTAACCCCGTTCCTACTGGATTAGCCGAATCAGGCGATACAGAAAACGCTGTTTCTCCCGGAAGCATGTCAAGCGTTAAAGGACTCACCTCTGTTCCTTGTTCAAAACACAACCCTGCCCAACAGAAACGCTCTTCAGCACCTGGAGCATCTTGACTTATTATTTGTCGAACACACTCTACCTCGACAGAGTCATTAGAGGCATTTATTACATCGATGTGAGCCTCTAATTCGTCAGCCGCAGCTGTTCCAGATACACCAGACACGGATGTGTCGGCATTTGATGTTTGTAAGTCTTGTGCGAACATCCCGCTTACCAAAAACATGAACAAACCTAGTTGTAATATATTTTTCATTTGTGTCTATTTATTCTAAAGCAGTAAAGATAAGAATTAACAACAAGCTAGTAGGTAGTTCATTGTAGAATAATTGGAATCTTAAATTAAACCCGACTATAAAAAGTTTAACTCTAGAATCACAAAACACTCTTTTCGTTTGAAGGTAATATTTATCTTAGCGTGATAAAGTCGGAATGGAGGCCCTTACTTATTTTGGTACAAGGTTTGACCATAACAACGAACATCAAAATAAAAATAAAAATGAAAAATTTACTTTTAGGCCTATGCGCCTTGTTTTTAATGTCAGCGGTAATAGAAGGCGGTTCGAAATTACCATCAGTTAAAGTTAAAGACCTAAGTGGAAATAATGTGAATACTGCTGACTTTGGTAATGACGGCAAGCCAATTGTTATCAGTTTTTGGGCCACTTGGTGCGCCCCGTGCAAAAAAGAATTAAATGCAATTCACGAAGTGTATGAGGACTGGCAAGATGAGACAGGAGTTAAGTTAATCGCCATTTCTATAGATGATGCTAGAAGTGCTACTAGAGTTAAGCCTTATGTAGATTCTCAGGGCTGGGACTACGAAGTTTACATCGATTCTAACCAAGATCTCAAAAGAGCACTAAATGTTAATAATGTACCTCAAACATTTCTTCTCAATGGCTCAGGAGAAATAGTATGGACACACAGCGGCTATGCCCCTGGAGACGAAGAAGAATTGTTAGAAGAAATTGAAAAGCTCTAGGCATATTTACAAAACAGGTGCTAGATTATAGATACCTGATCTAAATAACCAACCTAACCCTCAATATGAAAATTAAAATCACAGGAATTTGGATTCTTTTACTGGTATCCTTCTCTGTTTATAGCCAAGATAAAAACCCTTTGTACGTTTCAGGGAATTTTCAAGTACTGGCCCAAACCTATCAAGAAGACTCTCTAATTAACGCTCAAGTTCCTGATGAGAAAATTACGCTCAATAGTTTTGCGAATATTGTAGCCACTAAAGGTAAGTTTCAAGCAGGATTGAGATATGAGTCATATCTACCTCAACAACTGGGTTATTCAGAACCGAATAGATACAAGGGGTCTGGAATAGGGTATAGATTTGTTTCTTATACAGATGACGACTTAAACATTACCGTAGGTAACTTTTATGAGCAGTTTGGAATAGGATTAGTTCTGCGTAGTTTCGAAGATAGAAACCTAGGACTGGAGAATGCCATGGATGGCGTTAAAGTAGGTATCGAGCCTCTTCCGGGTTTCTATGTAAAAGGGGTCTATGGAAAAATGAGGGTGGATTTTGTAGATGGAATAGTCAATACTGATGGTTTTATTAGAGGAGTAGATGGAGAGATATTCATAAATGAACTGGATAGTTCTTTAAATGACATGAAAACCAAAATCAGGTTAGGAGGATCATTCGTGAGTAGGTTTCAAGCGGACAGACAGTCCAATGTTACCCTTCCCGAGAATGTAGGTGTTTATGGTGCGCGGCTGAACTTAAATAGAGGAAACTGGAGCATGGCTGTAGAGTATGCGGAAAAAATAAACGATCCTTCAGGCGATAATTCTGTAGGAACGCCTGCCCGTGATTCTTCGGTTTTTGGTCAGTTTATATATAACAAAGGCTATGCCATGCAAGGAAACCTAACCTATAGCCAGAAAGGGTTTTCTTTTAGTGCAGACGCCAAATACTTAGATAATTTCAGCTTCAGACCCGACAGAACCATTCAAGGCGTAGGACCTATGATTAACTTTCATCCTGCCTTAACTAAGCAGCACAGCTACATGCTAGCCTCTCAGTTTTATGCTTATGCCACACAGCCTACTGGAGAATTTGCTTATATGGGAGAACTCAGCTATAATTTCAAAAAGAATACCTTTCTAGGTGGAAGGTACGGAACTCAGCTTACCGTAAATTATGCGCGAGCCACTGGCATAGATGTGAATACTACTAGCGCAGATACATTTAACGACACGGGGGTAGCTTATGAACCAAATTTCTTAAAAGCGAGTGATCAAGTATTTTTTAGTGACTTGAACATAGAACTGAAAAAGAAATGGAGTAAGAAAGTGAAAACCAAGTTTACTTATTTCAATTTCATCTACGACAATGACATTAGCCAAGGTGCTATACTCCTTGACGGAACTCAAGCTAAAGGCACAATTTACGCGGATGTTTTTGTGGCAGAAGCCAATATTAAAACAAGAAAAAAACAGAACTTAAGAGTAGTAGCACAAATGTTGAGAACTGGCCAACATCAAGGAGATTGGGCTGGCTTGGTTCTAGAATACACCATAGCTCCACATTGGAATTTATCAATTGTTGACCTTTATAATTATGGAAATTCAATAGAAGATAATATCTTACACTATCCATTAGGTGGAGTAGCTTATTCTAAAGATGCTCACAGAATCTCTTTTGAATACGGTAAAAGAAGAGCTGGATTATTTTGTGTAGGTGGTGTATGCAGAGTGGTTCCGGCCTCTAATGGTCTGACAATAACTATGACAAGTAATTTTTAATCATGATTAGAAAAAGTATATTAGGAATATTAGCTTTTAGTTTTTTATTCACTGCATGTGATGAAGTAGAATTTCCTTTCGAAGGTCAAGTAGATTCTGCATGTGAAGGTTTAGATAGCCCATTTTTTGAAGGTAATCAAACATTAGATCCAGAACAGCAAAAAGCTACTAGAAGAGTGCTTATCATGGACTTTACAGGGCACAGATGTGCTGGATGTCCTGCAGCAGCATTAGAAGCTAATAACATAGCCACAGATTATGAGGGAGAGGTTTTCGTGCTAGGAGTCCATCCGGACATTCCATCACTTACGGCTCCAGCAGAATCAGCTGAAGAACCCGGAGATGCTTACTTTACTGAATGGAGAACTCCAGAAGGCACTAATTATGAAAGTATATATGACATCCCAGGAGCTTTACCTCTGGGTGTTGTGAGTGGTAAATCAGCAAACGGAAACTTTTGGCTTCAATGGGCTTCATGGAGGTCTACTACGGAGCCATTACTGGTAGAAGATCGTCTAATTGAAGTAGAATTAGAATTAGATTATAACGAATCCACAAGAGGCCTTCAAGCATCAGGTGAGGTCTCATTCTTAGCTCCTTCAGATGGAACATATAGTTTAATCTTAGCAGTGGTAGAGAATAACATAGTAGATTGGCAGAAAAACGGCTCATCAGGTGCGCCATCCGACCCAAATTTTCCTGGGGGAGATATTCCGAACTATGTTCATAAACATGTCCTTAGAAAGCACATAAACGGTCTTGGTGGCACCGAACTCAACACAGGAACTCCAGCTATTCAAGGAGATGTATACTCATACTGTGAAGCTGGAATAATCGATCAGGAATTCAATATCGATGAGGTTTCAATTTATGCATTTGTCTATGATATTTCAACTTTAGAAATATTAGATGTGATTGAAAAGAAAATCATTGAATAAATTGGGTTATATAAAATATTTATTGTTCTGCCTATCAATAAGCACTACATACTGCTCAGCCCAGATAGACTTTTCTGGTGGTATAGAACTAGGAGCAGCCACCAGTCAGGTGAGTGGTGATGGCTTAGGTGGGTTTGATAAGTTCGGTTTGTCTGGAGGCCCTTTTGTAAGAGCCGAATTCTCAGAGACATCTTCTGTAAGAATGAGTATTCTCTATGTAAATAAAGGCAGCAGAAGAAATGCTAATCCAGACAATGGCGACTTTAGAACTTATGTGCTTAAGCTAGACTATTTAGAAGTGCCCATTCTTTACAACTATACTTATAAATCATTTAGAGCTGAACTAGGAATTGCCCCTGGTTTTCTCATTAATAGCGTAGAAATAGAAAATGGTATAGAACGCCCATTCGTCCAGCCTTTTGAATCTCTGGAGTTTTCTGTAGTAGGTGGGGTAAATTATATGTTCACTGAAAATTTATTCGTGAACTTGCGCCTTTCACAAAGCATTATTCCGGTTAGAAAAGCACCTAGTGTGGTCAATCCTCTATCATTCTATGAAGCTGGTCAGTATAATTCTGTTATCCAGCTTATGTTTGGCTATGAGTTCTAATCCTTAAACGGACTTAAACTTAGCGCTTCGAACTCCTTTCTAAAAGGTGTATACTCCTGGATTAAAAAGTCATCTATTTCTACCTTTGCTTCTTCGTAACGTTCTCTGGCGTTTTGCAGCGCATAAAACGAATTAGAACCTTCTTCATACATTAACTCTGGATTTCTGACTAACCCATATGCATCATATAACATGCTGTTTAGCCTCACCGTTACATGCTCATAACCTACCTCATCTCTCGGGCTCATGTACCATTCTTCTAACTTGTCTATGCGCTTTACTAAAGTCTTAGAAGAATCTAACAGTTGAACCAAAGAGGTATCTTCTGGGTAAGCTTCTAGCAGCTGTTGAGAGAGGAGCAGTGACTTTCTGGCGCGTTGCAATTTTTCAAATGTAGCACTCGCTTCTTCTATCAATTTGGTGACTCTGCGCATTCCTATTGCATAATTTTCAGGAATATTGAAATCCATTCTCGGATCTGAAAGCACCTCTATAGACGTTTCTGAGTTCAAGCCATCATAAGAGGCCGCTACCTTATATATGCCAGGCGCTAAGAATCCTCCACCTGGCTCATCTTCATCTTTTTTTACTATGGTTCTGCTCGGAAACCTCACGCCTTTAGCATCTAATCGCCACATGAACTCATTAAATCCATCTTTAGCCTCCACCTTAAAGTGCCGCAGAGAATCTCCTTCTGCATTTAAAATGGCCACATGAATCTTTTGATCTTCTTTTTCCAAAGAATCATTGAGCTGGAGGTGATAAAAAAACTTGGCTCCATTGTGTTTATTCTTTCCAGAAAAGTAGTGGTCAGCTCTAAAGCGCTCACCTCTGGGCCTTGAAAAAGTAGACTTGTATGCCTGCTGTGGCTTAAATAATGTAAACTCAGAAGTGAATTCAGTTTGGCGTTGCAACGCTAATTCTCTTAATGGAGTAATGTCATCTAAGATGTAAGCTGCTCTGCCGAATGTGCCTATAATCAGGTCTCCAAACCGCTCCTGAATCTTTAAATCTATGACTGATACGGAGGGGAAATTCTCTGTCCACTGGGTCCAGTCGAAGCCTCTGTCTAGCGAAACATAAAGGCCGTGTTCTGTTCCCATAAATAGTAATTCTGGCTGAACTTTATCCTGAACTATGCAGTGTACGTAGCCATTAACCGATTCGTCTGCTGCTATGTTTTGCCATTTTTTACCGTAATCTTTAGAGTGAAACAGGTAGGACTCATAGTTATTTCTGCGGTAATCATTTACGGCTATAAACACCTCTCCTTCTTTCACCGGAGAGGTTTCTATTTGCGCTACCCAGGCTCCTTTAGGCATTCCTTTAATAGATACTTCATTCCAGTTTTCTCCTTTATCTGTAGTATAATGAATTCTGCCGTCATCAGTTCCTACCCAAATCTCATCTGGTTTCAGTTCTGATGGAGTTATGCAGGTTATGGTAGTAAAGTTTTCTGCTTGAGTGGCATCTAACGTAAGCCCGCCACTTTCCGCTTGTTTCTGCTTTAGTGAGTCATTGGTAGTAAGATCTTCTGAAAGTAGTTTCCAGCTGCTGCCCATATCTGTGGAGTAGTGCAGGAATTGGCTTCCTATATACACCGCTTTAGAATTATGTGGGTCTATAGAAATGGCTCCATTCCAGTTATACCTTAATGTTTCACCATCAGGATGTACAGGTTGAATATTTAATTTCTTTCCTGTGTGGGTGTTTATTCTGTTTACTGCACCACCCTGATACATAGCGTAAGCCAAGCCATCGGAACCTGGCACTGGCACCACATCAAATCCATCTCCAAAAAGGATTTCCTGCCAGTCTTCATTTCTAATTCCATCTACATGCCACACGAATCCTGGGCCTTTCCATGAGCCATTATCCTGCATGCCACCATAAATATTGTAAGGTGTTTCATCATCTACATTTATATGGTAAAACTGAGCTAATGGAAGATTCCTAACAAATCCCCAGCTTTCTCCTCCGTCTCTGGTAATATTTAGTCCACCATCGTTTCCTTCTATCATAAAATCAGAATTCTTTGGGTGAATGTAAAACGCATGGTGGTCTGGATGGTAGGCAGGATAGTCCATTATGATTTTAAACGCTTTACCACCATCTATGCTTTTACTGAAGTATGACCAGAGATTAAACAGCACATTCTCATTCTGTGGATCTGCATGTATTTCAGCGTAGTAGAACGGTCTGTTGCCTATGTTTTCTGTAGATACTAGGTTCCAGTTTACACCACCATCTGTAGATTTATAAAGTCCTGTTTTAGCAGATTCTATAAGGGCGTAAACTACATCTGGATTGGCAGCAGACATGGCTAGCCCCATTCTTCCGAGCGGCCCTTGAGGCAGTCCGTTCTCTGTATCTAGAAGCTTCCAGTTATCTCCACCATCATAGGTTACATAAAGGCCAGATCCAGCCCCACCAGAATTAAATGTCCATGGTTTTCTTCCATACTCCCACATAGCAGCGAATAACTTCTTAGGATTAGTAGGATCTTGGATGAGTTCAGCACATCCTACCGAATCATTAACGAATAGTATGTTCTCCCAAGTGTCTCCACCATCTTTAGTTCTGTAAACTCCTCGTTCTGGGTTTGGCCCCCAAATAGAACCCATGGCACAGGCAAATACAACGTCTGAATTTTGTTCATTTATAATGACACGGTGAATGTTTTTAGTGGCTTCTAGCCCATTCATTTCCCAAGTCTGGCCTGCGTCTCTGGATTTATAAATTCCTCCTCCACTGGTGTGTGAGTTTCTAGGGTTTCCTTCTCCTGTTCCTACCCAAACCTCATCTGTATTATTCTGATTTATAGCTAATGCTCCTATGCCCAATACTGGATTATCATCAAAAATGGGCTTCCAAGTTATGCCTCCACTCACAGATTTCCAGACACCTCCAGAGGCGGTTCCTATGTAAATCACCTCAGGGTTTTCTGTTTCAGCATCTATGGCCGTTACACGTCCGCTCATTCCTGCTGGGCCTATGGAGCGCATGTCCATAGTTTCTTGGATTTGAGTGTCTATGGTTTGTGCATCGAGGTTCAGGCTTAGCGTTGCAACGCTAATTAGAACTGCAACAAAACCGTGCAATGATGATGTGTTTAAAGTCATTTTCTCGTGTTATAAATCGTAAATAGCTCTACTGGTAAATTCCACACTGTGGTTTTGCCTTCCAGGCTCATGCCGTTTCTCAGAGCTACTTTTTTCGAAGGTAGATTATCTTCATGAATCATGGAATATAATTTATCCGTCAAATTGTTATCGAAGGCTAACTTCTTAAAATACTGTGCTGCTTCTGTAGCGTATCCATTGCCCCAAAATTCTGGCATGAGATGGTAACCCACTTCTATTACTTTTTCTCCATGTAAGTCTTGGAGTAATAATCCGCACTGGCCTATAATTTCTTCATGGCCTTCTAGATGAATGCCTAAAAATCCGAACATGTTATTTTCATAGCGCATAAACTGTTTTTCAAACCAAGGTTCCACATAGTCGGCCACTTGCGCTACTGGAGGCATATACTTGTTAGCCTGCTTATTGGTAAGAAATCTCACCCACTGCGGTTTATCAGTCTCTGTGAGTGGCTTAAAGGTTAAGCGCTCAGAATGGTGTGTTTTTAGGTAATCCATTACTCTCGGCTTTCGGCAAATTCTTTAAAATTTTCCATGAATTTAAAGGAGTTCTTTTTAAATGAGCTAGGCATTAAAAACCCTATAACCTTCATAAAACCAGAAAAGTGCATTTCAGTTTCTGTTTCCCACAGTGTTTGGTTTTCTCCTTTTATTATGAACTTGTTCTTTAGGGTGTTCCAGCCGTTTTTCCACTCGTACTTTCCATGAAACTCTTCTGGAAGAGTGTTTTTTGTGATGGTTTCTTTGAGGTCTATTTGCCTTTTCCCTACCATAAAATCAAGTTTCATAGTGGAACCTTCCATACCAGGCTCCCCAGAGAGAAACTCATAGGCTTGCAGTCCTGTTTGCCATTCTTTTAGGTTATCGGGGTTTTCAAATAGCTCTACCACCCTAGCTCTAGGCAGATTTATGACTATGTTATGAGTGTAAAGCATTAGTAAAAGGAAATGGTTATCTCCTAACAATATTACTATAAATGAATGTTTTTAAAGAGTAATGAACCGTACTTTTGCGCGCGTATGAAAAATGAATTAGAAAAATTAAGCTATAGTCTAGGAGCCAATGTAGGCGCTAGTCTTAAAGCTCAAGGAATTACAGACTTAGATATGGAAGTGTTTATGGAAGCACTAAATGATCAAGTTATTATAGGAGATTTAAAAATGAGCCAGCAAGAAATGGATGCGTTTCTTCAAGCCTATTTTGGTAAAAAACAGCAAGAGGCAGCTCAAAAAGCTGTGGCTGAAGGTCAGCAGTTTTTAGCCGAAAATGCTAAAAGAGATGGTGTAAAAGTTACTGAGTCTGGTCTTCAGTATGAAGTAATGCACGAGGGTACTGGTGACAAGCCAAAAGCTACCGATAGTGTAACCACTCATTATCATGGCACTTTGGTATCCGGTCAGGTGTTCGATAGTTCTGTGGAAAGAGGTGAGCCTGCTACATTCCCAGTGAATGGAGTTATACCAGGATGGGTAGAGGCACTTCAAATGATGCCTGTAGGATCTAAGTGGAAACTTTTTGTTCCCTCAGATTTAGCTTACGGGGATAGAGGTGCTGGCCAAATGATAGGACCTCACACTACTTTAATATTTGAGGTAGAGTTAATGGGGATTAACTAGTTATAAGTGAGACTTCCAATATATACACTAAAAAGCCCAACACATTGTTGGGCTTTTTAATGTCCGAATAAGTAGCCGTGATAAATAATGATCTTTTAGTACTTTAGCTGTTTGTGACCGCCTAAAATATTGAAATGAATCCTATTTTAAGAAATGTACTAGCCGTAATAGCTGGAATTATGCTAGAATTAATATTAAATGGCACTTTGATCTCCCTAGGAGGAACTATTTTACCAGTTCCTGAAGGCGTAGATCCTAATGATCTAGAGAGCATTAAAACTAATATACATCTCTATTCGATTCAGCATTTTATAGCTCCTTTTCTAGCTCATGCTTTAGGTACGTTAGCAGGTACTTATCTCACTTGTAAACTCGCTGTTTCCGGACATTTAAATCTGGCTATGATAGTAGCCACTGCCCATTTCTTAGGCGGCTTGGCTATGGCTTCTGCTTTTGATTTCCAGCCGTTGTATTTTTCAATCTTAGATCTCTGCTTAGCCTATTTTCCTATGGGAATTCTAGGGTGGAAACTGGCACATCCTTTAAATGCGCTTTCAAGAGACGATTTGAAATCTTCTATCATAGATGGAAGCCTGAAATAGGCTATAACGCTACACTTTTGTGAGAATTAAACCTGTTTAATATCGTTACTTCTTTTATAATTCTAATTTCCATGAAACTTATACTCACCTGTCTTTTTGCATTTACACTAGTGGCTTGTCAATCTAGTGCTGAACCTGGCATTAACCACACGTCTAGCTTTAAAAAAGAAATTAATTTAGAAGGTAAGTCGAGAGCTTACTTTGCCAGTGGATGTTTCTGGTGTGTAGAGGCTATTTATGAAAGTATAGAAGGTGTGGAAGAGGTTTATAACGGTTACTCAGGAGGCCACACTAAAAACCCGACTTATGAGTCATCTAACACTGGAGAGACTGGTCATGCAGAAACGATAGAAATTATTTATGATCCTGAAGTAGTCAGTTTTAAGATTTTAGTAGATGTGTATTTCGGATCTCAAAACATAGAACAGAAGAACGGACAAGGAAACGATATAGGCAGTCAGTACAGAAGTATAGCCTTTTATCAAAATGCTAAGGAGAAAGCAATTATAGATGCTAAAATCTACTCATTGACCAATGAAGGTTACGAAGTGGCTAGTGAAGTCATGGAGTTTGAAACGTTTTGGATGGGCGAGGAATACCATCAAGATTATGAGCGGCTGCACCCTAATCATCCCTATATTAAAGCTGTTTCTGTGCCTAGGCTAAATGACTTCAAGGCCAAGTTTCCTGATATCTTGAAAGAGGATTGATTTGAGGTTTGAGGCCTGCCGGCCGGCAAGGCAGGATTGAGATTCTAGGTTTGAAATGCAGGTGATTGAGCCCGACCGAAAGAAGGAAAGCTGAAATTACCGGTTTGAGGTTTGCACATTCGACAGGCTGCTGCACAAACCGCTCAGTGACCGAGATGTGAGGTTAAAATGTGCGAAGCCAGTGCTACTGCTACACTAATAAACCTATCAACTTATAAACTCGATTACTTCTTCAACTTTACATCCTGATCTACTTTAAAGTAGAAGTTTTTTCCTACCATTAGTGCCTTGCCTTTCATGGTGCCGTCTACCTTAAAATTTAGTGAGCTTGAAAACAACCCTCCAATGAGCAGTTCTAGAAGGCCTCCGTTTAACTCTGCGTAATCTCCTTCTAGTTTTATGGTATGAATCTCGTTGGATTTTCTTCCTAGCACTACTCGTTGTCTGAGTTTAGCGTCTCCCACGTCTTTATCATTTACGTATAAATCTGCATTCACCGACACTACTTTTACCTTATAGCCATTTGGGTTATAAAGCTTTACGTCTATTTCTGCTTCTACTCCTTCATTGGTCAGTTTAGTGACACGCACATCTCTGACCTCTTTTACCTCCACATCTTTATAGATGGTGCATGATGCTAACATGCTAATGGCTAGTACTATTATTAGTGTGATTCTCATGTGTTATTGCAACGCAGAAACGGTGCCAGTTCTTACTTTTTTAACTCCACATAATTCTGGAAATAGAGTGGTATTGTCTTTATTCCCTGAAAATAGTTAAACACACCGTAGTGCTCATTAGGCGAGTGAATGGCATCTGAATCTAGACCGAATCCCATAAGTACGGTTTTCACTCCTAATTCTTTCTCGAACAAGGCCACAATAGGAATACTTCCTCCGCTAGGCTGTGGAATAGGCTTCACGCCAAATGTAGTTTCCATGGCTTTACTAGCGGCCTGGTATTCTGGTGTGTCTGTAGGCGTAACAGCGGCTTCTCCCCCATGGTGTGGGTTAACTTTTACTGTAACACTCTGCGGTGCAATGGATTCAAAATACTCCTGAAACATTTGGGTAATCTTCTCAGAGCTTTGGTTAGGCACTAACCTCATACTGATTTTAGCATAAGCCTTAGAAGCGATAACGGTCTTGGCCCCTTCTCCGATGTATCCTCCCCAAATTCCGTTTACATCTAACGTAGGACGCACAGAATTTCTTTCATTAGTGGTGAATCCTGCTTCACCTTCTATGTCTTTTAAGCCAATAGACTTTTTATACTCTTCCAGGTTGAATGGAGCCTTAGCCATTTCATCTCGTTCTTCCTGACTTAATACTCTCACATCATCATAAAATCCTGGAATGGTAATGTGCTTGTTCTCATCTTTAAGTTGGGCTATCATTTCGCATAACACATTTATAGGATTAGGCACTGCTCCTCCGTAAAGTCCTGAGTGTAAATCTCTATTGGGCCCTGTTACTTCCACTTCTACATAAGAAAGTCCTCTTAGTCCTGTGCAAATAGAAGGTATATCATTGGCTATGATTCCTGTATCAGAAATCAAAATCACATCGCAGGATAGTCTTTCGTGATTAGCTGCCACGAAGATTCCTAGATTTTCTGACCCTACTTCCTCTTCTCCTTCTATCATGAATTTCACATTGCAAGGCAAAGAGTTCGTCTCCATCATGGTCTCAAAAGCCTTTACATGCATGTACATTTGGCCCTTGTCATCACAAGCGCCTCTGGCAAATATGGCTCCTTCTGGGTGAATGTCTGTTTTTTTAATGACAGGCTCATAAGGTGGTGAATCCCACAGCTCTACTGGATCTGCTGGCTGCACATCATAATGACCATAAACTAACACTGTAGGCAGGCTAGGATCAATTAACTTTTCTGCATAGACTATAGGATAACCAGCAGTTTCACACATTTCTACTTTGTCTGCCCCTGCTTTAGTTAGACTGGCGGCTACAAATTCTGCTGTTTTAACTACGTCTGGCGCATAGGCAGGATCTGCACTTACTGAAGGGATTCTGAGCAGGTCTAAAAGCTCATCTAAAAATCTATCTTTATTCTTCTCTATGTAATCGTTGATCATTTTTCTGGAAATTATGCGGTGCTAAGGTACAAATCTAAATGTGTTTTAAGGAGCAGGCTCGCTTCAGGTTTGTGATTATTTCTAGGCAAATTTCAGAACTAGAAAAACCTATTTTTGTCTACAAGAGAAATGAAATTTAGCAACACAGAAATAGCGTTTAGAAGCAAGACTAATGGCCAATTAAAAAAAGCATACTTGCTGTTTAAACTAGTAGGGAATGCTTCTTTTACCAAGCTCGGTAAGGTGATGACCAACTTAGCCATAAAACTCAGACTGCCTCTAAACTGGATAATCAAGCCCACTATTTTCGAGCAGTTTTGTGGTGGAGAAACCATAGCTGAATGTGCCTCTACTACTAAGGTTTTAGATGAATATGGCATAGGTACCATTTTAGATTATTCTGTGGAAGGTAAAACCACTGAAGATGACTTTGATGCTACTATGGCCGAGATCAAACGCACAGTAAGGGCAGCTGCAGACAATGAACACATTCCTTTTTGTGTGTTTAAAATTACTGGCATCGGCAGATTTTCGGTATTAGAAGCGGTTAACGATTTAAGTAAAGCCACAGAAGCTGATCTTTCTGAGTTTAAAAAAATTAAAAACAGAGTTGACGAAATATGCTCATTGGCTTATGAAACAGGCACTCCTGTGTTTATAGATGCTGAAGAGAGTTGGATCCAAGATACCATAGACAGACTGGCCGAAGAAATGATGGCTACCTACAATAAGGATAAAGCCGTAGTCTATAATACCGTTCAACTTTACAGACATGATAGACTGGCTTACCTTAAGACTCTTTACGCAAAGTCTAAAGCTGAAGGGTTTATCTGTGCAGTGAAACTGGTGAGAGGTGCTTACATGGAAAAAGAACGAGACAGAGCTGAAGAAAAAGGTTACCCCTCTCCTATCCAGCCTGATAAAGCTGCTAGCGATAGAGATTTTGACTTGGCTTTAGAGTACTGCGTTGCAAACATTGAAGAAATAGCTTTTTGCGCAGGTACTCATAATGAAGATAGTTCAGCTTATCTGGCGGAACTGCTCACGAAAAAAGGAATTGAAAAATCTCACAAGCACGCGTACTTTGCTCAGCTTTATGGCATGAGTGATCACATCAGTTTTAACCTATCAGAAGCGGGCTACCGAGTGGCCAAGTATGTGCCTTATGGCCCAGTAAAAGAAGTACTGCCCTACCTGATAAGACGGGCAGATGAAAACACATCTATGGATGGGCAAATGGGTAGAGAGCTGGGTCTAATCAAAGCTGAGATGGAGAGGAGAAAAGGATAGACAATCCTTTACCGCTTACTTGTGTTTGTTCTATCCGGGGTGAGATGGAAAGGAGCAAGCAGGCTTGTAAAATTTATAAGCAAACTTTCCCGTATCTTTCTCAGAAATAATATTAGCATACAGTTGAAACTCATTATTCTAACATCACTTTTACTCTTTAGCAACTTGATCTCTTTAAAGCTGGTATCTCAGGAAGACTATCTCCCCGAGGGAAGAAACTGGTGTACATCATGGTATTCCTCATGGAGCGACTCGAATTCTGCTCAACGGGTTGGTATTTGCGGTGATACTATTGTCAATGACACACTGTATAAAAAATTAATGTTGATCAATGATTGGTCATTTGGTCAAACATTAGAGCTACTTCGCCAAGAAGATCAAAAAATTTGGAGACGACTAAGCAATCAAGAATTTCTTATGTATGATTTTTCTCTAGAAGTAGGAGATACTCTTTCACAAACTTCTATGATTGTTACTGAAGTATCAGTTATATCCTATTTTGGACAGAATCGAAAAACAATAAGTTTTAGTGAAGGCTTTCATTATGAGCGTTGGATAGAAGGAATAGGGAGTTCAGCTGGGTTTCAATATCCTGGCTGGGACTATAACCCCATATTTGATGCAGATTCTTGGCACTGCAGAACAAACGATTGGAACATAACGATACACAGTGATGAGGATCAGCTAAATTGCTCTTGTCCCACAAATTTGGACTTCTTCTGTCAGTTCACAGACAACATTCCTTCACTTTCTAAGGACCTGAAAGTGGATGTTTATCCTATACCTTCAAGTCGGATATTTACTATTGAATGCAATTTTCAATTCATTCAATCTCAAATTAAAATCACCAAAAGTTCAGGATTAACAGTAGATTTTGACATCTTTGAATCTGGCAACCAGAATAAGTTAACACTAGATCAACCTAAAGGCATTTACATTCTACACATTTGGAATGAGACAGATTATATCACCAGAAAAATTGTTGTAAATTAAAGACTCTTAAGCTCTGCCTGCTTAAGCGCAGTTCTGCTTAACCATCTAGGTAAAATAGCCGCTCCTATGAATAGATATGGGAAATAGGTTAAGAACCTCCAGATGATGGCTACCAGTGCTACGTACTGAGCACTAATCACGATGTCCTCAAAGAAACCTGCTAGTGCTATTTCGGCTATTCCTGCTGAGCCTGGTGTTACTCCTACCAATAAATACACCCACATAATGAGCTGGCGGCCATAGACAAATAACTGATCTATATTCCCCATAAAGGCCATAATGACGAAGTTTAGTGTAAAAAAGCGAGCAGTCCAGCTCACGAATGCCGATCCAAATGCCTTAGCCCAAAATCCTACTTTTTTAGTTTTTAGTTCTTCTGAACTTATAATGATGTCGTTTCCTAGTTGGACTACAGGCTTAATCCATCTGCGCAAAATTCTTATCGAAAAGATTCTAATTAGCAAACGTTTAAACCCATTAGGATTGAAGAATAGTGAAAATGCTATAATCACAGTAAGCGTGCATAGAAAACCATAGCCCAGCCAGAAGATACCTTTTACCCAAAAGCCTTCAATACCAAAAATGGTTTCTGGAAACAACTGGGTAGATCCTGCTAGGACGAATACGAGCGGCACCATAATAATGTAAAACAGTTCATCTGTAAGTGCTGTAACGAACATGGTAGCTGTGCTTTTACCTAGTGAGAGCCCTTCTCTATTCATAATAAAAATAGCTACACCGCTGCCGCCTACTACACTGGGTGTTAGTGCAGATGAAAACTCCCAGAGCATAATGACTTGGAAAGATTCTTTCCATGTAAAAAACTTATCTGTTAGTACTCTAATCCTGTACATGTAGCCTAAATCTCTTAGTGCTACTGTGCATAAGGCAAAAAACAGCATGAGAAACACATAGCCATTCCAGTCTATCTGAAGTATCATTTCCTGAACGGTGGTAAAGATGTAATCTCCTCCTACCTGTTGTTGGAACTCATCTGGATTAGAAGCTTCTATTACGCCATTTGTTTCCCCTTTAGCGTCTTCTGAGTCTACCCAAATGTGCGTTCCTGTCCCCGTATCTACCTTAAAATACCGTTGCTCTCCTAAACTGCTAATTAGAAGGTAACTGGCAGCTCCCAACCCTAGTAATAAGGGTAGAATCATCTTTTTCCAAGACAAGGTTTTGCGGATGTCAGATTCTTTACGCTCCATACACCGCGAATATAACTATTCACCCTGTTATTCAGTGTCGAACTTGTTTATTCAATAACGATGGGAATGATGCCTTCAGTAATTTCTAATTGCAACGCTGAAACCCCTGCTGTATTAGTGGCTAAATTTAAACCACAACTAAAGCTAAGCGTGTAAGCTTCTCTGCCCATAGGATCTTCTAAGTATGGAGTGAGGCTATTTATAATGAAAAAATCGTCTGATCCAGTTGGGATTGAATACTCAATGCCAGCAGTACTGACATAACTTACACTTGCCGTTAAAGCCTCTAAAGGAGAAGGACCAGTAACAGAGTTAATGGCGAGCTGTGTCAGGCACTCAAATGAGAAACCTCCTTCAAACACATATGTGATCGCTAATTCTCCAAATGAAGAATTATCCAAAACCACAATGGCCGCAACAGCCTGTGATAACATATCTAACTCACTCAAGTAGAGAAATTCGTCTTCGTCTAGAATAGCTATATTCTCACCATCCTCATTCAATATCAGTATACTAGAATTAGAAAAGGATGAAAAATCTAAGAACTCACCATTGGTATCAATTCCCGTAACAATCTGAGGAATATAAAGGCCACCATCTTCATCCAAAACTAATATTCCATTTACAAATGAGGAACAACCTTCTATGCTGATGGATATGAATTCATAAGAATAACTTCCTGGTTCTATAGAAAACGTTTGATTGTTATTTAGGATAGTTACCTCTTGTGTATCATCAGAAATGAGAGTAAAGGACAAGCCTAAACCTTCTGAAAATACAATTGTGTATTCTCCAGTATTCTCGGTAGCAGTGAATGATACAGGCAAATAGCTACCTACAGGCAAAGTCTGATCTATGCCTGTAATATCGGCCTCATTAGTTCCTGTAATGCCAATCTGCAGAGATTCACAAGACGCACATCCCAATTGGGCAAACTCCACATCAAAACTAGGAATACCACTGATGTCTGTAGTAATAGAACTAATCACTTCTACGTTATCTGGACCAGCCAGTAAAGAAAAAGGCGTTCCATCTATGGTTCCTTCAGCATAAAACACTGGGTCTCCTAATATATTCTTTGGCAACTCATTAGGAGTACATCTGCTCAGTAACAGTCCGAATAACAAGGCTATGTAGACTACTCTTTTCATTTCAACACTTTATTTATACTCACCTCAAATCTGGTGTTCCTGTTTATGGTTTGGTTACCGAAAACTTCATCTTTACTAAAGTCAGTTAACCCGTAGTGATATGTAAATTGTAAACTCGTTCTTTCAGTAATCCAATAATTCATGGCCGCGGATGCTGTAAAGCCTATCGAGTTCAATGATGTTCTGTAGCCCTTTGTACTCGACTGATTTAAAAGAGTACTACTGTGGTTAGTTACATGATGCTCCTCCAGAGTATTCTGGGTTTCTAATAATACGTTTACAGAACCTCCAGCCTTAAGCTGAATTCTATTAAAAGGTCTGGCTCCTATGTAAACTGGGGCGGAAATGAAGTGCGCTCTATCTGTATGTACGGTTAACACGTTAGATTCAAAGCCATAGTTATAACTAGTCTCTTCTGAACTTACTGGTAAATACATAGAACTGATACTAAAGTATTCTAATCCTGCATTCCAAAATACTTTTTCTGAAATAGAATTCTCATAGAATAGCCCTAAAGATGGATTGGTTCCACCGAATACATCTGTTCTTCCATACCGTGCCAGTGGATTAACGCCCACCTTACCTCCTAGAAACTCTCGGTAAATCTTAAATGTCTTATCTCCTCCTACAATTTTTTTATCTGAAGAAAGCTGTTTTCTAGGAAGGCTAATGCTCAAATAAGTGTTTCTGATGTTTAGCCTTTTAAGAGTAGAAGATAATGCTCCCGTGTTCGATACCTGAGATTGGTTTAGAGAAGGCTCAGAATTTTGGTTGCTTAACAATAAATTATCGGCCATTGGCACTTGCGAATTGCTAGGTACGGGAGCACTGGCTGAGCCATTTCTATCCAGAATTTCTACTTCTGCTGAAGAATTTTCGTTCTCTCTGCTGGCTGCTGTCATATTCTCTGGAGTGGTCTCTATGGCTAGGTCATTATTAGAATTACCTTGAACCTCAGTGCTGGCCACGGTAGAGTAAACTTCTGATTCAGAATAATCTTTTTCATTAACTGAGGCCACTTTATCTAAAGTTTGACTTTTAGCATTTTTATCCTCTAAGTTTTGGCTAGAAATGGATTTCTCTGATGGTTTATCACTTTGGTTTGATTTGAAAGCGGTGCGTTGATCTGAGATATCCGCTTTAGCAGCCTGGTTATGTTCAGTGAAATCTACCGTTCTATTCTTGGCTAAAGTTTCTTGATCATAGCCGCTCTCATCAGTATTTTCTTTGCTGTCCTTTTCAGTACTTAGATTCTCCTGCTTCATCTCTCTAGGTGAATATTCACTTAAAGTTACAGAGCTAAACGGATAGACCATAAACGCACAACCCACTAGGATCATTACACTCAACGCAGCGCCTAGTTTCTTACGGGCAGCCACTTTAGCCTCATGCGCTTCTATTACCACTAAGGCTTCATCCCATCGAGCATCTGAATACTTCAGATCCTCTGGAAATTCATTTAATTCGTTATGTAATTCTTCTAAATTCACTTCTAAATCGCATCATTTTGGCTAGACCATTCTCTTAATTTTTGCTTTGCAATGGAGTAATGCCATTGGCTAGTACCCTCAGAAATATTGAGCATCTGGGCTATTTCTTGGTGCTTGTATCCATCAAATGCATAGAGGTTAAACACCCTACCTGTAACATTTGGCAGTTCCTTACTCTTTGTTCTTATCCATTCTATTCTTTCTTCCTGTATGCCATCTTCTTTTTCTTCTACTTGTACTTTAGGAAGGTCTTGTTCCTCTCTTACCTCTATGACTTCCTTATATTTTTTATTTTTTCTAAGCTGGTCTATTACTTCATTAATCACTACTCTTCTTAACCATAGCTCAAAAGGAACTTCTGGTTTATATTTTTTAAGATTGAGTAAGACTTTTAAAAAGCCAAGATTCACCAGCTCTATGGCTTGTTCTTTAGAACTAGCGTACCTCCAACATATGGCCATCATAAAGTTATAACTCTCCTTATACAACTGGTTTTGAGCTTTTCTGTCTTTTTTTAAACAGCGTTTTATGAGATGTTTATCGTACGATAGCACTTATTAATACTTAGAAAACACTACAAGATAGGAGCCTTCGGGCTCCTATCTTGTAGTGTTATAATCTATTGATTTATTGCTTTATGAACTTCTCTTGGATTAGTTTTCCATTAGAAGTAATTATTCTAGTGAAGTAGATTCCAGATTCTAGATTCTCCACTCCGATTTCCATTCTATTATTTCCTGCTTCTAGTTCTAATTTATCCTCATAGACTAACTGTCCAAGGCTGTTTAGAATAGCTAAATCTGCAGAAACCTCATCACTCGAAGTTATATTTATACCCATATCTGTTCCTTCTACAGGGTTAGGGAAGATGTTTAGGTCTATGAAAATATCTACTAAGTCATATAATTCATCTTCGTCTACTTCTCCATCAGAAATGATTTCTTCTAATAATTCAGTTAGCTCTCCTTGGTCTCCTAGATATTGATCAAGGTCAAAATCATAAACATCTGTCCAATCATCTTCGTTTTCTTCTTCGTCATCATCTCCTGGATTTTCTCCATCGCAATCCATGATTTCATATTCTAACCCAAACTCATCTAAGTCTACAAATCCACACTCTAAATCGCAGGCATGAACTGTAAATACGAACTCATTTCCAAGTTCTCCGTCTATTACTGTTATGCACAACCACTCGTCTGTAGTCCAATCGCAGTCACACTCATCTATGATGTCATACTCACATGATCCGTCATTTACGGTAGCCGCAGCATCATAATTTAAAGCACTAGGGTCTGTGCAGCCATATACTACTTCTCCACAGTCTACTATTTCAATCAAATCAAAAAGCCCATCTTCGAATTCACATTCTAATACACATGGGTGAACCTCCAAAATCTGCCCGTCAAAAGAAACACAAATTATTTCGTCAGTTTCCCAGTCGCAGTCACATTCTTCTTCTACTTCATATTCACAAGTACCATCATTAACTGTAGCAGTTGGGTTATAGTTTAATGCTGATGGGTCTGTGCAGCCATAAACTAATTCTCCGCAGTCTACTATTTCTATTTCAAACCCTTCTCCTAAAAATTCTTCATAATAGCCACACTCTATTTCACATGGATGTACTTCGTAAATCTCTCCAAAGAATGACACACAGATTACTTCTGCTGTATCCCAGTCGCAATCACATTCTTCTTCTACTTCATATTCACAAGTACCATCATTAACTGTGGCAGCTGGGTTATAGTTTAACGCTGATGGGTCTGTGCAGCCATACACTAAATCCGTACAGTCTACTATGTTTAATTCCGCAAACCAGTCATAACACTCTATTTCACACGGGTGTAATTGAGCTATTTCTCCACCTCCAAAATCCACACACACTAATTCATCCGTATCCCAATCACAATCGCATCCTCCTGTGTTATCATATTCACAAGTACCATTATTAGCCGTAGCTTCTGGGTTATAATTAAGAGCGACTGGATCTGTGCAGCCAAATACCAGATCATCACAATTCACGATTGTAATTTCTTCAAACATTTCTATTTCTATAAATAGACCACACTCAATATCGCATGGGTGAACTTCTACCACATCTCCAAAAAAGGAAACACATACAAGTTCATCTGTATTCCAGTCGCAGTCGCAATCCTCAATAGGATCTTGAGCAATACTGTTTACAGAAAAAAGCAAAAGCATTAGGGATAATAAAAGGGTAATTTTTCTCATCTGATTTTTAAATTTTAAAGGTTTATTTCTCGGTGATTTTAAGTGTCTGGTTTAAGACCACACTACCATTACGAGATTGGCTTGAGAAAACCTTGGGCAAAGGTAAAAAAATATTGCAACGCACTTATAATCAATTCCAAACTTTAGTGCCTTCCGAACAGTTTTTACAAATATCTATCTGATCTCTTCCTTTAATTACCCCTTTCCTGAAACTCTGATAGGCCTCTCCTTTCCAAATTTGGTTAAAGTCTAACTGCCGAATATTTCCCATTTCATACTTGGCATCTTTATCGAAACAGCAAGGCACCACTTTTCCATCCCAAGTAATTACGCTGCCGCGCCACATCCTCCAGCACTGATTCTCGAGCGTATTCTTGATTTTATAAGTCCCGTCTGCATGTTTCTTATACCTGCTATACTCCTCATTTAACGGTATAAGCTCATTACCATTTTTGTAATCATAGATTTGTGCCGTTTTAAATGTGATTTGGTCTACCCCTATTTCAGCAGCTAGTTCTTCTGCGAGTTTCACTTCATGCTCATTTGGTCTAACCACTAAAAATTGGAATACAATAAGTGGTGTTTTTGACTGCATTCTTTTTTTAGTAGCTACCATAAGTTTAGAGGCTTCTAATACTTTCTCCAATGAGCCATTAATTCTGTATGATTCATAGGTTTTTTGAGTTACGCCATCTAGCGAAATTATAAGTTTATCCAGGCCAGATCTTACTGTTTCTTCAGCTATTTCAGGGGTAAAAAAGTGTGCATTTGTGCTGGTGGTGGTGAATATGCCTTTAGCACTGGCCTTTTTAACCATTTCTAAAAACGATCTATGTATGTACGGTTCTCCCTGAAAATAAAAATTCACATAACTCAGGTATGACCCTAATTCGTCCAGTATAACATCTACAGTATCGGCCTTTATATTTCCAGTAGCTCTAGTAAAACTCTTTAAACCAGAAGGGCACTCAGGGCACCCGAGGTTACACGCGGTGGTAGGCTCTACGGTTAAAGAAGTAGGCATTCCCCAAACCACTGGCTTCTGCCTAAATTTAGACATATAGAAACTGAGCCATAACTTAAGCAGATTAACCCCTTTTTTAGGAGTTAGTTTTCTAATGTACCGTAAATTCTCTGTCAAATCTTCTCGGTTAACAGCGTAAAGTTAATGCTAATTCAGAAGAGAAAACGCGTTAATTCTATACATTCGCACTAAAGAGCATTTACTGAAAATTAGAGCTGTTATTACTAAGTATAACTCCTCTGTTACACACTATTCTAACGAATGCGCCTTTTAAAATAATCTAATAAAAACGACATGGTAGAAATAGATGACAAGCTCATTTCTATGGACATATTCGAAAAAAAATTCGTTTGTGATCTCGCGGCTTGTAAAGGAGCCTGCTGCGTAGAAGGGCATGGAGGTGCCCCTGTAGAGGAGGAAGAAATAGAATTATTAGAGAAGCATTTTAGCGTTGCAAAAAAATACTTAGACCAAGAATCTATAGACGCTGTGGAGAAACAAGGGTTTTTTGTGGTGGGTTCTGATGGTGGCTTAGAAACACCTTTAAAAAATGAAGAGGAGTGTGCTTATGTCTATTTCGACAGGCATGGAACCGCTAAGTGTAGCTATGACACCGCCTACAGAAACGGAGAAATAGACTGGATGAAACCTATTAGCTGTCATTTATACCCTATCAGACTTACCGACCTTAAAACACACACAGCTCTAAATTATCATAAGTGGGGCATTTGTGCTCCAGCGTGCGACTGTGGCTCTAAACTAGATGTTCCTATTTATAAGTTTCTAAAAGAACCTCTTATTAGAAAATTTGGAGAAGAGTTTTATGCTGAAGTAGAGCGTGCCGCAGACATTTTAGACACGTCTAAATAGAAAAGGATTCAATTCATTAAGAGTAGTAACATCCGTTACCTTCATGCAGATGTTCATATATTTTAAGTAACTGTTTTCTGTACACGAGTACTCCCGCTATCTTCAAGGTTTAAAACCATTGAAGAAATGAACTGTTTCTCCAGATTACTAATGTACTTTTTTATTTTAGTTGGTTCCTCCCAAGCACTATCACAAGGCACACCACAAGGGCTTTATTATCAGGCCGTAGCTAGAGGGCTAGAAGGAGAACAACTTTCGGAAGAAGACTTTTCTATTCGGTTAAATATTTTAGAAGACTCTGATATCATTTACACTGAACTTCACTCTCCTACCACAGATTCTTTCGGACTCTTTGAGTTGATTATAGGAAATGGAAACGTAGAGCTCGGAGATTTCTCTACCATAAACTGGGGATCAGACAGTTATTTCTTGAACATAGAAATGGACTTAGGGGAAGGATTTACATCCATATCTACTACTCAATTTCTTTCTGTGCCTTACAGCTTATACGCTTCACAGGCAGAGTCTGTAATTAATGATAATGTAGAGGATGCAGATAGTAACCCTCAAAACGAACTCATAGAATCATTTCTTATAGAAGATGAAAACCTGATCATTAATGAAGCTGGAGACTCCTTTAGCATTCCACTAGCCGAACTTACAGATGATGGCGACTGGATGATCATAGATGAAAACACCATTTCTTCTCAAGACTATAATGTAGGCATTAACACTTCTAATCCTACAAGCACTCTTAGTGTAAACGGTTCATTTTCCATGAACGTACAGACCATAACTTCTGATCTGAATGAAACTGTAGAATCTGCCATTGGGTTTAATAACAGCATCATCCTTTGCGATGTAGCTTTCGGAGACATCATTCTTAACCTTCCAGAAGCTTCTAGCTGCACGGGTAGAACTTATTCTTTTAAACGTTTTGATTCTGAACAGCCTGGCAGTACCAGCACTGCTAATACCTTAACCTTAACACCTCAAACTGACGACTTCATAGATTTTCAGTCCAGTTTCACACTTGAATCTAATGACTACGAGCAGGTACAAATAGTAAGCGATGGAGACAATTGGTTCATTATTTCTTACTCCAGAAACCCTTAAGCCCATGAGAGCATTTCTAACCTTATGGGCAGCTCTGACTTTCATTAGCAGCACACATAGTCAGAGCATTAGCAGACAAGTAATAGCTTCTACCGGAAACCTTAGTAGCGCAGGTGTGAGTTCTAGCACTACAGGCCCGTCCAATTTATTTACTGCAGAAACACAGAACCTTATTCTTACTCAGGGTTTTCAGCAGCCACCTAATGCAGCTATCGCAGTAGAAATAATAACACTCCTGCCAGACTGTAACGATTATAATGGCGGCTCTATAGAATTAATCATTTCTGGATGCTCTGGCACTTATGATATCCTTTGGGAAAACGGAACTCCAGGAGCTTTTTTAGAAGACTTAATTCCAGGGAACTACTCTGTTACTGTAACCAGCGGAGAGTGCAGTTTTAGTGAAACCATAGAACTACCTTTAGATCAAAATTGTCAAGGTGATCTCCCAAATGTAATTACAGTAAACTCAGACGGAGCTAACGACATCTGGATTATACCTGAACTATTTAAACCAGAAAACGCACAAAATTCAGTAGCCATTTTTAACAGATGGGGACAGCAAGTATGGAAAGCAGAATCATACAACAACACTTCTGTAGTTTGGGCTGGAGAACACACTTCCGGAGATGTGCTTTCCGCTGGCACTTATTTCTACAATATAGAATATGGCGCTGAAACACTTACAGGATTTATTGAGTTACTCAGATGAGAATCAGCGTAGCACATATCGGGTTTTGGGTCATATTCAGCGTTGCAACGCTAACCTCTACCTGCCAACAGCTAAATATTTCTCAGAATACACATTTTAATCTGTTTAATGAGAACAGAGCATTTGCAGGAAACTATGACGCCACTCACTTTACTGCAGAATACTTTAAAATGTGGAACATAAATGGTGCGCCCGAATCGTTTAGTTTTTCTGCACATACTCCTATATCTGCTGAGCGCATGGGTATGGGAATTTCAGCTAATAGAACAGGCATAGGCGCGCATGAAGAAATTTCATTTAAAGGCACATTTGCTTATAAATTACCCTTAAGAACCGGAAGATTGGGATTTGGACTAACTGCTGGATTTACCCAATATAACTTTAACTCTAATTCTTTAGAAGCCCTAGATCCTGATGATGAATTAATTTTTTTTAGTGGATTAAGTGGCTCAGTACTAGATTTTGATTTTAGTGCAGTCTACACGAATAACCTAAACTACTTAGGATTAGAAATAAACCAACTTTCACAGTCTGCTTGGAATCTAAATGAAACAGATAATTCTAGTCAAAAACTTCATTTTAAACTGGTAGGCGGGCATGTGTTTAAGCTGGCTAATAAAGACTTCATTAGGAGTTCTTTACATGTACGGTCAGCTAATGCTATAAGACCACAGGCAGACCTAATGGCAGCTTATTTCTATAAAAAGAAGCTGTGGCTTGGGGCAGGGTTTAGAACTGGATATGGAGCACTTTTCTCGCTAGAAGTGAATTTCACTAGACGACTACAAGCAGGATATTTCGGAGCTATGCCATTGAACTCTGAAGTTACATGGTTAACACCTAGTCATTCAGTGTTTATTGGCTACATGCTTCCATCTGAGGCCTCCAAAGCACCATCTATTCGGAATTTTTAATGATAGGATTTAAGAAGTTTATATCGATATGTTTTATCTGTGTAGTTCAAGTATTATCGGCTCAAGACTCTAGTAACTATGAATTGACCAGACTCAAGCTTAACTTAGATCAAAAGGATGTCATTCTTACTTCACTCTTACCTGATGGAGGAATTACCTTAACACCTACTCTGGAAGACTACATTTCTAGCTGGACTCTAGACGAGGCAGATTCGCAATTCCCGACAACACTGAAGGCACAAGCACCAGACTTTAATTCAGCCGAAAACTCGTTACTGAACCTAGATATTTCTGAACATGCCGAAATAGGCACAGTATGCTTTAATTCTTCAGACTCTGCTTTAGTTTTTAGTGCCATTTCTGGAGGAAAAAGTTCCATTTATTATCAAAAAAAAGGTACTAAGCCTGAGGTGATTCTTTCAGGATCTCCAGATGCTCAGTACTTCCACCCGTTTTTATCTGAAGATGGCAGCCAGTTATTCTACACCTCGAATGAGGGCAATTTTAAAGACAATTACGACCTCTTCTACATCAATCTGGAAGGAGGTAAATGGACCGCACCGGCCCGATTAAATGACATCATTAACACTCAGGAGAATGAGCTTTTTCCTACATGGTATGACGACACATTATACTACTCAGTTAAAGCAGCCGAAAGTCAGATTTTAAATCTTTACAGCTCTGCTAAGTTAGATCAGTATAAATCTAGAACTTTACTCAGATCACCGTTTAACAGCTCTTCAGATGACTTCTTACTGCACAAAAAATCAAACACCCTGTTTTACGTAACCAGTAATAGAACTGGTCAAAGAGATTTCCCCTTTCTCATTAAGAAGACCATTCCAGTAAATGAAGAAATGGTGGTGATGGGTTATTTAGCTTGCTCTGGAAACAGAATTTCTAATATTCCTATTACTTTGAAAAATGCACTCGGTGCATTTATAGACAATGACACCACTAATTCTATTGGAAATTTCATGCTCACTTCTAGCAAGCAGATTAAGTCTTACAAGCTAAAACTAGAAAAGAATGACCCGAGAATTAAAGACTGTGCCACCCTCTATCTTACAGATAAAGATGGAAATGTCATTCAAAAGATAACCATGAATGATGAAGGAGAATTCATCTTTGAAATGCTTTCTCCAGATGACATCAATGCTTTAAATCTAAAGCCATTAGAAGATGAAAGTCTGCTCCAAATAGAACTGAACGGACAGATTTTTGAAAACGAGCCCGGGGATGTAGGAGCAGGAGAACCAGTATATATAGTTTCAGAAACTGGCGAAGCCAAAGCTTTAACCTATACTTCCACAGAAGGAAAATTCACATTTCCAGATTTAGCTCCTGAAGCAGAATACAGACTAAAGCTGGACAATTCTCTAAAGAATTTCAGTATTAATATCATTAAGGATTTTCAGATCATACCTATCCCAGTGCTTAATAATGAAGCCACTTATGAACGTATTTCTAAAGAAAATGCACTGGAGCTTGTAGATGAGACAGGCAGATCTATTACAGTGAAAAAAAATGAATTTTTCAGCATTCAAAACATTCTATATGAATTTGATAGCGATCAGCTCGCTTCAGAATCTGAAGAGGTATTAAAGAGGTTAGCCCAGTTCATTTTTAATAATGCAGGCATTGACATAGAACTCACTTCTCACACTGATTCTAGAGGAGGTGAAGATTATAACCTCATGCTTAGCCAGAAACGTGCTGCATCGGCCATAGATTTCCTTAAGACTCTAGGTGTGCCAGAAAACCAGATGACCGGTTATGGTGTAGGAGAAAAAGATCTGCTAAACGGATGCGTTGATGGAGTTAACTGCACAGAAAAAGAACATGCGTTAAACAGAAGAACTGAGATTAGAATCCTATCTAAGTAGTAGAACAGAGTCTTAGATTTTTTTGGTAATACTGCCTAACTAATTCAGCTATTTTTGCCCGTATGAAAATTCAAGTAGTAAAGTCTAAGATACATAGAGCCACAGTGACTCAGGCAGATCTGAATTATGTGGGTTCTATCACCATAGATCAAGCTTTAATGGACGCTTCTAACCTCATAGAAGGAGAAAAAGTTCAGATAGTGAACGTAAACAATGGTGAGCGTATAGAAACTTATGTAATCCCAGGAGACAGAGGTTCAGGTGTCATCTGCCTCAATGGTCCAGCTGCTAGAAGAGTAGCCGTAGGAGACATTGTGATTATAATTGGATATGCCTATATGGATTTTGAAGAAGCTAAAACGTTCAAACCTACTCTGGCTTTTCCTGATTCAGAAACTAACCAAGTAATCTAGCATTAAGAATTATATAAAAATACCGCTTTTTCTAGGGCTAGGTCTGGTCATACTTTACTTTGCCTCTAAGGAAGTACCTTTCGAGAAGATTTGGAAAATCATACAGACTTCTAATGAAGGCTACGTATTTCTCTCTATGTCTATGGGCTTTATCGCTATCATAGCCAGAGGGTTGAGATGGTCTAATCTACTAGAACCTATGGGTTACTTTCCTAAAAAGTGGAATAATATACATGCGGTCTCACTTAGCTATTTTGTGAGTTTAGTTATTCCTAGAAGTGGAGAGTTAGTAAGATGTACGGCATTAAATCAAGCTGAAGACATACCTGTAGATAAACTGTTTGGTACAGTGGTGCTCGAACGAGTTATAGATACAGCTATTCTTCTTCTATTTGTGGGTTTAGCCTTTCTACTTAATTATGACGTATTTACTAATCTACTAGAAAGGGTAGGAACTAAAGGAGCTACAACTACACCTTGGTGGATTTATGCAGTAGGAGTATTTATTATATCCATTTTACTTTTATTGATTCTATTCCGAAAAAAGATAGCTCAATCTAAGATTTGGGAGAAGGTAAAAGCCTTTCTGCAAGGAATGAAAGAAGGTTTTCTTTCTATTAGACAGATGGATAAAAAATGGGAATTTGTGATTTACTCTGTAATCATTTGGGGAATGTATTATTTAAGTATGATTACCATGCTTAAAGCTCTGCACATGAATGAATATGGATTAAATGCTGCTCTTTTCTTAGTTGTAGCAGGAGGCTTAGGTGTGATCGTTCCTACTCAAAACGGAATTGGTACCTATCACCTACTCATTAAGTTAGGAGTGGCGGTCTTAGCTGTTGCCTACGGATATTTCCCTGATAAAACTGAACTTGAAATAGAAGAAATAGGGCTATCACTTGCATGGCTTCAATGGGGAGGACAAACTATTATGATGATTCTAGCTGGTTTGGTCGCTACAGTTTCCTTTGCAATTCAGAAAAAAAGAAAACATGTTTCTTAATTCAGAGCATATAACGAAGATAAGGGGGCTTCAGGCTTCAGACCAAAAAGTGGTCTTTACCAATGGCTGTTTTGACATTCTTCACGCGGGGCATGTAGATTATCTCACAGCTGCTAGTGAGCTTGGAGACTATTTAGTGGTGGCCGTTAATTCAGATGATTCTGTAAGGCGTTTAGAAAAAGGCACTGGAAGACCTGTAAATGATGAGCTTAACCGTTTAAAACTCATAGCATCGCTAAAGTGCGTGTCGTCTGCTTTTATCTTTGATGAAGACACCCCTCTAGAATGTATTTCTCTCATTCAGCCAGAAATATTAGTAAAAGGAGCTGACTATGATCCTGAAGAAACCGATCCTAATTCTAAAACCTACATAGTAGGTTCTAAAGAAGTGCTGACCTATGGCGGGCAAGTGAGCGTAGTAGAACTCACAGAAGGATTTTCTACCACTAAACTCATAGAACGTATTAAAAAAGCTTACTGAGTTTAACCTATTTCTCAGGTTTATCTTGACACAGCTCTACTAACACTCCTTCAGAAGATTTAGGATGCATAAAAGCTATGATTTTTCCATCTGCACCTGACTTAGGAGTATCATGAATTAGCCTATATCCCTTGACTTTTAGCTCATCTATTTTGGCCTGAATATCGTCCACATCGAAAGCTATATGGTGCACTCCCTGTCCTCTTTTTTCTATGAATTTAGCTATAGGACTCTCAGGGTTAGTGGCTTCTAAAAGCTCTATTTTAGATTCTCCTAACCGGTAAAAAAGAGTATTTACATGTTCAGACTCTACAGTCTCCATTTTATAAGCATCTACTCCTAAAATATCTGCAAATATCTGTTCAGATTCTTTTATACTCTTAACCGCTATTCCAATGTGCTCTATCTTATTCATGAGCACTAAAATAAACTTAAATTGCAGATGCTATTTCTTTCTTAGAACAGTGCCTAGAGTTTTTTCGTAGTTCAGATAATAATATCCTTTTTCTAGATCAGAAGTGTCTATTTCAGCGCTTAATCCGCTCTTTACTAGCACACCATACTCATTAAACAATTCATAGTGCGTTTTACCCGTAAATGAAATACTTTCCTTTATTTTATCAGAAATGAGCTCTACTTCTGGTATAGAAATTTCTACTGTTAATTCGCTAGCTATGCGATCGCCAGAGTAGTCTTTTTGTTTTATTCTGAGCTTGTTCCTTCCTGCTGGGAGGTGTAATTTTAATTGGTAAGAGTTAAAATCAGACCCTTTTCCAAGTACACTTCCTACTTGCACCCACTTATTCCACTTGAACTGCTCTACTATAAAGGGAAGTTTACCGTTCTCATCTGTAGTGTTCCAAGTGAGCGTATTATTAGCATCTAAAGCAGCACTAGAAACTTGACACGAGCTTTTAGGACTTATGGCATCTGGGTTTATAACATTCGGCTCACAATCGGACTTAGATTTTATGGTAATGATTACTTCATCTCCCATGTTGAA
This sequence comes from Flavobacteriales bacterium, assembly GCA_045104985.1. Classification (GTDB taxonomy): domain Bacteria; phylum Bacteroidota; class Bacteroidia; order Flavobacteriales_D; family Sanyastnellaceae; genus ASP10-05a. Next base: position 15,864 of record JBGCDA010000014.1, on the reverse strand, counting down.
CTCATACATGGCCAGATCTACAGCAAATGCACTGGAATTAATCTCATCTGAGGTGATTTCTCCATTTACAGTAACTTCAAAAATACAAAAACCAACACCCTCTGAAGAGAATGGATTCTGAACATAAACGTCCTTTCCTTGATAAACACCTTCAAGCACATATACCTCAGCACTCAAGCTGAACCAACTTGTGCTAGCCAATATGAATGTACATATAAATTTTCTCATAGTATTGGATATTAAAATAATTGAATGGATTTAGAGCATTCCTGTATTTTTCTGATCTGCTGTCTGCTATAATCTCCCTGAGGATCTGTTTTCACTATAAATGATCGGTCATTGAAAGTAATCTGTGAGATCCATTGATAACCCATTTCAGAACCGTCTGGTAAAATGGATTGGTACAGTAGCTCATCCCTTCCTTCGTTGTAAAATTTTCTAGAAAATAATTCGTCCTGCTGTAGTTCTTCTTTGAGTGCTTGTAAAGAAAGCTCCTCCTCCGTAATGTATAAATGAAATTTAGGATCTATGTAAAGCTCTAAATCTCCAAAATTAGAACGGTAACTGAGTCTAGAATCTTCTTTAATTAAAGCTTTAGGAATAATTATGGATAATTCATAACCACCCTTTTGTATAGTTAATAGCTCCTCTGTAGGAGACACTTTTCTATCTGTGAGAGTTGGTTGATTTTCTACCGAATTCTTAGGTGTGCAAGATATTATTAGTATCCCCAGTACTATGGAAATCATGTAACAGTTCTTCATAATCATTTTCATTTACCACCTAAGCTTCACGCTTGTGTGTGCTGTATAATACGGGCTAAATGCATAATAGTTACTTCATCCTTTCGTAAAAAAGCACCTAAAACCCAAGATCATTTCTTAGGTTTTAAGTGCCACAGCCAGCTACTTTACATTAAGAATTTATTGAAGTATAAACTTTACTGGTATTTGGAGTTTCACATCTACTGGGTTTAAACGTTGCAATCCTGGATTCATTCGAGGAAGCTTACTCAATCCTTTTATAGCAGCTTCTGTAAGTTCAGAATGTGGAGATCTTACCACTTCCACTTCAGAAACCTCCCCCTTTTTGTTAATCACAAAAGTGAGCCAGACTGTTCCTTGTACACCCATTTCTCTTGGTATCTCAGGATATATAGTGTTTCTCTGCACAAAGTTTTTGATTTCAGAATAGGTACATTCTGATTCAGCTATTCTATCTGAAGGGGAAGCACAGGAGTCAAAATATGGGGTACGCTGCATTTTAGACCAATCTAAAGGCCCTTCAGGAAGTAAAGGCTCAGGTTCTGGCTCACCTTCATCTGGACACTCTGGACAATCCACATCTACAAGATCTATGAACATGCTAACTTTCTCAAGCGCAGGTTCGGATGTGGTTTTTACCAGTTCATCTTTAGTAGGTTGAACAAACCTATTATCGAGCTGAACTTTTACGACCTTTTGTTTCTGTCTCACATGTAACTTGGGTAATTCTGGCTCAAGTTCATTGAAATTTTTCAATTCTACCTGAGAGACATGCTCTTCGTTAAGCTCATAAGTGGTCCAACGAAATGCCAGTAATGCTAATGAGCAGGCCACGATAAGGCCTAATTGGAAAAATCTGAAACGCTTGGTTTCCAGATTAGCGTTTGGGGTTTTGATCACTTTCATGATGTGTAATTTTTTATAGTTAGTAATAACTGAAAAAACACAAGCATCACGCCAGTACTTTCTTTTATAGTATTTAAATGCCCTACTCTTTAAGATATTTATACCGGTCTAGTGGGCTGAATAAGACAAGAATATAATTGGACATAAAAAAACCCGAATCATTAAATGATTCGGGTCTTAAACTATTAATCAAGCTTAATTACTTAATAAGCTGTACTTTCTGTGTTACAATTTGATCTTCTACTAAAAGACTGATTGTATAAAGTCCACTAGCTAATGGGCTAAGGTCTACTTGCTCATTATTACTAACAGTGATTTCTAAAACTTCTTTTCCTTGAGGATCTAATACTTTACCCATGAAATTACCTACTGGTAATCCTGAAATAGTAATGATATCAGAAACTGGATTAGGATATACATTTAAGTTAAAGTTATCTTCAGACTCTGCTATAGAGTTAGCCGAACCAGCTACTCCTGTAATTCTGGCATAAACTAAACCTAAATCACCTCCTGCTGTTCCTATAACAGTGTAATCATGGTATTCATCTTGATTATAAACTAATTCAGATAATCTGTTAATGTAAGCTAGAACCGTTTCATCTTCTAAACGTTCTGGAGGAGTAATAGTAACTCCATCATTTAAAAGTGCTAAACTCGGTTGGTTTACAACTGTTACTGTACCACCATCGTTGGTATCGTAAGTAACTTCTTCTGTGCTGTTTTCTAAAAGCTCTACGAATTCATCGAAGCTAATTTCAGCCAGACCTGATGCATAGCTATCACTAGCCGCTTCATCTAATCTAGCTACCATTACACCGTTTACTGTAGAGTAAGTTATTGGTTGGTCTAAACTAGTAACAACTATCTCTATAGCTTTCTGCCTAGAAGACTCAACTTCAGCTGTTTGAGCGCTCAGCCCTCCTAGAAGACAAAATGCTGCTGCTGATAAAATTAATTTTTTCATGGTTTAATTATTCTAAATTTGTTAAGAGAGAACTACTAAGAACTCGACCCAAAGATAAATAAAAATCCTTATTAAACGACATTTATCAACAGTTTATCGAAAAAAACGGTGTTTTACTAGACCAAATCACTCATCTAATAGCTTAAAGCCTCGTCCATGCACATTAAGTATCTGAATTTTGTCATCAGATTTTAAGTGCTTCCTCAGTTTGGCTATATAAACATCCATACTTCTTCCATTGAAATAATTATCATCCCCCCAAATCATGTTTAAAGCATGGTTTCTCTCTAGCACGCCATTTTTATTTTTGCAAAGCAAATACAATAACTCATTTTCTTTAGTAGTGAGTTTAGTTTCATAATCTGGACTGACTAACCTCTGCTTATTATAGTCGAATTCGTATTTACCTATAGTATATAGCTTAGTCTCATCTCCTAATTCTGGAATCGATGACGTTCTTCTGAGAATGGCATTTATTCTTACTAGCAACTCATCCATACTAAATGGCTTAGTCATATAATCATCTGCGCCTGCTTTAAACCCTTCTAGAGTATCATCGCTCATGGATTTAGCAGTTAAGAATAAAATAGGAATTTGCTTATTTATTTGACGAATTTCCTTGGCCAATGTAAATCCGTCCTTTTTTGGCATCATTACATCCAAGATTAAAAAATCGAACGATTGAAGATTAAAGAGTTTCAATCCTTTTTCGCCATCTGTGGCTAATTTTGTTTCAAAACCTTTAGCGGTGAGAAAATCTGAAAGTAATGAACCTAAATTCGGGTCATCCTCTACTAATAAGATTTTAATGGTGCTTTTCATGTTTTTTTGGTATTAAGATGGTGAATTTACTGCCCTTTTTTAATTCGCTTTGGACACTAATTTCCCCATGGTGTTTTTCTACTATTACTTTAACATAATTCAGGCCAAGCCCAAATCCTTTCACATCATGAACGTTTCCTGTAGGAACTCGGTATAATTTATCGAATATTTTTTTCTGATCTTCTTTATTAATGCCCATTCCTTTATCTGAAACGACTACTTCTACCTTATCATTAATGGCTTTACTGGTGATATGAATAGTGGGATTTTCTGGACTGTATTTTATAGCATTGTCTAATAAATTATATAGCATATTAGTAAGATGCACACTGTCTCCTTCTAAAAATGGAGTGTTAGGATCAAGGTCGAGCGTAATCTTACCATCATACTTTTTAATTCTAATAGCTAGGCTTTTAGTTACGCTCCTTATCAGCTCATTGAAATCTACCATGTTCAGCTTAAACGGCATTTCTTCAGAGTCTAATACTGCAGATCTTAGCACGTTTTCTACCAAAACACCTAACCGCTTGTTTTCGGTATTAATCATATTTACGTAGGTGTTTATCTGCTTTTCTGTGCTGCGCATGTCTGGATCTTTTAGTGCCTCACATGCCAGTGAAATGGTACTTATGGGAGTCTTTAATTCGTGTGTCATGTTATTTATGAAGTCATTCTTCATTTCAGAGAGCACTTTCTGCTTAAAAATAGTTTTAACACTGAACACGAAAGCAGCCACTATTGCCAGTAAAATCAGTCCTGACATGACCAAAAGTGCAGACATGGATTGAAATAAATACTGCTTTTGTCTAGGAAAGAATACCTTTAAAAAATACACTCGATTAGATAATTCTTTAGGAAAAAGCTTGGCGGAGTAAGTGGCAAAACTTTCCTTTAATTTCTCTACACAGTCTGTGGCATCATTAGCCAGTTTAAACGGATTGTTAGCACTGTCAAACACACCAAAAACGGCCTCCGTGCTTATGCCCCTTTCTTTTAAACCTGCGAAAATTAGACTGTCTATTATCTGAAGATCTATTCTATTCTCTACAGAACGTCCTATCTGAACAGATACTCTCCCGCCTAGAATATCCTCAAAGAGCTCACTTTGCTTTAAAATTTCAGATTGTTTCTGACCAAAGTCACCCATTCCTCCTTGTAGAAGAGAGTCTGCTTTATTTCCTGCCTCAGGATCTGTTTGGGCTCTTTCTATAACATCTGATGTGACTACCAGATCCTGTATGGTATTTTTAAATGCTATTTCTACACCTTCTGCTCCTTCAGATTCTATTTCTATTAAAAATGGTTCAGAGGTCTCGCCCATTCCGAGCTTATCTATGTTTTCTTTTTTCTCTAATTCTAAAACTACATCGTCTAAAACGGCATTTACCTCATGCCTAAACTCTGCTTCTCGCAAATTCATAGAGTTTCTTATCCAATATAATTGCAACGCAACAGTACCTATTAGAACACAGGCAATAAGAAATATAAGTATTTGGATAACGCGTTTATTCACTCAGTTTCTCTATAGATACCGCAAGATGCTAAATTCTACACATGGTCTGAGTTCTATTAACAATCATTAGACTAAACATGTTTAGCACTTAACCAAATTTAACACCGATATAGGGTTCTCAAAGTGCTCTGAAATTCAAGGTTATTGTTTATACAGATAGGAAAATAGTGCGTACCTTTGCGCTCCTCAAAAATCATTAATAATGGCAGGTGAAATGAAAATATTTGCAGGAACAGCTTCTAAGGTGTTGGCTCAGGGTATAGCGGAGAACTTCGGTGTGTCAATGGGTAATGTTTCTTTTCAGAAGTTTAGTGATGGGGAATTTCAGCCGTCAATCGAGGAAACTGTGAGGGGAAAGGTGGTAGTCATTATACAATCTACTCCTCCTCCAAGTGATAATCTTTTCGAGCTACTACTTATGGTAGATGCTGCCAAACGCGCTTCAGCTAAGAGCATAGTAGCGGTGCTCCCTTACTTCGGGTTCGCTAGACAAGACAGAAAAGACAGACCACGGGTTGCCATAGGCGCTAAGCTAGTGGCCAATTTACTGACAGCTGCAGGTGTAGATCGAGTAGTGACTATGGATTTACATGCTGATCAGATCCAAGGTTTCTTTGAAGTACCGGTAGATCATTTATTCGCTTCTACTATTTTCCTTCCTTATTTAGAAAGTATAAGAACTCCAGAAATGATCATAGCTACTCCAGATACAGGTGGAACTAAGCGTGCTAATGCTTATGCCAAGTATCTAAATGTAGATCTAGCCATCTGTTACAAGCAAAGAAAAGTAGCTAACCAGATAGAAAACATGACTGTTATAGGTGATGTAGAGGGGAAAGACGTAGTGCTAATAGATGACATGGTAGATACAGCAGGAACACTCACCAAAGCGGCAGACATGATGATGGAGCATGGTGCTAAAAGTGTTAGAGCCGTTTGTACACATGGTGTTTTAAGTGGCCCAGCATTCGACAGAATTACGAATAGTAAACTGAAAGAATTAATTATTACTGATAGCATTCCTTTAAGTCAAGAGAATGACAAGATCAAAGTTATTACAGTGGCGGAGTTATTCGCTAATGTGCTTACTAGCTTGAATAACAATGCTTCTATCAGTTCTAATTTTATAATAGTATAAAAATAAATTAATATATATAACATGAAAAAAGTATCATTGAGCGGTTCTCCAAGAGAGAACGTAGGGAAAAAAGATGCTAAAGCCGTAAGAAAAACTGGTTTAGTACCGGCAGTAATTTATGGTGGCAAGGAACAGACTCACCTAACTGTGAATGAGATAGCCATGAAAAAAGTGGTTTATTCTCCAGACGCTTACCAAATAGCATTAGATATTAATGGATCTACTACGAATGTAATCATCCAGGATATTCAGTTTCACCCGGTAACTGACAGAATAGTTCATATAGATTTTCTAAAATTAGAAGATGATAAGGCTGTAAAAATAGGACTGCCAGTAAGAACTACAGGATTATCTAAAGGTATTAGAAACGGTGGTCGTTTAGCCATGAACTTCAGAAAACTGTATGCTAAAGGATTACCATCTGCATTTCCAGATGAAATTAGCATAGACATTACAGACCTAGACATAGGAGATTCTGTAAGAGTAAGTGGTGTAAACTTCGATGGATTAGATTTCTTACACCCAGAGAATGCCGTAGTCGTAGCTGTTAAGAGAACTAGAGCTGCCATGTCTGCAGGAGATGAAGAAGGAGAAGAAGGAGAAGAGGGTGCTGAAGGCGAAGAAGGTGCTGACGCAGCTGAATAAACCGATCAGAGATTATGAAATATTTAATCGTAGGATTAGGAAATCCAGGGCTTAAATATGAAAACACACGCCATAATATTGGCTTTATAACATTGGATGCCTTAGTTAAGGCATCCAATGTTTCTTTTGAAACGGCTAAACTTGGTAACCTATCCAAGTTAAAACACAAGGGGCGCACCCTTATTTTTCTGAAGCCTAATACATTTATGAATCTTAGCGGTAAGGCGATGCAATACTGGATGACCAAGGAAAAAATCCCTATGGAAAATGTTCTAGTCATTACGGATGACTTGGCTCTTCCTTTCGGCACAGTGCGCATGAGAACTAAAGGCAGTGATGGTGGACACAATGGACTAAAAGATATCCAACTGGTGCTGGGCACTAATAAGTATCCTAGAATTAGGTTCGGTGTAGGAAGTGAATTTAAAAAGGGTAAGCAAATAGACTATGTGCTAGGAGAGTGGGATGAGCATGAAGCTGCGTTACTTCCCGAACGTCTTGAACATTTGGGTAAGATGATACTAGGGTTTGCTACCATAGGTGCAGCTCACACTATGAGTGAATACAATAACAAGTAACCTTAATTTGACCGCTCTACCGAAAACAGTTTACCCAATCTGAATTTGAATCCTTTTTTAGACTTTTCTTCTTTTTCGTAAGCTATCAAACCCTCATCTGAAGCGCTTAAACGCTTAGCAGTTCTGTTTACAAAAGCTAAAGCCATTCCTTGTTCCTCCTCAGCATCTTTAGCCAGCCTTTCTTGTACTTTACGCTCTAGGAACTCAAAAGGTGTGAGTGCTTCTTTTCCCTTAGAAGGTACTTCCGCCAAGTCATCCCCTAAAGGCAATTCATTTATATCTATTTCTAGATACTCAATAGGCTCTGTGCTCACTAATTTTCCCGCGGTATACGTAGCTTTACTCGGTAAGTAAGAAGCCTCAGTTCTAGGTGTCATAGCTATCAGTTCTTCTGAAGTGTTATCTACTAACTCATTCGAGCTTAAAGTACCATTAGAAGAATTATCTGGGTTCTCTGCTACCAGCCCACCATCAACTTCATAAGGAATAACAGCTGCATCTTCAGGTGTAATAACTTGATCATTTTCTAATTCAGCTTTCTCTCTTTCTACTTCTGCTAGATTATTCTCATAACTGTCTAATGCCTCTTCAGTTTCTACTGCATCATCATAACTCAAGTCTTTATAAATAGAAGTTCTAGGAGTGAATGCTGTAGTTCCGGATGATTCTCCATCTCCATTGAGAATGAGAACCACAGCTACTACTGCAGCAGCCGAAGCAGCTACGGACTTCACCCACAGGGGAACAATTAGCCCAGCTCTACGCTTTAGTTTGGTTTTAAACCCTACTGGCAAGGCTATAGTTTCCTTTGGTAGATAAGTCTTTCTGAACAATTCTAGCTCAGTGGCTATAACAGCATTCTGAGCTAACTTTTCTTCTATATTTTTAACCTCAGAATAGGTCAAATCTCCTTCTAAATAAGCTATTAACTCAGTATGTGGTGCGTCTGTTTCTAACTTCAGTAAGCCTAGCTTCGCCCTTTCTTTGAGTTCTGAAATACTGTTAAGGACAAGCTCTGTTTTACTTACTAGCGCAGAAAGCTTCTTGCATTCACTAGTAAAAGTCTCTTCAAACTGCTTCAATCTGAACTGGTCAGATTCTGGTAACACCTCACCGTCTTTTTTAGCTTCTAACTGAGCTATAAATAATTCTGTTACTTCTGACTCATCCCACTCTAACGGTTTTAACAGCTCAGAAACATCTAAAGATGAAGTATTAGGCTTAAGTACAGGCAGTTCCCCATATAATTCAGCCGCTAAATCTGGATTCTCTTCTAGGAACAGATCCAAAGCTTTCTTATCGGCTTCGCTCAAGGAACCATCTAAATGGTCGATGAAATATATTTCGTAATTGGATCTATCTATGCTCATAACACATTCTCTATGCTTACTAAATACTCTTTTAATTTTACCCTACCTCTATAGATGTAGACCTTTACTTGAGATGCCTTTAAGTTAGTTATCTCTCCTATCTCGTCATAGCTATACCCCTCGTAATCTCTCAACATAATTACAGACTTCTGTATTTCTGGTAGTGTATTCAATGCCTCTTCTAAAATCTCAGAAAGGTCTGAATACTGCTCACTGTGCGTGTGCTTCTTCACATGGCCTTCTTGAATTAACTCCTGCTTGCTGTTTTTTCTATAATTGTCTATCATTCGGTTATAGCCGCTGGTAAATAGGTAGCTCTTAGCCTTTTTAAAATCTACGTCTTTGTATTTCTGCCAAAGCTTTAGATACGCATCCTGCACCAAGTCCTTAGCCCAATCATGGTCTCTGGTCTGTTTCAGCATGAATCTAAACAGGTTATCTGAGTGCATTTCTACACAGCTGTTATATTCAGAAATAGTCATTAATACGGTTTGGTAAGAGCTAGACGCACTCCTTTCCGTGAAAGTTACAGCTTATTTGGAAAAAAAGAATCGCGGTGATTCATTAAGGTACTAAATCCTAAAAAAGCTCTTGACTACCAGAGTTCTGACTATCCACATAACCTTGGTCTATTTTTAAATTTTCGCGTTGCAACGCACCTGTGGCTAACTGATCTGCTCTTTCATTCATAGGATTTCCAGCATGCCCTTTTACCCACTCAAAAGTGACTTTATGTTTTGGATAAATCTTTAGGAAACGCTTCCATAAATCTGCGTTCTTCTTTCCTTTGAAATTCTTTTTTACCCAGCCGAATACCCACCCTTTTTTCACTGAGTCCACTACATACTTAGAATCAGAGTAAATAGTAACCTCGCAGTCTGGGCGCTTCAGTAATTCTAATGCCCGTATAACACTGAGTAGCTCCATTCGGTTATTGGTAGTGAGCTCAAAACCTTCAGATTCTTCTTTAGAATGACGGCCAGACTGCAGTATTAGACCATAGCCTCCTTTTCCAGGATTACCACTGCACGCACCATCTGTATGTACTATTACCTTGTCCATTTAATCTGGAAAGATATCTCTTGCATGGTCACCAAACAACTTTACGGCTATGGCAAGTAGAATAATTCCAAAGAATTTTTGTAACACAGCTATTCCCACATCTCCGAGTAGGCGCTCTATTCTACCTGTAAGCTTGAGTACCACAAATACTAGAATGATATTCATTACTATGGCTACAGAAATGCTAGTTACCTCATACTGTGCACGGAGAGAGAGAATAGTGGTCATAGACCCCGCTCCTGCTATAATGGGAAATGCCAGTGGCACTATGGAAGCTGTTTTATGAACCTGTTTATCTGGCTTGAATAACTTTATACCTAAGATCATCTCCAGAGCTAAAAACAGTAGCACAAAAGAACCTGCCACAGCAAAGGATGCTGGACTAGCGCCTATAAATGTAATTACCCTTTCTCCTACGAAAAGGAATACAATCATAATTACCAGTGAAACCAAAGAAGCCTTTAATGGGCTGATAGTACCTGCCGATTTTTTTATTTCTAATATGATAGGAATTGAACCTATGATGTCTATCACGGCAAATAATACCATGAAACACTCCAGTGTTTGTCTTACATCCATTTTTATTGATTTTTCAGTAGGCGCTCTATTTCTACAGCGTAATGCTCATGCTCCAGAACTTGTACCTTTTTTATGATGTCCTTAACGCTATCTTCAGGCTTAAGGTTCACTTCTGCTTGGAAGATGACCTCTCCCTCATCATATACTTCGTTTACATAATGTATGGTAATGCCTGTTAGAGATTCTTGATTGTCTTTTACTGCTTTATGTACATGATGGCCATACATGCCTTTACCGCCATACTTAGGAAGTAGTGCAGGGTGAATATTTACAATAGCATTAGGGAACTGAGCTGTGAGTTCAGCTGGAATGAGCTTTAAGTAACCAGCTAGCACTATGAAATCTACCTCTTGACCTTTTAGCATTTCTATAAGCTCAGCATTGGACTCAAAGTAAAAGGCATTCTCATCTCTCTCTAGAAACTTCTCTAAAACAGGGGCTTTAGGTTTATTTGAAAATACACCTGCCACTTTAGCCACTTCAGAATCTTTAAAATACTCAAGTATTTTAACCGCATTACTGCCAGAGCCACTTGCTAATATGCCGATGTTTTTCACTACTCTTATATTTTTTGAGAGCACAAAACTAGTAGGTCTAACTCTCTAAATCTAAACGAGTGAAGCATTTATTTTTAGCTCACAGTGCCAGTGCTTACATTCTTTATTAGAACGAAATCTTAGACCCTCTTCTCTTAGCATCTAGAAGCTCTCTCTTCTGCTTATCTATTCTGAGATAGGCATCATAAGTCTGTTCGAATTTAGAACCTATCCCCTCCATAAATACCGAGTCTTGAACTGTATCCGCTGTTTTTCTCAGTGTATAGCTCATCACTTGGAAATCTCTTTCGAACTGATTTACTATGCTTAATGCTTTTTCGGGTTCTAATGATTCTAAATAATCTAGTTTTTCTTCTACCAATTCAAAATATCTATTGAATAAAGCTTCTCCTTTTTCTGTATCTCCTGCCTCGGCATATTCTTCGGCTATATAAAGTATCTGCTCATCAAAAGGAACTACTTTTTCTGGCATCACATCCATACCTTTATCTAAGACATTTATAGCTCTTTCAGTGTCTCCTTCGTCTGTAAGTGCATCTGCTAGATTAGCAAATTGCATTCTTAGATTAGATACCATTCTAAGGTTATTCTCATCCATATATATGTTCATGGTGGTATCTTGCATATTACCCCATTTGAACTTGCTCATCACATTTTCATACATCACATCCGTATCTACTCTTCCCATCTGGAAAAGATTGTCGGATTTAGACTTTATAGGCACTAACCTATACGCTAACCCTTCTAGTTGGAAGTAATCTTCTAACCCGTTGAATGCCTCTTTACCAATAGTGCTGGCAAAGTAGATAGGGCGCTCCCAATTATTATTTCTGATGATGTCGTAAATAAGGATAGAGTTTTTCAGCAATCTTCCGCTTCTTTCCCAGCGCATTTCATCTACTATAAGGTCTGCATTTTCAGGATCTACCACTCCCATTTCTATGACATGAGCACTGTCTATAGTCAGTTTCCATTTATCTGATGGGAAATAAGGTTCTCTTCCTTCTTTTTCGAATTTAGCATCATCTAGAAATACTCTGAACTGTGCTTCTAGCTCTACATAACTATCACTAGGCTGCATTTCTGCAGCATCTCTAGTGCCTTGTCTGTACTGCTCTTCTGTTAAACCTATGGGCACTGCTTTTCCTTCGTAAGCATCACGCTTCATTTGATCGGCATACCAGTCGGTTTGTAATAATGAATTATTTACTACCCTCACATCTGTTCTTATTCCTTCTACCTCTTGGGCATACCATAGCGGGAATGTATCATTATCTCCATTGGTAATGACTATGGCATTTGGCTGAAGTGATTCTAAATAGTTCTGAGCAAAATCTACTCCCGTTCTTCTGCCTGCTCTAGAGTGATCATCCCATCCATAATAAACCATTACTGCAGGAACTGACATACAGAGCACTCCCACTAAGAGTGCTTTTTGTGAATCTTGAAGGGCGTTTTTTATACCGAATTGCAACGCAGCCATAACTGCTGCTGCCGCACCAGACATGAATAAAATGCACAGAGATGCGAAGTGATCTGAACCATTAACAGACTCCAGAAGGTATAGTATAATTCCCACTCCTATGCCTGCTCCAGCAGATAAAGTGAACTCGCTTTTAGTCATTTTAGTAGCAGCATAATAAAGACCAGTTACCCCCAAGCCTATCCAAATGGCAAAGGCATAAAACGAGCCTACATATGCATAATCTCGCTCTCTTGGCTGGAAAGGATCCTGATTCAGATACACTACTATGGCTAAACCTGTAAGAAGGAATAAGAGCATAGTAACGGTAAAGTCTTTAGGGCCTTTCACTACTTGGAATACTAAGCCTATTAAACCGAGTAAAATTGGCAATAAAAAGAACTTGTTATACCCTCTATTCTTTTCCATATAGCTGGTGAGATTATCTCTATTACCCAGTTTCTCTTCATCTATAAAATCTAATCCTGTTAGCCAGTGTCCGTTAAGGATATCTCCATGGCCTTGGACATCGTTTTGTCGGCCAGAGAAATTCCACATGAAGTACCTCCAGTACATCCAATCTACTTGATAGTCTATAAAGAATCTTAAGTTTTCAGCTTGTGATGGTCTGAGTTTAGACGCTTTCTTTTTAAGCTGAACATACTTGCCATTAAATTGCCTTCTGGCTTCAGAATAGTTTTGTTGATCTCCAATAGAAGCGTAATAGTTACTAGCTTGAAGTAGCTGACCTAGCTCAGCTTCTATCTGCTTGAATTGCCTTTCATTTTCCTCTACCCTTGGTCTTTTTTTAGCCTCGTTCCAGCCTTTAAAATTAGACCACTCTTTATAGGCCTCTATGTCTCTGGCATCCGAACTGTGCATTCTGGGCAAAATAGCAGTAAGATCAGACACATAGTTATACCCGTCTATACTCTCAGAGCTAATGTATTCTTCTACTACTTCTAAATTTTTATCGGAATTTTCGTCCAAGTATTTTTCTGCTTCATACTTGAATTTGAATGAGCGTTGCAATTCGTTTTTTAACCCACCTCTTACGCTGTACGACTTTACATAGTTATTAGACTTTCCTGAATACGGATCATCATAATCTATAGGTGTATTCCAATACTGCCCAGTAAGCAATGGCCTAGAACCATACTGTTCTCTATTTAAATAGCTGAGTAGCGTAAATACATTTTCTGGATTATTCTCATCCATAGGAGGATTAGCAGCACTTCTAATCACCACCACAGCGAATGTGGAATAGCCTATGAGTACCATCATAACAGATAGGACAGACAGGTTTAAAATAGGCCAGTTTTTCTGCTTAGATATGATAAGTAAGGCAGCTATAACACCTACTATGAGTAGAATATATGTAAAGACACCAGAGTTAAATGGCAGACCCATATCGTTTACCATGTATAACTCAAACTTACTGGCCAGCTTTACTGTACCTGGAATTATTAGTGCCTGAATCACCCCTAATACAGCCACAGAAACTGCAGCAGTAATAGCTAATCCTTTTATGGTAATTTCATAACGCTTAAAATAAAACACAAAGGCTATGGCTGGGATAGCCAAGAGGTTAAGCAAGTGGACTCCTATAGACAGACCCATGAGGTAGGCTATGAGTACAATCCACCTTAGGCTGCCTCCTTTTTCAGACATGCTTTCCCATTTAAGTATGGCCCAGAATACTACTGCTGTGAATAAAGAAGACATGGCATATACTTCACCCTCTACTGCACTGAACCAGAACGAATCACTAAAGGTGTATGCTAAGGCTCCTACAGCACCGCTAGCCATTACAGCTAAATTACCAGCCATGCTATCTCCATTAGTTCTATTTACTATTTTTTTAGCAAAGTGGGTAATACTCCAAAACAGAAACAAGATGGTAAACGAACTACAGAATGCAGAAAGTGCATTCATGGCCATGGCCACATTCTCTGGCCCGAACCACATGGCAAAAAACCGAGCCACTAACATAAAGAAAGGTGCCCCAGGTGGATGACCTACCTGCAGTTTATAGGCAGAAGAAATGAACTCTCCTGTATCCCAGAAACTAGTAGTAGGCTCTATAGTAAGCAAGTAAACTATGGTGGCTATTAACCAAATTACCCAGCCTGTGTAAACGTTTAATTTATGATAGGTCATACTGTTTCTTAAAGGTGTTATTCAAACGAGCGAATTTATGAAATTAATTAGTCATCTAGCGGTTTTATTGCGTTGCAACAGTGAAATTTAACGGTTAACAAATGTGAATTACTTTTGTGTTCAACCTCCTCTTTTTCTAATCATGAAAGATCTAAAATATTTAGCGGCATTTATCATTCCTCTGCTAGCAGCTTTAGGACTAAAACTTGGTGGTTTTTACTCGTTTATGGCCGTAGGATTTGCTTTTGGTTTAATACCGCTTTTAGAACCTCTACTTCCTGAAAGCACAGCTAACCTCAGCCAGGAAGAAGCTAAGAGTAAACTTTCTTCTTTTTTTTTCGATGTATTACTTTACTTGAACTTGCCGCTGGTTTATGGTGTAATGGCTTATTTTGTTTTTTGGCTTCACACTGGAAACTACAGCGCTTACGAGATTTTAGGAAACGTACTTTCAGTGGGCACACTGTTAGGAGCTAATGGCATTAACGTAGCTCATGAACTGGGCCACAGATTCAATAAAGCTGAGAATATTTTAGCCCAAGCTCTGCTTCTGCCTTCGTTTTATATGCACTTCTTTATAGAACATAACTTAGGCCATCATAAAAATGTGGCTACCGCAGAGGATCCTTCTTCTGCCCGATTTAATGAACCAGTATACGTATTTTGGGTCAGGTCTACATTCCAGAGCTATGCACATGCGTGGAGCTTAGAACACGCCCGCCTGAAGAGATTAGGAAGTTCTGCTTTAAGCCTTAAAAACCGAATGATCTGGTTTACGATATTTCAATTAGTTTACGTTATAGCTATTCTGACATTCGCTTCTGTTAGCACTGCACTTTTAGTTATAGTCTCTGGCGTTATAGGCTTCCTTTTACTAGAAACCATAAACTACATAGAACACTACGGCCTGCAACGGAAAAAATTAAAGTCTGGGAAATATGAACGTGTAAGACCTAAACACAGCTGGAATTCTAATCATGAGTTAGGAAGAATTGTACTTTATGAATTAACCAGACATTCTGACCATCATTTTATAAGCTCTAAGAAATATCAAGTTCTGGAGCACCATGAGGAATCACCTCAGCTGCCTTTTGGTTATCCTACTTCTATGCTGGCTTCATTAGTTCCCCCTTTATGGTTCCGTTTAATGAATATGAGGGTTAAGAATTTTAATGCTCTATAATCTTGATATTTAAATTGGTATTATCTGAAAATTCAGGGCATAAAAAAGAGCCGTCTTTCTAAGACGACCCTTCTTCATTTAGTTCACACAGTTAGAAGTACGAACCATTAATAGCTACGCATATTAATGGCTTACTTCTATTTTCTTAGTTATGATTTCTT
>JBGCDA010000013.1:0-42541 GCA_045104985.1 Flavobacteriales bacterium | reverse complement strand
CAAAAAAACAAAGGCAATGCAAAAAGTAACAATCAAACCATTTAAGGTAATAGGAATAGGCGTAAGAACAGACAATGGGCATGGAAATGCAGAACAAGCTATACCTGCTCTATGGAAAAATTTTATGGCAAATGGACTGCAATCCAAAATCCCGAATAAGATCTCTGAAGAGATTCTTTCTCTTTACACGAACTATGAATCTGACCACACAAAACCGTATGATGTAATTCTGGGCTGTAAAGTAGATTCGTTAGATCATATTCCTGAAGGCATGGTAGGACAAGCGTTTGATGGAGGCACCTATGTAAATCATGTTTCTAAAGGAGACATGACCCAAGGTGCAGTAATAAACACATGGCTAGAAATCTGGAATTCAAATTTGGACAGAACTTACACTGCAGATTTTGAAGTGTATGGAGAAAAAGCCGCAGATCCTACAAATGCCGAAGTAGATATTCTAGTGGCCGTCAGAGATTAAAAGTGCTGGGTGCATTGGCCTTAGATTTGGCCAATGCCCCTTTTTTAAATGGTGGTTCTAGCACCTACCTTTGTGCGGTAGTTTCAAACGCATTCATGGCAGACATTCCAAAGCTTCATTCTTTTCAAACAGTAGTATCTCAAAAGATAGTGCCGCCTGATCTGCCCTCTCCCTTTCTATGCACTCCTCCAGAACTGGCACAAATGGCAGCCAAACAACTGCAGGAATATTTAAAAACTCAAACCGAATGGCAGCATAACTTTGGACTTGGCAGACACTTAGAAGGGAAGGAAATCGGAAAGATGTTTGGGGTATTAGCGGTGCAATCAACTCAAGATGACATCGGATTTTTGGCAGCCTTTTCTGGAAAACTGGCTGGTGGTAATCACCACTCCTACTTTGTGCCTCCTGTCTACGATTCACTGAAGGAAGATGGATTTTTAAACCAGGGCATGCTTAAACTCAGTGGCATGAGTAAAGAGATTAAGACACTTCAAGCAGAAGCTAAACTTGACGTCAATGCCATTAAAGAATTGAAGTTAAGGAGAAAAGCTACTTCAGTAGGATTGCAACGCGAATTATTCGACAACTATCATTTCTTAAATGCTAAAGGAGAGACACAAACGCCATGGGACATATTTAAATATTACACAGATAAGATGCCACCAAGCGGAGTGGGTGAATGTGCTGCACCTAAGTTATTTCAATATGCTTTTCAGAATAACCTCAAACCACTAGCTATAGCTGAGTTCTGGTGGGGAAAACCTACAAAGTCTGAAAACCAGAAACACATACAGTACTACCCGGCTTGTAAAGAAAAGTGTGGGCCCTTACTAAAGTATATGTTAGATGGTGTGTAATAAAGCCACGAGCAATTTCATAATATTGTGAATCATGAAAGCATTAGTTTGTAAATCATACGATAAATCTTTTGGCTTAGAGTTTCAAACTCTTGAAACTCCTAAACCTAAACGCGATGAAATTCTAGTTAAGATAGAAGCAGCTGCACTCAATTTCCCAGATACACTTACTATTCAAGGAAAGGATCAGTATGGCTTAACACTTCCGTTTATTCCAGGAAGAGAATACTCTGGACAAGTTGTGGAAGTAGGCAGCTCTGTATTAGAGTTCAAAGAGGGAGATAGAGTTATGGTAGACGCCATGTCTGGTGCATTTCAGGAATATGCCTGTTCAAATATCCAGCAAACTCATAAAATCCCAGACAAGATGAGTTATGAATCTGCTGCTGCCTTTGGCATTACTTATGGCACGGCTTATCATGCTTTAGTAGATAGAGGAAATGCCAAATCAGGAGAAACAGTAGCCATTTTAGGTGCTAGTGGTGGTGTAGGTTTTGCAGCGTTGCAATTAGCTAAACTTCTTAAATTAAATACTATAGCTTGTGTGGGGTTTGAAGAAAAGAAAATATTCTGTCTAGAACAAGGCGCAGATGAAGCTCTGAATTACACCACTGAAGACTTAAAACTCCAACTCAAAGTATTGACCGAAGGTAATGGCGCAGACCTGATCTGTGATATGGTGGGCTCACCACATACAGAACCTGCATTCAGAGCCATGGCTTGGGGAGGAAGGTTTCTAGTCATAGGTTTTGCTGCTGGAAGCATAGCCAAACTTCCTTTAAATCTACCATTGCTTAAAGGCGCATCTGCTGTAGGTGTATTTTTTAGCACGTTTACTCAGAAGTTCCCAGAACAGCATAAAGAAAACATGGCTAAACTTTTAAACTGGGTAGCCGAGGGCAAGTTGGCTCCTCACATTCATACCGTTTACCCATTTGACCAAACACCACTGGCTTTTAACGAACTTACAGAACGCAGAGTAAAAGGAAAGGTGGTTATTAAAATGAGTTAGACTTAAAACAAAAAGAGCCTCATAAAGAGGCTCTTAATTATCTTCTTCTTATGATTTCTTAATCAATTATCACAATCTTCTCTATCTTATCTCCTTCTCTTATGTCATCTATCACATCTAATCCTTCTACTACTTTCCCGAAGCATGTGTGGTTTCTATCTAAGTGAGATGTATTAGATCTGCTGTGACAAACGAAAAACTGAGAACCGCCAGTATTTCTTCCTGCATGAGCCATACTTAGCACTCCTCTGTCGTGAAACTGGTTTTCACCATCTAGCTCACAATCTATTTGGTAACCTGGGCCACCAGCTCCTGTTCCATCTGGACATCCACCCTGAATCACGAAATCTGGAATTACTCTGTGAAAAGTCAGTCCATCATAGAATCCTTTTTTAGCTAAGTCTGTATAATTCTTTACAGTGTTAGGAGCGTCTTTCTCATAGAACTCCAATTTCATTACTCCTTTTGAAGTATGTATTTCTCCGGTCATTTACTTTAATTTTTCCGCAAAAGTAATATCATTTTCACAGCAGTCTTCTCTATTAAGATTCTTTTTCATTAGCAGGATTAGAATCAGAAGATTTCGGTTTACTTTTTTCCGAAGTATCTTCGATCACCTTTGCGTTAGATGCATTTTCTTCAGCCTTTTCTCCACTTAAATAGCTAGGTAATTGCATACCTGCCATATTAAACATCTCCTGTAATGGCGGTACCGCTTTATACATTCCAGAGATAAAATTAGAGGTTGAGGTTTTCCCATCTTTTCCTCCTCCTCCATTCTCCCAAACGGTAACCTTGTCGATTTTAATATTCTTAATGGCATCTGCTTGAGTTTTAACAAGCTCAGGAAGCTTATCTGCTACCAGTAATAATACAGCATCTTGAGCGTTATCTCCAGCTGCTTTTACTATTCTATCTAAACCTTCTGCCTGCTTCGTAAGAATTTCATAAAGTCCCTTGGCTTCTGCCTCTTTCTTTAAGAAAATGGCATCTGCTTCACCTTTGGCTATCCTCCTACGCTGCTCAGCTTCTGCTTCTGCAGCTATCTCTATTTTCTCTTTGTTAATTTGAGCAGGTACTATAATATCTGCTTGTTGCTCCGCCTTCTTTCTTTGAGCTCTAGACTCTTCAGCCATTTTTTCTGCTGCATAGGCTTCTTCAAGTGCTTTAGCCGATTGCACCTTTTCACTAGCGCTGGCTATCTTTTCTGCTTCAGCTTCCCTTGCTCTTCTATCTGCATTAGAATTAGCTACTTGAACTTTTGCTATGTTCTCACCATCTACTGCTTTGGCATTAGCAGCTGCTACTTGAATTCTTTGATCTTGCACCGCTTGTGCTTGACCTATGGCTCCATCTCTATCATTCTGTGAGACTGAAATAATGGCATCATTAATAGCTTTAGCTGCTGCTTCTTTCCCTAGTGCTTCTATATACCCTGACTCATCATTAATATCTGTAATATTTACATTTATCAGCTTGAGACCTACCTTTTTAAGCTCAGCTTCTACATTTGCTGTAATATGAGATAAAAACTTGTCTCTATCTGTATTAATCTCTTCTATATCCATAGAAGCAACTACCAATCTTAATTGACCAAAAATTATTTCTTGAGCCAACTCTTCAACTGCAGAAGGCGTTAAACCTAATAATCTCTCTGCTGCATTCTGCATGATACTAGGTTCAGTGGAAATACCTATGGTGAACCTAGAAGGTACATTCACACGAATATTCTGCTTACTCAGTGCCTTAATCAGATTCACTTCTATACTTATAGGTGTAAGGTCTAGAAAAGAATAATCCTGAATTATAGGCCAGATAAATGCTGCTCCACCATGCACACATTTAGCAGATTGGTCACCTCCAGTTTTACCGTACACCACCAGAATTTTATCTGAAGGACATCTTTTGTACCTTCTAAATAAAGCGAATAAAAAGACAAATAAAATAAGTACAACAGCAGCTATGATGATCACAGGTCCGCCATCAGGCAAGTTTTGTAAAAAGAAAATTTTCATGTTTTTAATTTAATTGTTCTACTAAGAGTGTTTCAGAGCTTATGACGCCAGTCACTTTTACTAAAGATCCAGTCGCCAGAACTACCTTTGAATCTGTAATGGCTTCTAATTCTCTCAAGCTTCCTTGAACTTTTATTTGGATTTTTCCTAGACTAGATCTATTAGCGCCTATTGGCAAGTAAACTTCTCCTATTTCTCCTATGGCATTTTTAACATTAAGTGTACCTGACTGAACCAACTTGTTCATCCAAAAAAACAGAAGAGAAGTTAGAAACATCATTATCAGTCCAGCTATGGTAGCTATTACTAATGAGAGAATGTTCGAAAACCCATTATCTATACACACTAAACCGGTCCAACCGAAAATGGTAAAAAAGGCCACCATATTTTTTAGAGTGAAGAACTGAAACCCTACTCCTCCATCATCTGCTTCGAAATCTGTTCCATCTGCGTCCATATCGGCATCTCCATCCATGCCTATGAATGTCATAATCATAATTATAACAAAGGCGACTGACCCTATTAAAGCCAACACCCAAAATACTGACTCATAACCGCTTAAACCATTAAAAAATTCTCCCATCTGTTATTCTTCTTTTCTTAACACCTATATAAACATTATGTTACGAAAATACATTCTACTTCTTCTTTGAATACAATTGTTTAAAAATTATAGTTTTACCTTACTAGCTCTACTAAAGACTCTAGAAAACAAAAACAACACATTGCCATTTTATATCTTTAATTGTGACTTATGCTGCATTGAAAAACCAGTCTATTCTATAATTTTACAGTCTCAAGTTCCGAAGAGCATATGCCCAACGTATCTATAGGCCTGACTTCATTTTTAAATGTTTATGAAACTCTCATATCTTTTTTTATTAATTGGTGTTTTGCTTTGCAACGCAGGAAACGCTCAGCTCCTAATTACAGGAAAAGTAACTTCTAAAAACACACCTATTTCTGATGTCAACATAAATATCACTGGTTCTAAATCCCATGCCCACACTGATAAAGATGGAAACTTCAGTCTAGAGGTAACTGCTGAAACAGCTGAACTTTTATTTTCACATTTACTTTTTGAAACTAAAAGCATATCAGTATCTAAGAGCTCAGCACTGAATGTGGAACTCACCAGAAAATTTGTGTTGTTAGAAGATGTGCAAGTCAGTTCGGAGGTTAATCCCATGGATGTAATTTTGAAATCAGAACTACTAACCACACCCATTCAATCTAGCCAAGATATACTTCAGAAAGTGCCCGGATTGTTTATAGGTCAGCATGCTGGTGGCGGAAAGGCAGAACAGATTTTTCTCCGTGGGTTTGATATAGATCATGGTACAGATATAGCACTCACTTTTGATGGAATGCCTATAAATATGGTGTCTCATGCTCATGGCCAAGGTTATGCCGACATGCACTTTATAATACCAGAAGTGATAGAAGACATTCGGTTTGGGAAAGGGGCGTATTACGCTGATAAGGGGAACTTCAACACGGCTGGTTTTGTAGATTTTGGCAGTAAGCGCGCGTTGCAATCTAACTTAATAAAACTAGAAGCAGGTCAATTCGATAGTTACAGGCTGTTAGGAATGTTTAACTTGGTAAATAATTCTAAAGAATCTGCTTATGTGGCCGCAGAGTTCATTCAGAGAGATGGCTTCTTTCAATCTTCCCAAAATTTCGGAAGGACCAACTTATTTGCCAAATATTCTAAGATCTTAGACAATGGGAATAACCTATCTGTATCAGCATCATTCTTTGATAGCGAATGGACAGCCTCTGGTCAAATACCTCAGCGAGCAGTAGACTCTGGACTCATCGGTAGATTTGGTGCCATAGATGACACTGAAGGAGGTAGAACTGGCAGGTCTAATCTAAATCTAGAATACACCCATTTTATTTCTGATTTTACCTACGTGAAAAGCTCAGCATTCCTTAGCCAATATGACTTCGAACTGTACTCTAACTTTACCTTTTTCTTAAACGATTCTATAAATGGAGACCAGATCAAACAGAAAGAAGATAGGCTAATGACTGGTCTTAATTCCACACTCTATCATCAGTTTAAAGATTCTAACTTTAAACTTATTTCTGGCATCTCTCTAAGAAATGATCAGGTAGAAGGAAACCAACTGGCCAGAACCTTAAACAGAAGTACTGTTCTGGGTAATGAAGCTCTTGGAGATGTCAATGAAACGAATGCATGCGCCTTTGCAACGCTGAATTACACCACTAAAAAATGGACTATAAGCCCCGGAATTAGAGCCGATTACTTTAATTTTATTTATGAAGATCAACTAGACAGTTTGTTTAATATAAACTCGAACAGTCAGGTACTGGCCAGTCCAAAATTTTCTGTTTCTTATAATGCTTCTAAGAACTTAACACTCGCTGTAAAGTCAGGCTTCGGGTTTCATAGTAACGATAGTAGAGTATCTGTTTTGGATACCCGAAATACTTTACCAGTAAGTAAGGGTGCAGATTTCGAGGTGAACTGGAAACCTGCTAAAAAGCTGTTTATTAATGCCGCAGCATGGTATTTATTCTTGGAACAAGAATTTGTTTATGTGGGCGATGCTGGTGTGGTAGAGCCTAGCGGTAAAACACAGAGACAGGGTGTAGATTTATCTGTAAGGTATCAGATAAAAGATTGGCTCTTCTTAAACGGAGATGTGAACTACACCATGGCCAGAGGTGAGGAAGATTCTGAATATTCTCTATACATTCCTTTAGCTCCAGAACTCACATCGGCTGGTGGAATAAGCGCCATCCAACCTATTGGTTTCCATGCGAGTATTAATTACAGATTCTTAGGAGATAGAGCTGCCAATGAAGATAATTCTATAATAGCTGAGGGATATTTCATTTTAGATGCCACAGCTGGCTACACTTGGAAAAATATAGACTTAAACCTCACAGTAGAAAATGTCTTAGATTCAGATTGGAACGAAACTCAATTCGCTACTGAGTCGCGTTTGTTTTTCGAAGATGAGCCCGTAGAAGAAATTCATTTTACGCCTGGAACCCCATTCTTTCTTAATACACAGCTTAGTTTTAGGTTTTAATAAACGTCTCCTCGGCTCCGCTCGGAGACCGGAATACGTTTTTAAAACTAACAATGTGCGTAAGGCGTTCATCGAGCGGAGCCGAGATGAAAAGGGTAAGCAAAGCGTGCACCGAGTGCTATGCTGAGCCAGAGCCGAAGTACGGAGCCGAGATGAGAAGGGTAATCAAGGTTATCATCGAGTGATCTGCTTTGTCTTACTTTCACTATTGAGATGAGATGAGAGACCCTAATTGAGTAAAAACACAAACCACATATCAAAGAAATCTTATCAATATAAGTAATTTTGAAGCATGCCAATTGGATATATGTATATTCTGGAATGTTGTGGTGGTAGTTTCTATACTGGAAGCACTGTAGATTTAGCGAGAAGAGTAACTCAGCACCAATCTGGAAATGGATCAAATTTTACTCGTGATAGACTTCCCATCAAACTACTCTATTCAGAGAAATATGACCGTATAGATTATGCTTTCACAAGAGAAAAACAAGTACAAAAATGGTCGAGAGCTAAGAAAATAGCACTAATGAATGGCGACTTAAATGAACTTCATGAGAAAGCAAAATGTTTGAATAAAACTCATTATTCCAACAAGCAGCAATAATGAAATAATCAAGAGTGCTTCTCGTATCGATGATGTCTCCTCGGCTCCGCTCGGAGACCGGAATCCATATCCAAAACATCACCGTGCGGCTGGTGGTCATCGAGTGCTATGCTGAGCCAGAGCCGAAGTACGGAGCCGAGATGAGAAGGGTAAGCAAGACGCTCATCCAGTTCCAAACTGAGCTTTTTTGTTGAACGTCCGGAGCCGAGATGAGAAGTAGCGACCCAATAAATGAGACATGGCATCTCTCTTCAACTGATATTTTTCTCACATCTATCTGACTTCAAGAAATGATTATTTGAAAGAAAAATCGCACTTTTAAGCCATGAATAAACTTCTACTCTGTTTGTTTTTAGGTCTGGTGGGGATATCGTCTTTTTCTTTAGGTCAAGACCAAGCTGTTATTTCTATTGAAGGCATCATAAAGAACTCTGACACGGAGAAACCGCTTCCTTACTGTAACATCATAAATTACAGAACCTACAGAGGTACTATAAGTAACGAAAGTGGGTATTTCAAATTGTACAATTGCCTACTAGGAGACACTATTGAAATTTCGTTTATTGGATATTCTAAGAAACTGGTTGTTTTAAATGAACGTCCTACCTTTCTTTCTGTTAGCCTAAAAGAAGAATCCAATCAACTGGCAGACGCCATAGTCACTCCTAAATCTAAAGAGTATTTATACGAACTTGTAAGTGAATGCAGAAAAATTAAAATTACCCCTGGAAGAGACTCTAAAGCCTATTATGAACTTAAAAGCCACATCAATGAGGAGCAGGTAGAATTGGTAGAAACCTTTTATAATGCTAGGCAGCAGAGATTAAACCTACTTAATCTGGGTATAAAAGCTGGCAGGTTAGCTCTGAAAAAATTTGATAATCGATTATTTGCTTCCATAGAAAACTCTAAGGCCATAGTGATGCATTCTACGCTAGATGAGAATAAGTATTTCCCTCCTAGTCCGATAGAATTATCTAAGAGAAAGTGTAAAAAACGATTTTCATTGCGCTTGGATAAGAAGTATGTGAATGATCAAAACGACTCAGTTTATGTCATATCTTACACACCCATCTCCGAAGTATTAGATGGTTTTTCTGGGAAATTATGGATAAACAAGACTCAGCAGAAGTTCCTAAGGGTAGAGCTAGAATGTGAGAACTGCCGTACCCACCCATTTCTACCTTTGTTTCCTTTAGATTCCATTTCTGATGTAAATCTTAGAATTTATAAGACCTTCATTTCAGATGCTGAGTCTACTAAAATTGATTTTATAGATTTCACTACAGATTACGTCTATAACAGCAGAAAAGACTCTGAGGCACATAAAGAATATAACATCACTTCAGAAGCGGTACTTTACCTCTATGACTATGATAAAGCATTCAAAATACCTGAATTAGACCTGCCTAAAATCGGCATTACTGATTATGCCAGAATAAATGCCATGCCCTACAATGAATTTTTCTGGAAAAATAATAATGAATATAAACTGAACGATGAGCGTGGAGAAAATGAGGCTTTTTTCTCCAGCGACTCTACCCTGACCAACAAGACACTTTTTAGGAAGAAGGCCATCAATAAAAAATCCAATTTATTTGAATACCCTTTTGTGCACTGGACAGGTGATCGGTTCTTACTTAGAGAAATGTCTAACAATGTAGAAGAAACCCAGACTCCTGTACGCGCTTTTCATAAAGATTATTACAACCTAGAAGTGGAAGTGTTTTTAGATATTAACACCTATAATGACTCTACTCACGCCCTTACTTCTACTCTCGTAAATCCCTATAGAACTTTTTACTACCTTCCTGTAGATGAATATGCTCAGTGTGCTATAAACATATTCTTTGATCTGGTAGAGATAGAAAATAGAGCGTTTAACGAATCCATAAAAGAGAATGCCTCAGAAACTGAGATTCTAAATCAATATGAAAAGCTAAAGCTGAGAATTTCTAATCTCAAAAAGACCTACTTCTCTCAGGTAGTAAGAGGGACCAACAGACCTATGCTAGAAAAATGGAATGCGATAGTAAATGAAAAATTAGAGATTGATAATATTTCCTTGTTTGGTATTTATCAGGATATTGAACCGGATTAAGCGTTGCAACACTTATAAGCTGTTTAATTCCAACCTTTCTCTTTCTTAATCTGCTCGTATGCCTTCTGAACTTCTATAAACTTCTCTTCAGCTGCTTCTACATGGGCTTCTCCTAAGTCTTTCAACTTGTCTGGATGGTACTTTTTAGCCATCGTTCTATAGGCCTTCTTAAGTTCAGATTCGGTTACTGATTTTTCTACTTCGAGGATTTTATAAGCACTAGAAGCATCTTTGTAAAACATGGCTTTTATAGAACTATAATCTCTAGAACTAAGTCCTAAATAAGAAGCTATACGCTGAATCATACGCTCCTCTGTACTGTGCACATGACCATCTGCCTGAGCTATACCGAACATATAATGCACCATCTGTAGTCTGGCAGGATGCTCCATGTAATAGCGAATTTGCTCGCACACATCTTTTAGAGGGATCTCCTTTTTAACCAGTTCTTTAAGTACTTTCATGTGGTAGTCTGCCTCTTGCTCACCAAACTGTCTCACATAAAATGATCTGATATAATTTAACTCAGATTTCATCATTTTTCCATCTGCCTTCATCACTGCAGCAGATAAAACCAGCAAACTCGCAGCGAAATCTCCGCTTTGAGTTTTGTGCCTGTATTGGTCGTAATTAGACCTTCTTCTAGAACCTCCTCCTACTCTTCTTTGTGAATTTTCTACTACCTGATCTGGATCAAACATAGATCCGATAGCAAAACCTATCAATGCGCCTATAGGCCCTCCACCGAGAACCCAGCCTAACGCCCCTCCTATCCATTTAGCAAATGCCATTTTTGATTTTAGATTTTAGATTTTAGATCTACGATTTGTTCGCTTACAAAACCAATGATCGTTTCTTCTTTAATTTATATGTTCTTGATGGTTTTATCATAGCTGGTGCTTATTCCTTGAGGATTCAAAATTGATATATATAAAATCGCATATCGAATCAATCGTAAATTGTAGATCGTAAATCGAATCAATCTAAAATCGTATTACCAACTACCACTAGCTCCTCCACCTCCAAAGCTTCCACCTCCAAATCCACCGAAACCACCACCTCCAGAAGAACCTCCTCTATAACCTCCGAAACCTCCTGTGCCTCCTCTAAAACCTCTCCATCTTCCAGAGTGAGTGCCTTTGGTTTTACTCATAAGAACCATAGCTTGCCAGTATGAAATTTTATTTGTTCTAGCATACATCCCTACTTGGATGAGCCAAAAAATAATGAACAATAGAAATATAGCCAGCGGAATATAGATTGTATAATCAGTCTTCTTATTAGTCTGTAAATAACTCCCATAACTATACTCAGAAGTAAGAATATCTTCCATAACTGTCATTCCTTGGGTCAGGCCAGAAGTGATTTTTCCTTGTTTGAAAGATGGAATCATCTCTCTTTCAATAATCATTCTGGCAGAACCATCTGGCAATGCCCCTTCTAAACCACGACCGGTAGCTATGGCTATCTTACCCTTTTTATTAGCCTTTTTAGGCACATAAACTATAACTAGACCATTATCTAACTCAGCCTGACCTACACCCCATAAGTCTCCTATCTTGACCCCATAATCCCAGACATCCATTCCACAAAGGGTGTCAGGACAGATAATGACTATTTCATTAGAAGTACTATCTCTAAACTGCTTAAGCCTTTTGCTTAGTCTGGCTCGTTCTCCAGCCGAAAATGAATTACTAAAATCATGAACATAGGCAGCATTAACAGGAGTAGAAGCCGATGGAGGTTCTGGTAAGCATTCATCTGACTGTGAAACGCCATTAATACTCATTAGAGAAAACACCCCAAAGAGTAATATAGCAAATGGCCTTAACGCTATGTTAAGCCTTAATGTCATCTCCGAATGAAATGGTATTTGGAAGTTCGTTTTTATCTTTTTTTCCTATTGGGTAGTGAGCTTTTAGGTCTTCTCCTATGCACTCTATTCCAGCTATTAATCCGCCTTTAAAATCACCTTCTTTAAAATAAGATATGATTATGTCTGATGTCTTATCCCAAAAGCCAGCAGGCACTTTTTCATTTATTCCTGCATCTCCTATTACTGTGAACTCTCTATCCGCTACTGCCAGGTAGATTAGGACACCATTTCTCTTTTCAGTTTTGTGCATTTCTAACTGCTCAAAAATCCAAGCCGAATGGTCTAGAATATCTTCATCGCAAGTATTCTCTAGATGCACTCGGATCTCTCCAGAAGTTACTTTCTCAGCTCTATCGATCGCTTGCTCTATTTCCGCTCGCTCTTCTTCTGTAAATAAATCTCTTGGCCCCATTTAGTCTTCGAAATTAACATCTGGTGCATCTTGAACTTCAGGATCTGCTGTGAATGGCTCGCGCTTGGCGAATTCTCCATCTTCTGCCAGCATGCCTAATGCCTTAGACCTGAAGAACCCTCTAACATGTGAATTGAATTCTTTAACAGAGGCATTATAGTCCTCTCTAGCTTTAGCCACACGGTTTTCCGTTCCTTCTAACTGAGTTTGAAGCATTTTAAAATTCTCAGTAGATTTGATTTCAGGATAGTTTTCCATCAGGAAGTTTCTTCCTCTTCTCATGGTTCCTATCACTGGCATAATCTGAGCAGGTGTTTCAGCCTGCTGAATTCCTTCAGATATTTTATCCGTAAACTGATTAGGCGAATAACTGCCAGGAACTATTCCTGCTCTGGCTTCTGTAACTCTTATTAATATTTCCTTTTCGTTTTCTGCAGCTCCTTTTACGGTAGCTACCAACTGTGGAATAAGATCTGCTCTCCGCTGGTACTGCGCTTGAACATCTGCCCATTCTTGATCTACAGCCTCTTGTCTAGTTACTGCACCATCATAAATGCTCCCACCCCAGAGGTAGAATATTAAAAAGAAGAGAAGAACTACACCTACAAGGCCTAGTAGCGGAAGAAATTTTTTCATTGTTTTTTATTAAAAATAAAGGCGTTGCAATAGTGGATACGTTTCCATATTGCAACGCCTAAATATATCTATTTAATTTTACTCAACTTACTTTATCATTTCTACTGAACGAGAAACGAAATCTGTGAGGTCTTCTCCCTTCAGTAATCCCTGAGCTAGTAAAGCTAAGTCTACCGTCTGCTTTATTAAAGCCGAACGTGTAGCATCATCTTTCTCGTCTAGAATTTTACTCACCAATGGGTGATTTCCATTTACTACCAAGTTGTAAGTATCTGGCATGTTACCGAACATCTGCATTCCACCGCCACCAGTCATTTGCTGCTCCTTCATTCTTCTCATAAACTCGCTCTGAGTAATAATCATAGGAGAATCAGAGGCAGACATACTTTCTACCTGCACCACGAATTTTCCTTTCTCTACCTCTCCTTCTACCATAGGCTTTAGAGATTCTATCTGCTCTTCAGTTAAAATAGAAGGCTGCTCCTCATCTTTCTGAATGAGTTTATCTATAGTATCTGCATCTACTCTGGCAAACTGTACATCTGTATGCTTGCTCTCCAGCTTACTCATTAAATGACTTACTAACGGCCCTTCAAAATCTAGCACTTCGTACCCCTTATCTGTGGCTCTCTTCACAAACGAATGCTGCTCTTTAGGGTCTGTAGTATAGAGTAGAATGGTTTTTCCTTCTTTATTCTTCTGAGTTTCTTTTACTTTCTCAAAATATTCCTCAAACGTATGGTACTGTTCTGCGGTGTTTTTGTACAGGGCAAATTTCTCTGCCTTGTCGTAAAACTTATCGTCAGTTAGCATTCCGTACTCTATAAATACCTTTACATCATCCCATTTCTGCTGGAAGTCTTCTCTGTCGTTCTTAACCATAGAAGCCAATTTATCAGCGACCTTTTTAGTAATGTGAGAAGAAATCTTCTTCACATTACCATCTGCCTGTAGGTATGATCTAGACACATTTAATGGAATGTCTGGAGAATCTATAACTCCGTGAAGAAGGGTCAAAAACTCAGGAACTATGTTCTCTACATTATCAGTAATAAATACCTGATTACTATAGAGATTAATCTTATTCTTCTGAACCTCTACGTTATTTTTAAGCTTAGGGAAGTAAAGAATACCAGTTAGGTTAAACGGGTAATCTACATTCAAGTGAATCTGGAATAAAGGATCATTAAACTCCATAGGGTATAGCTCTCTGTAGAAAGCCGAGTAATCCTCATCAGTAAGGTTAGCTGGAGTTTTAGTCCATGCTGGCGAAGGATTATTAATGATATTATCTACCTCTTTAGAAATCTGCTTTACCTTATCGTTCTCATCTTTTTCTCCAGAAGGATCATCTACCTGAATGGTTTTAGTACCGAACTTTACTGGAACAGGAAGGAACTTACAGTACTTATTTAAAATTTCCGAAATTCTACCATCCTCTAAAAACTCTACAGAGTCATCTGCTATGTGCAGCACTATGTCTGTTCCTTTAGTTTTCTTAGTGGTTTCTTCCATGGTAAAGTTAGGAGAACCATCACACGCCCATCTTACTGGAGTGCTGTTTGGCTTCTGGCTTTTAGAAATAATCTCTACCTCTTTAGCCACCATAAATGCGGAGTAAAACCCTAAACCGAAATGTCCGATAATGGAGTTCTTAGCATCTGCATCTTTATACTTATTTACGAATTCCTCTGCGCCTGAAAAAGCTATTTGGTTAATGTACTTATCCACTTCCTCATCCGTCATTCCTATACCATTATCTCTAATAGTTAGTGTTTTAGCGTCTTTATCTAAAATCACTTCTACCTTAAGTTTATCTAGGTCTGCCTTCATCTCACCCAGTGTGCTAAGAGTTTTCATTTTCTGTGTAGCATCTACTGCGTTAGAGACTAATTCTCTAAGAAAAATCTCATGGTCTGAGTAAAGAAATTGCTTGATAATCGGAAAGATATTTTCCGTTGATACATTAATGTTACCTTCTTTTATCATGTTAAAAAAATATTATTCAGTTTAAATCTGTACTCGACTAGTCAATTAAAATGCCATTAGAGATAGTCTGACAAATTGCCGTTTTATTCTGCTTTTATGCGTTGCAATGTCTGATTTCACCGTAAAATTGTCAGTTCATGACAAAGAAAGAAGCCAGAAAAAAATACAAAGACATCAGAAACTTGATTTCAGAAGACCTGCTAGGCATGGCTTCACATTCTATTTGTAAACAACTCATGGAATTAGATCTTATTGGAAAAACTGTTCATGTATTCTTGCCCATTAAAAAACTGAAGGAAGTTAATCTATGGGAGTTCATTCACCATTGCCACGCTGAGAAGGTGACTGTGTGTACTTCTGTTTCTGATTTTGAGAACCATTCTATGAGCACAGTATTACTCACTCCAGAAACAGCACTAGTAGAAAATGACTGGGGCATTCCAGAACCTACATCTGGGAAAGAAATTTCACCTAAAGAAATAGACCTAGTAATAGTTCCTCTGCTCTATGCCGATGCCAATGGAAACCGAGTAGGCTATGGAAAAGGCTTTTACGATCGTTTTTTAGCTGGATGTAGAACTGATGTTCAGAAATTTGGCGTTAACTTTTTTGCTCCTAAAGAGGCTATCGAAGATGCTGAAGAGACGGATGTGAAGCTAGATGGGTTGGTGGTGGCTCGGTAAGTTTCGGGGTTTGGGGTTTGCACATTCGACAAGCTGCTGACGCGAGCCGCTCAGTGACCAAGATTTGAGATTTGTCTCTTGTAGATGCCTAGATAGTGCGGTGGCACATCCTTTAGGACTGGAGGTGTGCGGTGGCTGGGTAAATTTGAGATTCGTGATTCGTGATTCGTGATTTGTCTATTATCGATGCCGAGGCAGTGCGGTGGCACATCCTTTAGGACTGGAGGTGTGTGGTGGCTGGGGGAATTCGAGATTCGAGATTTGCACATTCGACAAGCTGCTTACGCGAGCCGCTCAGTAACCGAGGCTTGAAGTTAGAAGTTGGAGGTTGGAAATTGGAGGCTTGTCTATGCCTAGATAGTGCGGCACATCCTTTAGGACTGGAGGTGTGCGGTGGCGAGGTGCGGTTAGAGCTATTATAGGTGGCTAGTGCAATTGAAATCGAAATATAACTGACTTTTTTTCTTTTACGGGGATTCCATTTCTATATGCTGGAGCATAATAGTTGCGCAGTTTTTTTATTGCTTTAATGGATGCATTGTCTAAGTACTCATGAGCACCTTCTGAGACTTCTATTTTCTCTATCTCTCCTTTTTCATTTACATCAAAAGTGACAATAACAGTCCCTGAAATTCCTTCTTCTTTAGCAAACGCAGGATAAACTACATTTCTATAGGCTAGATTATACATGGTCTTTTCAGAACATTCAGCTTGAGCTGCTGGATCTTTAATGTCTTCGCACCCATTATAAATAGCAGGAGTATATTCATCTTTAGTTCCTGAATCTTGGCCATAAATCTTTGAACTAGTAAAGAATGTGACTAATAGAATTGCTTTTAAAATGTATTTCACTAGATGAATTTTGCTGAATATAACCATCAATCAAAACTCCTCCTATCTCTAATCGTTCCATTTTCTCTGTGAATTATCACATCTGACTTGTAATTCTTGGCTATTTCAGTAGCACGGTCTATGGCATCATCTTGATATTTATAAGTAGCGGTAACTCTTGTGTTTCCTGCACCTCTCACTGCCCAGCCTTCTTCATGAGGCACCACATGCTGGTTATGCGTCTTATTAGTGGACTTCCCTCCTAACCCTTTTAGAATGATAGCGGCCATTTTTTTAAAAAGCCTCGTCCAAAAACTAGATTCTCTTATATCTGTCATTTGCAACGCGAAATTAGCTAATGTCGAATGAATCAAGCAGAAATGTTGAAGTTGAAAAAAGCTTACTTAAATCTTTAGTAAAAGAACATTAGTCAAAATGGTAACTTTTACATAGCTAAGTTAGAATCTAGCCTTGAAAGTGACTTTATCCAAAACAAACCGTCAAACTAGTGTTAGTAGGACTTAAAGATATTCTCACTAACTTCGAGAACAATTAAATAACTCAATAATAAACGACTTATGTTAGATCAATTGAAAAAAATGGCTATGGAGCACTTAGGCCAAAAAATGCTCAACAATGTTTTAAGCGATAACGATACCTCAGCTGCTGCTGAAGAAGGAGCCGGTTCTATAGTAGATACCATTACCGGTATGTTAGGCGGAGGAAAATTAGATATGATTACTGATTTATTTTCAAACAATGGAAACTCTATGGAATCTAACGGATTATTCCAAGATGTAATTTCTAAATTCTCTGGAGTCTTAGAAAATAAAGGAATGGCAGCTGAAGAAGCACAAAAAGAAGCTCAAAGTGTAGTTCCTTCAGTAATTTCAAGTCTACAAGAGAAATTCCAATCAGAAAAAGAAGAAGATAAAGACTTTGATTTATCTGCACTATCTAACCTAGCAGGTGGAGACATGGGCGGAATGCTTAATAAAGTAAAAGGACTATTTAGCTAAGGCTAGCTTCCTTTAAAGACCTTAAACCCTCAAGTTTTACTTGGGGGTTTTTTATGTCTAATTGTTTCTGTGTGTTTGCATACTCTATTCTATGAAAACTATTTTTCTCTCAGTGCATTTCAACTGGATAAAACACTGAATTTATTTCAATACTTAACACCTTATTAAACAACACATAAATTGCAAAAATTATTCTCAAAACAGTGAGTAGAAGTGTATATTTTCAGGAATGATAAAAGGTTGTTTCTAGGGCTGAAATGTTTTGTTATAAGTAATTTAGATCAAACCCCTTAAACCAAATAGACATGAAATACTTCTACCTTCTTTTAGCCTTGTTGGCTGTTTCATATTCTTTTTCTCAGAGTTGCGCACCTCCATCTGCCACGCAAGAATT
Source organism: Flavobacteriales bacterium (assembly GCA_045104985.1). Classification (GTDB taxonomy): domain Bacteria; phylum Bacteroidota; class Bacteroidia; order Flavobacteriales_D; family Sanyastnellaceae; genus ASP10-05a. The sequence goes on along the minus strand of JBGCDA010000013.1, from coordinate 24,563 downwards.
CTCAGTAAATAACCTAAGCATAACTCTAAATTCTGGAGAAGTTCAGTTTACAGACATGGCTAATTCCGCAGCAGGATTTGAAGTTCCAGCAGGAAGTGGAGTTCATTCCATGTATTCTTCCGGTTTCTGGATTGGAGGAATAACACCAGATCAGCAGTTAATGCTGGCTGCTGGTACGTACGGAACCAATGGCACGGACTATTATAATGGTCCGCTCACCACAGACGGTTACGCAGAAGTAAGCCCAGAAATTTGTGCTGCATATGACCAGATTATTACAGTATATGAGCACGAAAGTCTAAATCATATGGCATATTTTGATTGCCTCAATGATCCTAACTGTGATAGTAATATGGATTTTGAAGGATACGTTATTCCTTCTAACTTATTCGACTATCCTGCTCATGGAAATGTAACCCTAGGCCAGGACTATTACCTAGCTCCTTTCTTAGATTATAATCAAGATGGGATTTACTTTCCTGAAGATGGCGACTGTCCATTGTTTATATCTATGCTTGGAGCTGCCGAGTGCTCTAATTGCAACGCACTAGGAGGACATCAAGCTACTTTCTGGATTACAAATGATAAAGGTGGACCTCATACTGCCTCCAATGGAATTCCTATAGGTTTAGAGATTCATAATGTGGTTTATGGATATTCTTCCACTAATTATTTGAATGATGTGGTCTTTTCTCAAAAAAAATTCGTTCACAGAGGAAGTACAACTATTTCTCCTGCATACATCGGCACCTGGGCTGATACTGACTTGGGCACTGCATCAGATGACTTCGTAGGATGTGATATAAATAGAAACTTAGGCTATACCTATAATGGAGATCCTATGGATGAGGCTTCGTCTAGTTCTCCTGGATATGGTGAGTTACCTCCTGCCCTTGGAATTAGATTATTAGAAGGACTAACTAATGATCAGCCATTTCCAGATGACATAATGCTTTCGGGGTTCACTGCCTTAACCAATGGCACAGGAACTTTTGGTAATCCTACAAACGCTGTGGACTACTATGATTACCTACGCTCTGTTAATCTCTCAAACCAACCTTATTTCTTTCCTGGTTCCACTGAAGTGTATACCAAATGGATGAATGCTGGAGACACTTATGAAGATCCAGATCAAACATGGTATGATGAAAACCCTGGCGATAGAAGAATGCTACTCTCCTCTGGACCATTCACTTTTGCACCTACTCAGGAACAATGTATTACCAATGCTTATATTCATGCTAGATCAGAATCTCAGGATCAAAGTAGTCTTGAAAAGCTCCTTTTGGTTTCAGATTCAGTTCAGATGGCGTTTGATGACTGCTTCACTTGCGTGCCTCCTAGAGCTGATATACAGTGGAGCTTAACAGGTGATTTCACTTACAGGTTCTTTAACATAGCTACTGCAGATAATTACCTTTGGGAGTTTAGCGATGGAACCAGTTCTACCGCCATGAGCGTTTCTAAAACATTCGGCCCTAGCCAAGATCAAGAAGTAACCCTCACAGTATCTAATGAATGTGGCACACATACCCACACCATTACCTTATCTACTGGAACAGTTAACATTGAAGAAGAAATAGAAGCATTAAGTATAGAGGTTTTTCCTAATCCTGCTAGGGATCAAATCACTCTTAGCTCAGAGAAAGATCAGTTATTAGCGTTGCAATTGTTTACTTCTACAGGAAAACTCATGCTCTCTGAACTAGTAAATACAAATGAGCAAATAGACCTGTCAGGAATGGCATCTGGACATTACATAATAACTGCATTAGACATAAATAATAACACTGTAATCCGCGACCAGCTAATTATACTTCATGATTAGATAAGTCTTAAGTTATACCAAATGAAGATCGAGTAAAACATCAATTCATAAAAAAGCCCTTTCAGCTAAGCTGAAAGGGCTTTAATATGTTTAAATTAATTCTGCTTTACTTTACCATCAATGGCTTGTTTACAGTTAAACCTTCTCCTGCTAACTGTACAGTGTAAAGTCCAGTGCTTAAGTTAGAAGTATTTAAAGTAATTACATTTCTTCCATTCTGAACTACAGCTTCATTTATAACTAACTGTCCTAAAGAATTGATTACAGAAATGGTATTTACCACCTCTGAATCAAAAGTAATAGTTACATTATCAGAAGCTGGGTTAGGGAATATATTGAGTGAGTTCAATAAGCTGATTTCTTCTACACTTACCACACACTCACACACATCGAAACATGCTACATCTAAAATCTCAGCTACTCCAGAACGAGTATGTGTTCTGTTAAATCCTCCTACTCCATTGTCTATACCACATTCTTCTATTCCTGCATTCTCCTCGTTTTCTGAAACATTTACATCTCCATTTACAAACTTGTACTGGATGTCAGCGCCACCGCTTACTGTTAAAGTAGCTTCGTAAATACCATCAACATCTGGATCCATAAGCTGAGTAGCTCCACCTTGCCATACAGGGTCTGTAAAGTTTCCTATTAAGAAAATCCCTTCTGCGGCCACTAGAGTTTCAGACATATCTATCCTAAAGGTAATATCTGCTGGATCTGGATTTTCAATGCACTCAGGAGTACATTGGTTATAACAGAAAGCTACTTCTTGAGAATCACCTTCCACTACTTCTATTTCTCTATTTCCACCAACGTTGCATTCTGCAGGTGGATTTTCATTTGGATCATCCCATGTAGAACCGTTAACTACCTTATACTGGTATGTTCCTGGCGCTAAGTCTAAAGCTACTTCGTAAATGTTATCTAAGTTGTCATCTAACATTTCTATTCCTCCTGGGTTCCAATCTGGGTAGTCTCCTCCTGAAGCAAACGCTCCTGCCAAGTGAACTCCTCCTGCTCCTACAGTTTCTGAAGACATATCTACAGAAAAAGTAACTGGTGTAGGTGCTATACAAGATGAACACGAGTTAAAACAATACATCGGAAGCATAGTCATAGTTTCAGAAATAACCTCTTGTCTATCTCCGAAATCTCCACCATCTCCACAGTCACCAGTAATATTCTCAGCGAAAGTGTACTCATCTCCATTTATATACTTAAAAATGAGCGTATCAGGCATAGTAGCGTCTTCTGGCTCATAAGTCCATGTATATGTATAAATCATATCCATATCCTCATCTAGCATTTCTGTGCTAGAAGGATTATTTCCTTGGAAATTTCCAGCCACGTGAACACCTGCAGGATTCACTCCCAAAGTTTCAAAGCTCATATCCACGCTGAATACCACTGTTCTAATATCACATGATGTACATAAGCCAAAACATACGATTTCTTGAACAGAATCTAAGGAGGTTACTACTAGCACTCTATCTGTGCTACCAGGAGCAGCACAAGCTTCAGGAGCAGACTCATCACTACCCCAAGCATTTCCATTAATGTACTTGAAGTTATAAGTTCCTTCAGCTAGCATTAATGTCACTTCATAAACTCCATCAGTGTCATCATCTGAAAGCATAATTCCTGCAGGATCCCACTCTGGGTAATCTCCTCCTGTATTAAAGTTTCCTGCTACGTGCACACCATCTGCACTTACTGTTTCCTGAGACATGTCTACTCTAAGAGTAACGGCAGACTGCGCTAGTAAAGAAACACTCATAATTAGGCCTAAACCTATTAAGTATAGTTTTTTCATTTCTAAATAATTTAACTGATTCTTTTAAGTTAAGTGTAGTTTATACACTATAACAAAATTAAAACAAATTATTCAAAACGGAAACGATTAAAAATGAACAACAAAACCTTCAAAAACGCACTTATACCATGACTAATGCCTTCCATTTTTCTGGAACAGGAGATTTTTTCTGAGCCCTAAAATCATAACACACAAGTACTGTTTTTCCTTTTGTGCACATTTTATTCTTTTGGTTATAGACTTCATAACACATAATGAAACTAGATTCACCTGCACTTTCTATATAAGTATCTATAAAAACAGTATCGTTTAATAAAATAGGTCTCAGATAATCGATCTCATGTCTAGCTACTATAGTTCCATGCTCAGTCCAATTCCATTCGCCTCCTATAGCTTCCATAAAATAGCCTATTCTGGCCTGCTCGAAATAGCTTAGATACACAGCATTATTTACATGCCCCATAGAATCTATATCTCTATACCTCACAGGAACTGTTATTCTTAATTTCATGAATCAAAAATAAGACTCTGTGAACTCTAGAAACTACATTTGCAACGCAAAAAGAAAGATCATGACAAAGCAGAAGTTTTTAATCGGATATGGTGTGTTTAGTTTGGCCATGTTTCTCTTCGCGGTTGTAACATATTTTGGTGTAGCTAAAAATCTTTGGTGGTTTGCATGCATGCTTTCAGGTGCCATATCTTCAACCTACTGCTATTATGGGATAAGAAAAAAAATCAGTGAAGAGTCCTTCGTGAATTTCATCATGAACATTTTTATAGTTACTTCCTTTTTGATCTCTTACGGATTAGCCGTTTATCAAGGTGGAGACGAAAATCTACCTATAATCTTGTGTGCTGTCAATGCCGTTATTTGGCTTTTTTACAGCGTTTGGCTCTCTAAAAAGCTCTAAAACCAAGCTTAAACTAGTGGTTTACACCACTAAAACAGCTGTTAATTTCTTGATTTTGGGCCGAAAAAGCTCATGTTTATTAACATTTCACCCTATTTTTTCACAAAATATGTTCAAAACACCCTGTAACGCTTGACAGGCGTAGGGTTACGTATATATTTGCCTCAGTAATTTTTGTAAATAATAAAAATATTAAACCAATGAACAAAGCAGAATTAATCGATGCAATGGCATCAGACGCGGGTATCTCTAAAGCTGACGCTAAAAGAGCATTAGACGCATTCGTTAACACTACTACATCAGCTCTTAAAAAAGGAGACAGACTTTCTTTAGTAGGATTCGGATCTTTCGCTGTTACTAAAAGAAACGAAAGAAAAGGAAGAAACCCACAAACAGGAAAAGAAATCACTATCAAAGCTAAAAACGTAGTTAAGTTTAAAGCTGGTGCAGATTTATCTGACAAAGTAAACTAAGAGTTACTTAAAGCATTAACTAAAGGCCAGCCAAAAGCTGGCCTTTATTGTTCTCACTAAAAATTCTAAACGTGCACAGCCATCTAGTTTCTTATTTAAAAGACTTTATTACTGAAGAGCGGTTTAATTTATTTACTGATGTGGTTCAGCACAGAACTAAACACATCTCTTATGTAATAGAAGATGTATTTCAGCCTCATAATGCCAGCGCAGTAGTGAGAAGCTGCGACTGTTTCGGTATTCAAGACCTTCACATCATAGAAAACACTAATACCTATAAGACAGATAAAAACATAGCATTAGGCGCTAGTAAATGGGTGAGCATTCATAAGTATAATGACGCAGAAAATGTGACTAAAAACTGTCTCACCCACCTAAAAAAGAAAGGGTTTAAAATAGTGGCTACCTCTCCACACGAGTTAGATGTAACTCCACAAACCATAGATTTATCTCAACCTCTGGCTATAGTCTTCGGAAAAGAAAAAGAAGGCATTTCAGAAACTGTGAAGCAGGAAGCAGATATTTTTATGAAAATACCCATGTATGGCTTTACCGAAAGTTTAAATATTTCTGTAGCGGCCGCCATTATAGCGCAGTCTCTTTACAGCAGATTAATTACTTCAGATGTAAACTGGATACTTACAGAAGCTCAGCGCGCTGAAGTGCTGGTAGAATGGCTTTCTAAATCCATTAAAAACTCTAGCTTGCTCTTAGACAGTTACTTCAAGAACAATCCTAAGCTACCTAACAGCCTAGCATAACTACTTCTAGATTAAGGTGACAATCTATCGGCCATCCATTTTCCATCTGTAAGCTTAAACTTTAACCTATCGTGGAGCCTTCCACTCCTACCCTGCCAGAATTCATAGGCCTCTGGCTGTATCACATAACCTCCCCAATATTCTGGTCTAGGCACTTCCTTCCCTTCAAAACGCTGCTGTAGTTCCCTCTCTTTTTCTGTTAACTCTGCTCTAGAAGTAATAATTGTGCTCTGGTCACTCACCCAGGCTCCTATTTGACTTTTTCTAGGTCTACTGGCAAAGTAGCTGTCAGAAATACTCGGATCTAATTTTTTCGCCATTCCATTTACCCTGATCTGTTTCTCTAGCTCCCGCCAGAAAAAATTAACACTCACCTTAGCATTCTCTGCTATTTCCTTACCCTTATCGCTCTCATAATTAGTGTAAAAAACCAATCCTTCATCTTTCATTCCTCTTAACAGCACTATTCTAGTTACAGGAAAACCATCTAAACCTTGAGTAGAAAGCGCCATGGCATTGTAGTCTTTTTCTACATCCTTCTTAGCCAGCCCTATCCAATTATTAAAAATATCTATGGGGTTTTCGTTCTTAGAATCGTCTTCTAAAGTGCCTTTTGTGTAATCTATTCGTGTGTCTCTTAATGACATATTAATCGGTGCTTGGAGTTTATTATTACTTTAAGTTTGTGCGTTGCAATATCTATCAAATTGAATAAAAAGAAACTGATCTTCATCATAAATCCGATAAGCGGAACCGTTAAAGGTAAAGACTTGAAGGGTGTCATTTATGACGAATTTCATTCAGATGAATTCGATATTGACATTTTTCATACCACTCACCCAGGACATGCTTCTGAATTGGCTAAATCGGCTAAAGATCTAAACGCTAATATAGTGGCCGTAGGCGGAGATGGAACTATTAATGAGGTAGGAAAAGAGCTCCTAAATTCTGATAGTGCCACTATGGGAATAATCCCAATGGGATCTGGAAACGGACTGGCCAGATCATTAGGAATTCCACTGGAGGTTAGAGCAGCATTGCAACGCTTAAAAACTGGAACTGCCAGATTAATAGACACCTGCTGCTTTAATCAAACCCCCTTCTTTTGTACGGCTGGAGTGGCATTTGATGCGCTAGTAGCTAAAGATTTTGACGAACTTCCTACTAGAGGAATCAAAACATATTTTCAAGCATCTTACAGGCAGTTTGTAAAATACAAGCCAATAACTATTACAGCTAAAATAAACGGAGAGACTATTACTCAAAAGCCTTTCATGCTCACAGTAGCCAATGCTCAACAATATGGCTACGGTGTCAAAATAAACCCGTCATCTAGCCTTTCTGATGGTGTAATGGAAGTGATTTCTGTAGAAGAAATGAATCTGGCAGGTTTTGCCGAATTTACCCTGAGATTATTCTTAGGCACAGTGCCTAATTTCAAACACTCAAAAGTAATCCAAACCTCTGAGCCGATTAACATAACCACAGAAAGTACAATAGCTCATTTAGATGGAGAACCCATAGAATTTAACGGAACTGCTGTGATCAGAATTCATCCAAAATCATTACGTATAATTAGCTAACTTTCAAACTCATGAAAACAGTAATCATATTAGCCATTCTACTTCCTCTCATGTACTTGGCAGGAGTGCTAATATATGCCAGTGCTACACGCTATAAACCTCTAGATGAGACAGATTTAAAAAAGTACAACACCCGATCACCCTTCATGGTAAACGAGAGCAGTTTTACCATTTTAACTTGGAACATGGGCTATGGTGGCTTAGGAGAAGAAAGTGATTTTTTCTATGATGGAGGAGCTCAAGTAAGGCCGTCTAAAGAGATCGTGGAAAAGAATTTAACGGGTATAGAATCTTTTTTGGCAGAATCTGACGCAGATTTCATTTGCTTGCAAGAAGTAGACACTGCCTCTAAGCGAAGTTACAATACGAACGAGCTTTCTAGAATAAGTGAGAGTTTAGAGTTTTACGAATACTTCTACGCTAAAAACTACGATGTAAACTTTGTGCCTAAACCTTTTCTGAACCCACTGGGGAAAATCACTTCTGGGCTAGCTACTTTTAGTAAGTATCCCGGAACATACTTGGAAAGAATTTCTTACAAAAGCGAAACCAACTGGCCTAACTACCTTTTTATGCTTAGAAGAGCATTTTCTAAAACCCATATCCCACTTTCTATAGGTAAGGATCTAGTCATTATTAACACGCATAACTCTGCTTACGACCCTTCTGGAAAGATGAAAAAAAGTGAGCTAGATATTTTAATTCCTTATGTGAATGCATTGTATGCTGAGGGCCATTATGTGGTAGTAGCTGGAGATTGGAATCAGAGTCCACCGGATCATAAATTGGGTTCGAAAGCTGAAAAGTACAAGGAATCTAATTTTCCAGAAGACCTTATTAATGAGGGCTGGAACTGGAGTTACGATCCTTCACTTCCCACTAATAGAAAACTAGATAAGGTGTACTCAAAGGACAGCTACACTGCACTGATAGACTTTTTTCTGGTGTCTCCGAACATTCAAACTGAAGCAGTAAAAACTATAGATTTAGATTTTAAGTTTTCCGACCATCAGCCTGTGAAAATGAGTTTTAGTATAAAATAGGCTTGATTAAGTGTGGTCACACTATGTAAGGTCATAATAGCGAATGGTCTCAGACAATCTAAAAAAGTCTAATTGTTTACTACTTATGGTGGTTGTCGGCTTAAACATTTAAGATAAATGGCTAATATTGTGAGAAACTCGGTTTATGGAAGATTTCATTTTTAACCACTGGCACATCTGGATTATTCTAGGAACTCTATTGTTTATAGTAGAGATATTTTTGCCAGGATTTGTTTTGGCTTGTTTAGGCATTGGTGCCATAGGTGCAGCCATATCTTCTCTTTTCATAGAGTCTATAGAATTGGAGCTTACGGTATTCTCTGTCCTTTCCATAGCCAGCTTCTTTTTAGTTAGACCTTTTGCGCTAAAAACACTATTTAAAGATGATGGCTTTAAATCTAATGCAGATGTTTTAATAGGTAAAAAAGCAGAAGTGACTCAGGCATTCAATGAAAAATTGCAACGCGGAAGAGTAAAAATAGATGGAGATGACTGGAGAGCAGAAACTACAGCCAGAGAAACTTTAGAGCTGGGAGATGTAGTGGAAATAGTTAAGGTAGAGAGTAATACATTAATAGTAACTAAAATTATATGATCGTGCAAGCAAGTTTAATTACCCTAGCCATTCTGGCACTATTCGTAGCCTTTATAGTAGTTAAAGGAATAAAAATCATTAAGCAATCTGAGGCTATGGTAGTGGAGCGCTTAGGGAAATATCATAAAACGCTTAATGCTGGAATAAATGTTATTATTCCCATCATAGATCAGCCAAGACAAATTATGTGGAGGTATAGCAGAGAAGCTATGGATGGTAGAAAACTGATGGTTTCTAAAACCAACGAACGTATAGACCTAAGAGAAACTGTCTATGATTTTCCTAAGCAAAATGTAATTACCAGAGATAACGTAGTCACAGAAATAAACGCACTGATTTATTTCCAAGTGGTAGAACCTACTAAGTCTGTATATGAAATTTCTAATCTACCTAACGCCATAGAAAAACTGACTCAAACCACACTCAGAAATGTTATTGGTGAACTGGACTTAGATGAATGCTTGAGCTCTAGAGATACCATTAATGCTAAGCTTAGAGCTATTTTAGATGAAGCCACTAATAAGTGGGGTGTGAAGGTAAACAGAGTAGAGCTTCAGGATATTAACCCTCCTAGAGATATTAAAGAGGCTATGGAAAAGCAGATGAGAGCTGAACGAAATAAGAGAGCTCAAATTATAGATGCTGAAGGAACTAAAACTGCGGCTATTTTAGAGGCTGAAGGACAGAAAGGTGCCGACATTAACCAAGCCGAAGGTCAGAAAAGAGCTGCTATTCTTCAAGCAGAAGGTCAAGCCGAAGCTAGAATTAAAGTAGCTGAGGCAGAGGCAGCTGCCATAGCCAGAATTTCTGAAGCAGTAAAAAATTCTGATGCTGATCCTACTCAGTATTTAATAGCCATTAAATACATAGAAACGCTGGAAGAAATGGTGTCTGGTAAAGATAATAAGGTCATTTATTTACCTTATGAAGCTACCGGAGTTCTGTCTTCTATAGGCGGTATTAAAGAGATATTTAGCGGAGTGAAATAATAACAACGCTTTTTTAAGAACATCTTAAAATAGGTTTAGAACTGCTATGTTACTATGGCTAATTTAGTTTCTCAAACCCTATTTAAAAATGAGAAGTTCTTTCCCCCTTTTTTGTCCTTTATTAGTTGTATTTCTTTTCAGTGCCTTTATCACTTTTGGGCAGGAGGAAGAAACTGGTTCACTTTCTAGCGGAACTATAGAAAGCCAGTACGACTATATGTGGGAATCTTCTAATAGATACCAAGACCATAGGGTAATCAAAAACAGTAAGCTTGCTAAGTTTAAGTCTAACGTTTTAGACTCTTTAACCACTCTAGAGCAGTCTATAAATGGATTAGAGAAAACGATAACCTCTCAATCTGCTGAAGCTAAGAAAAAACAAAGCGAAATAGACTCTCTACAAATTAGTCTGACTAATGCTGAAGGGGAAAAAGAAAACTTCTCCATTTTAGGAACTGACATGAGCAAGTCTTCTTTCAAAAGCTTGTTTTGGATCATTACTTCAGTGCTAGCATTTTTGACTATTTTCTCCTTTGTGAGAATGAAATCTAAAATGTCTACCGCTAAGGATGCCAAGTATAATTTCACACAATTAGAAGGTGAGTTTGAAGATTACAAGAAGAAATCCAGAGAAAAAGAACAAGTACTAGCTAGACAACTCCAAGACGAAATCAACAAAAATCTCTAGAATAAAAATTAAGTTTGACTAAGACTAATTAAACTTAATAATCTAGAAACGAAAGACTCTCTATGATAGGTATTTCTAGCGAAAAGTCCTGATTCTTTGGCTATTTCAGAATACTTGACCACATCTTCTTGGATGGTTTCTATGGCCTGTGCCAGCTCCTCTACATTTTTAGGCTCTACCAAACATCCGTATTTTCCACGTCCTAAAATCTCAGGTGTTCCGCCAGAATCAGTCCCTATTACCACCTTGTTTAACCACAGTGCTTCTATGGTCACCATCCCAAAAGTTTCTGCCTCACTGCTCATAATGAACACATCTAAAGCATTCATGTAAGAGGCCACATCACTAGTAGAAGGTTTTAAAATGACTGACTCTTTTAAACCAAGTTCTGAAACCAGCGTTTCTAATTTCATCTTGTAATTATGAGTACTGTGTGCTGTTTCATCTCCTAATATAAGAAGCTTGAGAGATGACTTATAGTTGACCTGAGCCAATGCTCTGATGACTATATCTTGGCATTTTCCTGGATCTAGCCTTCCGATTACACCAAGTAGAAGTTCCTCCTTCTTCACTCCTAACTCTTCTCTCACCTCACCTGCAGATCGTTTGGGGACAAAAGAATTTTCTATAGCCAGTGGAATCACTGTTATACGCTTTTCTGGGAATCTAGTATGTTCTAATACTTCTTCTTTTAAAAGATTTAAAGGTGTAACCCAATAGTCTAATTGCCTAAACCTAATCGTATGTAAAAGATCACGTTTATAAACTCCTAAACGCATGCCTTGGAAATAGATCAACTTAAGCTTAGCGCATGAAAACGTTTTAGCTAGGCCTAAAGTGCTCATGTCTTTGGTATCTCTAAAAATTACAGTAGAACAGAAATTCTCTTTTAGAAGCCCAGATAGCCTCCATGCTGCTTTAAAATCATAGTACTTTCTATGTCCTTTTATCAGAACTATTGGCAGTTCTAATTCCCTAGCCTTAGCGTATAATTTAGAATCCTTTTGGCAAAACACTTTTACCTCCTCTCCTTCTTCAGAGAACCAATGTGCCCAGCGCACTAAATTCATTTCTAGCCCTCCCCAGCTAGTAGAGGAACTCAAAAATGCTATGGCTGGGCTTATAGAGGACATTATTACTTTATAAAATATCTGGCTACTGGATACCTATTATGTGTAGGCTCATAATTATCTGATCGTTGATATAGCCAGTATAGTTGTGCCCACTGGTTAGACCTGAACTCTTCAGAAGACTCCTGCTTGATTTTAAACTCCTTCTTTAACTCAGTATTGTTTTGAAGTAATTCAGCAGCCACATCTTCGAACACATAAGCAGAAAACCATTCTTTCTGTTGCAGAACCTCATCAAAGAAATTCCAATTGAAAAACGAATCTGGACCATTCGGTTCTAGCGTTTCCACTATGTACCTGTTTTTCTTTTGGTTTACAGGAACCAATATATCTCCTTTTCTAAACTGCTGGTCTACTGTATGTGAAGAAAGCTTCACATTTTTATGCAGGTAGTGGCCTTCATATGGAGAATTACCTGTTTCTGAGTCTTCTATTCTGTAGAATTCTACCTTGAATACTGAATCTTTTTCTAACTCGGTGTAAGCTATCTCGTTCAAGTCTAAGCGAGTAATCACTTCTTTCCAAGCTTGAGGAATAATGTAATAATCAGGAGCTTTAGCCCTCACAGAAGCAGGATACCTGTTGTAATACTTAATGTCTTTAGTAAATGGCTTTTCTCTGTTATAAAAGAGCCTCTGATTAGTGCTAAACTCACTATCTTTATACCCTGCCTCATACCCATTAAAAGAAAACATCTCATACCTGGTAGTGTCTAGCTCCCAATTAATTTCAAAGGTCTTCAAGGCTTTGGAGAATTTATCTGCACGTTTTTTCACCTCCTTTATTTCCTCTGCATTTTCATAGGTGTAATTCACCAAATGAATCATAAGTTCATAAGTACTCTGAACACGCTCAGAATATGGCTTTAACATGTGAGTCTCTGAAACAAAACCAATAGCGTTAAAAAGTGTAGCATAACCTGTGCTATATCTCGGGGTTTCTAGGTAATCTTTTATGCCTTCATCAGGCGTGGCACCAGTAGTATATACATAAGGGCTCATAGGGTAACCTGTGCTATCCATACGCTGGTAGAGGTCATCTACCATTTTATTATTTAGGTAAGATCTAACCGCTGGCGTAGCCTTATCTGGCTGTGTAGTGATTAGGGTCATTACATACTGGTAATCTGCTCCGTTAGAGGTGTGCGTATCTAAGAACACATGTGGGTTTAAATAGTGGTAAAGCTTAGAAAAACTCTTGGCATTTTCAGAATCACACTTGATAAAATCTCTGTTTAAATCTAAGTTTCTGGCATTTCCTCTAAAACCATAATATTCTGGCCCATTCTGATTAGCTCTGCTGCAGCACCCTCTATTTAAGGCACCACCTATATTATACATGGGTATAATGGCTATGTTCACACGTTCTAGGATGGATTCTAATTTCTTATTTTCAAGTAAAGTTTTAGCTAACATCACGCTGGCATCTACTCCACAAGGTTCTCCAGGGTGAATGGCATTATTAACTAAGATGGTAGCCTTGTCTGAGTTTAAAGAGGTTTCGCGTTGCAACGCATCTGAAGAAAGCACAAATACACTTAAAGGCTTACCTATATCTGTGCCACCAAACTCCATAAGATAGGCATTAGGGTGATTAGCTAGCGCTTCATATTCAGAAATACATTCCTCATAAGACAGCGAAGTATTACTCTTAAATTCCTGATTAGAGATTAGCTGTGAGCCTCCCTTGCATGATGCCAAAGACACGCAAAGTAGAAGTAGATATTTTGTGAAATAATCTTGTCTCATTTGAAATTTTATTTAACGCCTATTCTATAGCTTTGAAAACTTTAGGAACAATTTATGCGTTTAATAAATGGTTCCACTTCTAAATTAACAGAACCGCGAATTTAACGCATGATTAAAATAACTCCAGAAAATAATGTGAATCCTGCTAAAGGAAAAATTCTGCTTTCAGAACCATTCTTAGCAGACCCTTACTTTAAACGTGCAGCCATACTCTTATGTGAGCATAATGATGAAGGATCTTTTGGGTTCGTCTTGAACAATTACATTAGCATGAGTTTAGATCAAATCATGCAAGACCTTCCAGATATGGACACCAGAGTAAGTGTAGGAGGACCAGTTAAAAACTCTAACCTTTACTACATGCACACACTGGGAGAATCCATATTAAATAGCACTGAGGTGGTTAACGGTATTTATTTAGGTGGCGATTTTAGTCTACTAAAAAAGCACATCTATGAAGGCTCCATAGACGACAATCAAATTAGATTTTTTGTTGGATATTCTGGGTGGTCTGCTAATCAATTAAATGAGGAGTTAGAGCAGAACAGCTGGTTCGTTACAGATGCTCATAAAGACATAGTAATGGACACCGAATCTACAGACTTGTGGGGTGATTTCCTCAAAAAAATGGGCCCTGAATTCGCTAGGGTGGCTAACTTGCCTAAAGATCCTAAGTTAAATTAGACTTAGCTCCTTCTTAGTAAAACCTCACGTTATCATTCAGACTAGAAATAGTCATCACAGCTTTTTCATGCGCTATGCCCATGGCTCTGAAAAATTGATTAGTTAGAGAAAACTCTTCATCTAATAACTTATCATCCTGATTTATCATGGCGTACGTAGCTACTACAAAAAAGTCTTTTTGCGCATCATTTAAGGTACATAACATTTTAAACTGCTCAGAACTATTTTTGGTAATGAACTTACTTACAGATAAATGATCGAACACTTGACCAAACTGTTCTGACACAGCAGAAAGAAAAGATACCTCACTGTCTACTAAATCATTATCGCTTCTGGCTATTTGATATAAGGCGTAAATTACAGCCTCTTTTTGGGCTTCTGTTAGTGCTAAGTGTTCTAAATTCATAGACACTTCTACGGGTTCACTCTCTTAAGGTTCAGTTCTAAAGCTTAATTTCTAATTAGATAATTCAGAAAGATCCAGATTCTTTTCTTTAGCTATATCCCAGATCAACTTTTGCTTGTAAGGCAGCTGGGTAGAAAGCCCACTTTTACTAATTTCATTCATGATCTTATTACTAAACACAAAGGAAGCTGTGTGATCACCATGAGCCGATTTTATATGATCTTTAATAGGCATTAGCACATTGGTAATTAGCTTATCAGACTTCAACTTATTCTTCCTCATCTCCTCGTAAGCCTCTTTACTTAAACGTTTTATGGCTGGATCTGTTAAACTGAATCCTAATTCTTGAGATTTCTGTTTCGGAGAAGACAGAATATCGTGCAGACTAGATTTGGCATCAGAGGTTTTAAAATATTTGGAAACACCTTTAACCGTAAACAGGTCTTTGATCATTACTTCTCCCTTGGCCAATTGCAGAAGCACATCTTTAGAGACTATATGGTATCCTGGAGAATTTCTTTCTTTTGCTATAGATTCTCTTAACTGCATAAGCTGCTCCAGCATATAAAACTGGTACTCACTTAAATCTTTTTTATCCTTCGTTTTCAGAGGGCTAAAATCTTGCGTTTGACTAAAATCAGAAAGGTCATATTTATGATTCTCTTCATTTAACCAGTCTGTTATGTTTTGTGTTGCTATATCTTCTTGCATCACCTCAGCTAGAGGAATTAGATGCCGTACATCCTCTGCAGCATAATCCAGCTGTGCATCAGTTAGCGGTCTCTTAAGCCAATTGCTCTTTTGAGAAGATTTTTTCTCTTCCACATCTAAGACCTTAAAAGACAAACTACTGAGCGAACAAGGCTCATAATTCAAAAGATTAGCCGCTATGCTCAAATCCAGAATAGACTTAGGAAAACAATTTAGGGTGTGTAGAAGTCTTATATCTTCCCCGAAAGCAAACACTACTTTCTCTACATCTTCGTCTTCAAATACATCAAACACTGCACTTAAATCCGAAATTGACAAAGCGTCTATCAATAAAATGTGAGCGCCAGTATTAAGCTGAATGAGGCTTAAGTTAAATCCATAGGCGAATCTGTTCTTGTCGAATTCCAAGTCCAACGCTAAAGTATTAACCCCTTCCAGTTTCGGTAAATGCGCCTCTAAATCGGCCTGTGTGTTAATGTATGTAAAATCCTTCATCTGTATGGATCGCAAACTTACCAGTAATAATAACCAAATGAATGTGTAGTGGCACAGCTTTTGAACAAACCTTTTTCAAATTGTTTACGTAACTTAGCACTTCAATATGAATATGATGAAAAAAATTAGTTTCTTATCCCTTGCAGCCTTAACAGTATTAAGCATTTCGGCATTTACTTTTTGTAGTAACGGAAATGCCAAAACAGCACCAAGTGGAGATTCAGATAAAACTGAAGTAAAAAAAGAAATCACTCAGCCAGCAGCCAAAAAAGCTGATCCATTAGTAAAAGCCGTGAAAAACAATCCGGCCATGGAAACCAAAATGGTAGATGGTATGGAATGGTTTACCGACTTAAATAAGGCATACCAAGAATCTGAAGAAACAGGAAAGCCGATTTTAGGGTTCTTTACAGGTTCTGACTGGTGCGGATGGTGTTTTAAACTGCACGATAATGTACTCGTAAAAGATGAGTTCAAAAAATGGGCAGAGGAAAATGTAGTCCTTATGGAAATAGATTTCCCTAGAAGAACTAAACTAGACGCAGAACTTCAGCAGCAAAATAACAACCTTAAAAACGTATTTAAGGTTTCTGGATTCCCTACTGTATGGTACTTTACGGCTGAAAAGAATGAAGAAACAGGACAGCTGAATCTCGCTGCTCTTGGAAAAACAGGTTACCCTAGAGCTACTCCAGGACAGGAAGCTGCTACATTCATAGCTGCCTCAGATGCCATATTAGCTAAGCAGGAAGCCGAAACTGCTAAATAATAGTTAGACTTTAGTAGGCGGTTTTACCCAATAAGTAAAACACCTTTAAAATATAAATCCCCTTGAGCTTAAAGCTCAAGGGGATTTTTTTTCTGCTAATACATCTCTTATAGCAAGTCTAAGTGAAAATCACTTTAAAAGCAGACCGCTTTTAGAAGCTACTTTCCAAACTTTTCTATGACACTCTGAGTTACTCCTGTGCTACTGAATCCTCCATCGTGAAATAAGTTCTGCATGGTTACGTACTTGGTGAGATCACTAAACATGCTTATGCAGTAATTAGCACAGTCTAGAGAACCAGCATTACCCAATGGACTCATCTGCTCAGAAAATGAAATGAATTCATCAAATCCTTTTACACCACTTCCAGCAGTAGTTACAGTAGGACTTTGAGATATAGTGTTTATTCTTACTTTTTTCTTCTCTCCATAGTGATACCCAAAACTTCTAGTTATAGATTCTAAAAGTGATTTGGCATCAGCCATATCATTATAATCTGGGAAAATTCTTTGCGCGGCTATATAGGTAAGTGCCACTACAGAACCCCAATCATTTATAGCGTCTAATTTCATGGCAGTGCTTAAGGTCTTATGAAGAGACATAGCACTTACATCCATGGTTTTATGATACCAATCGTAATTTAAATCTGTGTAGTGTTTGTTCTTTCTTACGTTAGGAGACATTCCTATAGAGTGTAAGATGAAATCTACTTTTCCTCCGAGTACCTCTTGAGATTTCTCTATCAAGTTAGTCAAGTCTTCGGTGCTAGTAGCATCTGCTGGAATAACAGTGGCGTTACCACATTTTTCGGCCAGAGTGTTGATCTCCCCCATTCTCATAGCTATAGGTGCATTCGTAAGCGTGAATTCAGCTCCTTCTTCGTAAGCTCTCTCAGCTACTTTCCAAGCTATAGACATGTCGTTTAAGGCACCGAATATGATCCCTTTTTTTCCTTTAAGTAGTCCGTTAGACATCTATTTTTGATTTTAGGTTTACAGCCCAAATCTAGTAAAGGGAATTGAATAAGCTCGTAAAATCAGTCTTTTTTTGCTAGAGCTACAGCTGCCACATGTGCTGTACTCCATGCCGCTTGAAAATTGAATCCTCCAGTAAAAGCATCTACATTCAGTACCTCTCCAGAAAAATATAATCCTTTATGAAGTTTACTTTCCATGGTTTTGAAATTCACCTGCCTTAAATCTACTCCGCCTGAAGTCACGAATTCCTCTTTAAAAGTGCTTTTTCCGTTTACCTCTAAAGTCATGCGTTTGAGTAATTCTATGAGCATGTTCTGTTCTTTTTTTCTAAGCTCTGCCCATAAGCGTTCCTCAGGAATGTTAGCCTTATCCAGTAAGTAAAACCAAAACCTTTTAGGCAGTAAAAGCGGATTGTGATTGATGACTTTTTTCTGGGAAGAAACTCTAGCGTGGTCAAATACTAAAGCCAAGTCTTCTCTACTGGTTGAAGAAATAAAATCTACGAATATCTTAAACTTATAATCTCTCTCATGGAGCACTCTGGCTGCAGCAGCCGATAACTTAAGCACTGCAGGAGCACTAACACCCCAGTGGGTGAATAAAAGAACACCACTACTGCTTAACTTAGTACCTTCTAAGGAGATGGTTACTTCTGGAATACTTAATCCTGCCAGCTCATGTAAATCCTTATCAGAAATATTAAAGGTAAATAATGACGGTACTGGCTCTATGATACCATGCCCCATACCGGATAGTACATTCCAAACTTTAGTAGAGCTTCCTGTGGTTATAACCAAAGCTTCTGCATCTAGTGTCTCCTTGTCTGTAATTACAGACCAGCCTTTCTTTGTTTGTTCCAGTTTACGAGCACCAGCTTGCATTCTTACTTCTACTCCTAACTTATGCGCTTCATTGAGAAAGGTGTCTATTATGGTTTGTGAACTATCTGTAACTGGAAACATTCTGCCATCAGATTCTGTTTTAAGCTCCACTCCTCTTTCTTCAAACCAACTGATGGTATCCAGCGGTTGAAATGTGTGAAACACTCCACGCAGTTCTTTCGATCCGCGAGGATAGTTCGTACATAATTCTTTAGGTGTGAAACAAGAGTGAGTCACATTGCAACGGCCACCACCGCTAATTTTAACTTTACCTAAGAGCTGTTTAGTCTTTTCTAGAATAATAACTGAGCATTCAGGATTTAAACGCTTTACCTCTATGGCACAAAAAAAGCCAGCTGCTCCGCCTCCTAGAATTATAATTTTTTTTCTCAAATCTTTAAACATTAAGAAGCCCCTGAATAAACAGAGGCTTCAATCTTAACTGAAAAACTAAAAACTATCTTAATCTCCTAACTTACAATTATCATCTAAGAGATAGGACAAAATTAAACGAATTAATTCGTCCCACCTAAAATTTATCATTCTTAGTGTATAACACACACTTAATTTATTGGGGAAAACTTGGATTCATAAGACTTTTATAAAATTTCTATCTTCGGCACGCTAAAAAAATAAACCATGAAAAAAATATTCGCGCTTACCATTATTCTGTTTACTCTTAGTATCTCTGCTACTATCTCTCAGGAAAAGAACATCACCTTAGAAGATATATGGGCCAGTAATGAGTTTAGTGAAGATTACGTATGGGGTCAGCGCTCAATGAATGATGGCGAACATTACACCACCATGTCTGGCGGTCGAATTATGAAAAATGCCTATGCCACTGGAGAAGAGGTATCGGTTCTGTTTGACGCCAGTGAGTTTAAAGAGGTAAGACTAGCTGTGAGTGATTATCAGTTTAGTGCAGATGAGAACCAGTTACTTCTAGCTTCTGAAACAGAAGGTATTTATAGACACAGCTCTCGTTCTTTTTATTATGTATATGATCTGCGTAGCAATGACCTTAAACCCCTCACCGATTTCTCGAAAGGAAAACAGCGGTTAGCTGAATTCAGTCCCTCTGGAGAGCGCATCGCTTTTGTAAGGGAAAATAACCTGTTCGCTATTCAGGGTGGAAAAGAAATACAAATCACTTCTGACGGTGAGCTGAATAAAATCATTAATGGCGCCACAGACTGGGTGTATGAAGAAGAATTTGGTTTTGACAAAGGGTTCTATTGGTCGCCTAATGGAGATAGAATCGGTTTTTACAGAATGGATGAAACAGATGTAAAGCAGTTTCAGATGGCCATGTACGGAGATTTATATCCAGATCAGTACACATTCAAATATCCTAAAGCTGGAGAACAGAACTCTGATGTTACTATTCATGTGTATGATTTTAACACTGGAAAAGTAAGAAAGGTGAACACTGGAAAGGGAGATGACATCTATTTCCCTAGAATAAAGTGGAGCATGAGTAATGACGGCTTATGCATTATGAAACTGAACAGACACCAAAATCACCTGGAGTTCTTACTGACCAATCTTACAGAGAAAAACTTAGGCGACATTACTACCACTAAAATATATGACGAGGTATCTGACACTTACATAGAAATAAATGACAACCTCACCTTTATGGATGAGAACAACTGTTTTTTATGGAACAGCAGTAAAGATGGATATAATCACCTTTACCTTTTTGATCTGACAGGAAAGCAAAAAGCACAGCTCACCTCCGGAAACTGGGATGTGATAGACTATTTAGGAGTAGATGAGAAAAAAGGCATGTTCTACTATTCTAGTTCTGAAGCCTCTCCTATGCAGCAGCACATTTATAAAAAAGGCATTACTAAGCGGGTTAAAGAGAAGCTTTCTGAAAAAGGTGGAACCAACAGTGCCACTTTTAGTACAGGTTTTAAATATTACCTTATTACTAACTCTAATGCCAATACACCTTCTACTTTCAATCTATTTAATGCCAAGGGTAAAAAAATTAGAACATTAGTAGACAACAGAGCTTTGGCTTCAAAACTAGATTCATATGACTTCCAGCCAAAGGAGTTTTTCACGTTTACTAATTCTAATGGTGATGAGCTTAACTGCTGGCAAATTAAGCCAGCCAATTATGATGCTTCTAAAAAGTACCCCGTGTATGTAAATATTTATGGTGGACCTGGACACAACACTGTTACCGATAGCTATGACGGTAGAAACTACTTATGGCACCAGCTACTAAGCCAAGCGGGATATTATGTGATTTCATGTGATCCGAGAGGAACCATGTATAGAGGGAAGGAATTCTTCCACAGCACTTATTTACAACTGGGAAAAAACGAAACCGAAGATTTCATAGATCTAGCCAAGCATTTAAAAACATGGAAAGATGTGGATCCTGAAAGAGTAGGCATCCAAGGGTGGAGTTATGGCGGATTCATGGCCAGCCACTGTATTACACAAGGTGCAGATGAATATGCTATGGCCATAGCAGTGGCTCCTGTTACCAATTGGAAATATTATGATTCTATCTACACTGAGCGTTTCATGAGAACACCTCAAGAAAATAATGATGGGTATGAAAATAACTCTCCTATAAATCATGTAGAGAAGTTAAAAGGAAAGTACCTTTTAATTCATGGTTCTGCAGATGATAATGTGCACTACCAGAATACCATGGAAATGGTTAACGCACTAGTGGCTAACAATAAGCAATTCGACTTATTTATATATCCAGACAGAAATCATGGCATCTATGGTGGATACACTAGACTTCATTTGTTTACCATGATGAGAGACTATATATTTGAAAACTTGTAAGTAGAGCATTCTATTTTCCTTTAACCAAAAATAATTTTAATAATGTCGCAAGAAAAAGACGGATTTATTAAGGATATGACTACCATTATGGGGCATCCTTCTGGGCTATTCACCCTATTCTTCACAGAGATGTGGGAAAGATTTTCATATTATGGAATGAGAGCTCTTCTCGTAATGTTCTTAATTAGTGAGATAGCCATTGGTGGATGGGAATGGACTTCTGCTGAAGCAGGAAAGCTTTATGGAATTTACACAGGTTTAGTCTACGTAACGCCAATTTTTGGAGGACTTATAGCAGACAAGCTGTTAGGTTCGAGGAAGACTGTACTTATAGGGGCTTTATTAATGACATTGGGGCATGCCGCTTTAGCTTTAGAAACAGAGTTTTTCTTTTATGCTGGATTGGCCCTGTTAATATTAGGAAATGGAGCATTCAAACCTAATATTTCTTCAATCGTTGGAGGGCTTTATAAAGATAAGCCTGAAATGAAGGATGGAGCATATACCATTTTTTATATGGGAATTAATGCAGGAGCATTCATGGGTATACTGTTTTGTGGTTACCTAGGAGAAAAAGTAGGTTGGAGTTATGGTTTTGGTTTAGCAGGAGTATTCATGCTGATGGGAATGATTCAATTCTATTTCGGGCAGAATATTCTAGGTAAAATTGGACTATCACCAAAACAATTGAAACTTGAAGGAATCAAGGAAGAAGACGATGATGATGATGAAGAACTTGAAGCTCAAGGAGGGAATTCTAGAGTAACAATTTGGGCCTTAATATCAGTAGCTGTTGCTGCTGGTCTATATTTCTTAGTCCCTCTTGTCTTACCTGTTGATGAATGGGTAGGACCTGTAATCGTTGGATGTATGGTAGGTGTTATCGGATACATCCTGACCGATCCTACACTTAAAGGAAAAGCCAAAGATAGAGTTACAGTAGTAGTGATACTATCTGTTTTCACCATCTTCTTTTGGTGGGCATTTGAGCAAGCTGGAAGTTCCATGACTGTTTTCGCTAAAAACTTCACTGCCAGAGTCTTGACAGGGTCGAGTTCTTCAATTTTCTATTGGGTGAATTTCTTGTTGACCGTTGTACCTTTAGTGATTATAACATATGTTCTTCTACTTCTATTTAAAAACACATATAAAAAATACCCAATTTCTGTAGCTGCTCTAAGTTTTAGTTTTGTTCTTATTTGGGGTATTGCAATCTGGATGCTTAACAGAGAATCTAAAATGACTGCATATGAGGTTACTTACAGTGCTGAAGTCGAAAATGCTGAAACAAAGCAATTAGAAACTGTAACCTACAATCCTACCATTAGATCACCTAAAGCTCTTAACTCAGGAGATTTCTTATACTTAGTTGAATTGAAAGATTCAAAATATAAAATTGTAAGTGAAGAAAAAGCTCAGGAGCTGAAGAAAGAAATAAAAGCAACAGTTGTAAGAGATAAAGGAAGCGAAACAGAAGTTCCAGCGTCATGGTTTGGGATTCTAAACTCCTTTTTTATAATTGCCTTTGCTCCTCTATTCTCAAGATTATGGCAAACCAAATTAAATCCATCAGCTCCTGTTAAATTTGCTATAGGTCTAATATTACTTGGGCTTGGATTTGCTATTCTCTCTTATGGATCCACTGCTATACCGAATGGTGCCGAAACTGCTAAAATTAGCATGTTCTTTTTAATATTTGCATATCTATTCCACACTCTTGGTGAGCTTACGCTTTCTCCAGTTGGATTATCTTATGTGAGTAAACTAACCCCTACTAAACTATTAGGAATCATTTTCGGAATTTGGTTTGGAGCTACGGCTGTCGCAAATTACTTAGGAGGTATGACTGCAAGTTTCATTGAACCAATCTCACATCAAGTAGGCTTAAGTGGATTCTTCCTCATTTTTACAATTATTCCTATTTTAGCAGGAGTGGTGTTAATTTTAATGAGTGGCTATTTAAGAAAGAAAATGCATGGAATTGAATAATTCTTCGAATTGGAAAAAATTTAAAGCCCTCCTTTAAAAGGGCTTTTTTTATGCCCTCCCACAGCGATTTTTCAGTGATAATAAAGTTAATTTTGTTAGTATATTCGCGTGGCGAAATTAACCCCCATAAACAGAGAGATATACAATGAGTGAGACTGCGAAAATCATCTTAGACGGAAAAGAATACGAACTGCCTGTAATTACTGGTAGTGAAAATGAAAAAGCTATAGACATCAGCAAGTTAAGAGGTATGACTGGCTATGTAACAATGGACCCAGGTTTTAAAAATACAGGTTCTACCAAATCGGCTGTTACTTTTCTAGATGGTGAAAAAGGTATTCTTAGTTATAGAGGATATCCTATAGAGCAGTTGGCAGAAAAAGCTTCTTTCATTGAAGTAGCTTATCTTCTTATTTATGGTGAGCTACCAAATAAGGAGCAGTTGAATTATTTCAGCGACAGCATTACACATCATACACTCGTGCATGAAGACATGAAGCGTTTCTTTGAAGCCTTCCCTACTAATGCGCACCCTATGGGGATTTTAAGTTCTATGATTTCTTCGCTTTCTACGTTCTATCCTGAGTCTCAGAATCCGAATAGATCTATAGAAGACATAGACCTTACCATTCATAGATTAATAGCCAAGTTACCTACTTTGGCTGCTCAAGCTCATAAAAACAGCATGGGTCACCCATTGATCTATCCAAATAATGATTTAACCTACACACAGAATTTCTTAAACATGATGTTCGGTATGCCTACTGAAGATTATGAAATGGATCCTGTAGTAGTAGATGCTTTAAACAAGCTCCTTATCCTTCATGCAGATCACGAGCAGAACTGCTCTGCTTCTACTGTAAGAATAGTAGGATCTTCTCAAGCTAACTTATATTCTTCTATCTCCGCAGGTATAGCAGCTCTTTGGGGACCACTACATGGTGGAGCTAACCAGGCAGTAATAGAGATGCTAGAGTCTATCAAATCAAGTGGAACACCACTTCAGCACTGGGTAGATAAAGCCAAAGACAAATCTGATTCGTTCAGATTAATGGGCTTCGGTCACAGAGTGTATAAAAACTTTGACCCTAGAGCTAAGATCATTAAGAAAGCTGCAGATGATGTACTAGATGCATTAGGCATAGATGATCCAGTATTAGACATAGCTAAAGAACTAGAAGCTGTAGCACTTAAAGACCAGTACTTTGTAGACAGAGGATTATACCCTAATGTAGATTTCTACTCTGGTATCATATACAGAGC
>JBGCDA010000012.1:0-56298 GCA_045104985.1 Flavobacteriales bacterium | reverse complement strand
GCCAGATAAAACGGGTAGGGCTTGGAATAATCATCCGATTCACTTTCAGAAAGAATGAGCTCCTGAAATGTGGTGCTTTGCGGAGTCCAGTTTCCCATAAGTCGGTGGGCTAT
Source organism: Flavobacteriales bacterium (assembly GCA_045104985.1). Taxonomy (GTDB): domain Bacteria; phylum Bacteroidota; class Bacteroidia; order Flavobacteriales_D; family Sanyastnellaceae; genus ASP10-05a. The sequence goes on along the minus strand of JBGCDA010000012.1, from coordinate 56,185 downwards.
TTCATTGGCATCCTTGCCTAAGTATTTGGCTAGTGCTTTAGTCACATTTTTCTGACTCACACCTATTCTAAATCCACCAGTAATGAGCTTGTTGAATACAAATCGTTGAGAGGCATCTAGTTTCATCCAACTAGAGGTAATCCATTCTTTTTTCTCAGTTTCTTCGGCCGTTTTCTGCAGCTGTATTTCCTCCATCCATGCGCTTAAAGACTGGTGGTGAGAATTGCCATGTTCAGGCAGGAGCAGCGCTATGGTTTCTGCCAAATCTCCTACTATGTGGTAGGTGTCTTCTAGCAGCCACAGTGGAATCTCTGCCAGTTCACTGCACCACAGTCTTAAATCTGAAGTTTTAATGGTTCTCTTGGGTCTTTTCCCCCCTAAGAGCGCTATGCACCAGAGTTTATCCCCATCATCAGCCTCTCGGAAGTAAGACACTAAGGCATCTATTTTAGCAGTGGTTTTGGTGGTTTGGTCTAGGGCTAGAAATAACTCAGCAAATCGTTTCATGAGCTCGGTGAGTTTTCTGATTCAGAAGGCTCATCTAGAGATTCACCAGTAAATTCTGTGTTCACTATTTGAGCATCATAGCCTTGATCTGTTAGCCACTTGGAGTAAATATCTGTGTAGCCATGTGTGACAAAAATTTTCTCAGCACCAGTAGCTTTAACTGCTGTATTTAGTCCGTCCCAGTCGGCATGGTCCGAGAGCACAAAACCCCTGTCGTAATTTTGTCTTCTACGCGCTCCACGCAGATTCATCCAGCCGCTAGCCATTCCAGTGCTTACTGGTTTGAACTTACTCATCCATTTAGAGTTCATAGCACCAGGCGGTGCTATAACCAAAGCATTTTTATACCCTTTCAAATCTGTTTCTGGAGTCACTCTCACAGTGGGTTTTACTTCTAATCCAGCATGGCGCAGCACCTCATTAGTGAGCTCCACAGCTCCATGCGTTAAAATGGGGCCTAACTCATGGTTCACATGATTTATAATGCGCTGGGCTTTTCCTAAAGAGTAACTGAATATGATTGGTGTTTTGTTTTCAGCGTTGCAACGCGCCCACCAGTCATTAATCTCACCCATGACCTCACTCTGAGGTTTCCACTTAAACACTGGCAGCCCGAAGGTAGATTCAGTAATAAAGGCATGGCATTTAACCGGTTCAAAAGGAGTGCAGGTAAGGTCATTTTCCAACTTATAATCTCCGGAGGCTACCCATATTTCTCCTTTATACGCCACTCTAACCTGAGCAGAACCTATAATGTGCCCAGCAGGATGCAGGGAAAAAGTAACCCCGTTTATAGAGAACTCTTCCCCATAGTTTTTTCCTTCCACAGAAATGTCATCTCCCAGTCTGTGCTTCATAACAGGAATAGAATGGTGGTGGGCCAAGTAGTGCTTCATTCCCACTCTGCTATGGTCTGCATGAGCATGGGTGATAATAGCTTTATTCACAGGTTTCCAGGGGTCTATGTAAACCTTAGCTTGGCTGCAGTAAATGCCATTTTCAGTAAAAGTTAATAAGGGATCAGACATGAAAGACCAATATACTTCCAGCCAAGAACGCACTCATAACGTTTTTAAATAAGTTCTTTTTTAGACTTAAATAATTCCAAGTTCCTTACCTACTATAATCATTTTATCTACAGATTCATCTATCTGGCTTATAGTATGTGTAGCCATTAACGAGTAACGTATTAATGAGGATGCGGCTGGTACTGCTGGAGTTACCACAGGGTTTACAAATACGCCTAGCTCTAGTAGCTGCTGGGTGAGTCTAAACGTCTTTATGTTATCTCTAACGTAAATTGGAATTATAGGCGTTTGAGTCATGCCTATTTCGAATCCTGCTGCCAATAATCGGTTTTGGGCATGGATGGTATTTCTTTTGAGATTGTCCAATCTTTCTGGTTCGTTTTTTAAGACGTTTAGTGAAGCTAATGCTCCTGCGGCATTTCCAGGAGAAATACTCGCTGAAAACATAAGTGATCTAGAATTATGTTTAAGGTAATCTATGGTATCTGCATCACCAGCCACATATCCTCCTATAGAGGCTAGAGATTTACTAAAAGTCCCCATTATAAGATCTACATCATCAGTAAGATTACAGTGATAAGCGGTGCCCTGGCCAGATTCTCCTAGCACTCCTAAACCATGAGCATCATCTAGCATAATGCTGGCATTGTATTTTTTAGCTAAAGAAACTACCCCAGATAGATTAACGATGTCTCCTTCCATGCTGAATACGCCATCTACACATATGAGTTTTAGTCTTTCTGGGTCTGTGCGTTGCAATGCCTTTTCTAAAGAGTCCAAATCGTTATGCGCATATTTTAACGTCTTAGCGAATGATAATCGAGCACCATCTATGATACATGCATGGTCTAATTCATCTAAAATGATGTAGTCATTTCTTCTGGTTAATGCAGAGATTACCCCAAGGTTCACCTGATAGCCAGTACTAAATACCAATGCGTCTTCTTTACCTACGAATGAAGCCAGCTCTTTTTCTAACTCAAGGTGAAGGTCTAAAGTTCCATTTAAAAATCTGGAGCCAGCACATCCAGAGCCATACTTATCAATAGCATCTTTACAGGCTTCCTTCACTTTAGGGTGATTGGTTAAACCGAGATAACTATTACTACCAAACATTAATACTTCTTTACCATTAATACTAACCACAGTATCTTGATCTGAAGTTATGGTTCTGAAATAAGGGTAAAAGCCAGTTTCACGTAAAACTCTGGCTATATCAAAACTATCTACCCGCTGTTTAAGCGGAGAGTCTTTTTGATTAATTCTGGTACTGGTTAATTTGGTGAGAGGTGTTGTTTTCATAATTGTTTAGGTATAGGGTGAATTTGTTAACCATAGAAATCCTATGGATTAACATCATCATCTGCTTTAATAACTTGATTCTAATAGACAGATATTAGTGTAAGTTCTCGAGAACCAGCTATAATTTATTCTACTAATTGTTGAAGTAAACACTATTTGCTAGATAGCACTTAAACAACTCTTTTAACGTCAATTTATTTTAAAGGTAGTGTTATGGTCCAAACACGATTATCAACCGTGGATTATAAAGATGCGAAAATTTTACTCAAAAAAGAACACATGAGTGTTCTTTTTTTAGCTTCTATGTCGTGGATTCTTGTACTTTATTTGTTTTTAGGGAGTTAAAAATAACTGCTGCCTTTTATTGTAGCACCAGTTTTTTGGTTCTGATGATAGAGTCTTTTCTTACCTGAATATAGTAGATACCTTTGGTTAGATCCGATGTGGAAATCGAAGACTCCTTATTACTGAGGATACCTGATTTAATTAAACATCCAGAAGCACTGAATATATGATATTCACCGATTGACCCATTTATTAAATTAATAGAGAAATGGTCTAGACATGGATTGGGATACACATCGAAAGCGATTACATCTTCCTCCTTTACATTCAAATAAGAATAGTCCTCTGCAGACAAATAGGTGAAAAAATCTAGGTCATTTCCAGATGAAAATTCGAAATGACTGCTTTGGGCTAAATACGCTCGAGTTATTCCATCAAACCAAGTGTCTACTCTGAGCGTATATAGTATTTGTTGAGTTTCAGGATTTCTCCATGTGGATTCTGAAGTAATTTTTAAAGTTTGTACTTCTATTCCATTTGGCAGAATTAACATCCCTTCTGCTCTAGCCTGAATAGTGGCTGATCCTATCTGCGTTCCTTCTTCTTCTCCGCCTAGGTCATATCTGGTAGAGATAAAGGTATCTTCGAACTCGCTTTCAAGACTCATAGGGAATCTTAATTCGTCAATAGGATCTGAGTAAATGGTATTGTCTTGAGGTGAAGCGAAGCCCCATAAGGAAGCCTTTTCTAAAGTGACTTCCTTGTAAATGACGTCATACTGATCTAAATAAGCTATGGTGGAAGACTCGAATCCGGCTATATCTGCAGGTGGAGTTATTACATTCACTGGATAATCATTACTAAAAAATAGAAGTTCGGAATAATCCCACATCGAGCCATTTTCATCACTGATGGTTATTGGCGAAAAATTAACCAATTCATTATACGTTAAGCTATCTCCAGGTATGGGATATGAATTATCTCTGGTTAGAGTGATCTGGCAAAAAAGACAGATGGAAATAGGCAGCGAGAGCAGAGAAAGCAGATATTTTTTCATGAAAATTGTTTTGGTTAGTCTGCTGAAATTAATTGCATATCTCACTTTAAACTGTTAAAATCTATTTTAAACATTAGCTTAATTATACAGGTCTAACTCAAAAAGGAACTCAACCAAAAAGAAGACAAAAAAAGCCCGACTTCGATCGGGCTTTTATGAGGTTTTTGAAAACCAGATTACTCTATAATAAAGCGCGTTGAAAACGACTTTTTATTGTTGGCTCCTTTAATAATATAGAGTCCTGCACTAAGGTTATTAATGGTTAGAGTGTTATTGAAGGAAGCCTCAACGCTTCCAGTTAAAACGGTTTTTCCTTGAGAATCTACTATAGTGAAATTTAGATTTTGCAATGAAGGGAATTCAAAGTTCACAATATCCGAAGATGGGTTAGGATAAACAGAAACTTTAGGGGCCGAATAATTTTCTACTAGCGAACTAAAATCCTGCTCAGTAATATAACTAGCTATTCTATCTACCAGTGCACCATCCGTATAAAACTCTTCATAAGACGCTATTATGGTTTCATAGTCTTCATGATACCAGTAATATTGATAATCAGAGTTGCTAGCTAGGGTAATTCCCATAAAATCATCAAAAGAACTGCTGATTTCTTTAATTCTTAACACATTTTCTATGGTGCCATAGGGTAAAATTAATGTGCCGTAGCCATCTGCTATCAAAGCAGTACTTCCTGTTTGAGTGAGGGTTTGGGCACCCGCAGCTATTTCTACAGTTCCCGAAAAAGTATCGGAGAATTCATCTAAGTAAGTAATAGGGTATGTCATGAACTGACGTTTGTCCTCGTAGGTAGTTCTTACTAGTGGCTCGTCTTCACCAGGCATGAACACTGATACGCCATCATAGAAGTAATCTCCATCAATAATACTAATGTATCGTTCTCCTGAAACTATGGGGTTAGAAGAAAACTGGACATAATCTGAAGTTAAAAATTCACTGTCATTACCTTCAGAAGGGTTGCCAAAGATAGCAGGAGTAGTTTCTCCTGAGATGGAGCTTAAATCCCAAGTACCGTTAGGGCCTCCGAAGTCCATGTTAAAAATGCCAATTTCATCACCTATATCATCTCCATAAGCCACTATATAATCATAAGTAGTGCCTGCTGCGGGAGCATTTTCGGATTGGTTAAGAGTTATTTGAGCCGTAAGTGCATGGCAGAATAGCCCAAAAGTAAAAAGTAAAAGTGTTTTCATTTTTAAAGAGATATAGATTTGAGATCAAAGGTAATTTTAGCAACTCGGACTACCGCCACATGAGTATGTAGTTTCTAATACACCCACATGATCTCCATTAACACTTATCGGCAATAGGGATATGGTAATTACTTGAGTAGTGCTTTATATTTGTTCTAAACACCTCAATCAAAATGAACCGATTTACCATCTTTCTCATGGCCATAGCTTTGGCATTTTCTACAGACATTGCAGCGCAAAAAAAGAACAAGAAAAAGTCTTCAGAGGAAGACAAACCAACCTACAGCTCCAGCCTGGTTTCAGGACTAAATGTGAGAGGAATAGGACCGGCCTTAACTTCTGGTAGAATTGCAGATTTAGTGGTAAACCCTAATAATCCGTTTGAGTATTATGTGGCTGTAGCTTCTGGTGGCTTGTGGAAAACGACCAATGCTGGAACTACATACGAGCCTATTTTTGATTCTCAGGGTTCATATTCTATAGGGTGCGTTGAAATAGCGCCTTCCAATGAGCATGTGATTTGGGTAGGAACGGGAGAGAACAATAACCAGCGTTCAGTGGCATATGGAGATGGCGTTTACAAGTCTGAAGATGGCGGAGCTTCCTTTAAAAACATGGGACTTAAAGAGAGTGAGCACATTGGTAATATATTAATCCATCCTGAAGATCAGAATACGGTTTATGTAGCGGCTTACGGCCCATTATGGAGTGAAGGTGGAGAACGTGGAGTCTATAAAACCACTGACGGAGGAGAAAATTGGGAACTGGTCTTAGAGATTTCTAAAGATACTGGGGTTTCGGAAATTGCTTTTGACCCTAGAAATCCCGAGGTGATTTATGCCGCGGCTCACCAGAGAAGAAGACATGTGTACACCTATTTAGATGGTGGCCCAGAGACAGCACTTTATAAGACTGAAAACGGAGGGGCCGACTGGAAGAAATTAGAAAACGGACTGCCGGCAGGGGATAAAGGAAGAATAGGCATAGCGGTTTCTCCAGCTAATCCTGATGTGGTCTATGCCATAGTGAAAGCCACAGAAGGTGGTGGTTTTTTCAGATCTACTAACCGTGGAGCTAGTTTCTCTAAAATGAGCAGTTACCAAACTAGTGGTAACTATTACCAAGAAATAATTTGCGATCCTTATGATGTAGACAAGGTGTTTTCCATGAACACTTGGCTCCACCATACTGAAGATGGTGGAAAGACATTTAAGCAAACTGGTGAGAAAAGTAAGCACGTAGACAACCACTGTATTTGGATAGATCCGCAGAATACAGACCATTGGATAGTGGGGTGTGATGGTGGGCTTTACGAAACACATAACCATGCTGAAGATTGGGCTTATAAGCCGAATCTGCCTGTAACTCAGTTTTACAGAGTGGCGGTAGATCAAGCTGAGCCGTTTTACAATGTGTATGGTGGAACCCAAGATAACAACACGCAGGGAGGCCCTTCTAGAACGCTGAATAATGCTGGAATCCTGAACCAAGACTGGATCATTACTAATGGCGGAGACGGTTTTGAGCCGCAGATAGACCCTTCTAATGAGAACATAGTTTATGGCCAGGCACAGTACGGCTGGTTAATTAGATATGATAAAAAATCTGGGCAGCGCATGGGAATTCAGCCGCAGCCTAGAGAAGGTGAAGCAGCTTACCGCTGGAACTGGGATGCGCCACTTCTCATTAGTCCGCATAAGCCAGAACGACTGTATTTCTGTGCCAATAAGGTGTTTAAGTCTGATAACCGTGGAGATACGTGGGAGGTTATTTCTGAAGACCTCTCTAGAAATGAGGATAGAAACACGTTTAAAACCATGGGTCGTGTGTGGGGAATAGACGCGGTAATGAAGAATAAATCTACTACTCTTTATGGAAACATAGTGGCTTTTGACGAGTCTGCTATAAAAGAAGGGCTGCTCTACGCAGGAACAGATGATGGGCTGATTCAACGTAAAGATGGTGAAGGAAGCTGGACACAGATGAGCTCCTTTACTGGAGTGCCAGACAGAACGTATGTGAATCAGGTGCTGGCTTCTATGCATGATGAAAACACAGTATTTGCGGTGTTTAATAACCATAAAAATGGAGATTTTAAGCCATATATTTTGCGTAGCAATGACAAGGGCAGCTCATGGTCATCCATTACAGGAAACCTGCCAGAGCGTGGTTCTGTGTATACCATAGCTCAGGATCATGTGAATGAAGACCTGCTGTTTGCAGGAACGGAATTCGGGCTATTCTTTACGGTAGATGGCGGAAAAGAATGGACACAGTTCACAAATGGAATTCCTACGGTGGCTATTAGAGATATCGCGTTGCAACGCAGAGAAAACGATGTGGTATGTGCCTCTTTCGGAAGAGGATTCTTCATAGTAGATGACTATACACCACTCAGAGAATTAACTCCAGAACTGCTAGAAAAGGAAGCGCACATTTTTACCATAAAAGATGCGTTAATGTATGTAGAAACTAATCCTCAAGGAGGCAGAGGTAAAGGCTCACAGGGAGAAAGTATGTATGCTGCACCTAATCCAGAATTTGGCGCTACGTTTACCTATTACGTAAAAGAAAAGCCTAAAACGCTGAAAGAGAAACGACAAGAAGCAGAGAAAGAGCTTAAGAAAGACGGAGGAGATGTGTATTATCCTACCAAGGAAGAGATAAGAGCCGAGGCTGAAGAGGAAAAGCCATACTTGCTGTTCATCATAAAAGATAATGCTGGAAATGAAGTGAATAAAATGAAATCTGGTACTAAGAAAGGCATCAACAGAATGACTTGGAATTACAGGTATGCCACCACTAGTCCGGTATCTCTAAAGAAAGAAGAAATAGGTAGGTATAGTTCAGCAGACCAAGGACAGCTCGCACTTCCAGGAATATACACGGTAGAAATCTGGCAGGCGGTAAATGGAGAATTAACCCAACTAGCAGAGCCAGCTAAATTCAATGTAGAACTCCTAAATAACGCCACTCTGCCAGCTGCAGATAAAAATGCACTCCTAGCCTTCCAGAAAGAAGTGCAGGAGCTGAGACGTTCGGTTTATGGAGCTTCCACAGTAATAGGAGAAACAGGAGACAGATTAAAGCACATAAAAGGAGCGGTGCTTCAGGTGCCAGGTGTGCCACTAGAATACATGGCCGAGATTAAAGAGATAGAAGCCGAAATGACACAACTGAAATACCAGATGTATGGCGACTATGAAATCTCCAAACACGAGTTTGAAACCAACAAAGGAATTCAGAGCATGGTAGGTTACGTGATTTACCAGTTATGGTACACCACATCTGCACCCACAGCCACACAGCGCGACCAAATTTCAAGAGCTAGAGCTGCTTACACGCCTTGGTTGGCTGAGTTGAAAGCTCAGATTTCTAGGGTTGAAAGTCTTGAAGGGAAGTTGTTAGAATTGAGGGCTCCTTATACGCCTGATCGTGGTAGGGAATGGAAGAAAGATTAAGGTATTTTTTGGTTTGGAGGTTTGTAGTTAGGGGTTCGAAGTTGGTTTTCTTGTTAATAGTCATGATTTTGTAGAATCATTTTATCTCAATGCTGCTTAAAGCCTATATGTTCGAATTCCCTTCATCAAATTAAATACTCTGTTAGAATCTCTAAGATAATATTCAGTAAAGAACAGATGAACAAATCCCCAGTCATGATCCTGAATTAATATCTGAGTTGAAAAATCGCCTGTTTTTTCTGCAATACCAAGCCAAACATTGAAGGTATCTCTTTTGAGTACGTAAATTGAATAATCATCAAATTCCCAAAGTGAATTGCTGATTGTAGAGTCTGCTTCGACTGCCGCTGAAATTTTTGTTTTTGTTGAAGTGGTAAATTCCTTTGATCTAGAAAGAAAGTAAACCTCATTTAAAGACATCGTATCAACCTTTCCCTTAAGATCTGGGATAGGTATTAAAATGTAATCATTTATAGAATTAGGGATTTGAGGGCAACATCCAACATAACAGCCTACGTTTTGATCATTAAGGAGATAATTATTAAGTGAGAAGTCGATACCTGAAATTCGATCAGTCGCAGATTGAGTTAAGCCAGGTATTTCATATCCGCTGATCTTGGTAAGTTTATTATCGTTTTTGCATGATGAAAAAATGACAATGGCTAAGATTAGGAATAGCTTGAAATACTTTAATACTTCGTTCAAAGGAGTTTTACTTTGTTTAAAATCTAAGTTAACAAAAGATTCGAATTTTCTCCGCTTTCTAAACATTACTATGTCTTAAGTTCAATTAGTACAATTAGAACGTTGAATAAAACAAACCTTTTATGAAATCGAGAAATTCCGTGGAGATTGCCCGTCCTTCTCCCTTCGACTAACGCTCAGGGAACACCCACCGCACGGTAGTAGAATTCAACAAAAAGAAATCCGCGCCCTGAGCGACAGCCGAATGGGCAACTTTGAAAATGCTTATTGCCTAAGCGACAGCCGAATGAGAAAGCAAACTAAGGCTAAATCTTACTCAGCCAGCTTGAAAGGTGACCATCTATCTTTTAACGAATTACGCTCTGCTGCCACACCTCTTGGCATATTATGTAATTCGTTTATAGAGCTGTCTAATTCTGTGGCTTGCTGTAAAGAAATCACCACTGCTTGGCTATATTCATGATGGTCTGCACCACATAGAAATTGCCAGTCTCCCTCAGAATCGTGCGAAACATACAAAATGAAACTGTCTTCTTTCAAAACGTGAGTGCATGTAAAACAAGCTGTATTTCTGGGTTCGGAGAATTTGTAAGAGTTTGTTTTCATTTCAGAAGATTGTTGGCAACTTAGAAAAACTAAAAAAATATAGAAAGAACAAGGATTCTCGACACAGGGCAAAAATAGCTTAAATACTATTTTTTCTACCCATCAAATTCCCCTCCTGATTTTCAGGAGGGGTGAATTGCTGAGCCAAATCTTTGAGTTCAGAAAAATCACAAACAGCAATTCGGGGTGGTGGCAGTGCAAAAGCAATTACCATATTTCAAAAGAAAACTCCCTTTAACAAAAAAAGCTCAGTACACCGCTCAGGGAACAGCCACCTCACAACTAGTATATTGATATAACGAAATCCGCGCCCTGAGCGATAGCCGAATGGGCAACTTTGAAAAAACATAATCCAGTCAATTTCAGTTGAGTGGTGTACAAAAGAACCTTGGGTTTTCAATAACTACTAAAAGCAAAAGCACGAATAGCCCGCCCTTCTCCCTTCGACTACCGCTCAGGGAACACCTACCGCGCAATTAAAATATTGATATAACGAAATCCGCGCCCTGAGCGATAGCCGAATGGGCAGCTTTGAAAAAAATAATCCATTCAATGTCAGTTGAGTGGTGTTCAAAAGAAGCCTAGAATTTTCAATAACTACTAAAAGCAAAAGCACTAGTAACCCACCCTTCTCCCTTCGACTACCGCTCAGGGAACACCTACCGCACAATTAAAATATTGATATAACGAAATCCGCGCCCTGAGCGATAGCCGAATCCGCAATTTTGAAAAACGTGCAGTGACCAAGCGACAGCTGAATGGGCAATCAAACAGAGATAATGCTGACGTTAATTTCACTCCGTGTGAACATACCGTGTAGCATTTTTGCACTCAACCAGAAATTTTAAATCTTTAATTCTTCCTTCTACGAGTGCTCGTTTTTTAGCTTTAGTCCAGCCTTGAATTTGTTTTTCTCTATAAAAAGCATCATCTATTCTTTCATACTCTTCATGAAAAAATGGATTACGGCTAACATGTTAAACAATTTGATAAGAACAAAACTTGGGCTTGAAGTTTAATTCAAGAACACAAGAGTAAAGCAGAATAAATAGTGATTCTAGTAGCTCTTAGAGAGCTTAAGCATCAAAATACATGTAAAAATTATCTTTATAGAACTAGTAATCAAATTTTTATTGTGATTTCAGGAAAGGTAAAATCAATCGATTTGAGTTTCAAAGCTAAGGTTAAGACTCAAACAGATTACTTTCATACAATCTGCATACAAGAATGATTACCAATCTCCAAAAGCGGTATTTATAGTGAAGTGATTAGAAGGTCCTGCTAAGTGGTATGTGCTTCTCCCATAGCTGATGTTAAACTTAGACACCTTAACACTAGCTCCTATGCTGATGCCAACGGTTCCAGATTTCTGCTCTATAGCTAGCTCTTTTCTTCTGCGGTAGTTGTAACCTATTCGCAGTGAGATATTCTCACTAATAAGCACCTCAGTATTAAAAATTAAGTGACGCATGAATATATCTCCTTGCTCGAAGCTTTTTTCTTCTTCTATAACACCAGTAACTGGATCTAGTATGAGAATGTCTTTTTCATCCTCTCTTCTTATATCCCACTGCTGAAGGTTATCGAACATGAATCCAAAACGGAATGGGGCATGACGCAGTTTCTTCGTAAATCCTGCCTGAATTTCGAATGGAAGTTTTTCATTACTTGCCTCGGTATAATTTGAGAGTTGGGTTCCCATGTTCTTAAATACTAAGGCTGCGCTGAATTGACTCTTTTTTTTATAATAGTGCAGTCCTAAGTCTAAAGCTACTCCTGAACTGCTGTAATTGGCTAGTGTAGAATTTATGAACTTCACATTGGCTCCTGCAGTAAAATTAGAATCGAGCTGTCTGGAAAACCCCACATTTACTAAGACATCATTTACATCGAAATTACCTAGGTCGTTATTGAATTCATCAGTTTCGGTGAAGTCTCCATAGTCTACATATTGCAACGCTAAAGAGGCTGTTCCTATGCCACTTAAATGTTTAGCGTAATGTGCGGAACCGAAATTTATATCTGAAAAGTAATTGACATAACTGAACTCTAACCGATTGTTAGAAGTGGAATCAAGCAGAGCCGGGTTATAAAATGACAATCCTAAGTCGCCATCGGCTACAGCTATTTGGTTTCCACCTAAGGCAGCTACTCGCGCTGAGGTAGTAGAGTTTAGAGTTCTAAAAACTGATGAGCCAGTGGTTTGAGCTAAAGACCATAAGCCTAAAGCCGTGAATACCAGAGTAATTGAAAATTGCTTCAAAGGTTGTTTGGTTTGGACGCTAAAATAACGAACCAGTTTGTTTAATAGTATATAGACTTGATAAGATTATTAGTGAATCAGTGGCGCAGGCTTTACGCTCGTAACAGCTAACTGAGAACCCTCAAACTCCTAACTCAGAAACTGCCGGCAGCCATCAAACCTCTATGCCACCTTAAGCGGGTTTACTACCTTCTCATCTAAAAGCGCGTGCTTTACCACATCTATCATTTCTGATACATAAGTAAAGTTCAATCCTTTAGTATACCTTGGGTTGATATCCTCCACGTCTTTTCTGTTTTTATCACACATTACTATCTCGGTAATTCCAGCACGTTTAGCGGCTAAAATTTTCTCTTTAATTCCACCTACTGGAAGCACTTTTCCTCTAAGTGTAATTTCACCGGTCATGGCTAAGTGGGCTTTCACTTTTTTCTGTGTAAAAGCGCTGGCTAGAGCAGTTAGCATGGTAATTCCAGCAGAAGGACCGTCTTTAGGAATGGCGCCTTGAGGCACATGAATATGTACGTTCCATTTTTCAAAGACGTCTTGTTCTAAGCCTATCATATCTGAGTGAGCCTTAAGGTATTCCAGTGCCAGCGTGGCAGATTCTTTCATTACCGCTCCTAAATTACCAGTCAATGTGAGTTTTCCCTTTCCTTTGGTCAAGCTAGTTTCTATAAATAGAATATCTCCACCCACAGGCGTCCAAGCTAATCCGGTTACTACACCGGCCACGTCATTTCCTTGGTACTTGTCTTTTTCGTGAGATGGACCTAGAATGGTAGTGACTTGTTCTGCAGTAAGTTCTGGAGTAAATCCTTTTTCCATGGCTATCTGCATGGCACGGTGACGCACCAGCTTGCCAATTCGTTTTTCTAGCCCTCTCACTCCAGACTCGTTGGTGTATTCAGTAACTACTTTTTCTATGATTTCATCCGCAAAAGCTATTTGATCTTCTTTTACTCCTGTTTCTCTGAGTTGTTTAGGAATCAAATGCTTAATAGCTATCTGTACTTTTTCCTCTACTGTATATCCATTTACTTCTATGATTTCCATTCGGTCTCTTAGCGCAGGTTGAATGGTCTGAAGCGAGTTAGCTGTGGCTATGAACATAACCTTAGAAAGGTCGTAGTCTATCTCCACGTAATTATCATAAAATGCAGAGTTTTGCTCAGGGTCTAACACTTCTAATAACGCTGAAGAAGGATCTCCATGGTTATCTCTAGCCAGTTTGTCTATTTCGTCTAGAATAAAAAGTGGGTTGGACTTGCCAGCTTTTTTAATACTCTGAATCACTCGCCCGGGCATGGCACCTATGTAAGTTTTTCTATGACCTCTAATTTCGGCTTCATCTCTAAGACCTCCTAAAGCCATACGCATGTATTCTCTGCCTATAGATTCTGCTATACTTTTTCCTAAGCTAGTTTTACCTACCCCCGGAGGGCCATATAAGCAGAGTATAGGTGCTTTTAAATCTCCCTTAAGTTTTAAAACTGCCAGATGTTCTATGATTCTCTTTTTTACCTTTTCTAATCCGTAGTGGTCTCTATCTAGAATTTCCTGCGCTCGGTTCAGGTCAAAGTTGTCTTCGCTCAGATCATTCCAAGGAAGGTCCAGAAGTAAATCACAGTAATTATGCTGCACTGAATACTCCGCACCAGACGGGTTCATGCGTTCTAGTTTCCCTAATTCTTTCAGGAACTTTTTCTCTACGTCATCATTCCAGTTTTTATCAGCAGCACGTTTTTTCATTTCTATCAGATCCTCCTGCTGTGGAGAGCCACCCAGCTCTTCTTGAATTTTCTTCATCTGCTGATTTAGAAAATACTCTCTCTGCTGCTTATCTAAATCAGTCTTTACCTTAGACTGAATTTCATTTTTCATCTCTAAATGCTTTAGCTCTTTAGCTAAATACTCCAGCACTTTTTCAGACCTATTGTCCAGGTTTACCATTTCTAGAAGCTCCTGTTTTTCTGCCACAGTGGAGTTCATATTAGAAGAAATGAAATTCACTAAGAATGACAAACTTTCTATGTTTTTAATGGCAAAAGCTGCTTCAGATGGAATGTGAGGAGAAAGTTTTACAATATGCTCTGCAGAGTCTTTTAACGAGCCCTTTAAAGCCTCTATTTTTTCTTTATCTGTAGTAGGTTTTATGTCAGGGAATTCTACAACATCCGCTATCAGGTAAGGCTCTTCTTGAATGAGGCTTTTAAGTTGTAAACGCTTTTTTCCTTGCAGAATAACTGTAGTATTGCCATCTGGCATTTTGAGCATTTTCATGATTTGGGCTACTGTACCAGTAGTATTCAAATCTTCAAAAGATGGGTTTTCTATGGTCTCATCTTTCTGAGAAACTACCCCTATGGTCTTGTCACCCTTATTGGCATCTTGGATCAGCTGCACACTAGAGTCTCTTCCTACAGTAATAGGAATTACTACTCCGGGAAAAAGAACTGTATTTCTCAATGGCAGAATCGGCAGGCTTTTAGGTGTCGCCTCTTTATCCATTTTTTCTTCATCTTCTAGAGAGAAAATTGGAATGAACTCTGGTTCATTACTATCTCCTAATCTAATCTCTATTTCATCATCAAATAAACCCATTTCTAACAGTCATTTTGACAGGATTTCTCCTGAGTTTGTTGCGTTTTATTATGCATTGCAATGTTTCAATACCCGTGCCAATAGAATTTAGGTGTAATTATGGCAGACCATCGGTTTAGACTGCTGATAACCTTGAATGCCACTAGAAGGTATGAGTGACATAATTTTTGTCGAGGGCATTAAAAGTTCAATAGGATAAAGAGTACTCTATTGGAAATGAGGTTTATGTTTTACCTCTTATCCCTAATTCTATAACCTCCATATCACTTAGTTTTCCATCATGAACGCAGAATCTGAGCATGGTTCTCATTTTATGAAAACCTTGGATTCCAGCTGCACCAGGATTCATATACAGCAGGTTATATCTTTTATCTTGCTGTACCTTACATATATGGCTGTGTCCGCAGATAAACACTTTAGGCCGTTCAGAAATCAGTAGCTCAGGAATGCCCTTGTAATATTTGCCAGGTCTTCCTCCGATGTGGATCATGAAAAAATCCACACCTTCTATCCGAATTCTATGGATGTGTTCTGTAGCAGATCTCATCTTGCTGTCATCTATATTTCCATAAACAGCTCTGGTGGGTTTATGAGCTTCTAGTTTTTCTAGTACATCCATGGAGCCTATATCTCCTGCATGCCATATTTCATCTACTTCATCAAAGTAGTGCAGAATGCGGTCGTCCATGTAACCGTGGGTGTCAGAAATTAGGCCTATTCGTGTCATAGCTGATTATTCACAGAAGCGAGGGTACAAAAAGAATTAAAATTTGCGTTGCAACGCGCCCCTTTACCGAAATTTATCAAAACTGGACAGGTGTTTGTAAACCATCTGGCCTAATTCACCGTTAGTTATACGCAATAGACCAAATATGAGATTTATTTATATACTTCTGGCATTTGTTTTAATCAGTTGTCAGGGAACTTCCCAGATGAAAAAAACAGATTTAAGTTCCGAGAATAAGAAGGCCATAAAGCTATTTGAAGAAGCTAATGTGGCGCTATCTAGAAAGGAGTACCCCAGAGCAGAAGAACTTCTGAAAGAAGCTATCTCTAAAGATGAGAATTTCACGGATGCTTACATAGTTCTTTCTGAAGTTTACCTTTCTAAAGGAGAACTGAGTGAGGCTAAGCCGCACATAGAAAAGGCCATCTCCTTAGAGCCTAAAAAGTACTTGGCCGCTTATTTTTATCTGGGAGAAATAAATATGAAAGAAGGCGATTATGAAAGGGCCACTAAAAATTTACTGCTCTACACTCAAAACAAACCGCCTAAATCTCCCATGACCGAGAGGGCAGAGCAGTCTTTGCAGAACTGCTATTTTGCGGTAGAAGCGCTAAAAGCTCCAGTGGCTTTTGAGCCTATAAATTTTGGGCCAGAGGTGAATACAGTATTTCCAGAGTATTACCCTACACTTACTGTAGATGAGCAGGAGCTTTTATTTACCAGAAGAATAGAAGATGGGCAAGCGTTTCAGGGGGTTCACGAAGATTTTTTTGTGGCGGAGAAATCTGGAGATAATTGGACTAATGCGCAAAACCTAAGTGTAGTCAACACCATTATGAACGAAGGCGCTCCCAGTTTATCTGCCAATGGTAATTTACTCTTCTTCACCGCTTGCGCGCTTTATGACGATTATGGCCCAGGAAGAAATGGATTTGGTTCTTGCGATATTTTTTATGCATATAAAGAGGGCAAGCGCTGGACAGAAGCTATGAATTTGGGTGGTCAGATTAATACCGGAGTTTGGGAAAGTCAGCCTTCCTTTAGTGCCGATGGAAAGACGTTATACTTTGTAAGAGGAAAAAGAGGAGGACAAGGGCTTACTCAGCAGGACATTTGGACAGCAGAACTCACTAATGAGGGCACATGGACTAAGCCAGAAAAACTCCGAGGAGCGGTAAATACGCCTGCCACAGAAGAGTCTGTATTTATTCATCCAGATGGAGAAACGCTTTACTTCTCTTCAGATGGCCATCCAGGCATGGGAGGTTTAGACTTATTTCTCTCTCGAAAAAATGCAGATGGTTCATGGGGAACTCCTATTAACCTAGGTTATCCTATAAATACCTCAGGTGATGAGAACAGTCTGCTGGTGAGTGCCAGTGGAGAGTTAGCGGTATTTGCCAGTGATAGGCCAGGAGGTTATGGAGATTTAGATCTGTACCATTTCCAGCTGCCAGCACATGCTAAGCCTCAGCCAGTAACCTACGCTAAGGGAAGAATTTATGATGCTAAGAACTTAAGGCCACTAGCCGCTAATTTTGAACTTATAGATTTAGAAACAGGAGCATCCATTTCTATAGGGAATAGTGATAAAACTACTGGTCTATTTCTGATTCCGCTGCCTAGAGGAAAGGAATATATGGTAAACGTAAATAGAGAAGAGTACATGTTCCACTCAGAGAATTTTCAGCTTAAGGCCGAGAAAAGCTCAGATCCATTTGAATTAAACATACCACTCAAGAAAATCACCAAAGGAAATGCCGTGGTCTTGGAAAATGTATTCTTCGATACAGACAGTTATCAACTTAAAGATGCCTCTAAGTTAGAGCTAGGAAAATTAGCTTCGTTTATGAAATTAAACGCTGAGGTCTCTATAGAAATAGGAGGGCATACAGATGATGTAGGTTCTGATTCAGATAACTTGGCTCTCTCAGAAAAGCGTGCAGAAGCAGTTCAGAATTACCTCATTTCAGTAGGTGTAGAAAGTGAGCGAGTAAATGCTAAGGGGTATGGAGAAACTACGCCTCTGGAATCGAATGAAACAGAGTCTGGAAGAGCCACTAACCGTAGAACTGAGTTTAAGATCAATTAGACTAAGGTGGTTCGTGAGCATCAAATTCCTACGTTTAAACCAGTTACTTTTTAATATCTTTCGCGTTATGTAGGCACGCTGCATAATGGCAGAGTATCCTAAAGCGAATTAAAAAAATAGATTTAAACTTGATTTATCGCATTCTTAGAGTAGTTGTATTTGTGTTTTTAGCGTTGCAATGCTTAGCTGCGCAATCCCAGTCATGGAACGACTATTACGAAACTGGTTCTGAAGCTCTAGAGCGAGGAGATTATTATTCAGCGAATTACTACTTGGAAAAGTGCATGGAGCTAGACTCTACAGTATTCGATTTGAATGTAAAGTATGCAGAATCTCTGAGGCTTACCAAACGGTATGCGCTGGCTAAACTTCAATATGAAAAAGTGTTCAAGAAGGATAAAGGTAAAATCTACTCACTAGGGCAATTTAAGCTGGCAGAAATGCAGTACATGACTGGTGAGTATAAGCAAGCCATTAGAAACTTTAAAAAGTTTAAGCGGAAGAAAAAGAAAGATGTAGACGACTCTTTTTATGCTCTAGCCGAGCAGTGGGTAAAAACGTCTACTTATGCTCTAACCACAGAAAATGCCCTTCTAGAAAGCAAGA
This sequence comes from Flavobacteriales bacterium, assembly GCA_045104985.1. GTDB lineage: Bacteria > Bacteroidota > Bacteroidia > Flavobacteriales_D > Sanyastnellaceae > ASP10-05a. The sequence continues at coordinate 37,731 of JBGCDA010000012.1, read as the reverse complement.
TTAAAGATATGCCAGAGCTAATTAATGATTCTGAACTTCAGATCAGTCCTGTGAAAATGGATAGTAGTTTGTACTTCGCTTCTTATGCAGAAAACAAGAATGTGCTGGAGCTGAAGGAAGTTATTATTTCTCAAAATGAAGCTGGGGCTAAAAGCAGCTTGGTGGTGTTAGGATTGGAAAAAGAACTGGATTTAGCTAACCTTACTTTTGGCTCTGGAAACCAAGTGTTTTTTAGTGCATGTTCTGGAGATACCTGTATGATTTACTCTGGAGAGATAGAAAATCAGGTCATCTCCAATATTGCAACGCTAAACCTAGGGCTGCAAAATGTCAGTATGCCTAGTTATTTAGAACGGAATGGTAAAGCCTACTTATTTTTAGTTTCTAATGATAGTGGAGGAGAAGGAAGCCGAGACATTTACGTGAGCGAACGAAACGGCCAGCAGTGGACAAATGCTCTGAACTTAGGGCCTAAGATAAACACACCTGGAGATGAGCTTAGCCCGTTTTATGATGGAAAAAATCTATTTTTTAGTTCTAACTGGCATAATGGATTTGGTGGCTATGATATAGTCTTTTCAGAAGGATGGTTAGCTCAGTGGAAAGAGGTGAAAAATCCTGGTGAGCCTCTGAACTCAAGCTATCATGACTTATACTATACCTATAATTCAGAACAAGAACAGGGCTGGTTCAGTTCAAATAGACCTTCAGATAAAAACCTGGTTAATTCTACCTGCTGCAGTAAAATTTACGCATTCGAATACCCTGATTCTCTAGAAACGAATGAGCGCAGTTATAAAGATTTGGCAGAGCTAAACAAGTACCTGCCAGTAACGCTGTATTTTCATAATGATGAGCCTAACCCTAGAACCAGACTCACAGAAACAGAGTTCAATTACCTTACTACTTACAATGAATATCTAGATCTTATTCCTAGATACATCAAGGAAAATTCTAAAGGAACTAGAGGAGAAGCTAAGCTAGATGCAGAACTGGATGTAGAAGAATTTTTTGAGCTATTTGTAGAAAAAGGTGTTTCTGATTTAGAGGTGTTCTCAGAACTGCTTTTAAAAGAACTGAGTTCAGGGAAAAGTGTGGAGTTAGAAGTAAAAGGCTACGCCAGTCCCAGAGCTAAATCAGATTACAATGAAAATTTATCTAGACGAAGGATACATAGCTTGGTAAACTACCTCACAGAATATCAGGGTGGAGTTTTTAAACCGTACTTGAACAGTAAGGCGTTCAATAAAGCTGAACTTACAGTGGTAGAGAATCCATTCGGAGAAGAAGCAGCTGCATCTAACGTGAGTGATGCCTTAGAAGATGAAAAAGAGTCTATTTACAGCAGAGGAGCGCGTTTAGAGAGGAAAATAGAAATAAGATCGGTTACCTTTTTAGAACCAGAAATCAGGAGTAATGAAGCGGTTTTAGAATTAGGAGATGTAAAAAAGAATGAGGTAGTTACCACTTCATATACTCTCACGAATCCATCAGACCAAACCATTTATCTAGACAGCATTATTAGCTCATGTGGCTGCACTGTGCCTAAGCTAGAGAAAGACTTTATTCCTGCGGGAGAAGATTTGGTTATAGAACTAGAGTTCGATACTACAGATAAAGATGGTTATCAGCAGAAGAGTGTGGTGATTTATAGTGCTCAATTTACCGAGCCTAAAATTTTAACCATACGTAGCTTTGTGAATCCCTAATCTCTGATACTTATGTGTTTAAAACTTTTAGTGATTTTAATGTTTCCCGTTTAAATCTACTTTTTAATAGCTTTTACAGATTCTTTAGTATTTGAATTGACTAGAGCTGCTGTTCTTAGTTATCTTCGCCCCAGACATTTAAAATCATATCTAATGAAATCAGTAAAGTTTATCGTTTTAGCTTGCTTAACCATTTGTTTTAGCCAGTCTTATGCTCAGGATATAACTATAGGAACTACCACTTTAGTTGAATCTGAGGTAGCTGTAGGTCTTCAAATTCCATGGGAAATTTTGTGGGGCCCAGACGACCATATTTGGGTAACAGAAAGGAGAGGTAGAGTATTTAGAGTAGAAGTTTCTTCAGGAACTACTAATGAGGTATTGAATATTCAAAGTTTAGTAAATGGAAGTTTTGGAGAACCTGGATTATTAGGAATGGCGCTTCACCCTGATTTTATTAATACTCCTTTAGTATATCTTACATATAGCAAAGCAGGAAGCAGCCCGAATAGAAATAAGCTTGTGAGTTACGAGTGGAATGGAACAGAATTAGTCAATGAAGTAACGTTATTTGATAATATTCATGCAGGTGGTATACATGCAGGCTCAAGAATTATTATCACTCAAGATGACAAAATACTCCTAACTACTGGAGACGGAGGAGATGGTGGTTCTTCATCTCAGAACATGCTCAGTAACGGTGGCAAAATATTAAGACTGAACTTAGATGGATCTATTCCAGACGATAATCCTGTAAATGGAAATCCTATGTATACCATGGGACATAGAAATGCTCAAGGGTTAGTTCAAACACCTGATGGAAAAATATACAGCTCAGAACACGGACAGTCTGCCCAAGATGAATTCAATCTAATAGAGGCTGGTAATAATTATGGTTGGCCTGATGTAGAAGGTTTTTGTGACAATTTTCCGACAAGTGCTAATGAACCTTCAGATTGCGAAGAAGAAGGGTTTACTGAGCCTTTAATAGAATGGAGACCTTGCCAGGCAGTGGCTGGTGTAGATTATTATAACCATCCTGCAGTTCCGGAATTAGAGAACACATTATTACTTTCAGTAATGAAAGGATTTGCCTTCCAGAGTGATAGAGGGCTTTTTCTGCTCCATTTGAATGACGATGGAACTGAAATAACATTTGATGAAGATGAAGACATCATTCTAGATAATAAGGGGAGAATCAGAGATGTATGTGTTAACCCTAATAACGGAGCTATTTACATAGCCGTGAATGGAAACAGTTATCCTGGGTCAGGGCCGAATAAAATTTATGCTTATTCACCTCCAGGAACCGATAATGTTAATGAAGAGGCTAGCAGCCAAACTTTAAGCATCTACCCAAATCCTTCTGCTGGAGACGTGAAGTTTAAAGTAAGTGAGCAATTATTAGGAGGTTCTTACACTGTAATCAGCTATGATGGTAAAGAAGTACTATCAGGTAATATCACCTCAGAAAATTTTGAAATTAAAGATGGAGAATTAAATGCTGGCAGCTACTACGTGATAGTGAAAGGCGATTTAGGATTCATCTCTAGAACATTTATAGTTCAGTAATTAAATGATTTTAAGTTTATTATTGAAAGCAAAGCCTTGGCTTTGCTTTCTTTTTTTCGGCCTTTTTAGCGTTGCAATTGTTCAAGCGCAAACCGACCAACAAAAGGACACGCTCTCCACTTCGGATACTTTGCAGTCCATTATTTCTTCTTCGGAGCCAGAAGATGTCTTGACCAGACTAATCTCTCCGGTTCTAGTGCTAAGGGATTACATGCAAAACCCACTAGGTTCTAAGGTGTTTCCACTATCTGAATTAGGCGCTCAAGAAATACAAAGTACAAACCAGTTTAGCCTCCAAGATGCCCTAAACCAGATTCCTGGAGTAAAGATGGACAGCCGTGGATTTAACGGCAGTAGACGGTTAAATTTAAGGGGTACTCTAGCCAGATCTCCATTCGGGGTGAGGAATTTGAGAATGACCATTAATGGATTTCCTATAACCAGCAGTGATGGTTCGTCTGCCTTAGAATTGTTAGAACCAGCAGATATCAACCAAATTAGAATTTTTAAAGGACCAACAGGCAGTTATACCATGCCAGGCACAGGAGGGCTAATGGCCGTTCAGCTTATGACTAGGTCAAATGGAAGATATGAGGTTCAAGCTGGAGCAGGTGAGTTTGGAGGAGAGTTAGGCATGAGCAGAGCTTATGCTTCTGTAGGTTTTGGAAACCAGCGTTTAAAAACTACCATTAGCGGTATTCATTCTCAAAATCAAGGCTACAGAACTCATGAGGCCAATAGAAAGACACAACTTACCGTGAATTCTAAATACCGACTGAACGATAAATTGAATTATCAACTCTTAGCCATGCTCTATGATGGCTATTGGGAGCTACCAGGTCATATTACTTTAGAACAAGTAAAGGAAGATCCTACACAATCTAATGATTATAGTAAGGAGCATGATGCGTCTGTGAAGAGAAGAAGGGCTTACATAGGTCTAGGACAAAATTGGCGGTTTACGGAAAGGTTCAGAAATGAAACCAGAGTGTTTTCTCATTTTACTGATAAACTTAATCCTTATGGCAATAATCCTTTTTTTCAAGGTTTAAAAGATGAAGCAGCTCAAGAATTCGGTGGACGTTCGGAGTTTATTCTAAATTCGGGAAAAGAAAATTTTTATAAGTGGACATTAAAATTTGGAGGACAAGTACAGTATTTCAGAACCGAAATCCAAGAGTATGTGAATGACCTAGGCGATAATGGGGAGCTCAAATATGATAACGACACCTTTATTACTGAAGGTCTGGTTTTTGGGGCTGCAGAATGGAGACCTACAGATAAGTTAGATATTAGCGCTCAATTAGGATATAACCTATATAACATTACTAATACCGGTATAAATAATGAAGGAGATGATTTGGCTTTCAAGGTTAACACTAGAGAAAAGTTTCTTCCTAGGCTTGGGCTTTCTTACAGTCTCATAAATGATCATACGTCACTTAGTCTTTCCTATGCCCATGGAATGGCTTACCCAGGTATATTCGAATGGGTAGATACTCAGACAGGTTTATTCAGCGAAGAACTCCAGCCAGAAGAATCTGTAAACTATGAATTCCAAGTGGCCACTAAGACATTAAGATCTAGGTTAGACTTAAGTGCTTCAGTTTATTATTCTGAACTGACCAATACTATTACAGAATTAGACACCGATAACGGTGTGCTTTATGAAAATTCTGGTGAAAGCCTGCAGCGTGGCATAGAGTTTCAGGCAAGTTTTAATCAGCAGTATAAATCTCTGAAGTATTCCATTTATGGCACGGCCACTTTAACTGATTATGAGTTTGTAAATGACACCTCAGAATTAAAACTTAGAATTCCTGGCATAGTGCCAGTAACTCTAGCCTCTGGAATAAAGGTAAGTGCTCAAAAATGGCAGGCAGATGTGCACGCTAGGTTTATAAGTGATATTCCTACTGCAGCCGGAGATGAATTAAATGATGATACTGATTACTTGCTCTTAAACGCTAAGGTAAATTATGAATTGCTTAAAAAAGGCAGAGTGCGATTAGAGGTGCACGTAGGTGTAAATAATTTACTGAATTCTAGCTATACTTCATTTTTTAGAATCAGTACCAGGCCTGAAATTTTTAATCCTATGCCTAGCAGAAATTATTATGCTGGTCTTACATTGAAGCGGTCTTAAGGAATTCTATAACCTGTTAATTTTCCTTTCATAAGTTCAGCGTTCAGAGGATGTCTGTGGGTGGCAGATGTTTTACATTGCAACGCAAATAAGAGTGAAATGCCGAAAAGAGAAGATACGTTCTGCTTAGAGTGTGAAAACAAATTAAATGGCCGTAGAGATAAAAAATTCTGTGATGTAAGTTGTAGAAATGCATTCAATAATAATCTGAATATTGAAAAAGCAGGAATCGTTAGGCGTATAAATAATTACCTTAGAAAAAACAGGATAATTCTAAAGGATTTGAAAGCGCGTTACCCTGAAAAACGGGCGTGTAACGTGCACCGCTCACAGCTTACAGATTCTGGTTTTAGGTTTGATTACTATACCTCTAGTTATACCACTAAGCAGGGAAACATCTATTATTTTAACTATGAATTCGGATTCATGGAGCTGGAAGAAGACCGTGTGGTTATAGTAGAAAATATAGACGAGAAGAAGAAGGCTTAATTCTTTTTAATGTGAAAAGCTGCTGCTGGCCAGGTGCTGGCATCAAGTGTAAGTTCTAGTTTTCCATTTCTTTTAGCGTCTAATTTTTCTGTTTTAATCACACGCAGGTTAGGGTCTCTAGGATCGTAATAAGTTATGGTATAAGAATTCTTTTTTCTGAACAGCCCTGTACGTTCTAAGCCTTTAATTTTAATGGTTTCAGATCCGTAACTTTCTGCCGTCATCGGTGTAATTTCAGATGCCTCTGTATAAGCATCTTTAAATTTATCATTTCCAGTATTTAGTCTTTCATTACTGAGAGGCACCCCTATGAAATGACCATCTGTCATTAAGCAAGGACTTTTCATTTCGCCTTCAAACACAAGTTCTTTAAGCCCTTGGTTTTCGGCAGTCATATTTCTCCAGTAGTGAGAAGGGTCATTTAGAAAGCCATAAGCCTGATCTGAATCAGGCAAAACTAAACTGTAATAAGAAATGCGAGAACGTCTAACAGAACTATTGAAATCATTCACTGGATTTAAGGTTTGAGTAAGGTCAATTTTAGACATGAAATTATTTACCGCTGTGTAATGTTTTTCCATATGACTGTGATGAAGCCCTCTGTACCACCAGTAATTCATAGCAGTTCCGAAATCAGCATAGAAGCATGAAGCCCATAAGGTCTGGAAAAAGTTTTCGTCTGAGGCACAGTACATGTGTGGAAATGCTAGTCCTGATTCTTCTTGAATGCTTGGTTTATTCCAGTGTCTCTTAAAGTATCTGGCGAAGTTAGGCCGAGAGATTAAATTGTTCTCTTTTCCTTTTCCGTATGAATGGTAAGCCGCTATATCGGAAGCTAAAAATATGTCATACTTTTCTCTTTCAGAATCTTTTAATTTCCTAATCATATCTGGGATGGAAGACGTAGCAAAGCTATTGGCATATAACAACCTATCCATCTGTAGGTTTTCTTGAATATATGTTTTTTGTTTTTGGAACCAAGTGGCGAATATTTTCATGGCTTCCAATTCACCGCGGTTCTCTTCTTTGGCCAAGTCATCTATCCAATCATTGACTTCTGAATACCCAAAAAAGCTAAAACTCTTAGCATATCCCCATCTGGCCATCAGGTATCTAAGCTCATTCATTTGCCATTTAAAAACTTCTTCACTGGTGTAATACTCTTCTCTGGTTTCTAAACCAAAGGAGTTTTTATACCCATTTAATCCCCATGTAGATTTACTCCATACAGGCCCGTCTAACATTTCTGTATGATGCCTGAACATAATGAAGTAAAGACCTAGTTTATCAGAAAGCTCTATGAGTTTATCTAGTTCGTTAAAGGCGTATAGTTTTTCAGAATAATTAGTAGCGTTAAACCCGCTGGGAAGAAAATTAGCCATTCCCAGTTCTAAACGCCAAAAATTTCCTTTTGCATCGGCAAGTTCTCTGAGCCACTGCTGATGGAGTTTTGGGTGTGGTGGTCTAAGTTCTTCGTTTCCTCCATGAACAATATTATGTCCAATGGCAAAAAATGGCAAGTCGGAATCATGCTTATAAAGAAACTTGTCTCCATTAGGAAGTTCTGAATTTACAGTAAGATAACCTGTATTAGGCTGGCTAGAGGAGCAGTTCACTGTTAGCTCATTAGAGTACCATTCCTGTCCACCAGCTTTAAGAGAAATACTTACAGACCACATACCTACTTCATCTGGGCTCCATCTTATGAGCCAGTTGTACTTGGTAGGCACAGCAGACCATCCTTCCCCATCTTTATTTACAAACCCCTCATGGTAAAATCCATTTACCTTTTGTGTTTTACCGCTAGGAGAAGTCCATACTGAACTCAGGTCTACATCGGCAGGGTCGTAAGGGTTAAGGCCAGACCTATCGTCTTCTATAAAGTTTCTGACTTGATTAGATATTAGTGATGGCAGCTTAACACCTATTTCAGCTTTTTCTAAAGTACGCAGTCCCTTTTCATTATTAAAATTGAGCTCATAACTGAGTTCTCGCTGAGCCATAGTTTGAAAGGTGAAGATGGAAAAGACTATAAGAGTTGCTAAATATTTCATGTCTATAGAGTTCTTTGGTAAAAGTAAAATGTACTGCATAAAAGAGGATATTTAGGCTAACGCCTTTTTTTCTTTTTCTGAAATTTCTTTTTCTCAGAGTTCTTTTTTCTAGTGTGAAATGCACCTTGAAAAGAAGGATCTTTCAGTTTTTTAATATTATCTAACTCGATAAGTATTTCACGTTTTTCATCCTTAGGTGTAGGTTCGATTCCTACCTCTTCTGGGAGTTCTAAGCGCTCTATGTCTTTTTTTATCAGATGCTCTATTTGCCTCAGATGGTAACGTTCGCTTTCATCTAAGAAGGTGTAAGCTATTCCTTCATGCTTAGCTCTACCAGTTCTTCCTACACGGTGCACATAGTCGATATAATTTCTAGGTACTGAAAAATTAATGACATGGCTAACTAGAGAAATGTCTATTCCCCTGGCCGCTACGTCTGTGGCTACGAGTATTCTAATATCTCCAGATCTAAATTCTTTAAATGCGTTTATACGCGAGTTTTGGCCTTTATTGCTGTGAATGACACGCACACTGCCTACTTCTTTGCGTTCTAAAAATTTAGCCACATTATTCGCATACTCTTTAGTTCTGCAGAATAGTATAACTCTGTTTAACGATTCATCCTCTAATAGATGAAGTAGGAGGTTCAGCTTAGTTCTGAAATTAATGGCTTCATAATAATACTGAGTAATGGTGTATGCTGTGGTGGCGTGAGGTGCGGCTTCTACGCGTTGAGGAAATTCTAGAAAATCTTCGCTCAGTTCTTTCACTCTCTCATCAAAAGTGGCTGAGAATAGTAGATTTTGTCGTTTTCTAGGTATTACCTCTAACACTCTTCTGATTTGATGAATAAAGCCCATATCCATCATTCTATCTGCCTCATCTAAAACTAGGTACCTTACTTTTCTAACGCCTAATGCTTCTTTTAGATAAATCTCCATAAATCGTCCTGGCGTAGCAATGATGATATCCACTCCATGACTAATTTCTTCAATTTGAGTTTTAGGTCCTACACCACCATAAAGGCCTATTATTCTCAGGTCTGTATATTCTGCTAGCTCAGCACACTGATACACCAGCTGAAGCACGAGTTCTTTAGTAGGCGCTAGAATTAATAGTCTAGGATCACTTCCCTGAGCATATTTTACTTCCTGCAGTAAGGGAAGGAGATAAGCAGCAGTTTTACCAGTGCCTGTAGGTGCTATTCCTATCACATCCTGTCCAGACCTCACTCTAGGAATGGCCAGCTTTTGAATTTCTGTGGGTTCGGTAATACCTATGTCATCCAGAGCATTTAGGAATTGTCGTGTGATTTTTAGATCTTCGAAAGTCATAGGAGTGCAAGTACATAATTATTAACCACAAACTTAAGGCATAATGCTCTTGTGAAAAGGAGATAAATAAGAGGGGAGTTCATGTTGTATTGATCACACTATTGCAACGCCAACAAAACCCGTCAGTCAAACAGAAAAGAGTAATTACTATCTTAGCCCTCTCATGGAAACAAACGATTTTGAAGATATAAGGCCCTATACAGATGCAGAAGTGCCTGCAGTGATAGAGCGTATTCTGAATGAGCCTCTCCTGTATGATGTGATGGAATATGTGTACCCTAATCTCTCAAGGGTAGATATTCACGAAATGATGAGTGGCATTACTACTGTAAAGGAATTTCAAGAAGAAATTTCTGGGCCAAGCTTTAAGGAAGTGGCCCAAAAAACCACTTCAGGTCTTACATTCACTAATATGAATGAGCTAGAGAAAGACCAAGCGTATTTGTTTCTCTCTAACCATAGAGATATAATTTTAGACAGTGCTCTTTTAAATGTAAGCCTTCTAGAAAAGGGATACAATACTACTCAAATAGCTATAGGAAGTAATCTACTCAAGAATTCCATTATAAGTGATGTGGTTCGAATTAATAAGAACTTTATAGTTCAGAGAGATGTTAATGCCAGAGAAATTCTGCCTTCGAGCCAAAAGTTATCGAATTACATTAGGAAAACCCTGCTTGAAGACAATACATCTATCTGGATAGCGCATAAAGAAGGAAGAAGTAAGGACGGAGACGATAGAACGGCCAGTGGCTTACTAAAAATGCTTACCCTTAGCGGTGATGAGAGTGTAGAAGAAAACTTAAGAGCCTTAAATATTAGGCCTATGGTGGTATCTTACGAGAACGATCCTACAGACATAATGAAGGCCATAGAAATCATGTGCGTTAAAGTAAATGGCTCTTATGAAAAACACCCTCTGGAAGACTACAAGTCTATGATGACAGGGCTCATGGGACATAAAGGAAAGGTGAATATTACTGTGTGTGCTCCCATAAATTCTAAGCTGGATGATCTTAAAAAGATCACTAATAAGAATGATAAAATCAAGGAATTAGCTACTCATATAGATCATGAAATGCACAAATCATTCAAGCTATGGCCTACGAATTATATAGCTTACGATCTGTTAAATGGCGGCAGAGAATTTTCTAATGAGTACAACAGGATTCAGCGAGTGGCTTTTAGAAGATACATTACTCAGCGTGTGCTCAAGTTAATGGTGGTGAGAAAGAAGGTGAACCTTCCCCGAGAGGGTTTTCAGAAAATGGCTAGAGAAGTTTTACTTCAGATGTATGCTTTTCCGGTGGTTAATTATAAGGAAGCTATAGCTGAGGTGGAAGAGAATATTCTCTAAGCTTGCAATTGAAGTATAGTTATTAGCGTTGCAATGCTTTTCTGAAAATTCTTTCAAATTGAATGTTCAATTACTCAGGCTGGGTAGCCTGTTTATTCATATACAGCTTCTTGGAATCGGTAATGTTCCACATGAGGAGTAATTCTGCGTTCAGTTCTGAATCATTTGGGTTGTAAATAGGTTCCCAGCTTAATAATAGGCAGTTAGGATTAATGTGCACCACTGGTTCATCAGTATTAGCTATCTGATATAGAGCATTTTTTTCAGCCAGATTTTGATTAAAAGAAGACCTGTCGGCATTCATGAAAATAGCTGATATAAGAAAAATCAAACCGATGTATACTTTTTTAGAATTAGAGCTAAAATGATGTATCAAATACAAAGATGTTCTGCCGTATATAAGTATTAAACTCACTGTAATAGGCATTATGGTGTCAAACCTAAGTATATTAGGCCTACTAGGTCTATACCCTCCTAATGGAAGGAGAATGATGTAAATAACTGACAAAACCCCCATCCACTTCAGAATAAAAATTACATTATACACTGTCTTTTGGTCAAGGAAGCGCTTAATCAAAATCGTATTAATGCCTATAATCAAGAGTAAAATTGGAAGACCTAATTTATTAGTGAATTGCTCTAGTAATCCATATGCTAATCTCGAATATCTTTCTAACAATGGCACTGTTTCTCCATGAAAAGTAGAATTGTGTAAACCTAAAAACAGAGAATAAATTGACAACAGACAAGCTGCACTAATAAAAAGTACTAAACCACTAGGAATAAGGTGAAGTGTTTTAATGAGTAGTCGTGAGCTTCGTGTTTTGCTAAACTGGACCCTTCCAAAATGAAACAGAGTAGAGGCAGATAGAATAAGGATAAGTGGCGGTATTAATGGACCGCTAAACGGTAAGATTAAAGTAAGTGCTGTCAAAAAAATAATAATCAACGCATTACTCTTTTTTTTGCTATTCTTATAACAAGAATGATACAAAGCGTATGCGTAAAGCATGAATAGCACTAAGGGCAAACTGTAGAAGAAAATATAAGTGGTGGATTTATGAATGATGCCCATATAATCTCCATATCCTTCGGTTTGGAACAATGGAATAAGTAGTAAAATCCCTACTAGGTATTTTAACCTAAAGATGGATTTTACCCCTGTAATAATGCTTGCCAAAAGGAAAAGAAGAACCCCATGAAGCAGGAGCTTTATAATTCCGGCTGAAGCATAAATGCTCTCAATAGGGTTAAGAAAATTTTGAAGAATTAGTGGTGCTTCTCTCATATAATCTCTAAAGGACAAATGAGAAAAGTATCTGTTCGGGTTTGGGTGAGGGTTATTCTGAGTAATTACACCTATACCGAATGGATCTTTAAAGATTCGTTCTACATCTTCAGCTGGAACCACACCACCAGCGATATCTCCATCTAAAGGCTGATTCGCATACTGCATGTATGAAAAAGAAAGATCGGCAGATATCATTAGAATAAAGAATAGCCAGATGAGCCAGTATCTAATGTGAGAATTTCGTTTAGCCTTAGCTGAATCTGTCATTTAAACTCTGTGGATCCGTTTATTAAACTAATTATAAATTTACGGAAACCAGAATGCAAATTATGAAAATGAGGGATAGCCAATCTATAAGTGACAAATTAAAAACAGATGAATTGTCTCACTTAATTTAAGAATATCAAAAAAGCACTTCAAAGCTAATCAGTCCCCTTAAGCTGGTTCTTCATTTAGACCTAGAAACACTTTTAACTCAGGTACGTTATCCATAGGGGCTTTCTCTAATAGGAATCTGTGAGGCTTACCACGCTTAATTTCATCAGAGTTCAAATCCCCTCTGAAGTTCACTAAGGTGCCATCAGGAAGCACGGAAGTGAGCAAGTAGTTTTTTCCTTTCAAATACCTAAATTCTGGAAATTCTGATCTAGTGAAAGAGTAGTAAATGTTGTCTTTCAGATCTATAAAAAACACTTGATGTAAGGGCGTGTTATCTTCGGCTACATAAAACTCAGCAGGTACAGGCATTCCTTTGGCAGGAAGACTAATGCCCATATCGAAGTTGACTACGCTTAAATTACCTAGGTTTATAGTTCTGTACACTGAATTTGGATTGAGGTCTGCCAGTAAATCTTTGAATACTTTATTTCGTTGAGACTCTTGCTTTACTTTTTCCTTTTGTAAGTCTAAATCTGCTAAAAATACAGCTTCTCTAGTCTCGTTTTCAGCTATTTGGGTCTCTAGTGATTTTTGTTCTTCTAGACTGTTTTTTAGTACAGAGGAGTATTCCGCAAAGGCTTCATCAAACTCTTGATCCTCTAATACCGGGTAAACATCAAATATTTCTACTCTTCTTCCTGATTTTAGTGTCACTAAATATCGCCCTTCTCTTGGGCTTTTTTTCACTGAGATGTCGTTCCATGTTTGGTCAAACATGCTAAAGTTAAACCTCGAATCTTTTACCTCAAAAAGCACCTGCTCAAAACTGCTCAATTCAGGAAACTCTGCAGGGTTTACATCTAAATAGAACCTGTAATTATTGTAATTCTGCTTTCTAGGCTCTGAAGGAGCGTTGGCTTTTAAACTTTGAACCTGCTGCTTGAGTTGGGCAGTTTCCCGGCTTAGCACGTTAAATTCTGTTTCTAAAGCATTTATTTCTGAGCTGTTCTCGGCATGCTGATTAAATCTGTATATGGTCTCATTACAGACTTCGTCTGCAGATTTCATAGGCGAGCTGCCCATGTACTTCCACTCATTATTTTCTAGGATATAATTTTTAGAATTTGCTCTGCCAGTGGTTTGAGGATAATGAATAGTAAGTTCTTCATTGAGCTCTACCTCTTCTCCATTTATCAGCGCAGTAATATTGAACATGCCATCGCTTTGGAAATGATATTTGGTGCCTGCACTGTCATAATGCATAGGTATCTGGCTCATTATGATAGATAATGGGTCATCATAGTGAGTAAGCTTTAGCTCTATCATGTCTGAGAAAGACATGCCTGCCGAAGATTTAAAAGCATTCTCTGGTACTTCTATAATTACACCTTGTGGAGTAACTACTAATGATTCCTTAGTGGCTGAAACTGAAGTAGAATAAGTGGTGTATTCGTAAGGTAAGGGGGTTTTAGCTGAGTTTGATTCTATAACCGTTTGAGTAGTTTCTGAAATTTGTGGCTTGTCTGGATTTGTATTCCAGAAGGTTATAGCCGATATGATAACGGCTACTACAGCTGCTGCCGAAAGATATTTCCAGAGAGAAGAACCAGAACCTCCAGTTCCTGTTAAGGAATGGTATTCCTTTAATAGCTCTGAAAACTCTCTTGGAGATTCCTTAGCTTCAGGAGGGTTTTGGTCTGTAATTATTTTTCGTTTCATCGTATTAAGCTTTTTACAACTAGAAAGTTAGTCTTCTCCAAGTTGCTTTCTCAGTTTGTTCAGAATGCGGTGCATTTTAACTTTGGCATTACTTTCTGAGAGTTCCATGATGTGCGCTATGTCTTTCAGTTTTACTTTTTCAAAGTAGCGCATTTCTACCATGGCTAAGTGCTCTTCATTAAGTTCATTCAGGGCGGAGCCTAATTCAGAAACTGTGTGATTTTCCTGATCGGTATCCAGATCAGAAAATAATTCAGCACTCAGTGCCCACTCTACCTTTAGAGCCCTCTGAACAGATTCTACTCTGAACAGATTTCCTAACTCACTAAGCGCTATTCTGTAAAGCCAGGAACTGAACGGGAACCCTTTGTCTTGGTACTTGTTTAAGTTAACCATGGCTTTTAAAAACACCTGAGAAGTAATGTCATTTACCTGATCTGTGTTAGCCACACGCTTGTGCACAAATCTGAATATTTGAGAATAATACTTCCTGTAAAGCACCTCAAAATGTTTCATATCCTTCTTAGCATTAGCCACTAGTAGGGCATCACTTGCCGAGTTAGAATGGTTTTCGTGGTGTGGAAGTTTCATTCTTATGCCTAGATAACGTCTTTTAAAAGAAAGGTTACAATTATAAAATGAACTTTATAGGAAGCACGAATTGTGCAGATACTACCATATCTGAAACTCTATGAGGTTCGAATTTCTTGAGGAGTTTAGCAGCTTTAAGTGCAGCTTTATCTAGCAGCGGAGAAGGACTGGAGTTAATACTTGTTTTTACCACGTTTCCCAGTTTATCTATCACCACATTTACCATCACTATTCCAGAAATATTTTGACTTTCAGCTTCTTCAGGATAATCTATACCAGCCTGAATGTCATCTAATAGCGCATCAGGCCCATTCACATATCTAGGCACATAGTCTATGTCTATGTAAAACTGGGGCTCAGTGTATTTACGCACTTTTATAGTTCCTAATTTAGGATCCTCTGTCTGCGCATTACTTAGCGTTGCAACGCTAAATCCTAACACTAATATTATAACTATTCTAATCAAGTTTAGTGGTTTAAATGTTTAACTCCAGTGACTTAAAATAATAGCAGTGGCTACTCCTGCATTTAAGCTTTCTGCATTCCCTTTTCCTTCTATGTGCACCTTATGCTGAGCTAATTCTTTTACTTCATCCGAAAGTCCATGAGCTTCGCTCCCGACTATAAGTGCTTTTTTCGAGGCCCAATTTACTTTTTGGATAGATGTACCGCCCATATCTGCCGCATAAGATGTGTACCCGTTGTCATGAAGTTTCGGAAGTGCATCTGTTAATGATTCTTTCCGAAGCTTTACTCTAAAAATAGATCCCATTGTGCTCTGTACCGCCTTAGGATTATACCATTCTACAGTGTACGGGCTTACGATAATTTCCTTTATTCCAAACCACTCAGCACTTCTAATTATTGTGCCTAAGTTTCCAGGGTCTTTTATATCATCTAAAACCAGCACATTAGCATGCAGTGAGTTCCAAAACTCAGCATCCTGAGTACTTTGCTTAATTACAGCCAATACACCCGAGTGGTTTTTTAAAGCTGTAATGCTCTGCATGTCTTCATCCGAGATTATGGTGGCTGAGGGAAATTGATCTTCTAGAGATAGCAAGGCATAAACACTTTCTACCTCAAATCCCACGGCTGAAATATTAGAGGAAAGCGCCTCCTTAACCATCTTTTCTCCTTCTACTAAAAAGAGGCCATGTGCATCTCGGTACTTTTTTTGCTGAAGTGATTTTATAAGTTTCTTGCGGTTCTTTGTCAACATTTAGTTTTCTTTGGATGCGCTACAGAATGTGACTTCAAACGTAATCAATTTTTAATTGTTCAATCCTTTCAGAAATATACTGAGCCAGACTGGGTTCTTAGTTTTAGTAGTCTTGATTTGTCTATGCAGCAGCTGCAGGGTAGTGAAAGATCTGGAAGAAGGTGAGCAGCTTTTGGTTAAAAATCAAGTAGAACTCAGGGCCAATTCTAATATAGATGTTGAAACTCTTCAGAACATTATAAAGCAAAAGCCCAATACCAAACTCTTTTTCTTTTTTAGGTTTAATGCATGGATTTATAACCGTTTAGATAAAGAAACTCTAGCTCAGAAACGAGAGAAAAAGCAAGTAAGATTAGATAAGAAAAACGATAAAAGAGTTTCTAAAGGAAAGAATCCTATAAATGAGACCAATGAAACATGGCGAGACAGAATAAAGTCTAACCTAGGTGAGAAGCCCACAGTTTATAATCCAGATAAAATGGAAAATAGCAAGGAGCAGCTCCAAATTTATATGAAAAAAAACGGGTACTTTTCTGCTGAGATCACTCACCTGCTCAAAGAGAAGACCAAGAAAAAAGTGGTGTCTAGATACATCATAAAGCCTGGGAAAGCCACTGAAGTTAATAGAATTAAATGGGAAGTGAAGGATACCTTAATTAACTCGTTTCTTCCAGAGATCAAAAGGCGTTCAGAGCTTAATATGGGAAGCAGGTTTGACGTAGAAAAGTTAGACGATGAACGAGAGGGCATAGCTTCGCTCTTAAATAATTCGGGGTTTTATAGGTTCAGTAAAGAGTATGTCAGTTTTGAAGTGGATACGCTAAAAACTCCACTTAAGGCAGATTTAATAGTTAGAATAAAAAATCCTACCCAAGAAAGTAATTTAAAGCCAGACTCTTTAGTGTCTGTGCCTCATAAGCAATACATTTTAGGACGTGTAGATTTTCATTTGGATTACAGTCCGTTAGCTAAGTCTTATGAGCCCACAGATAGACTGCTTTTAGACAATCATACCTTTGAATACATCGGAGAATTAGATTTTGATGATGTCCTACTTACGTCTAATATTTTACTAGAGCAGGGAGCACTTTATGAATTAAAGGATGTAGAAAACACCTACAAGCGTTTGAGAAGTTTAGGGGTATTTAACTACATAAACATCGAGTTTTCGGAGGGAGATTATAGAGCGGGAACGTACAGACTAAAGTGCGATATTTATTTAAACTCTGGAAAATCTCAGTCTACAGGAATAGAGTTTACAGGCACACACAGAGATGGAATATGGGGTGTGAACTCAGAGAGCAGCTATAGCCACAATAATGTGTTTAAAGGGGCGGAGAGGTTAGAGCTAAAATTTGTGGTGGGTGCTGAGGCGGTTAGGCCTGTATCTGAGGTGGATAGTGAAGATAATATAGGAGAGAATATTAATGATAATCTGCGTATAAACTCTTTTATTCTCGGGCCTGAGCTCAGTTTGAATTTTCATAAATTAATGTTTTTACCAGGATTGACTAAGCGCTCCAGTTCACCGCTCACTAAGATCTCCGCAGTCTATAATTTTCAGGTAAGACCAGATTTTGAACGCTCATTAGTAGAGGTAAATTTAGGGTGGAAATTTCAAGAGTCTCAGAGAAGCAGTATTTACATTTCCCCTCTGGATGTGAGTGCAATTCAAATTACGAAATCTGAAGCTTTTCAGAATAGACTTGATGACCTGAACGATTTATTTTTAATAAACTCGTATTTAGATACTTACATATCTAGCGTTAAAGGGGCATGGGACTACAGTACGCAAATTCAGCAGTTTCAAAGACGGTATGTCTATAATAGAATTTCAGTAGAATCGGCAGGTATTCTGCCAAGAACCCTCTTTGAATTTAGTAATCAAAAAGTAGATGAAAATGGAAGCTACAGAATAAATGACATCAGATTTGCCCAATACCTGAGATTTGAAAACGATTTTAGGTATTACAGAAACTTCAGTAAAAACCAGTCTATAGCCAATAGGATAGACTTTGGTTATGGACTTCCTTATGGAAACTCTCAAGTGCTTCCGTTTGAGAAAAGTTTTTTTGCAGGTGGTGCCAATGGTATTCGAGCCTGGCAGGCTAGAGCATTAGGCCCAGGCTCATATCAGGATTCTACCGCACTCATCTCATATAATAATTTAGGAGAAGTCAAACTTACTCTAAGCAGCGAATACCGTTTCGACCTCACTAACATTCTAGAAGGGGCGGTGTTTATAGATGCAGGAAACATTTGGGTAGTAGATGATGAAGATGGAAGGGTGGGCACAGAATTTAGCTCTGATTTTGTGAATCAGATAGCAGTAGGGGGTGGAGTAGGGTTTAGGCTAGATTTCGACTTTTTCCTCATCCGATTTGATTTTGGGTTCAGGCTAAAGGATCCTTCTCTGGAGTCTGGCGAACGCTGGTTCTGGCAGCCTAAAGAAAGCTATGAGAATTACCTAGATGACCTAAGGAGCAGGGATCTGACTACCGAAACCCGTTATAATTTTAATCCCAATTTCAATCTGGGAATAGGGTATCCTTTTTAAATGTGCTAATCAAACTGCGGAAACCCGCACCTTCTTTTTCTTCAACCTTTGGTTATTCACCAGTGGAATCACTTTTCTCATTACGGCAGTTTTTACTGCCACGTAAGAGTTACTTTGTTTAATCTCTATTACTCCAAGTTCTTCTTTAGAAAGAGTACCCTTTTTAAAGAATAAGCCTGCTATATCCCCTTTGCTGATCTTGTCTTTTCGGCCACCAGTAATGTGAAGTGTGGTCCAAATAGTAGAAAGCTCTGAGGTGTTCTCAGTGAGTTTTTCTACCTGAGGAGCGTCTATAAAGCCTGGTAATTCTTCTCCATCCCAAGTTAAAACATAAGCTGTGCCGTCTGCATTCATTCTGGCAGTTCTTCCATTTCTATGCGTAAACTCTTCGGCTCTGCTAGGTAAATGGTAATGAATAATGTAGCTGATCTCCGGCACATCTATTCCTCTGGCTGCTAGGTCTGTAGCCAGCAGTAATTGGTGGGTTCCGTTTCTGAATTTTAAAAGCGATAGCTCTCTGTCTAGCTGCTCCATACCACCGTGAAAGCACCCATGGCTTACATTATTTTCCCACAGATAGTCACTTACCCTATCTATGGCATCTCTAAAGTTTATAAAGACTATTCCAGGTGCGTTTCCTAGATGGTTCAATGCTTTAACCAAGGCTGGCAGCTTGTCTTTAGATTCCGAGAAAATCCGTCTGATTTGCAGTTTTGTAGAAACTCCGTTCAGAAAGTTGAGCTTTTCTGGCTGCTTAATCCCTAGAAATTTAGGCAGTTCTAAACTGTCTGTAGCTGAGGTCAGAATCTTTTTATCTAGGCGTTTCAACGCGTAAACTATTTCTTTCATATCTTCCTCAAAACCTATTTCAAGCGACTTGTCAAATTCGTCTAGAACCAATGTGTGAATAGATGAGGTATCAAAGCTCTCTCTTCTCATGTGGTCTGCTACTCTGCCTGGAGTACCTATTAAAATGCTGGGTGTCGTCTGAAGATCGATTTTGTCCTTAGCCATAGGCCTGCCGCCATATACAGCATTTACTTTAAAACCAGAGCCCATGTCTCTTGCTACCTGTTCTATCTGCATGGCCAGTTCTCTAGAAGGGGCTAAAATGAGCACCTGAACACCTTCAGTATTTTCATCTAAAGCAGTGATGACTGGAAGTAGAAAAGCCACAGTTTTTCCAGAACCTGTGGGAGAAAGTAGCACGAGTTCTGGTGCAGAATAAATGGCATTAAATGCCTCTTTTTGCATCTCATTTAGTTCAGCTATGCCTAGCTTATTCAGAATTTCGTCTTGCGTTTTTAATGCCATTGGTTTAAAGCTTTTTGGTAAATCTTCTAGTTTTGATTTTACCTTCTTTTATTTTTATTCTGACGTTTATCACCTCTGGTTTTTGGTTTCTTGTACTTTTCAGCGAGCTTTCTGCGGTATGAGCCACCTTGATTTTCTTTAGAGTTTTTAGCACTTTTTTCGTGGTGAGAATCACCAGCATCTTTACGTTTTTTCTTTACTCGAGTGTTAAGCTCTTTAACTTTAGGCCGTTCCTCTGGAGTAAGTTCATGATTAATGACTACATCCTCTGCAGGAAATGGAATCTCTGTAATGCTTAGATTCATTAATTCCTCAATAGCTTTTTTAGCCTTGGCTTCTTTTTCTGTATAAAACAGAATAGACTTCCCTTCGTGCTCAGCTCTTCCAGTTCTTCCTATGCGGTGCATGTAATTCTCAGGAAATGCTGGTGTATCGAAACAAATGACATGAGAAATCTGCTCTAAATCTATACCTCTAGCCATAACATCTGTAGCTATAAGTACTCTACTTTTTCCAGAATCGAATTCCTCAATAGAACGCAGTCTGTAGTTCTGAGACTTATTAGAGTGAACCACTCCAGATTCTATGTAGTGGGTTTCGCTCAGTGAGTCTTGTAAACGGTCTGCTTTAGCTTTACTGTCTATGAATACGAGAACCTTGGTGTAAACCTCTTTCTGTTTTAGCAGATGAGCTAGTAAATTTACTTTAGTATAAAAATTCCATACGGGATAGCACACTTGGGCTATGTTTTCTAGCGGTGTTCCACTTACGGCTATGGCTATTTTTTCTGTAGCTTGAAAAAAATCTGTGATGAGTTCCTCTACCTCATCAGTCATAGTGGCAGAGAACATAATGTTCTGCCTGCGGTCTGGAAGGAGCTCAAAAATGTTAGTCAGCTGAAAGCGAAACCCTAAATCCAGCATCACATCCACTTCATCTATGACCAGTTTCTTAATGGCCTTTAACGATAGAGATTGGTTAAGCGCCAGATCATAGAGTCTACCAGGAGTTCCTACTACTATATCGCAGCCCTGCATTACTGATTGCGCTTGAGTATTAATGTTAGTGCCTCCATACACCCCTACAGTTCTAATGGTGAGGTATTTAGTAAAGTCTTCTATGGCTTCTACTACCTGCACCACCAGTTCTCTGGTAGGCACCAGAACTAAAATTCTAGGAGTCACCTGTTTTGAAAATTTCAGATCGTTCAACAGAGGCATCATGTAAGCCATAGTTTTACCCGTACCAGTCTGAGAAATACCTATGACGTCCTTTCCCGATTTTATTATAGGGAAAGCCTTTTTCTGAATAGGAGTAGGGGCTTCAAAGCCTAGATCTTCTATGGCATTGAGTAGGTACTTATTGATATTGAGATCACTGAACATGCTAGGCGAAACTGGATTTAAATGCTCAAAGATATGGTTTACCTGAATCAGATTCTTTTTTCCTTTGTTGACTTGGTCAGTTCCAGAATAAAGGCTAGTATTTTAATCAGCGTTGCAACCGCTAGGTAAACACCTCTTAATTGTAATCAGTCTTAATGTCCTTATTAAACGGTACCTTAAATTGATAAGCCAGGTTTTCATCCTGAGAATTGTCTAAAACATCTAAGCCATAGCTTACCTTTTTAGGATCGTCATGCACTAGTGTCCCGAAGATTCGGTCCCAAAACGAGAAGATATTTCCATAATTCGTATCAGTCCACGGACGTTCAAAATGGTGGTGGAATTTATGCATGTCTGGAGTGATAAAAACGAGCCCCAGAGTTCTATTTAAGCCTTTAGGCAGTGAAATGTTAGCGTGACTGAAGTAGGTGAACAAAATGGTGAGAATCTTATAAAACACATAAAAGGCTAGAGGAGCCCCCAGAATAATAATGGCAAATAAGGCAAAAAGCTCTCGCATTATATAATCTCCTGGGTGGTGGCGAGTGCCGGTAGTGGCATCTACATGTGTATCTGAGTGGTGCACCATGTGAAACCGCCACATAAAATTCACCTTGTGTAGCATGATGTGCACCACGTATTGAGCCATAAAATCTAAAAATAAAACGGCCAAAATTAACTCTGCCCAAATGGGTAGATCTATCCAGTTCAATAGCCCTACTTCATTCACTAAAAGAAAAGTAAATACACCAGCTATGGCCAGCCCGAACAGTACATTTATAAGTAAACTGCAGAGAAGAAAAACCAAGTTAATACCCGCATGTTTCCATTTTTTGTAAGTCATTTTTACTAGCGGAGTGCCGAATTCAAGTAGCCATGTGGCACCAAGACAAATGAAGATCCAACTCAGCTTTTGACCACTGCTCATCTCTCCAAAAAAGTTCATGAACTGTTCCATGCTTTAAAGGTATTAAAAAAGTCGAGTGCTAAGCTGATTTAATAATACTAGAAAAATGAACTAATTGAATGTTAAACCTATAGTTAGGTTAAATCTGTTTAAGAAAAGCCGGGTGCCTACATCGTAAGTTAGCCATGACTCACCATCCCAGTCACGCTCCTCATAGGAACCGCTTAAATCATAATATCTGTATCCTGCAGAAAGTAAAAGACCTAACTCCGAAGTAAATCTGTGCTTAATGCCCAGACTTAAACCTGCCAGATAGCCATTCTTAAATTGGCTATTATTGAAATTGTTACCTGACTCAGCATCAAACCCAAGGTTAATAGAACGCCCCAACTGACCTGCTATGTATGGTGTTGTTCTCGTTGGTTTAAAGTCATAGCTGAGATTTAAAAATAGAGGAGTTGTCAAGTTGTGCTTTAACATTTCTACACCTGTGCCTAACCCTAACCCCCAGCGTTGAATTTTGTAACCATTTACCATGGTGTACTGAAAATTGATTTCATTATCGTAACCAGAATTCCCTAACAGAAACCCTATAGAGCTGGAATGATTAAACCCTTTTTCTTCCACTGTGAATGCTCTGTTCTTGGATTCATGGAGTGTTTGAATCGCTTTAGAATTGAACTCTTTAGTTCTGCCATCTGTCAGCACCATAACCGTTTTGCCGCCTGGTGAGTACTCCGCTAGAGTCCCCTTATAAATGGTGCCATCTTTCAGAGTAATTACATCTAAGACTTCTTGAGCTTTCAAGTTAGCGTTGCAAAGCAAAAACCCTAAGAAAAATAATACATATTTCATAAGATTAAATATTTACTGAACGGCTATGAGGCTCAATTGGATGATGGAATTAAGATCAGAATAATCGTATTGATAAATGCCTTCCTTAGCACTCATAATCAACCGGTTTTCGAGCGGTATTACGTCATAAGCTTGAATGTCTTGAAAATGGCTAATGAGGTTATTCCCCAAGTTTAAAGGATCTTCTACATTAAATACTTTTAGTCCGGCTGAACCATCACATAAAAATAGAGTGGAGTCGTCTACGCCTAGTCCATGTGGGTTGGTCATGTCATATGTAGCTATTTCTATGGGGTTGTATAAATCAGAAATATTTATGATAACCAATTCATTGAGGTCTCCCTGGCACCTGTTACCTGTCCTGAGCGTGACATAGGCTTTATCTCCAGAAATCACTACTGGATCGCATGAAACGGCATGAGAAAACTCACTCATAAAGGCAGGGGTTCCAGGATTATTTAAATTGTAGATGAGCATGCCAGTAGTAGTGCCTATAAATAAATTTCCTTCAGCTGGAAAAAGAGTCTCTCCCGATCTGTTTATGCTGACAGTGCTGGTTTCTTCTAGACAGTTACCTGAGTTATTAAAAGTAGTCAATGTCCATTGATCGAGCACATAAAGATGATTTTCTGTAATGGTAAACCTAGCCATGCTGCCGCCTACACTTGTGGTGTTTAGAGAAGGATTGGAACCTCCAGATTCTGAGAATGCGCTGTCAAATATTAATACATCCGAAAAGCCTTGGTAGCCCTCTATTTCTTCAGTTATTTCTTCCTGTTTCCAGCCTAGAATTACACCTTTTTCAGGAATTACACCTGTGGCTGGGAGCGAAGTATCATACCCTGATAAGCCCTGCATAGCTTTGAAATCGAACACATCTAAAGACCTGCAATGAAGCTGTGGATTCTGAATATCTGAAATATTAAACGTGAGTAGATCATGGTAACTATCTGCATAGAGCTGGTTTCCGCTTACAGCTATATCTGAGCAGGCGTAAATTTCTAAAAAGCCCAGATTAATAGGGTTAGAAGGATTTGTGTTGTCAAAGAAGTGAACACCACTTAAAAGATCCACCACAAAAAGGTAATTGTCTTTTACCCATAGTTTTCCAGCTTGTGAGATTTCTCTGGCTGGTGTTAAAGAAAAATCTGTATTTCGAAATGATTCAAAATCTTGATATATAGGGGTGTTAGCCATGTAAATGGCTTCAGTTTTATCTTTACATGAGAGGAAACTTAAAGTAATTAGTAAAAGCAGGCAAGAGAAGGAAGTGTAAGTATTCATTATGGATTGGTTTGTATGCCTTTTGATGCAGTTGTGCATGTAGCGGTTGCATCCACATTTTCAAAGTTTGAATAAATTAGGTGAACATGTTAGTAATTCATACGTACATATTTATGTAAATGAACGTAATCGCTACCTTAGCGGTAAAACACCCTATTTAATATGTTGAGAATTTTTATTCTTTTACTTATTGTAGTGCCTCAGTTTCTATGGTCTCAAGGCATTGAAAATGAGGAGGATTTGATAGAGCAGGCGAATGAGTACTTTGAAGATGCCAGTTATATGGAGGCACTTCCTTTATTCTCCCAGCTGGTGAGTCTGCATCCGCGTAATTCTAATTACAATTATAAGTTTGGTGCTTGTGTAGTGTTTTCAGGTGTAGATAAAGATACTGCCATTAAGCACCTCACCTTTGCCACTCGAAAGAACGAGTCTGATCCGAGAGCCTATTATTTTTTAGGTTTAGCTAAGCATAAAAATTATGAGTTTAGAGAGGCAAAGAAGGCCTATAATGAGTTCCTGCAAAAGGCGGATGAAAAGTTAAAAGCTAAATTCGATGCGCAGCGTCAGATAGAAATGTGTACGAATGGAGAGGGATTACTTTCTAACCTAACTGATCTGGTCGTTCTGGATAAAAAGGAAGTTTCAGAAGATGGTTTTTTCAGGTTTTATGAACTGGATGAAATAGGAGGAAAGGTAATAGCGAAGCCCGAAGCACTTATAACTAAAAATGATAAGAAGAAAGGTCTTACAGGCGTAGTGCACTTTACAGCAGGTTCTGAGTTTTTATACTATTCATCTTATGGAAAGGATGGAAACCAATTAGATCTTTATAGAGTTCAGCCTTTATCTGCTGGAGAGTTTTCTAAACCGGAGTTATTAAAAGGAACCATTAATACTAAATACGATGAAGATTTCGCTTTTATGCATACTGATGGTGAAACGCTCTACTTCGCCTCTAAAGGCCATTCTAGTATGGGTGGTTATGATGTGTTCAAGGCCACTTTTAACAGAGGAAATGATAGCTATGATCAGGTAGAGAATTTAGATTTTGCCATCAATACTCCTGATGACGACTTGTTTTATTTGGTAGATTCTACTAAAACCATGGCGTATTTTGCCAGTGGAAGAAGCAGTGCACAGAAAAATTTAAATGTCTACAAAGTGAGGGTGGAGTCTTTGCCTCTAGATTTCGTGGTGTTACAAGGAGAGTTTATGGCTGAAACGGCCACTGAAACCAAGAACACTAAAATCACTGTCTATGATGAGTTTACAGGCTTGAGAGTAGGTGAGTTCTACACAGATCCTAATACAGGAAAATATGATATTCCACTGGAACGTGCAGGCACTTACAGGCTTAACGTAGAGTCTGAAGGAAGTGAAATTATTCATGAAGGAATAGTGGAGGTGCCAGTGTATAATAAACCTGTAGCACTTCGACAAAACTTGCTTCTCACAGATGCTTCTGGGGCAGAATCGCTTAAGATCAGTAACTATTTCGATGAACCTTTAGAGACGGACATGGCTGAGTTATCTCAGGAGATACTGAGAAGAAAGGCCAGCTTAGAGGTGAATGCTGATGAAATGACTGCTTTATTAGAAGCGCAGAAAGAACAAGAAGCTGAGTCTCTAGCTGAGGAAACAGCTGGTAGGCCTTTAGCTGAAGCGGGAGTAGCAGCTGGTTTTGGTAATGATGTAACTATAGAAGAGTTGGCTTCAGACATGAAAACGAATGCAGAACAGCTTGAGGAACAATCTTCATTTTTAAAGGCCAGAGCCGAACAAGCTTATGCTGAGTCTCAGATAAAGAAACAACTGGCGGAAGAAAAGCTGGCTCAAGGAAAACAGCTATTAGCCTCTGCAGATGAATCTGACCCAGAGCAATACATAAACCGAACAAACGAAGGAAACGCCATCCTAGCAGAATCTAGAGAATTGAGCATGGAAGCCCAGAGCTTACTGGAAGTGGTTAAATCTGTAGATACTTATGCTAAGGAGTTGAAAGAAACTTCTGAGGAAATGAGCATCAATGCCTTTATAGTAGAAACTGGAGGAGATTTCGATGAAGTGGTGGAAATATTATCTGCCGAAAAACAGAGACAAAGAGACGAGAACAAAGTAAGTGAGGTGGATCCTGAAACAGTCATTTCTAAAGCTGCTGAGTTCAAGAGTAAAGAGCTAGCTAATCTTATCAATAGAATAGATGGACTAAGAGAGCAAGAAGCAGATTTTAATAGAAAGGTAAAGTCCAAACAAAAAACGTTAGAAGCGACTTCTAAAAAGTCCGAAAAAGAGACGTTAGAAACTGAGATTCAGGCACTAGAAAATGAACTTATTACCACTACAGAAGATTTAGAGGATGAGTCTAAAAAACTGAAAGACATAAGGTATGAGGCTGAGAGTTATGCGTTGCAACGCGACTTATTACAGAATTTAAACACTCTAGAATACACCTTTCAGGGAAATGGCCAATCATACGATCTAGCAGAAATAGATGCCCAAATAACTCAAATAGGAGAGAGTGCTGAGGAAGCTCAATCGCTGATACCAGAAAACGCCAGTGCTATGGCTGCAGCTAGCGAGGAAATGAAGTCTAGAGTAGAGCTGAAGACTATACAAGAAAAGCTGAAGGAGAATGGAAATACTGCACAACTGATAAGTGCTGAAGATTTAAAAACAAATATGGCAGCTGAAAAGGCAAAACTTGCTGAACTCGTTAATTCTGAGGAACAGAATGCCAAGTTAAACGCTTTAGAAAGAGCTTATCAGTCGGATTTAAATGATCAATTAGCATCTTTAGATCAAATTTTAAAAGACCAGAGCCTGAATGCAGATGAAAAAGCATTTGTAGAATCTGAACGCGCTCAACTGAAATCAGAACTGAATCCGATCAGCGAAGTGGCCATAGAGTTTACAAAAGAGGAGAAAGCTGAAATAGCTTCAACTTATGCTTTAGAAGAGTCGGAAGCACTAGAAGGATGGAGAGAAAAGCAAGTAGATTTTACAGATTTAGAGTCTGGTTCTCTTCTAGCAAATAAGCTGAGTGAAAAGTTAGAAGAAGAAATAAAATTAAAGAATAAAGAAATTTTAGTGGGTACTTCTGCAGAAGAGGTAGAACAACTGAATGAAGAAGTAAACCAATTGATAGCCGCCAAGAAAGAGGCTGATTTGTTGCCATTTTCCCCTGATTACTTGGCAGAGATTTATGAAGAACAGCTCAAGTCTAGCCCAGAAAGGAAGCTAGAAATATCTGAGGAATACCGCACTGTTTTAGAACAAAAAATTATAGAGTTAGATGAAAGTTCTAAGGGAGTAAGCGAAGCACAGCAGCTGGAAAATAGAACATTAAAGAATTTACTCAGTTTAGAATTGACTACTACCAGTAATAGAATTCAGCAGATTGAGGAGACTATAGCTTCAGGAGAACAAACAGAGTTAACTGAATCTTCTGAACAGTTAGCAGACAATGCCTACTCTGATGAAACACCAGAAAATGCAGAAGAAAGAAGTGATGAATACTCTGAAACAAGCCAAAGCGAAGAAACTGATTCTGAAAGGTCTGTCCTTGAAAACGTTGTAGATGAGGTTACCACTGATGTTATAGATCAGAGTGCTCAAACAGAGAATCCTGTTAATGATGACAACGGCCATAGTGAATCAACTAGTTCAGATAGCTCTACGAATAATTCTTCGGCAGAACTCATAGATGCAGAAATAGAGGATGTTACAGATACTGCTGAGAGCAATGAACAAACGGAGACTGAAACCCCTGAAGGTTCGGACACTGCTAATTCGGACACTGCTAGTAATGTTACCATTTTAGACAATTCAGAGTTGGATAATGTCAACACTATTGTTTCTGAAGAGCAAGCTCAGTTAAACGCAGAAATAGCACAAAGAAAGGCAGAAGGTTATGTAGAAATAGCAGATGCCAAGGATGCTGCTGAGGCCATTAATCTTATTCGACCTGATTATGCCACCGATAGAAACAAGATAGATCTGGAACTTGAGTTAAGTGAGTCAGAAAAACTAAAAGAAACAATCAGCTTAGATGAAGAGTTGATAAACAACTTTTCAGAGCAAATAGCCAAACGGGTGCAGCGTATAGATGCCAGTGAGAATGAAGCTCTAAAGGATGAATTACAGATGGAGATTACGGCATTAGCATTCGTAAAAGATCAAAAAAAGGAGAATGTAAAAATGATGCAAAGTAGCCTGAACCAAATACAAGTGGAAGAGGCTTTAGTCAATAATGAGGAAACTCAAGCAGCTCCTACTGCAGAGCACGAGGCAGAAGAAGCAAACATTGTAGACAATTCTGAATTCCCTGGTCTAAGCGAATTACCTGAAGAATCTCCTGGTTTGAGTAATCAAGAAATTAAAGAAGAAATAGAAGCTCTGCCTAAGCAGGTGCAACAAGCGTTTTCCGATAATGTGTTGGCCTCCAAAGAGCCAGAGTTAAGTGAGGTGAAAACAAATGAAACTTATCTAGACTTGGTAGAGTCTACACCTAGTTTAAGTGGTGCACAAAAAAGTCAGGCAGAGATCATAGAATTGAGATCTTATATCAATGAATTAGAAGCTTCTGAACCAGCAAGCAGCTCTGAGGAAAAAGTCCGAGATAAATACCTAGCCAAGGCCAACAAAAGACTGGCTAAAATAGAGTCTAAAGAATCTCCTAAAGTATTAGCAGCTGCAGCTGTAAACTATGATGAGGTTCGAAATTCTGTAGAGAACAAGCTAGAGACTAAAAGTGCGGAGCTCCCTGCAGAACATCCTGTAACCAAACAAGTACAGCAGCTGAGAAAAGAGGCTGAGATCCTGAACGAAGATGCCGAAATATATACAGACTTAGCCGAAGGAAATAAAAAGAATAGTACAGAACAAAGTCAACTGTATAATGAAGCCACAGCCAAGCAGATGGCCGCTATAGAAAATTTAAAGAAGGCTGACTGGTTGTTAGATAATTCATCTGATTTAGTAGCCCTTTCTCCAGAAACGATGGAGAAAATGATTAAGGACGAAGAGCTGAACGTAGCCGTGGCTGCCGCTAAGGAGCTAGCAGAAACAGAAGCCCTAGCTGAAGCTAAAAAGCAGAACCGAAATAAAAACGCAGAACCGTTAGAGCCTACATTTAATGATTTACTATTACAGTTAGATGATGACGTGTCTACACCTAGTCAAGTCCAAGAACAGTGGGTTTCCATGTCTTCTGAAGAAAAAGAAGAATTGAGATCTTCAGAAGTGTTCACTGAGTATAAGACAAAGAGTAAAGTTTTAGATCAAAATTTCGTAACTCTTTTAGGAGCGGAATCTCAGATAAATTCAAATAAAGTACGTGCCCGATCTAAAGAAAGAGAAGCGGCCATGTTAGAAGAAAGCTTGCCTACTTTAAGTTCAGACGAAGAAAAGACAGAGACTGCAGATCAGATCCAAAAGTTAAAAGCGTCTGCTGAATTATACTACAGTAAAGCGGAGCAGTTAGAAACTGAAAGAACTGAGCTTTATGAGGAAACCCTTGTATTAAAGTCGGAACTTCAGATGATGGAAAAGAACATGGTTAGTGGAGATTTAGCAAACGCAGAAATAGCTATTTCACCAGCGAGTCCGTCTTCGGAAAGTTCTTCTTCTACAGACCAGACAGACCAGACGGAGACCCCAGATGTGAATATTAGCCAGGTGGCCTCACCATCAGATACCACGAGTTCAGAAACTTCAGAAACAGCAGATAATTCGAGTATGGAGAATAATGAGCAGCCAGAAGAAACTGCTAATAGCATCCTTCCAGTGCCTGAAACAGAGGCTCCTGTAGTTTCTGAAGCAGAGTTAACTAAAACTAGGGCTACAGCAGAAACCATTTACTCGCGCTCTTTAGATTTGAGTAACATTGAGGAAAAGTCATTATTCTTAACCTCTAAAAATGTATATAATGATGAACGTCCTATTCCTGTGAATGTGGCTTTACCAGAAGGGGTGGTTTTTAAAGTTCAAATAGGAGCATTCAGAAACCCGATTCCGCAGACTTTGTATAACGATTTTGCGCCAGTAATGGGAGAAGAATTAACCAACGGAATCACACGCTACACTGCTGGAATATTTAAAGAATTCAGCGTTGCAAATGATGCAAAATCAGACATCAGAACTATTGGTTATTCAGACGCATTTGTGGTAGCTTACAATAACGGAGAACGCATTTCTATATCAGAAGCCAGAAGACTAGCCTCAGAAAACCAATTGGCAGATGGAAACTCTTCAACTAGCTTAAGCACCACCACAGAAAGTAATTCAGCAGAATCAGGTTCAGGCCAAGGCAGCTTAGCTGATAGTAGTGCCACAGAGAATGTTACAACTGCAAGCGGGACAGGTGAGAACAATTTAGCTACAACCGAAACAACTGAGAACAGCATAACTGCCAACCCTTCAACAGGTAACAACACAGTCGAAAACAGCGAATCTGAGAATAATGAAACTACAAACCTGCCTGCTAGTAGCCAAGGTAGTGAAACTGCTAACGGAACTACTGTGAATAGCGAATCTATAAACGAAACATTTGCACCTACAGAGTCTTCAGATGACTACTATGAAAGCTTCCCAGATGCAGCTGAAGCAAATCAGATAGAAGTACTCAAAGGATTATTCTACACTGTGCAAATAGGAGTATTCTCAAAACCAGTGCCTGCTAGGGATATTTATAACATTAGCCCTCTTAATTCAGAGAAATTAGATAATACCAATATCAGATACACTACAGGTGTATACAATAACTTGAGCGAAGCTGTGTCCAGAAAAACTCAGATACAAAATTTAGGAATTTCAGATGCATTTGTGACAGCATACTTCAATGGAAAACGAATTACCATCGCTAATGCTAAACAAAAGTTTCAAGAAAATGGGAGTGAGGTATTAAACGTAACGAATGAAGTTACAGATACACCAGTCTCTTCTCCACCGGTGGTTTCTGAGCCTGTAGCACCTAAAAAAGACCAGTACGTAGTTTACATAGGCACGTTCACAAATGAAGTTCCTGCCAATGTAGCTAAAGCCATGTTGTTTCTAGAAGACAGCAGAGGAATAGTCCAAAAAAGAAATGGAAACCAAGTGGCTTACTACACTAATCCAGTAAACTCAGAAGAAACAGCCAAGATCATCAAACAAGAGTTTGAGTCTTATGAAGTGTTTGGTGTGGTGGTTCAGAAAGTAGGGGAGGAGTAGGATTTGACACCTGCCAGACGGCTGGCTGGTTCGAAATTAAAGATTCGAGATCTAGAACATGTCTATGACTGAATAGTGTTTAACTACAATTGGAATTTCCCTTCTTAGACTATAGTACATTTGAATAATAGCAGGGAACGGAGCGCAGAACTCATTGCAACACCCGCTAAAGAATAACTACTAACTTCAAACCGAATGAACCGAAGCCATTTCAGCCAGCGCTTCCTCATACAGATTTTCATAAAGAGAAAGCACATTAGCTATATCAAACTCCTGAGCTCTAGCTAGGGCATTCTTCTTGAACTTCTCTAAGCGCTTTTCATTTCCCAAAAGATAAATGGTGTTTTTAGCCATATCTTCTACATCACCCACATCACTCATCATTCCAGATACGCCATGGCGGTTTACCTCAGGAATTCCTCCAGTATTACTAGAAACCACAGGTACACTAGCAGCCATAGCCTCTAAAGCAGCCAGCCCAAAACTTTCTTGCTCACTAGGCAGCATAAATAAATCTGCTATGCCCAGAACCTCTGTGGGGTTTTTAAGCTTTCCTACCAGCAGCACATCATCACAGATGCCATACTCACGACACATCTGGCTTACCTTATTTCTGTCTGGCCCATCACCTACTAAAACCAGCTTGGCAGGCATTTCTGCTCGCACGAGTTTAAACACCTCTATGATATCTGGGATACGTTTTACAGGACGGAAATTAGAGATGTGAGCTATTATTTTTTCTCCGTTAGGAGCATAGCTTTTTCTCAGTTCTTCATTAGGCTTATAGCTGGCTTGATCCATTCTTATAAAGTTTGGAATCACCTCTATTTCCTTGTTCACGCCAAAGAGCTTGTAGGTATCATTTTTCAGGCTACTAGAAACTGCTGTTACCTTGTCACTTTTATTTATTGCAAAGCTAATAACAGGCTCAAACGAGGCATCTTTACCCAGCAGTGTAATGTCTGTGCCGTGAAGAGTAGTAATGATAGGGATGTGAATGTCTTCTTCAGCTAAAATCTTCTTAGCCATATAAGCCGCAGAAGCATGAGGAATGGCATAGTGCACATGCAGTAAATCAAGTTTTTCGTGTTTTACTACATCTACCATTTTACTGGCTAGAACCAGCTCATAAGGAGGGTAATCGAATAATGGATATTCGGCTACGTTTACCTCGTGATAAAAAATGTTTTTACGAAAAGACCCTAGTCTCACTGGCTGGTTATAAGTTATGAAATGAATAAGGTGCCCTTTATCTGCCAGTTCCTTTCCAAGCTCCGTAGCTACTACACCGCTACCTCCAAAAGTGGGATAGCAAACTATGCCTATTTTCATGTTTTTCCTGTCTATGAATGAGCAGATTCGGCCTTGGCCACTGCATCGTAAATCACCTGCTGAATATCGGTTCTAATATTCATTTTAAGCAGTTTTTTATTATTAGCGTTAGGGTACACCCTATTAGACAAAAATACATAAACAATATCTGTTTCAGGATCGGCCCAAACTAAGGTGCCAGTGAATCCAGAATGCCCGAAGCTACTGGCAGAGGCGCTATCGCAGGCAGGGCCTTCGCCCGATTTCATCACGGGTTTATCAAATCCAATCCCTCTTCTATTCTTATCCTCAGAAAAGTGAGTGGTATTAAAATAATCAAATGTGGTTGGGTTAAAATACTGCTGTCCTCCATATTCTCCTCGGTTCAGAAACAGCTGCATAATAGTGGCCATATCGTAGGCGTCAGAAAATAAACCTGCATGAGCACAGGCCCCACCTAACATAGCTGCACCAGGATCGTGTACAAAACCCCTTACCACTTGACTTCTAAAAATACGGTCATTTTCCGTAGGTGCTATTCTACTTTTAGAAATACGCCCAAGTGGATTATAGCCAATAGTTGAAAGACCCAGTGGATGGTAAAAGTTTTGATCTACATAAGTCTCTAGCGGAAGCTGAGCCATGTTTGGAAACATCTTGTAAATGAGGTAATAACCTAGGTCAGAGTAGCGGTAATTTCTGGAGTCTCTAAGCGGGTTCTTTAGTATTTTCTGATAAATACTATCAGCATAAGAGTTGTTAATCCATAGTCTATCGGCCACTTTAGAAAATCCAGATTGTGGATTAGTTCTGTAGTATTTATTAGATGGTTTTTTGTTTACCAGAGTGTAGTCATAAAACGGAATCCAAGGCTTGAGCCCAGCCGTATGACTTAACATTTCTTTCAGATTCATGTTGTAATAATCTGAAGTGTCGGCTATTTCAGGCATATAGTCGCATAGGTTATAGTCTACGCTAAACTTATCTTCATCAGAAAGCTTCATTAGAGAAAGCGTAGTAGCTGCTATTTTGGTAATACTAGCTAGGTCATACACGGTTTCTTCTCCCACAGCTTTAGATTTATCATAAGTCTGATGCCCATAGCTCCTGTCTAAGAAAATCTGACCACCTTTCATAGCTAGAACTCGGCATCCAGGGTAGGCTTTTTCCTCAATTCCATTCAGGGCTATTTTATCTACACCTTTTAAATCTTCAGTATTTATACCTAACTCTAAAGGAGATACTTGGTGCCTAATTCTAATTGGGTTTTGCGTTGCAATACCTGAACCCTCCTCAAACTGCCCAGCAGAAACAGGCAAAGTACCACTTACTTTTATGGCTCCCATAATGGCATCTACTGTTGATTTCTGAGCAGCTTCAGTATCTTGGTAAGCCATAAAAATAGCATCCAATCGATCTAAGCTTTCTAAAGAGTATAGGCTGTAGGCATTAGTAAAAATGTTTAGTATGAATTTAGAATCGCCATCTAACTCTTTTAGAAACATGTTCACATTGTCCGTAACTCCAAAACTAGTTTTAGGTCTATTAGAGGTTCCTAAAAGGTTCACAATGACATAATCATAGGATTCAAGTTTTTGTGCAGTTTCCTTTATTTGTTTAAATCCAGCAGATTTAGAAAGTGTAAACTCTTTGAATTTCGTGTATCTGTTAAGCGTTTCCTTAAACTTTTTAGGGCTTCTTTCTGCTCCTATATTCACCACAGCGGTAGTGGTCTCATTTAAATCTCTGATAGGAATTACATCCCCTTCATTTCTTAAGAGTGTAAGAGAAGCATCTGCCAGTTTCTGATTAAGCCAGTTATATTCTTCTACATTTAAGTCGGTAATTAAATCATCCTTAACTAAGGTGTCAGGCTCATTTAATCCAAGCCATTCTTTGGTCTTTAATATTTTAAGACATTTGGTGTCTACCGTGCGCTGGTCTAATTCTCCAGAGTCTAAGGCACTCATAATTATGTTTAAGGCTTGTGGCACATCTTCAGGAAAGAGAAGAACATCATTTCCTGCTTTGAGCGCTTCTAAGTCTACTTCTCCAGGTTTAAAATACTTTGCCACACCCTTCATATTCAGAGCATCTGTAAATGACAAACCTTTAAAATGCATCTGCTGCTTAAGTAGAGAATTAACTGTAGCACCAGAAAGGGTAGTGGCTCTATTCTCTCTATTATCTAGCACAGGAATGTGCAGGTGGGCTACCATTACGCTCCCCACTCCTTCATTAATGGCAGATTTAAAAGGGTAGAGTTCTATGCTGTCTAATCGGTTTCTATCATGATTCACAGTAGGTAGCGCCAGATGAGAATCCATGTCCGTATCTCCGTGCCCAGGAAAGTGTTTGGCACAGGCTAACACACCATGGTCTTGTAGGCCTTTGATATACATTAATCCTTTGTCAGAAACATTCTCTCTATTTTCACCAAAGGAGCGGTAGTTGATTACAGGGTTATTCGGATTATTATTTACATCCAGCACAGGAGAAAAGCTCACATGCACTCCCATACGCTTCATTTGTTTAGCGATTTGTGCACCCATTTCATATACCAGAGAATCATCCTGCATGGCACCTAGCGTCATTTGATAAGGGTAAGTTATCGAGTTAGATAACCTCATGCTTAGACCCCATTCTATATCCATGCCTAACCACAGCGGAGTCTTACTCAGTGTCTGATAATCTTGAGTAAGTTCTAGTTGGGTTTCTGGGTCTCCTTTAAAAAAGATTAGGCCACCTATGTTTTCTTTTTTTATAAGCTGGTTTAGCTCATTTATATGGGCTTCACCCTTATTAGAATAAGCCGCTACCATAAATAACTGAGCCGCTTTTTCTCTAGGAGTTAAGGATTTGAATACAGAATCTGCCCAGGGTGTAGCCTCGCCTTTGTCTAAAAAAGGAAGAGAAAGGTCGTCTAAGAAAGGTACCATAGACATGGGTGGCTCTACCTTAGTCTTTTTAGTAGGAGTTTTAGTAGTATCTATTTCTACAGCACTAGTTTTAGTAGTATTCAGTTCCGCCAACCGCCATTGACTTTCAGTCCTAGCAGACTGATTGAATGTGCTTAACACTGCTAGTAGAAGTGCAGAAGTAATCAGGCTAAAAATGTATAAATGGCTTCTTTTCATGGATAAAAACAAAACGTAAAAATTAGCCAAGCTATGCGCTCGGTTAAGTACGATTTTCTGTAATTATCAACAAATATGCTAGAATTACTTCTTAAAGAAATATGTATTGAAAATCAAGAGGCTAATGGCTAGCCTACTTCTGAAACTGGAGCGTTATTCTCTGTGAGTTCTTTCACTTTTTTAGCTATAAACTCGAACTGCTCATCCAGAGATAGTTCAGAATTATCTAGCACTAGGGCATCAGTAGCTTGCCTTAGAGGATCTGCCTTTCTGTTAGAATCTATGTGGTCTCTGCCCAGAATATTTTTCTTTATTTCATCTTTAGAAACAGCCACACCCTTAGAAATGAGTTCGTCATAACGTCTTTGTATGCGCACTTCAGGAGTAGCTACCATGAAAATTTTAAGGTCTGCAGTTGGCATTACCACAGTGCCTATGTCTCTACCGTCCATCACTACGCCTTTATTTTCGGCTAGTCTTTTCTGTAGTTTTACCAATTTGGCCCTTACTTCTTTTACTGCACTTACAGGACTTACATTATTAGAAACCTGCATTTCTCTAATCTCTTTTTCTACCACAGAGCCGTTTAGGCAAGTTTCTGATTTATAGGTGATCGGGTTGTATTGGAAAGTGATGTAGACATTATCTAAATCCTTTATGAGGGCCTCTTCGTCTAATCCTTCAGGTGTGATGTAACCGCGCTTTAGTGCATGAAGAGTAACTGCTCTATACATGGCGCCAGTGTCTATATAGATGTAGTTAAACTCTTTGGCTACGGCTTGAGCTATAGTACTCTTTCCACATGAGGAGTATCCGTCTATAGCTATGTTGATCTTTTTTTTCACGACTACTGGCTTTATCACAAAAGTACGATTAAAGCTAGGGTTTCACAAAGAAAAGAACTGCTATATATTCTAGTCTCTAATCAGTATTTAAAGCTTTTTTTCGCGTGGCAATAGGGTTAATCTAACACCTGAAGCTTATGAATGAGTATTCCTCGTTCATTTGTAATTTTAATGAAGTAGTTACCCTCGGCCATGCCAATGGTAGGAATAAAGAGGTAGTTACTTGTGTCAAGTTCTGCCTGTTTGTATACAATGGCGCCCTGCACATTGAGCACTTCTAAAGTTTCTATTAGTCTTCCAGCCGTACTGATTTGAACCATTTCGCCACTTCTAACTGGGTTAGGGTAAATTGAAAATTCGGAGTGGTTCTGCGTTGCAACGCTGAGATAAGTATCAAGATCTATGCTGAAAAAGTCCACAAAGGTTACTGGGAGCATTGAGTTCCCATAACTATCTGTGGCGTTAGAAATTTCTATATCTATAGATGGGAGCGGTGTGAGATTGGTGGCCACATCATAATGTGCAGTATAAACAGAACCTAACCATCCAGAACCTTCTGGGTTCAAAGTAATGCTAGCACTCGGGTTTTCTAAAGGAAAGCTAATGAGCGGAGTAATGGACTCATCCATAAGTTCATCAAAGATCAAATTGATCTGGAACCCTTCCTCATCAGCGTTTTCAATAGTAACATCGTATACATTGGCCAATGCTATCACTTCAGGTGCTCTAGTGTCTATATGGGTTAATGCACTAAGTGCAGGATTTATGGTGACGTTATTATGGGCATCAGTAATAGAACTGATGGAAGCGGCAATAAACTCTAATTCTTCATCGAAATCCAGTGCTGTAGTAGATAAACTGTAGAGTGAATCTGCGGTCCATTCTGCAGTAGCCTCGCCTGAAACGGCCTCTACTGTAAAGCCACCAGAAAGAAAACTAATATCTAAGGTGTTTTCCATCATGGGCTCACTGAATAGAAAAGTCATGTCTACTTGTTCTCCTGTAAAAGCTTCATTAATAACATCTGGAGTCACTAAGAATTCTGTAAAAGAAGGATTTTTA
>JBGCDA010000011.1:0-25301 GCA_045104985.1 Flavobacteriales bacterium | reverse complement strand
TACTCTATTCCAGTTCCCTCCAAAGTCAACAACACATCCTGTAACTCCAACTAAATCTTCTTGGATAGTCCAAGCATCAGCTGCAAATTTATATTCTACTTGTCCTAAAGGAACCGTAAAAGTACCTGTCCAAGTTCCATCACCATTATCAGTCATAGGAACAGCATTTGTTCCAGCCCAACCATTAATTACATTACCATTCGTTTCTGGTTGAGTGAAAGAATCTGTTACTTGAGACATGTCTACAGTTACAGTAAGTAGATAAGTACAAGAACCATCATCAGTATCTGCATTTTCATCATAATTTTGAGCTCCTTGATCTGTACATCCTAAGTTACCTGTTAAACAAGCTTCACATCCACTGAAACAAACAGTAGGTAAAACAACGTCTTCAGTTCCCACAGTATAAGATCTATTAAATCCACCAAAACCATTATCTACTCCACATTCAGAAGGAACAGACTCTTGGAAATTAAACGAATTACCATTCAGATAAGTGTACTCATAAGTAGTTCCTTGCTCTAAATCAAAAGATATAGACCATGTTCCATCTCCATTATTTGTCATTAGGTTAGAAGCAGGATCGAAACCTTGATTAGAACCAGTGTAATAAACACCTAGCGCATTTGGAGTTTCATTAGATAAATCCATAGTAAATGTAACATTACTAGTAGGGAATGTTACATCCCAAAATGCAGCTCCATATTCACCACTAATTCCAGTGAATCCATAAGGTGCAGGTCCATCTACAAAATCTCCAGTATTCCATACACTTGCAGAAACAGCTGTAGCAGATCTTTGGTGACCTGAGAATCCCCATTCCATGTAGTCAACAACATTAGAAGGATCAGAATAACTAGCATTCGTATTATATAATCCTAATTCTCCGTCTGTACCTATTAGAGACATCCATGTAACAGTTAAGTCTGCACCAGCTGCTAAAGATGACGCTCCACCCATGATTCCAGGAACAGATTGGTAGGCAGGGAAGTTACAAAACATCCATCCAGTTAAGTCTTGGGTGTCATTTCCTAAATTACTTATAGTAATTTCTCCGTTATCTGGATTAACAGCAGTAATTCGAACATCCGATGCAGGGTCAGGACAAAGATCACAACTTCCCCAACATACTGTATCCACAGTAGTATTTCCATCCACTTGTATTACTCTATTCCAGTTACCTCCGAAATCAACAACACAACCAGTTACTCCAGTCAAATCTTCCTGAATAGTCCAGGCGTCAGCAGCAAATTTATATTCAACTTGACCGTTAGGTACTGTAAACGTACCGGTCCAAGTGCCGTCTCCATTATCTGTCATAGGAACAGCATTAGTTCCTGCCCATCCATTAATAACGTTACCGTTAGCTTCTGGCTGAGTAAAAGGATCAGCAACCTGAGACATATCTACTGTAAGTGTCAACAAGAATTGGCAAGAACCATTATCAGACTCAGCCATAGGGTTATAGTTAGTAGCAGTATTGTCAGTACATCCTTGGATTTCTGAAGAACAATCTGCACATTCACCAAAACATAGAGGGTCTAAAGTAACATCACCTGCTACATTTAAAGTTCTATTCGTAAACCCGAAACTCGTTATTGTGCAGGGGTCTCCTTCTGTAAGAACTTCTTCACCAACATTACTGGTGAATTTGAATTCATAATCGCCATTTGGTATTGAAACGGTAGCCTCCCAAATGGTGCCACTGGTATTTGTCATAGGGTTAAGCGTGTTATCCCATCCGCTGAATGAACCAAAGACGTTCATGTTTGTTACGCCCACTACATTTTGCATATTCACTTGAAACGTAACATTTGACTGAGAAAAGGCCAGAGATGTTAGAAAAGAGAAGCAAATGACTAGAGCTAATTTTAGAGTTTTCATTTGATATTATTTTGGTTAAATTTTATTAGGTATTAATAAGGCATATTTAGCAAGTTCTGTACTCGCGTGTGCCATATACTTTTAACAACGTGTAAAGATAATTTAAAAATGTGTACGATGTACACTAAGTGGGTGTGTTTTTTGTACACTAAGGTCATTGCTCTATGTTTTAATGATTTAGACCAAACAGCCTTAACTTTAGACGAGCCACGGAATAAGATAGCTGAATTGATAGATCTGCATTTTGTAGAAATGGTGTCTGTTAAAAGTCCTTTAGTAGGTCATGGCATGTTTCTGTTGGAAAAAAATTACAGTCAGAACATGAAACACACGTGACACACCTTATCAATTAATAGTGATATATGATGAGCCAATTATGTTAATTCTTAGGAACTAGAAACTATTTTAATAGCACCATTACTAGTATGAAATTTAGGGATCCAGTAGGCTGTCTGCAGGCTGTATCTATCAAGTGATAGATGAAGATTAAACAAGCTAGCCAATAATGCCTGTATCTTCCTAGTTCATTTTGTATTACATATAAGAAGACAAACCTTTTGTAGAACTCTATATAATACACTATGATTAGATTTTCTCTCTATAACTCAATGTTATTGTTCATCTGTATCAGTATGTTTTCTAGCTGCGCACTACAGAGCACTAAGTACTCGCATACTAATTATTCAAACTATGAGAGGAACCCTATTCCTTTTTTTGAATTAGTAGAATTACCTAATGGTTTGGGAGCACCGGTAAAAATAAAAGTGGAAAAACAACTTGTATTTGATCATGGAGTGGCAGTAACTGATATAGGCTGGAAGGGGTGGAAAGGTTGGCTTTTTAATAAGCACATAGTACTTAGAAATGAGTATCACCAGGCTTTACTCGGAGTTATAGAATTTCCATTGGGCGCGTTAGAAGAACAAGCATGTGGCGAGGTTCTATTAAAGTTTCAGATAGACCACAAGGGGAATCTGCAGAATGCAGAGATTATTGGTGAAGAGCTTCATCCAGCCATAAGTAATCACCTCATTAACACATTAGATTCTATAGAAGTTAGCCCCGTTTATAAAGCCAGAAGAAAAGCATTAAATAAGGATTATTATACTCGATTTACTTTCGCTTCTTCTGAGTGTGAGAAGAGGCGGCTTAGGATAAAAAGGATAAAGAACAAACCCAAATACAGATTTGCCAATTGGCTGTATAAAGTCTATTTACCGAAAGAGTAGGTTAAGATAATTACATTCTACCGATGTTTAGATTGGTATAAAGTTTAGACCCATTTGCAATTTAAAATAGTTAGTAGAGTTCATATGTTAGGCATTAGTGTATAGCTTTATCAGCGTTGCAACGCAAAATATTTTAAATGAAGATTTTAGCATACCTTTTATTCTGTTTGTTCATTATTATTCCAGAAGGTCACACTCAAGCAGACTCTCTAGAATTTATAGAAACATTAGAAATAGACGAGATAGAGAGTATCTATGAACCTATACAGATGTGTTCCGAAGCTAGTATGGCTGTTTGGAAGACGTGCTTAAACGATAGTGTAGGTGACCTTAATAAATGCACAGAGCATAGCATTAAACAATTCATAGAAAACAATGCTAAAATGCCTCAGATGGCTTCTTGTTTTCAAGGAAGAGTATTCATTTCGTTTGTCATTGATCAAGATGGAGACGTAGGAGATATAGAAGTATTAAAAGGAATTCACAAAGAAATAGATACTGAAGCCATTCGTGTGATTAATCTCATGCCTAGTTTTTACCCAGCCACTCAAAGAAACAGGCCAGTGGAAATGAAATATACCGTACCTATTACGTTTAGCTCTTTCTAAATTTCAATAGTCCATTTAGTGGAATCCATAAGCGAAAGTGCTGTGCTTAGTAACTTTTCCTTTGTCAACCTTCCAGTAAATAGAAAATAAATATCTTGTATATTGATCCCTTATTTCACAAGGAGAAGATTTATAATACCCTAGGTTAGCATGGTCATAAAAGTCCTCGTCTTCATGTAGATTAATTTGTTCTGAATATTTCCTTGGTCTGTTTTTCAATTCTCGCTTCTTATTGAATTTAGGGTAGAGATAATAGTATTTATTGCTCAGGAGTGAGTCTCTTAAGGCGCTATAGATCAAAGGTTTTTAGCATCGGCTTCCATGTAACCATTTGCGCAGTATATCACTAATAAATATTCATAAGAAGTGGATTCTATTTGATAAGAGAATAGGTGTTTTAAAATAGAAGTGTCTGATATCGACCTGCAGGCATTTAAAACAGGATCAGGAAATCTTTGAAACAAACAACTAGTTGAATCGTTGTTCAATTCGAACAAACTATCAAGCTCAGACTTTACCGACTTGAAGTCTGTAGTTTGTCCTGCTGTTTCATAGGATAGCAGGACTAATGCTAGAATTATAAGTCTTGTTTTCATGACTAAATTCAGCCTTGTCAGGAATAAAGATAAAGAATTGTGGTCTAATTAGATCCAGTGCTTATTTTCATAAAAACAGAAGCAACGCCTAAATTTCTCAAAATTTCAACTGAAATCCAGCAGACAAAACACTAGTACCAGGGACTTGAATTTCTGCTCTAATTGCTAGATTCTTATTAATGTCTATAGCTCCGCCTACAAACTCTTGGTATCCAAAGCTAAAGGGCATTCCTGGCCAAAAATTCTCACTCATAAATGACTTAATTTCTTCGTCAGTATCAGATCCATTCACTACGCCATAAAAAATTCCAGCGCCTACATACACTCTTAATTTATCATTAAACCTAATGTTATAGGCGCCCTGAATCCCTACATTTAATCTATTTAATACTGAGGTCTCTAATAGTCGACTGTTAATAGAAGAATTGAATTCCCAATAATCATAGGAGATGCGGTAATAATTAACACCAAGTCCTAAAACCAAATAATTAGATGAATCATCAGAGGAAAGATCATCAATATCTTTCACAATAAAGCTTAGGCGTCCTTCATATACTGGTGATGAAGTGAAAGAATTGTCACCAAAAGATGCAAATTGTGTCAATAAAAATGTGGTAGGCGGACCACCTACAGATAAATCTATGAGTACTGAACTTGGTTTTTCACTTGAGTCGTTAGCCTTAGTATCAGTTTGTGAAAAGGCATATTGAGCAGAAAAGAGTGTGAGAAGTAATGCTAAGAGAGGCTTTGTCAATTTTATAATGTGTTTATTTTTTTATGATTCTCAGACACATATAATAATACCTAAGGAAGGCAAGTATACGATTTTAAAGTCACTTTACAGCTAACCTATATCAAGCTAGAAAATATGCAGCGTGTGTGATATCCGGCTAGTAATAAACAAACTTAGACAACTCTAACAGTGCGGTTTTATTTCTTTTTCATCTTTAGTCTGCTTGCTTCGAGCATGTTTTGTCTAATCAATCTAACAGCCATTTTTGTAGAAGGTGTTCTACAGACCATTTGAATTCTTCAAATGAATAAATTTTAACACCTTGTCTCATTGTTTTACGAACTTAATTCTCCAACTTGTACCACTAAAACGTACACACTCACTATGAATAAATTAATAGCACTATGCATGGCTATGGTTTTAGCCTTAACTCTTTATGCACAGCAAGAAACTATTGCAACACCTAAAAACGTAAATGTGCATGAAATGGAACCTCCTATTACAAGTGTTTCTGTGGATAAAGAAATTCACGATTTTGGGTACATTCCGGAAGCTTCTAAAAATGATGTAGTGTTCAGTATTAAAAACACAGGAGATGTACCACTCATCATAACTAAAGCCAAAGGTAGCTGCAGCTGCACTGTGCCGTTTTTTCCGCAAGTGCCGATCATGCCAGGAGACTCCAGCGAGATTCATGCTGTTTTCAAACCTAAACCAAGTCAAAACGGAAAAAATATTACTCAAGTTATTTCGGTATTTGGAAATATACCAGATGGTGTAATGCGTATTAAAGTTAAGGCTAATGTACTGATGCCAGAAGAGTATGTGGAAGATGAGTCTTTTATAAAGCAGGCAGAACAAAATGAAAATGACAAAGAAGTTGTGGAAGAGCTTAAACCTGGGTGCTTTGTAATTTTCCCGAATCCTACTTCAAACGAGCTACAGTTGGACTTGAAACAATACATAGGTCTATCCGCCACAGTTAATATTCACGATGAATTCGGGAAAGATGTATTTAGTGAGTCTATTCCTTCCATTTCTTCGGCTACTACGCGTTTTGATGTTAGCGGTTACCCTTCAGGAATCTATATCATTTCTATTCTAGTAGATGGTAAAAACCCCATGTCCCAGTGCTTTGTAGTTACTAATTAAATCAAGAAGTAAATACAGGAAATAAAATAATAGGCGAATTATTTAATTGTATAGAGTTATTATAAATCACACCTTTATCCCATAATGAGGTGCATAATGTGTCATCCGGAGCGTTATGTGTAAGGATGGTGCATTGAATAGAATAAAATGAAGCAACGCTTTACTTTCTTGAGGGAAATAATAATATGAGTCTGGTAACGCTCCTCGATAATTCAGAAACTATTTTTTTTGCTGACATAGCTGTAAATGAGGCAGCAGAGGTGTTCTGTGTTGCCACAAGTGGAGAAATTCATTTAATTAAATTAGAAAATGGAACCACTTCCCAAGTAGGAGCATTTTCACAATTCACGACTCACACAGCTTTGGTCTGTGATTCAGAATCCAACTTTTATTCTCTAGATTATTTCTTTAAACATTTATGTCTTGAACCTAGAAACTCTTAAAGAAGAGTTGTTATTCAATGCAGGAGAGCTCACTCCAAGAGATCTTGGGTTTTAAGATGGAAAACAGGTGTTTCCTAGCAGCCTTGAATCAGTTTTAAAAACAATTGATTAAGACTATTGACTTATACAAGGCAAAGTGAAAAAAAACAAGCCGAAAGAAATATTAAGATCAATTTAAGAATTTTTGCCAACCTT
The DNA here is from genome assembly GCA_045104985.1 of Flavobacteriales bacterium. Lineage (GTDB taxonomy): Bacteria > Bacteroidota > Bacteroidia > Flavobacteriales_D > Sanyastnellaceae > ASP10-05a. Next base: position 18,461 of record JBGCDA010000011.1, on the reverse strand, counting down.
TATTTCAAAAGGTCTAAACGCAAATTCATTCAACTCATTTCGGCACTAGAATTTTAAGACTTAAACTGAAACTAGTAGCAATATAGTGCTTGATAACAAAAAAAGAATAAACTCGTAAAATCAATAAAAAGATATTATGAAAGCCACTCATATCCTTCTGTCAATCGTAGTTTTAGTTCTATTGCAACGCTGCACTACTGCTAATTCTGCTCAATTACCAAGCTCAGATACTGCCATGGAAGCTTCAGAGGAAGCAGCTATAAAGCTAGAACCAGAAATAGATGTGCCAGAGGCTCCAGTGGAACAGCCAAAAGAAATAGTTTGGACATATCCTCAGCCATGGATTAATCAAAATTTAGAGAAGTTTCATGGAGAGTTTGAAAGGTTGAGTAATGACTCTATCCTTACTAGGATGAGTATTTTCTCAGAAAATGGCCAACTAAAAGGAAGAATAGAAATTCACCCAAACGATTCCTCGTGTATAGTTAAGGAAATTAATGTGCCTAAAGCTTTGAACGGTTCTCAACTGTATATAGAAGTACTAGATTCAATGAATACAGACAGCAATAGCTCTACAGTACTAACCTTCCAGGGTGATAGTTTATCTTTAGATGTTACCTATCATAGTAATGTTAGAATCACCTATGATAACCAGATGTTTGCTAGAATATATGAGCCAGGCACAGATGAAGCTCTATTTAAACAAAATCTAGATTTAAGTTCCATTCATGTGGCATTTACAGGAAAACAAGATAACTCAACTTTTCCTCAGATGTATGAAGATCTGGAGTGGCAAGCAGTAGCTAATTATGGCCAGGTCACTCATGTTTTTCCAGTAGGTTTAGTTATAGGCAAAGAGGAAGTTCAAAGTGAAATGCATGGCTATTACACTGAGAAAGAAGTGAAACTAGATGACATGAGATATGCCGATTTTCTGATCTCAGGCATTCCATCTCAATGGATTTCTAATAGTCACTCAGGAGGAAGTTTTGAAAAGAAAGAATTCGCCTATGGAGAATGGAACAACATTATTTTTCCTGAATCAGACTGGAGAATAATCCAAACTGGCTCACAAGATGATTATGGAGCAGTTAATACTGAATTAGTGCTTATGGGAACTAAGAACGGCAAAAACCTTACGCAAGTTTTAGACGACCAACCATTTAGAGAATATTATGCCAGATACAAATGGATTGGGGATTTAGATGGAGACGGTTATCCTGACTTTATCTTTAATATTTCTCCGAAAGGCTATGAGGATTATAGGTTATATCTGTCTAGTCAAGCAGGGGAGAACGAGCTGGTAAAAGAAACAACAGAATTTTTAGCAACTCAATTAGGTTGCTAATTCCAGGTTTACAGCCCAAAGGCACTATTGAATAAGCGGGTTTTATCATTTATACTCTCTTCTAGGCTAATCATACTCTCAGTTCTTACCACTCCGCTAAGTGAGTTAATTTGGTAAATCACATTTTTCATGTGTTCAGTATCTCGGCATCTTATTTTACAAAAAGCGCCAAACTGACCAGTGGTAATATTGGCTACAGTAACTTCTGGGATTTTAACGATGTTGGTCATGATTTTATCTGAATCTTTAGTTCGGTTAATTATAATTCCAATGTAAGCAGTTAAAGTATAGCCTATTACCCCGTAGTTAATGTTTAAAGATGCGCCATTCATAATGCCTTTCTGCTCCATTTTTTTTATCCTGAGGTGGACAGTAGCAGCTGAAACCCCTATCTGCCTAGAAATTTCCTTATGCGTAATTGATGCATTCTCAATTAAGTAGGAAAGGATCTGTTTATCTGTCTTGTCTATAGTTCTAATCATGAGTACAAATATCAATTAATTTAGAATTAAATTTTACTATAACATTATTTTATTAAATATTATTTTAAAAAACGGTATAAACTAATTCATTTTAGATAGGTTTTACTTGATTTTACTATCATTGAATTCAAATCAAGAATAAATGAATAGTGCTGATATAGCATGGATGCTTACCGCTACTTGTCTGGTGTTTTTTATGACGCCAGGACTATCCTTTTTTTATGGGGGTATGGTGAGTAAAAAGAACATTATTAGTACGATGTTACAATCATTTGTGGCCTTAGGAGTGGTCAGTGTTTGGTGGGTGCTTATAGGTTTTAGTTTGTGCTTTGGCGAGAGCGCTTTAGGTATTATAGGAAATCCTATGACATTCATGGGCCTATCTGGAGTTGGTATAGAAGCACATGAAAGTTTAAGCCCAAATTTACCCTTGATACTCTTTGCTATGTTTCAGTTAAAATTTGCTGTAATTACGCCAGCTTTGATTACTGGAAGCTTTGCAGAGCGCATAAATTTTAAGGGGTATCTATTTTTCATATTACTCTTTTCAACCTTTATCTATGCTCCCTTATGCCATATGACATGGCATCCAGAAGGTCTATTAAAACTGGCAGGTGTTTTAGACTATGCGGGGGGAACAGTGGTACACATGTCTGCAGGAATAGCGGCTTTAACTGGGGCTATGGTATTAGGTAGAAGACTCAACCGAACCGAACATCAACCTGTTAATATTCCGTTTGTGCTATTGGGTACAGGCATGCTTTGGTTTGGTTGGTTTGGGTTTAATGCTGGTTCATCATTTAGTGCTAATGGAGAAGCGGCCATGAGTTTTGCTACTACTAACTGTGCTAGCGCAGCTGCCATGGTAACTTGGGTTCTCATAGATTTATTGAGAGGGAGAAAAGTATCAGCTGTGGGCACCTGCATAGGAGCAGTGGTAGGGTTAGTAGCTATAACACCTGCGGCAGGGTTTGTCACCATTTCTCAAAGTTTAATTGTAGGAATATTAGGTGCTTGCTTAAGCTATGCGGCTATTAAGTTGAAGAATAAAACCAAGCTAGATGACACTTTAGATGTATTTCCATCTCACGGAATCGCAGGAATGTTCGGTATGGTAGCTACAGCTTTTTTTGCCAAAGATGTAGGTCTTATTCATGGTGAAACATCCACATTTATAGCGCACATAATGGCTTTGGTAGGTGTGTTTGTATTTGTTTTTTTAGTTTCCATAGCACTTTACAAAACCACCAATATGCTCATACCCATGAGGGTAAACAGAGAATTAGAGCCATATGGCTTAGATCAAAGTCAACACAACGAACAATATTAAAAACCAATATATCATGCCAGATTTAAGAGAAAATATAGGAGAGTTTATTAAAGTCATTCACAACATGGAATGTGTAGTAGAAGTATTCTATGACCGAGAAAAGAATGAAATAAACGAAGTGAAATGCCTGAATTATAACAGATGTAAAGTGTACAATTACACTCTAGAACAATATGCTGATAGCCTTAAAAAATATAACATTCAAATTCCTGAAATAGCCTAAGAGAATACCCTCTAAGAAGCGTTGAGTTAATCTCCCCCTTTCTTTTGAACCTGCTAAATTCCTTCACTAGTTTTGTGAAGGAATTTTTTTGGGATAAAACCAGCCTGTTTTAGCTCAGTGAAAATATTAATAAATTCGATTTTTAGATCATAATGTCTCTAATTCAACAAGAAAAACGTGAAGACTTTCAGAAGTATATTTCTACTAAGTTTAACATTTATAACGGATTATTTTTAAACCTTCCTTATGCACAGGATTCTGGAATAGGTGAGCTAATTCCTCTGCTTTCTAAGAAAGTTACTGCTGGTTTAAAGCATAACCAAACGCCTGAAGAAATTCTTAACCAATTTTTCAAGGAAAGCACATCATTCACTTCAGAAAAGGAGCGTATAGATTTCATGTTTAAGGTAGTGCAGTACATAGAACGCCAGGTGGTACTTTATGATGCCATTGAAGATGCTGCTTTCCCCAATATCTCCAAAACCTCTAACCGACCAGAAATTACTAACTTCTTAAACGTACCCAATAATTCAGAAGCATTAGCTAGAGCTAAGGAAAAATTAAAGACACTATCTACCCGACTGGTATTTACAGCACACCCAACTCAGTTTTATCAGCCTGCTGTTCTGAATATTATAGCAGATTTAGGTAACTATGTACGCTCGAATGACATAGGAAATATAGACATTACCCTGCAGCAGCTTGGGCTTACCTCTCTTTTAAACTCTAAGAAACTAACGCCTATAGATGAAGCTAAAAACATCATTTATTACCTCAGAAATGTGTACTATGATGCCATAGGAGAACTATTCGCTGATTTGGCTAAAGAGACTGGAGGTTTTGGTGAATATAATAATTATGCTATCACTAAACTTGGGTTTTGGCCAGGTGGAGATCGTGACGGAAATCCATTTGTAACGGCAGAAACCACTAATCAGGTAATCGATGAGTTGCGTATTACTCTAATGAAGTGTTATTATAACGATATAAAGCAGCTACAACGTAAAATCACCTTCAAACAAGTCGATCTTAAGTTTACAGAATTAAGAGAGCTTTTTTATAAAGCTATGTTCGAGCCTGAATTCATTATAAACTACGAAGATCTTACTAATGTGTTGGAAGATATTCATGATGCATTGCTCCGAGATTTCCACGGACTTTACATTAAGGATTTAGAATTGTTCATGGTGAAGGTGCGTATTTTCAAATGCCATTTTGCAACGCTAGACATAAGACAAGACCACTCTGTGCACGAAAAACTTATGAATTCCATTCTTCAAGCAAATGGAAGCATAACGGAAAGCTTTGCTGAGTTAGAAAAAGAAGAACTTGTAGAGTTAATGCTCACAAAGGATATGGATGTTCGTGGTATAAATTCAGAAGATAAAACTGTCTTAGACACACTTAAAAACATTAGTCAATTACCTGATATTCAAAGAAAAAACGGAATAGAAGGGTGTGAGAGATACATCATCAGTAACTCAGAAGACATCAATTCTGTTCTCTTTGTCTACAGCTTTTTTAGATGGACTGTGAAAGATGAGAAAAATATCAATTTCGATATAGTTCCTCTGTTTGAAACCATGGATGGAATGAACAATTCTGAGCAGATTATGCGAGAATTATTTGAGCTTGAAAGCTATAGAAACCATATAAAGGCCAGAGGAAACGTACAAACCATCATGCTAGGTTATTCTGACGGAACTAAGGACGGAGGCTTTTTAAAAGCTAACTGGTCCATTTACAGAACTAAAGAAACACTCACTAAGGTATGCGATGAATATGGTGTAAAAGTGGTGTTCTTTGATGGACGTGGTGGCCCTCCCGCTAGAGGCGGAGGTAAAACACACCGTTTTTATGCCGCTCAGAGTGATTTGATAGCTAATAACGAAATACAACTCACCATACAGGGGCAAACCATAACCAGCACCTATGGGACTAAAGAGCAGTTTATTTACAACTGTAAAGAGCTCATTACTGCTGGCCTTCATAATGCAGCCTACGGACAAGAAAATTCTATTTCAGAGCCACATAGAGAATTAATCAATGAACTGGCTGAGCTTAGTTTTGATAAGTATACAGCATTAAAACAGCACCCTAAATTCTTAAATTATTTAGAACAAAAAAGTACGCTTAAGTACTATGCTAAAGCCAATATAGGAAGCAGACCGGCTAAAAGAAAAGGAGACAAAAAACTTACATTAGCAGATCTAAGAGCCATTTCATTTGTAGGGTCTTGGAGTCAATTGAAGCAAAATGTACCTGGCTACTATGGCTTGGGAACTGCCATTAGCAAAGTGGTAGCAGATGGGAGAGGAGTGGAAGTAAAACAGTTATTTCATGATGTACCAATTTTTAAAGCCCTTCTTTTAAACAGTATGATGTCTTTATCGAAAACTAACTTTAGTTTGACTTCATACTTAGCTAATGATAAAGACTTTGGAGAGTTTTGGCAAAACCTAAAAGATGAATATGAACTCTCTAAAAAGCACTTGTTAGAAGTAGCAGATTACACCGAACTAATGGAAGAAGAACAGTTCTCTAAAATGAGTGTCAGTGTAAGAGAGAACCTTGTCTTGCCACTATTGGTTATTCAGCAGTACGCGTTGCAATACGCCCAAACCTCCAAAGAGTATTCAGAGCTTTATGAAAAGCTCGTGACTCGATCTCTTTATGGGAATATTAATGCTAGTAGGAACAGTGCTTAAACGATTGTAATCGTTAGTTTTGAATAACATTCTCCAAATTATGAAGTATATAAAGGTCATTCTCTTTCTGTTGATTCCTTTCAATTATAGTGCTCAAGAAGTTGATTCTTTAAGTACTGATTCTATTTTAACAAAGGCGGAGCGTATGCCGGTTTTCCCAGGCTGTAAGTTGATAGAAGATCCGTTAGAACAGGCCAAATGTTCAGAATCTAAAATTCTTCAGTACATAGCCGAAAACACTGTTTACCCAGCTGCAGCTAGATATAAAGGCATAGAAGGAAGGGTGTTTGTTACCTTTGTGGTGAATACAGAAGGATACGTAGAAGATATTGAATTGATAAAAAGTGTTCATCCTTTATTAGACGAAGCCGCTATCAATGCTACTAGTGCTTTACTGAGGATGGAACCGGCCTACCAAGATGGTAAAAAAGTCAAGTTAATGTACACCTTGCCAGTGAATTTTAAACTCAGAAGTGCTAAGAGTATAAGAAAAGCGAGAAAAGAACAAAGAAATGCATCGAATTGAAGCATTGAGGCATTATTTCACAGATTATCAGTTCTATTTTTCATCCTATAATTCACAATCAAATAATTGACATATAGGACATACTAAAAGTGAAACCCGCTGTTCATAATACGAGAAGCCAAAGAGCCTAGCGTTAAGGGTGAACGGAAGTACTACTCAGCTTTGTCTGTAGAGTAGGATAGAGCAGTCTTTTTTTTTTGAGATTGGTTTCAAATCATAGTATATTAGATAGTTAAATAAATAATCTATGAGAAAACTGAAATTAAAACCTAAAATACAGACTAGTTCTTTTTACTTTAAAAATTTAAGCTGATCAGTTGTTTTTTAACTACAAGGCAGAGAAACTCTAATACTTAAATTCCTAAATTGTAAGAATTTAGATCTTATAACCAGAAATCGACTGATATGAATCCAAAACTTTGGTTGCCCTTACTGTTTGCTTTTAGTTCATTTATCCCTTTTGATTTTCATGCTCAAGGAACTTATATCTATAAAACAGGTTTCAATGAAGCAGCGCTTTACATGCTTGATGGAAATAATAATATAAGTCTGGTAACGCTCCTCGATAATTCAGAAACTATTTTTGCTGATATAGCTGTAAATGGGGCAGGAGAGGTGTTCGGTGTTACCACAAGTGGAGAAATTCATTTAATTAATTTAGAAAATGGAACCACTTCTCAAGTAGCAGCGTTTTCGGAATTCACGGCTCATACAGCTTTAGTCTGCGATTCAGAATCCAACTTTTATTCTCTAGATTTTTTCTATAACATTTATGTCTTGAACCTAGAAACTCTTGAAGAAGAGTTGCTATTCAATGTAGGAGAGCTCACTCCAGGTGATCTTGGGTTTTATGATGGAAAACTGGTGTTTCCTAGTAGCCTTGAACCAGTTTTAAAAACATTTGATTTAGAGACTAATGAAGTTTCCACAATTTATAGTTTACCTCAAGAAATAGTTGAATTCAACGATATTTATGGTATATGTAATCTATTTCATGCTTGTGGCGAAGAAAGTCTAATAGTAGGAACCATGTCAGGTTCTGTTTTTTTAATAGATGTAGAAAACGACATCTATCTAGATCTTAATGTGGAATATAATCCGGAAATTGGTGGCAACCTTAATGGAATAGCTTCATCTGGAGATGTCTTGTCATCTGCCTGTAATGACCCTATCACTTCTATAGAAAATGCATCAAATTTGGATGTCAATTGTGAGCAAAAAACAGCTCTCATTTACCCAAATCCTGCTCCAGAATTGATCTTCTTATCTTGTTCAGAAACCGTAGAAAGAATTGAATTTATAGACTTTAAGGGAGAAATAGTGAAAATTATAGAACAGCCTGGTAGACAAATATCTGTAGTTGATTTGGCTGCTGGAGTTTATAATTTGAAGATTTATCATACCAGCGGAGAGGAAACCCGAGAAAGGATGGTGAAGGTTTAGGGATTGATGCATTAAAAGTGCGTGGAAAAATAGAATTTAAACCTAATGATTATAAGTCAAGAATAATAAGTTACATATCATCTTGAGTTTTTAGCCAAAGGGCGATGCTATGAGCGGAGTGAAATGAAGTTGAAGTCTTGCATGGCGTTCCATAGTAAATGAGATAGAGGAGTGTTTTCTTTTTTAGATGTTGAGCTTTGAATTTAAAATTAGACCTTAGGCTTTCGATAAGATGAACTTGTAATTAATCTTACTTTATCTTAATACAGAAATACTTCCTATGTGTTCTTTCCAATGACCATTTTCGTTCTTAAATAAAAAAGAATAAGTAAAAACACCATTCATTGTGTAATGGTCTCCATTATTCACTGATCCATCCCAAGAGCCGTTTAAATCTAGACTTTCAAAAATCAGGCTACCCCAGCGGTCCCAGATCCGAACTTTTATCTCTTCTACATTACTAGTTTCCCAGATCCATTGGTCATTGATTCCGTCCTGATTTGGAGAAAAAGCATTCGGTAAGTACACAGATAGTGGAGGACTAATAACAATCCAATTCCTAACTTCTCCAGTACATCCGAATGAATCGGTATAGATTAATACTACTTCGTACTCACCTGGAGTTAGGTATTCATGAGTTACAAATTGAGTGTCAGCTGTGCTTCCGTCTCCAAAAAACCATTGCCAATCATTGATCACTGAACCGAATTCAATGCCTTCAAAATTTGCTAATGTAGAATTTGGAGTAGTACTCATTGTAAAGGAAGCCTGTATATTTTGAAAACTATCGATGAAAATTTCATCTTCCGCACATCCTACTGCACCTAATACTTCAACTGAATAAACTCCAGAGCTTAAACCTAATTCAGAAATATACAGCGTATCAGAGGTTTGATTTTCTATAACTACACCGTCAAATTTCCAGATCAACTGTTGGTGTAAAAAGTTTGAACTTATTGACAAATAATGATTTGAATAGCATTCTGATTTATTTTCTGTTATTTCTACTATTTCATTAGAATCAGGAGTGTCATTAAGACTTAAAGAAAAATCATCAAACACAAAGTAAGGCTTACAGGTGAGATCAGAGACGTTCAAGGAAGAAGGTACTTCACATGGCCAACCAAGAGCTATGTTTTGTACGCCAGAGGAAGGGCAATTGAATTCAATAATTGATTCCTGCCAATCTTCGTGGTAATTAAATTGAACAGAGCCAAGCACAATCCAAGAATCATTCGTTTCTAAAGGACAGAATCCTTCCTCGTATGGAAGTTGAGGATTCCCTGAATGGCCATATAGAACAAGCGTAAGAGGCTCATTTATAGGAAGTATAGATTCATTAGGAGTAGACCCTTCACCGCAGGGTTCTAAATCATTTTGAATAATTAAATTGGCATTAAAAAATGAAAATCGGTAGTTTAAGTCACCAATTAAAGGTGCTGAAATATCTATTAAAATTGGCTCTTGATAATGAGCACCCCATTCACTTCCTACAAGATCTAAATTATGGTGCCACTGTCCACCACAAATCCCAAACCCACTGTGAGGCTGAGGCAAAACATCAGCATAGTTACTGCCAACACGGAAATAATCAGGACTACCTAAATTAAAATCACTCAAGCCTAAAAGACTGAAATCAAGATCGCTTACTCCCGAAGGCAACGAATGGATCATCTCTAGATCTCCATTGACTATTAAGTTAGTATGGAGTAAATCATTCCCACAAGGACAATCTGAGTCTAAATGGTCTATATCTCCATCCAAGTCATCATCTATTGAATTATCACATATTTCTTGGAGAAGTTCAAGTCCATCACCAACGTCACATGTCATTATGCCTGTATTAGGTGAAAGTTCATAAGCATAATCTAAGACTACTAATGTTTGAGAATCTGAGTTAAAGTTAAAATGAAACCAAGAAAAATGAGGTTGATCTAATAAATCTAAGAAAATTAAACCAACATAATAGTCCCCCGTTGCCATTAAGAATTCCTCACCAGCAAACCACCAATTATCCGATCCTTGAATTAGTTCTCCGCATTCAGCTAAATCTACAAAATTCCCGCCTGGCATTACTCTAACAGGGGGTTGTGGAGTGTTCCCCTCAAAACGAAATAAACCATTATTCTCTAAGATAATATTTTCGCCACCAAAAGGATTATCTATGATAAAGGTGCTAGAAGGATCATTAATCAATATGACATCCGGTTCTATATCAACATAATTTACCTGAGCCAAGCCAATAGTGGCGAAAACCAAGGAGCTAATTAAACAACAAGAGCTGCGTAAATAAATATGTAAAGACCTAATGAGCATGGATTTATATAGCATATACAACATGAAATTAGAACACCCTAACCGTTTAGCCTACCAACTGCTCGAAGGCTGGGCTGTAGAAATAACGTTCCTTAAAATTACATAAACTATGAGTATTCAGTTAACATATTAGAAACAGGCCTATTTGCTTTTCGCTAACAGTTTCACCCCATAATGCCATGCTGTGGGTATCACCGAAGGGCACCGCGTTGAATGTTATCCGTCTACTCTTTTCAAAACCAAAACATTTTCATCCTTTTTTCGCCAGTTATCTTTATAATCTAAGAGGATAAATAATTTATTTCTTGTGACTTTGTACTTCAAAAAGGCCTTTTCTCTGTCGCTTTCTAGTCGGTCATTTTCAAGTTTAAAGAATCTAATTGTGGCTCTATCTGATTTCCAATACATAAAGCATTCAATTTCATTTAATACCTGATTTACGGTTGGATCATTAAAGTACTTAGAATTATGAGGCAGATTAAGATGATCTCCATATGTTTTGTCCTTATTGAAAATTAGAATATGCCCTTTGTCACTTAACCAAATACCAGTAAGCTTTTTACTGCGTTTGGATTTCATTTCTAAAAAACTTGAATAGTTGTATGAAATTGGTGGAGCATCAGTTTCAGTACTAAAAATAGTTTGAAAGCCATCTTCATCCTCTTGACTTAAGAGAGTTGAAATTGAAAAGAACACAAAGAGCCAACAAGTTAGTAGATGTTTGAACCGCATATCAAAATGAACGATGTAAAACTGTAGAAATTATCCTTTTCTGACTGAGAATGTTATAGTTGTCAGAAATGGAAATTACACTCCAGAACGAACTGCGTTGTGTTTTGTATGAGAGTTACAAGACAAACCATCACCTATCTCAAACCAAGAACAAAATAAAAACACTTAAAAAAAGTATCTTTCACTGAGTTTAGAGCTTATAATATTAAAAGTAGATTTACTCCGTTATAACATGGAACTTCGGTTTATGTAACCATTAAAACATCTATCATGTTCAGAATCATGCTTCTTCTGGCTGTAACAAACATCTTTTTATCTAACACCAAAGCTCAGGTGGTCATAAAAGTAGTGGCACAAGACTCTATTAGCTCTATTAACTCTGTGGAGGAGCCACCAATGGCTCCAATTCCTAGCATCTCAGATTTCTTTATTTCTGAAGGTTTCGCCCTCAGTTGGCGGTTGCCAGCATTACAATTACCAGAACCGCTGCTTTACGAGAGTATCGCTTTTAAAGTAAAGAGGTTCTCTAAACTAAAGACCTTTGAGCTCATTTTAAGCGACTTTCATACATTAGAAAAAACGTTGCCGTGGTATGAAACCTATCCAGAATTAAAAGAATTAAAGAAGCACCGCCTTATTTATGAAGGCAATAATGCTTCGGAGGATTTTAATCTATTAGATTCCATCGCTGCTGAGACTCGGAAAGAAAGAAGAGACCTCTTTGAGTTTAAAAGAAGAAAAAACATAAGATATAACCCTAGAAGATTTAAACCAATAGCGCACCCAGTAATCAGTGAGTTCTATCTCCAAGAAAATAAAGCTTCCGATAACTTTCTGTTAACCCTAGTTTATAAAGGTGAGGAATTTAGCTTTCCTGTGGGCTTATTACTGGAGTCTACATCAGCTAAAAAGATTCAACGAACCTATGGCAAATTTTATCGAGAGTACACCCAAAGTTTAGAAGCAAGACGGCTTTCTAGAAAAGAAACCGAGGAAGCGCACAGTGCCTACCTTGAACCATTTCCACTGCTACCCTTGAGTGCAGACTTTTTAACCGATAAAGGAGAAACCGTAATACCGACCTTGATTCACATAGTAGACTTCACCGCAGACACTGTGTACATTTATAACAGCATGGAATTGGCTTTTTTCGATACCAAAGGACAGAGCGCTATAGTTATAGTAGACTCAGAAAATAGGGTAGGAATGCTTGAAATTTCAGAGTTCCCAAAGTTTCAAACCATAGGCTGGAGGAGGCAACTGACCTTTGACATGAAACCCAACTCAGAAGAAACACTGGCAGAGCTTTTAAACAAACACCCATGATTAAGCAAGTGTTCTTCTTTCTAGCCATTTTAGGTGCTCTTTCAGCTTTTTCTCAAAGCTCCAGATTTGTCTACTCATTAGACACTTCGTATGTGCCGAGCAATCGCTATTTGGAAGAATACACTCTTGAAAGTTATTATGCTTCAGGAGCAGGAAATGTGAGCATTGAGTTCGGTGCGTTGGAATCAGAATTACTCAATGCAGCTGTATTTTATGCGTTCAATAAAGCCAGAACAGACCGAAATAAAAAGAAACTACGTTACGAACCACAACTTGATTTTTTAGGCCATAACTGTGTTCATTATTTCTCCAAGTCTAAGTTTAGATACTCCAAGAGAAATGAGTTGCTCTACGAAAAGATTCTGTATTTAGCAGCTAGAAAGATGCCCATTAAATGCCATCTATTCAAGGCTAACACTGGTTTAGTATCCCTCATGGACATTGAGCCAAAAAGAAAGGTCCATCGAAATTTAGAAGACCACCGAAGCCCATACCGCCTATATTACAGAAACCCACCAGAACTTAAAGATGATCTTGAAGACATCGTAGAGCCTTTGACATATAACCAATTTGCCGAGCGCGTAGTAGAGAGCATCTACACCAGAAAAACGAGGAAACGGTTGAACTCTAACTCCTACGAAACCATGGCATGCTATGTATATATAGAACCCAGATCCATTCGTTCTAACAAACCACCTTATGCCAAAGTTATTCAGATAATTGGCGCTAAGAGATTGGCGTTGGATTAACAAGTGCTAAAAACAAATAACTCAGCTAAGGCAGAATCTAAGTCGTTGAGTAGAATATTTGTTCCTTATCATTTACGGTGTTACGCGTTGCAATGCTAGTATGAATGGGGAGCTTCTGTAATTAAGCAGGTTTCTAAAGACCTCTCTACAGAGTTTCCACAGATCAAGGGATTCTCTGTTAGGAATCTAAACTACATGGCTCAATTCGCAGAAAGTCATTCATTTACAAATGTGCAGCCACTGGCTGCACAAATAGAAACAAAAGAAAGTATAGTTGATACATCAGGTGCTTTGGAAAATTTGCAGCCACTGGCTGCACAACTTCAAAGTAGCTCACATTGGACAGATTTCTCTGAAACTCCATTGGCTAAAATAATATGGTAGAAGCAAAGCTTGCGCGTGCGATCTAGCGCAGACATAGTATTCATTATGGGGTTTTGAATTCGAGTTTCCGTTAATGGAACCCGTAAATAGCTTTAACATAAAATCTATCGATATGATCAATCATAGATTGCTCAGATCTGATTTTATATTAAGTACTAGCGTACGCGCTATTTACTCACAGTTTAGCCCCATAATTAATATTATGTTAAGTAGAGTTTCACGAAACTCCCCTCTAGTTTAAACTCCTTAAATCTTATACCAAAAGAATAGAACTCTAGTCAGCACTTATTTTACAGCTAGAATCCTTCTGTATATTAGCCATGTGAATAAACGTAAACGAAATACTTCTAAATCTACGTTTCAGAACTTCTCTAAAACGGTTCAGTTTATCATAGGCTGTATTCTCATTTTATACTTTCTGGTTAATAAATTCCAATCTGTGCGCACAGATACCATAACAGAAACTAGAGATTCTGAAATAATTTCAGATACTGAAATCTACAGAAGCTTAGCTTGGGCTGATTATTCTCGATCTGTATATGATTTAGATTACACCATAGGCGTAAATGAGTTACGTAATTCCAAGTCTAAAAAAGATAATATCAGACTTTCTGTTTCTGCATGGTCTACCAATGAAACTTACTGGGCTGCGGTGTATCAGCAGCTTTTATCTAACGATAAAGAATTCATTATTTGTAGAGCAGACAGTCTAGAAGTTGTTCGAAATCAAGAGCAATTAAATACTAAAGAATTCGCTGATGTCATCATGACTTTTGTTCAAGATATCGAATATGCTTTTGTATTTGAAGATAGACAGTGCTATAAAGAACCTCGCACACCGTGTGTAGAGGGGCAGAAATTCGGCATCCACTCTCCCACCGAATTTCTTTACACACTGCAGGGCGACTGTGATACCAGGGCGGTGCTGCTTATGGGTATTTATAAGCATCTAGGCTATGACCCAGCCATAGCTGTGAGTGCGGAATACAGACACGCCATGCTTCTTTTAAATCTGCCCAGTTCTGGCACTTATCTGAACCACTTTGGAAAGAAGTACTTCTTCTGGGAAAGTACAGCTAAGAATTGGAAATTAGGCATTATGCCTCCTGCCACTAAAAATTTGAACCACTGGAAAATAGTACTCTAACATGAATCAAAATTTAGCCTTATTAAGCCTTATAGAACTGATCAGTTCACTCTCCTGCGGTGTGTTTATCCTTTACGTAACGTTTAGAATATTGAGAACTTACGGCACTAAACGTCTGGGTATAGACCAGTATAATACTGCATACTTGATTTTTATAGCCTCAGTATTATTTGCTGTAGGATTTACCATGAGTGGCATAATTAACCCCATACTCAGTTATTTTAGAATAATGAGCCAGCAAGACATGTCCTCTGCAGATCTCTTTGTGTCATTCATCCTTACTGGTGGTGCCTACATTTTGATTTCTTATGTCATGGCCATGCTCATCATTTTCTTAGGCATTGGGCTTTACACTGTAATGACTCCGCTAAAAGAGGTTCAGGAACTTAAAAATAATAATATAGGTGTAGCACTGGTGTTAGCTGTTATAATTATAGTGCTATCTATGATGTGTAAAGATGGCATTATTCTTTTTATAGAATCTATAGTTCCTTATCCTGAGCTGCCTTTAGACCTCTAAGGTGTTTACTTCTTTACGTTAAACACTATTCTATCGTTTTCTGTACCGGCTAAATCCTGCACTTCTATCACTTTTATGGCTGCGTAGAGCATGTTAATCGTATCATACTTGGTAATGAGTATGTCATCTACAGCTATATTAGAAATGGTTTGTAAAGGAATGCTAGAGTCATAAGTGCTAGCTGCCGTAGACAGTTTGGCCGAGGCATAGTTGAAAGAATTATTTCTGGTAAACTTGATGCCTGAATAAGAACTCAGCACATTGTCTTGAACATCATCATCTGTAGCATCTAACTGAACTAGATCTACTACTGTACTATCTGAAAGTGAGGCTAAAAATAATGGGTCTAAGTTAGAAATGTTAAAACCATTAGTGTTTCCTGTAGAGTAATTAGAATATAAATTATGACCTGTGCTTTCTTCTAACGCAGGATCTGCATTAAGAATTACCCTCCTAACGGTTTCTCCTATGTAGCCGTCTTCATCTGTTACTCTAAACACTACCAGCTGCTCATCTGCAGGAAATTCGGCTAAATCTAGCACATAGGTAGATGTACTGCTTTTCCCGAAAAGTGATTCTTCAAAAATAGTAGAGGTCACTCCTCCTCCTGGCTTTGTAGTAATATCTAGACTTCTGAGATTAGCATCTCCTGCTGCACCTGTAATAGTAAATTCTATGACATCTCCCAGATCTGCGGTTTGAATAAAGCTGTTCGGTGTAACCTGTATGCCCGGAGGAACAGGATCTTTCTTACATGAGGATAACGCTATGGCTATAAAAAGAGAAAGAATGAGATTGAGATTTTTCATTGGAAAATGGCTTATAACTAAAACACCCACCAATATACATTGGCAGGTGCTATTTATTTAGAATTACTAAAATTATTTGTTTTTAATCTTATACGCTTTGCAACGCACAGTAAACTTCACTCTACGTCCTAAAAACTGCTGATCTGTAACGCGTTCAAACGAGACAGGCAAAACCATGTCTGCATCTGGCATCTGCTGTAAAGCATCATAAAGCGCATTATTTACGCCCCTATTATTAGGGAGTACTATGCCTAAACCACCTTGAGGAAGAAGTGTTCCAGCGTGATATTTTCTACCGCCATAAGCTATAACACCTAGAGCGTAACTCTGTTCTGAGGTACCTACTATATCTCCCATATACTCCAGGTCATCGAAATCAATGTTTACCTGAGCATTTATAGGAGTTAACGGTACTGCTTTCTGTCTAATAGTACAACTGTTAAAGGACATAACTACAGCACTTAATAAGACTAATATGTATGCATATTTTTTCATCTTGTTTGTCTTTTATTCCCGAAAATAAACGGGAGGCTGATTATTTATTAGACCTAGTTCCGAAGTAAATGTTCAGATTTATTCTCACCATGTTATTGGTATCCATATTGAATGCCCTTCTACTTAAATCAGAGTATCTTCTTAGGTTACCATTTTGGTTAGTGTCTATATCTCCGAATCCATCAGTTTCTTGAGTGAAATACTCTGCATCATAACTGGCACCACCATCTATGTCTATTTCTTCATTCACTTTAGTTTTTCCTCCAAATACCCATTTGGCGGAAAGTCCGTACTCTACTCCTAGTGAAACAGGTAGCTCAGCTATAAAGACGTTAAATCCTACTACACCTCCTACTCCTACTACAGTAGTTCTAGTAGAAGTTTCTACGTTTACTACATCACCATTAAATAAAGCTTCTTCACTTACGGTTCTGTCTCTTCCGAATCCGAATAAAGCCTCACCTCCGGCATATACATCTAAAATGTTATCGTTAGTAAAGTGTTTTTCTACACCACCAGCTATATTATATTCTCTAGTAGTCATTACTTTTCTGTTGGTTTCTACGGCAAAATCCTCATTGAATAAAGGATTAAAATTAGTAGAATCTACAGCAGTTCCATTTGTCCTCATGTTCTGGCTAGCCAGTCTTAATCCAGCTCTAAATACGAGTTCATCTGTTTGGTAATACTTGAAGGTAAGCATGTCTCCAGCTGTAAAAGCTCGGCCAGCATATAATCCAGCTTCATTATCTCCAGTAAGATTAATTACAGGAAAAGAGAACTGTAACACAGCATCTCCGGCAGAAGGTCTGGTTCCTAATTTGGGAGTAAAATCATTGTTCTCTCTAGTAGATAACTGAGCGAAGGTGTCCTGTAAAAACAAGGACACGACAATAAGTAAAATTAGTCGTTTCATTTTAAAAGGTTTAATTGTTTTTCAATTACAAAATTACTTCACAGAATGTGATAAATAAGCTCTAAGAGGTTCAGTTACTAACAAGGTGACGCCTGTAACTGAAATTAAAACTGTCTAGCGAACTTTTAAATGCGCTAATCTATTTGTTTTCAATTCGTATCATAGAAGTCCAATAATAGATGCTTGAAGTAAAACGTTCATAAAACAACAAAACCGCTAAGAGCATTCCCTTAGCGGTTTCTAACCTTACCAAATAACATGAAATGAGATCAGTTATTTTTTCTTAAATATGTTTATCAGTTGCAGACTCTGCTGCACTTGTTGCCATCAAAATCTACAGCCTCACCTTGTTCATTTACTCTCCAAGAAACAGTAGTGCTAAACTGACTGTTCTTCTTTACATTAATGTAATTCATAGAAGTCTTTCTATCTCCTTCTTCAGTGCTCAAGCTCATGAATAGTTGTAATCTTTTGAGCTGGTCCTTTTTATACTTATAAGTCAGAGTCACATTTATTCCGGCTTTTGCAGCGTTGGCATTTATTTCTGCTAAATCTTCTTCTGATGTGCTGTTAGTTATGGTATATGTTACTTTTTTATATTTCTTTTCTTTTTCTTCAACTACACCTTCTTTCTCCTCTGCCGCTATTTTCTCTAATACTGGGAGCTCAAACTTGTTAGCTCTGTCTAGAATGTTCTCTAGTTTCTCTTCTCCTAAATCTATATCAGACTGATTAATGGTTTCTAACTCATTAAAGAGACTGATTCTCTTTGTGTTCAACTCTTCTAACTCTTTATCTAACACATCTGGCCTGTCATTATAAAGGGTAAATAAGGCTTCTTCTTGGTTACTGAATATATCTTCTAGTTCTTCGTTAGCTTCACTTAACTTTCCGAAAAAAGTCTCTTCATCTGAAGAATAAAACGCTATAGCTCTTCCAGTTTCATCTTCTATCCATCCTATATCTAAATCAAACTCTCCATTGAATATTAAAGACGTTTTACTACT
>JBGCDA010000010.1:0-82225 GCA_045104985.1 Flavobacteriales bacterium | reverse complement strand
ATAATGAGCTTTTAACAGAGAGAACACAACTTTTTAAAAATTGTTAATCAGATACTTACAGCTAGTTTGTGCGTTGCAATAAAAAAGTAAGAAATAGTTCCCAAATTCCTTTTTTTTTATGAGAATGGGTTGTTACATTTGCACCCTCAAAAAAAATTGAGAATGATCTCTTAGCTCAGTTGGTAGAGCATATCCCTTTTAAGGATAGGGTCCTGGGTTCGAGCCCCAGAGGGATCACAAAGCTTCAGTTCTGCTGAAGCTTTTTTATTTAACTTGCATCCATAAGCTGCTGGTTTAAAATTAAACACCTACTTGCCCAGGTGCTGAAATTGGTAGACAGGCATGGTTGAGGGCCATGTGTCCGTATGGGCGTGCGGGTTCGACTCCCGCTCTGGGCACAAAGAGACTCTAGATTCATAAACTAGGGTCTTTTTTTTAAGCACTAATTCTGCAGTCGGACTAGTTCTCACAACTATAAGACTTGATTCTGGAGTATTTAAGAGGTTACCTCATCGATCAAAAAAGCACTCATCATTAAGGCCTCTTTATAAAAATCCATAACGTACAAATTCGAATAGAATTAGCCGTAGAACCTTGAGAATTCTTGAGAATATTCTAAATTGCAACTCTAAACCTAATTAACCAAACAAGTTACAGATGCCAATTAGAATGGACGATGACCAGAAGAAGTCTGGCAATAAAGATAATTACCCTGGAAACAATACTAATCCTAGACGTAACACTGGCGGCAGTGGTGGTAAAGGTGGACTCATAGGAGCTTTGATTCCTATGCTGATCAAGAAGCCAAAGCTTTTGATAGTAGCTATTGTAGCCTTCTTAGGATACCAATATATGACTGGTGGCTGCAGCGGAGAAGGAGACATTACCTCAGATGTGACCAATTCCATAAAAGATGCCTTGTTCAGCAAAGGATTTGACGCTAATCCTCAGAAATATAACTCCACAGAAATTTACGAACCCTTAGCAGACAATAAGAAAAACCCTCTTCCTCAGAGTGTATCTCTTTTAGACCACGCACCTAAAAGATTAAATCAGGGAAAACAAGGCTCATGTGTAGGATGGGCCTCGAGCTATGCGGCTAGAACTATTCTTCACTCTCAGCAAACTGGTGAAAACCCGAATAGTAAACCTTTTAGTCCGTCATATTTATATAACCAGATAGCACTTAATGCTAATTGCCAAGGGGCTTACTTGCATGCTGCTATGGATAACATGAAGAAAAATGGAGTAGCTCCATTTGATGAATATGGTTATGACGAGACAAGCTGCAGTTTTGATGCAGATGGACAAGATAAAGCTGCCGCTCAAAATTATAAGATTACAGGATATCAACGCTTAACTAAAGGAGATAACATAAAATCTGTAGACATGCTGGCCATGAAACAGAACCTGGCTCAAGGTGCTCCTGTGGTTATAGGCATGATGGTAGGCGGAAGCTTTATGCAGGGCATGGTAGGAAATGAAGTGTGGATGCCTACTTCTCAGGATTATAACCAATCTAACTTTGGTGGGCACGCTATGTGTGTGATAGGTTATGACGACTACAAAGCCAATGGCGAAGGTGCATTTGAGATCATGAATAGCTGGGGAAACCAGTGGGGTAAAAACGGTGTAGGCTGGGTGAGATATAAGGATTTCGAGATATTTACAAAAGAGGCGTATGGTATATATCCTATGGGAGATGCTGATAGACCTCAAGGTACCACGAATGACATTTCTTTCGGATTACTGCTTACTGAAAACAATACTTATATAGATCTACAACAAGACTTTTCTGGTGTTATGAAAGCTCAAGGTAAACTTAAACGAGGCCGGGATGGTTCTAGATTTAAGGTAGAAGTAACTAATTCTTTACCGTGTTACACCTATGTATTCGGAGCAGAAATGGATAACTCTAGTTATGTGCTATTTCCATACACAGCTAAACATTCTCCATACTGTGGAATAACTGGCACCAGAGTTTTTCCTCATGATAAAAGTATGTGGCCAGATGAAAATGGAGATACTGATAGAATAGCAGTAGTGATTACTAATGAACCACTAGACTATGAGTCTTTTAATAACAAACTCAATAACGCTCAAGGTAATTCTTTCAAGGAAAAGCTGGATAATGCACTAGGCTCTGATAAAAAAGATATTAATGTAAAGGATGCAGGACGAAACCTTAACTTTCAGACAACATTAAGCGGAAACCAAAAAGTGGGATGGATTATAGAATTTGATAAAGAGTAAATAAAATAATCGTACTTAAAAGCCCAGCCTGATTTTATTCTCGCTGGGCTTTTTTATAAATAAGTTTCTAAGCAGCGTTTATATCACATATCTGTAACGCACCCAAGCAACTGTTAGACAAAACTCGTAGTCATAGATATAGGGAGTAGTTCTCTCACATTATTACCTGACGCCTAAATGAGACGACACACTTTGATAATTTTATCATTGGTGGGCATAATTCTATGCCTCGCCCAGTGTAAAAAAGATGACAGCTCTAATGAAGAGTGCCCACCAGTAATTTCTGGTAAGTTCAATTTTAGCCAATTTCCATTAGCTAATCTTTCTGACTATGGATTTTTCATTGGAGATATGAAAGATCAAGTGGTTACAGATGACATCTTACCTTACGATGTGATTACACCTCTCTTTTCTGACTACGCTCATAAGAAAAGGTTCCTTTGGATGCCTGAGGACTCCATTTCTACTTACAATCAAGATGGTGAAATATTAGATATGCCAGATCATACCATTATTATAAAATCATTTTATTATGATAATGTTCAGCCTGGCAATACCACAAGAATCGTAGAAACTAGATTGCTTTATAAAATAGCAGGAGAATGGAACTTCGCAGATTACGTTTGGAATGATGCTCAAACAGAGGCTGTGTTTGATTTAGATGGCAGTACCATAGATATTGCTTTCATAAATGATTTTGGAGAACAACTGGATGTGAACTACAGAATTCCTTCGGAAGCAGAGTGCCTCACTTGTCATAAAATAACCGACAATGCCTTACCAATAGGTCCGAAGCCTCAGAATTTAAATAAAAATTATTCCTACTCTTCTGGAGAAATGAATCAGCTGCAGAAATGGATAGAGGTGGGTTTTCTTAACCCAGAAATGCCTGCTATGATAGAAACGGTAGTAGATTGGACTGATGAGGCTCTACCGAAGCTCGACAGAGTAAGAGCATATTTAGATATGAACTGTGCTCACTGCCATAGAGAAGGCAGCCACTGCAGCTATCGACCTATGAGGTTCGCTTGGAACGAGACAGATGATTTCGAAAATATAGGCTTATGTGTAGAACCTGCTGAACCTATAGACCCGAATCAATTATTCGTGGTGGCTCCTGGAAATGCGAATAAATCTATGCTGTACTATAGAATAGATAATGAAAATCCAGCTGAGCGCATGCCGCTAATGGGTAGAACCATAAATCATCAAGAAGGTATAGACCTCATCAGAGATTGGATAAACGAATTAGAAATAAACTGCGATTAAATCACCTTAAAATAAACCTGAAATGAAAACACTTTTACTCACTCTAACAATGGCCTGCGGTATTTCTGCAGCCTTTAGCCAAGCTTCATGTGATGATGCTCTAGAAGTTAACATAGGCACTCACACTGTGGCTACTCTAACTAACGCACTGCCTAATGATATGGCCTGCAACCTACTAGACCAGGGCGACTTAGCTGGCTGGTATTCTTTTACTCCAGAAACAGATGGAGAATATATAGTAACTTCAAGTCTTTCTCAGAATGGCAACTGGGACTCACATCTAAACATCCTTACTGGAGAATGCGATGGGCTTTCATGTGTAGGAACTAATGATGATGGTGGAACTGGGTTTACATCAGAGTTAGTATTCACAGCTGAAACTGGAAGCACTTATTATATCGTATTTGATAACAGATGGACCTCTAGTGGTGGAGATTTTTATGTAGGTAATGAAGATGATGAAATAACTAATTATGTAGATCCTAACGGCACAGGTGGCGGTGGCGGTGGTGGAGGTGGTGGAACCACTGATCTCCCTACAGTAATTGAGTTTGAAGCTACTACTATAAACAATATGGTTACTGGAGATTGTGTGGTAGATATGAATGGTGACTTCTTAGATGATGTAGTTTCTGTAGGATGGGGAGACACAGATGTCAATGTTTCTTACCAGCAGCCAGATGGAACTTTTATCCAAGAGACTTTAACAGGACCCATTCCTGAGTATAGCCCTTCATGGAGCATAACAGCAGGTGATCTGGATGGAAATGGATTTAATGACTTAATGTATGGTGCAGGAAGTGGAGTTTCTCTTATGATGAGATCAGATGACGGAACTGAACTGACAGAATGGGCTACTTCCGAATACGTATTCTCACAAAGAGGAAACATGGTAGACATAGATAATGATGGAATTTTAGATGCATTCATGTGTCATGATGTAGCGCCTAATGTTTATATGATTAGCGATGGTGAAGGCGGATTTACTTATTTCCAAGGAGGATTAGGAGAAACTGAAAACGGAGGTAATTACGGATCTATTTGGATAGACTATAATAACGATTGTTTAGTAGATCTCTTTATAGCAAAATGTAGAGGTGGAGATTCTCCTGCTAACATTAACCAAATGCACAGAAATAATGGTGATGGAACATTTACTGAGGTACAAGAAGAAATAGGATTAGCAGACAACGTACAAACTTGGTCTAGTGCTTGGGCCGATTATGATAATGATGGAGATATGGACGTATTCGTAGGAGCTAGCTCTACTACTAATGGAAGCCATAAACTTATGAGAAATGATGATGGGATTTTTACAGATATTACAGCTGAAACAGGTATTCTGGCTTCTATGCCTACGGGAATAGAACACTGTGCTCACGACTATAATAATGATGGTTTTGTGGATATAGACATATCTGGAAGCACTATCCTCATTAATAATGGAGATATGACTTTTACGCATACAAGTTCTGCTGCTAATAATGGCCCTGTGGGTGATTTAAATAATGATGGGTATTTAGACATTATGGGCTTCGGTGGAACAGGAGTTTATTTGAACCAAGGAACAGGAAACAACTTTATAAAAGTAAACACCATAGGAACTGATAGTAATAAAAATGGAATTGGAGCTAGAATAACTGTTTCTAGTGCTTTAGGAGATCAAATTAGGGACGTAAAAAGTGGAGACGGCTTCGGTAACATGAGCTCGATTACGGCTCACTTTGGTTTAGCTGAAGATGAAATTATAGATCTAATTACCGTATGCTGGCCTTCAGGGAATGTAACTACTTTGCAAAATGTAGCCATAAACACTACACTGAATATAGTGGAAGTAGATGGCTCAGTAGTAGGAATTGAAGAAGAACTTAGTCAAAACTTTAACATATTCCCTAACCCTACAGCTGAATTCCTAAACATAGATAGTGAAACTAATTATAACAGTTTCCCATTAGAAATTTTGGATCTAAGCGGAAGAGTAGTAATAAGCACTCTCATTAAGGATAACAGAATAAACGTGGCAGAACTTTCATCTGGTGCCTATTTGGCTAGAATAAATGCTAATGGCGTTTATCACCAAGTTCAGTTCGTTAAAGAATAATATAGAATTGTAAATTACAGACTAAAAGCGGAGCATTGAGTTCCGCTTTTTTTGTGTTTTTAATTGCGTTGCAACGCTAAACTACTGCAAAATAATGCTATAAAAAAAGCCAGAACAAGAGGCTCTGGCTTCGTGAATTAGTTTTATGATAATCTTACTTCACTACTTTTTTAGTGAATTGCTTTCCATCTTTTTCGGCTCTGATAAAGTAAATGCTAGATGGCAAATGAGCAGTATTAATTATCAAATTACCTTTTGGGTTACTGGAGTTAAACACCACTTTACCAGTTAAATCTAAAAGCTCTACATAATCAAACCCGCCTATGCTACTAAGAGTTAATTCATCACTAAAAGGCACTGGAGAAGCCATTAGACCGATATCGATAGATTCTTCTGTTACGCTAGCTGGAATTATTCTTTCCCATCTGTAAACTCTATTCTCATCTGGCATTTCATTAAAACCACTAGGATTATTGTTAAAACTCTGTTGAAGAGGAGCATCTTGAGTTCCGCTAAGAATAGTCCCCTCTGCCTCTCCATCATTTAGCACCAGAGAACAGATTAAAGCGCTTATAGGACTCTGCACCCCATCGAACACGAGTGAGGCATCTTCAATGGCATAATTTCCATACCTAAATTCTATAGAATTATCTTCTTCATATAACCAAAGCTGGACATTCATGAAATTATTGGCCGTTCCATTTATCACTTCATTATAGAAGCCCACATCTTTCCACTCTAATTTAAAAACTCTAGACCCTTTTTCACCTTCAGTAAGATATGAGATGTGAGATAAGCTTCCCTCCTGACCATCGGTTAAACCATCAGCATAGGCTCTGTCAGTATAATCTGCATAGGCTGGGAGAATCACATTTACAGAATTTTTTATACCTACTGGGTTTCCTATGACACCTGCACCTAATAAATCTCCTCCGATGGCTAAATCAGAAGTAGACTGATTATAAAACAAAAATTCAAAGCCTATTGGAAACTGAAATTCAGGATCATCCCAAACTAAACCATTCGTTAAACTGGTGACATCTTCTATATCTAGATCTGTGTAAGCTTCGGTAAATGTGGACACTTCATAATCTATTCCATCGCAGTTTAGCTGAGCTAAAACATTTAAGTGAACACACATTAATAGTAAAGGTATAATTGTTTTCATTGTATTGAGATTTTTGAGTTATGTCTGAGTGACGATCTTCAAAGCTTATTGTTACACCCTCAAGATAATCAATATGATTAAAATTAAAGAACCATTACTTCACCTTCACTCTGAACATATGAGTTTCTCCAATGTAACCTTCCAACACATCCCCATTGGTTACTGGCCCCACTCCTGCCGGTGTTCCAGTAAATATCAAATCTCCCATTTTTAAGGTCATAAATTTAGATACATAGCTAATAATCTTAGAAGGGCTAAAAATCATGTCTTTAGTCGCACCTTTCTGTACTACCTCTCCGTTTTTAGTAAGTGAAAAAGACAGCCTATTCACATCTTCAAACTTACTTACAGGATGAAAATGGTTAGAGACCACTGCCGCCCCGTCAAAGCCTTTGGCCTTTTCCCACGGGTGGCCTTTTTCTTTTAATTTGGCCTGTAAGTCTCTGGCCGTAAAATCTATGCCTAAGCCTATTTCATCAAAATACCTGTGGGCATACTGCTCTTCTATATTTTTTCCTAGTCTGTTTATTTTGAGAATTACTTCCACTTCAAAATGAACATCTGACGAAAACTCCGGAATGTAAAAGGCTTTTCTATTGGGTAAAATAGAGGAATCTGGTTTTAGAAAGAATAAAGGTTCAGTCGGCACTTTATTGTTCAACTCCTTAGCATGCTCCACATAATTTCTTCCGATACAAATAATCTTCATGTCATCTAATTTCGGGTGAATTATAGAGAATTCAGCTAGTTATAAAATTTAATTTCCACGCGCCTGTCTTCATTTCTATCTGTACCAGTCTTAGCCTCTCCGAAATAATTAATGACAAACCTATCTTCAGATAAACCGCTGTTTTTCATAAACCTTTGGACTGCTTGAGCTCTAAGTTTAGACAGTTCTAAATTAGCATCTGCGGCACCAGAATCATCTGTAAATCCAGTTATAACTACCTTAATAGATTCAGATATGGCCAGAATTTCTACTACCTCATTTAGCTGAAGCAGAGTGGCAGAAGTTAGCCCAGAGCTCCCAGTAGAGAAGTAAAAATCCATCTGTTCTGGAAGAAGCTCTAAAAGTTCATTTTCTTTATCTAGCGTTGCAATGCTTAATCCACTTCCTACCTCAGCATTACGCTCTATATCCAACTGAAGTAACTCAGATTCAAGCCGCTCAAGCCGTTGAGAATTTTGTGCTAACAATTCTAGAATACGTTCAAATATATCTGTGTTATTAGAACTTTCTAAATTTAACTCTGAACCATCAGCAGCCTCTTTTTCAGTATACTCTATAGTAAGTGGATCTAGCAAATCACCCTCTTGGTAATTCTCAATTTCTTGAATTAATGCCTCTTTTTCTTCTAGCGTTAAATCAGTAAACACTTGTTCAGTAGGCTCATAAATGTCTTTACCACCAAACACCAATAGTTCAGTTCTAAGCAGCATAACTAACTCTGTCATTTGATGAGTTAAAACCGACTCTAGCTGCTGGCTATCGTTGGTTTGACTGTAATTCATTTCAGCCATATTCTCTACCTTCTTTTTAACGGTGGGAGAAAAGCCTTTGAAGTCTTTCAAATCTTCATAATCATTAAACTTCACACCAGTCTTAACCACTTCATTTAAATCAGAAATGAGCTTTCTAGGTGATTTAGAAAAGGAGATACTCTGGTTTTCCCATGCAATAGAATTTAAAAGGTAATATTCCAATTGAATTAGAATTATTTCTTCAAGCTCAATGGGCTCTGAATGCGTTATGGGCTGGTACATATTTACTACCACAGTATACCTCTCATCTGATTGGCTAAAACAGACAACATTAAAACACAGGCATAGAAATATGCACACATATTTTCGTAGACAAGGCACTAATAATGGTTATAAGTTAGGTAAACACTCTACTTACAAAGATAGTTAATATTAACTAATCGCTATTTCATCGTACATTCATCATGTTTCGTCTAAATAAATAAAGTGCTCCAAGTAGATTTCTTACTAACTCATAAGACAGTTTAGAAGCATGATAGATTTAATACATTTGCCACTTATTAAGAATACAAGCAAATGGCATTAATAGAAGAATTCGATAAAACAGGAAACTGGCTATTTAGATGGAGGAGTTTCTTACCACTATTTCTTTATGCTCTGGCATTTTTGGTAGTAGTTTTTGGAGATACTTCTCACGTGCCTCATGATAATTTAGAATGGAGTCTGGTATGTTTAGCCATCAGCTTATTCGGACAACTCATACGTGCCATTACCATCGGGAATACTCCCAAGTCTACTTCTGGTAGAAATACTAAAGCTGGTCAAGTGGCTGATGTTTTGAATACTAAAGGCATCTATAGCACTGTAAGACACCCACTTTATGTAGGTAATTTCTTTATGTGGTTAGGAATAGTTATTTACGTAGGTAACTGGTGGTTTACAGCTACTATAGTTCTACTATTCTGGCTCTACTATGAGCGTATCATGTTTGCAGAAGAGCATTTCCTTAGAAAGAAATTCGGACAAACTTATTTGAACTGGGCTGAGAAAACACCAGCATTTATGCCTAGAATAACCCAATGGAAAAATGCTGATATGCAATTCTCCATGAGAAATGTATTAAAGAGAGAATACAATGGATTCTTTGCTGTTTTCGTTTCTTTTCTGTTAGTCAATATCTTACGAAACTATACAGAATATACTTCTTTAAAATTAGAACATCTTATAGATTCTTGGTGGCTATGGCTCACAGCTGGGGCGTTCATTATCTTCATTACCCTCAGAACTTTAAAGAAGACTACGAAAGTGCTAAATGTGGAAGGGAGGTAGAGAGAAACAGAGTTTACTCAACTTTCCTTAGACGATTAAATAATTCGACCATCAAATCTTCCTTGGGTGATCCTAATTGTATCTTGTGGTTCTATACTATGAATTAGAGTGCAATCAAAGATGCCCGATATAATGCTATCTTGTAGATCGTAGGTATTGAGTTTGATGAATCCTGAGACAGCCGTGTAATGACCGAACTCGTTCCAATCATCATATTCTAATTCCACCATCATTTCTTCATCTATGATATAAACACCTGTATCAAGCAGATTCGTGATGCTGAAATCCAGATTTTGAGTTATTATTTCTTCTCCTTCACAATTTCTTGTCATGAGACCACTAACAGAAACATAATCATCAAAATGATTCACTTCTAATCTATGAGGCACCCGAAATCCTATTCCATCTGCCATAGTGCCTGATAATAGCCAAACTCCGCCATCAACCAAACAGCCCATGGTTCCTTCTCCAGTTTCAGTCTGTGAAGGTAATTGAAGACACTCATTACATGGAATAGTTTCTATTTTAGTACATGAAGGAAGTAGAAGCAGTGAGCAAACAATTAGCAAGGGAATAAGGCACTGATTTTTTATCATTAAGTGTTTATGAGTTTAATTTAGTTAAGCATGTCTTAGGAGTCTATTATTCTTTAGATATTGCTCTCCAGACCATTACAGCTCTGTACACTAGTAAACAGCCGAAAGCGATAATAACAATAAGTAAAAAAATCATCAATAAATCTCCTGTATTCAACAGATTTACCCCTCTTATTCTGAAGGCCATCCAAACTCCAGTGCCCAAAGAAATTAGACCGGCCAAAACAGCTAAAATTGAACTCAACTTATAATCCTTAAATGAAACCTCTTGGTTTTCGAATTGTGTTTCGTCTATGTCGTCTAGAAGTAACTCTGTGTTTTCTTTTGTGTATTTAAACTTCCATGTTTTGCAGGTGAACCTAAAAGCGGCAGTGCTAACGAATACAAAACCGAAGAGTGCAATATTAGAGTCTGAGTCATATGACGCATTAGTTATCCTGTCATATGCTAGCATGAAAATCATAAATGCAGAGTAGGCAAACCATGGAAATGCTAAAATCTTAAACAGTTTGTCAATTGTCTTATTCATGCTTCAACCTTTATTACACTTTAGCTAACATCATTTAGTGATTTCATTTCTCACAGCACACTTTAACCACACATCTATAGCCCTCTGAATTAATAGAACTCCGAAGAAACATAACACTACTAATCCTATTATCAGTAACCAAACCCTCCAAGTATAATCATCAGGAAATGGCATTTGCTCAAACACAAAAAAAGCAAAGCATAAAGATGCTAGACCAACAAAAATGGCTAAGCCACTCTTGGTTCTAAAATTTTTAACTTCGGGTTGTAAGGTTAAACCTGCTTCAAATTCTATATCATCTAACAGTATTTCTTGAGACTTATCAGAGAAATAAAATTTCCAAGTGTGCAAAGAAAATATAAAAGCCAAGACTCCTCCTACCACAAAACCAACTACTATTAATGCCGGTTCCCATATGAATTCCTGAGAGGCCAGAAAAAAACTCAATGCCACCACTACAAAACCTACCATGCCGAGCCATAACACTGCAAAAAACTTAAATAGTATGTCTAGGATTTTGGTCATTTGTTATGCTATTGCAACGCGAAAGATAAACAGGAATACAAAAACCACAACTCTAAATGAACTGGTCACAGCTATCAAATTTACTGCAGTTAATCAAACATATATGTTAGCAGACGTAATCTGTTTTGAAGCTATTTAAAGATCAAAAGGATGATTTACAAAATTCTACTTTCGGATAACATTTGTGCTAGTTAGTTTTATCAAATAAGCTGAATGAATGATTTGAACTGACCAAACAATTGTATACAAAATGATTGTAACATCTCTTACCAAGAAAAAAGCAAAGTCTCTATTCTTGAACAAATCAAACTCAACACACATATAAACTAAAAATAGCCAACAAGACAATCCTGTAAGCAAATGGATAACTTCTAAATAATTAAACTTAGGTTTCCTCACTTTTCTTATATCTGGTGCTATCATCTCATCAATTAATGTACTATTATGATTGAACATTTTCATTTGCCAATCAAAAAACTTTTTATATCTGATGAATAACAAATAAACCATCACACCTCCGAATAAAAAATAAGATGTCACAAATAAAACTTGACTTGAATTATATTTCCATTCTATAAAAACTGATTTGTAATTTGCCCAGAGAAAAACGCCTATTGAAATGATTAGGATTAGAATAGACGAATATTTATAAGTCAAATAGTAATTTTTCATGGCTTAAAAAAAGCCGCTAAAAAGCGGCTTTAAATATAATTATCACTTGTTTAAGTTTCTATATATCAATATTAGCATACTTAGCATTGCGCTCAATGAAGTCTCTACGCGGTGGCACTTCGTCTCCCATAAGCATTGAGAATACTCTGTCTGCCTCTGAGGCGTTTTCTATGGTTACCTGACGCAGGGTTCTGAATTCTGGGTTCATGGTAGTGTCCCATAACTGTTCAGCATTCATCTCTCCTAGACCTTTATACCTTTGAATTCCTACGCTGCTTTCAGTTCCTGCTCCTTTAAATTCATTCACTAGTTGGTCTCTCTGATCATCATCCCAAGCGTAAGATTTCTTACTACCTTTCTTTACCAAGTAAAGCGGTGGAGTGGCTATATAAACATGTCCTTGTTCTATAAGCTCCTTCATGTGGCGGAAGAAGAACGTAAGAATTAGCGTTTCTATGTGGCTACCATCTACATCGGCATCACACATGATAATAACCTTATGGTAGCGGAGTTTTTCTAAATTTAACGCCTTAGAATCTTCCTCAGTACCTAGTCTTACCCCTAGCGCGGTGTAGATATTTTTGATTTCCTCGTTTTCGAAGATTTTATGCGGCATGGCTTTCTCCACATTTAGGATCTTTCCTCTTAATGGCATAATGGCCTGAAACATTCTGTCTCTTCCCTGCTTGGCAGTTCCACCTGCAGAATCTCCCTCTACCAAGTATACCTCGCATAATGCAGGATCTTTTTCAGAACAATCTGATAGTTTCCCTGGCAGTCCACTTCCGCTCATTACGTTTTTACGCTGCACCATTTCACGCGCTTTCTTGGCAGCGTGTCTAGCCTGAGCGGCTAAAATCACCTTGGTAACTATCTGCTTAGCATCCGCTGGATTTTCTTCCAGATAATCTGCCAGCATTTCACTCACAGCCTGAGAAACTGGTGCAGTTACCTCTCTGTTACCCAGTTTAGTTTTAGTCTGCCCTTCGAACTGTGGCTCTGCTACTTTTACAGAAACTACGGCCGTAAGTCCTTCTCTAAAATCATCTCCAGCTATTTCGAACTTGAGCTTTTCTAACATTCCAGAAGCATCTGCATACTTTTTAAGCGTATTGGTTAACCCTCTTCTGAATCCAGAAAGGTGTGTACCACCTTCATGAGTATTAATATTATTTACGTAAGAGTGGATGTTCTCATTGAACGAAGTGTTATAAGTCATAGCCACTTCTACAGGCACTCCAGATTTCTCTCCAGTAATATGAATTACCTGAGACATAAGCTGCTCTCTAGTAGAATCTATGTACTCTACAAACTCCTGTAAACCTCTTTCAGAAAGGAACTCTTCATAGGGATGGTTTCCTTCGTCATCTGTAGTTCTTTCGTCAGTAATGGTTAATCTTAATCCTCTGTTTAGGAAAGAAAGTTCTCTAAGCCGAGTGGCTAAAGTCTCGTAATTGTAATCTACAATCTCAAAAATAGTATCGTCTGGCTGGAAAGTAACCTGAGTTCCTCTGTAGTCTGAATCTCCTATTTCTTTTACAGGATAAGACGCCTTTCCTTTCTGATACTCCTGCACGTAATGCTTTCCATCTCTAAATACTTCTGCCTTTAAATCATTAGACAGAGCATTTACACACGAAACACCTACACCGTGAAGTCCACCAGAAACCTTGTAAGAATCCTTATCGAATTTACCTCCGGCCCCTATTTTAGTCATTACCACCTGTAAAGCAGAAACTCCTTCTTTTTCATGCATACCGATAGGAATACCCCTACCGTTATCCATTACTTTAATTCCATTTCCTTCTAAAATGGTTACATGCACAGTATCACAGTGCCCTGCCATGGCCTCATCTATAGAGTTATCTACCACCTCATATACCAAGTGGTGTAATCCTCTAACTCCTACATCTCCTATATACATGGAAGGTCTTAACCTCACATGCTCCATTCCTTCTAAGGACTGGATGCTACTGGCATCATATCCCTTTTTTGGTTCTTCGCTCATTTATCTATGTCTTAAAATCTTGTTCATTTTAACATGAAAAACCGCAGTATTCACCACGGTTTCTCTTACCCTGTAAAGATACGTATTTTCAGTGGCGTATCCGCGTTGCAACGCTAGTAAAACCAAGCCTTTTTCCACATTTTTTTATGGTTATTCACAACGGGTAAATAGGTTAGGACTTGGCCCTTTGAGTTAGGCTGGGTTTATTCGAGATTCGAAGTTTGAAATTCGATATTTTTAGTCTCGTTTCTAGAATTATTTGAGAATAAAAATCATGAAGCATTCTGTTGATTTATCACCTTAACCAGTAACGCACCGGGCGGCTACAATAGTTATAGACTTATCAACTAGTCCCACCGAAGCAAGCAAAACCGTAACAACTATAAACACTTCCATAAGAACCAGCCAACAAACTAAACTGCCACTAAAAGGCATAAGTAGCTCCAGCTAAGAAGTTCAGCCTTTGGGTTGGGAAATTGTTAAAACGCTCATAGCGGCCTGCCAAAATATTATTGATCTGAGCATAAACGGAAAGTCGTTTAGTGTATCTGTACTCAGCTTTTAAAGTAGCGTCTAGAAATGGTTTTAAGTTGTAGGTAAAGTACCCATCGTCATCTAAAATCCCACCTTCTATAAAGCCTAAAGACTTAGCCCTTCTTTTCCCTATGGCATACACATCTAAATTGGCCACTATCTTATTATCAATATTATAGGAAGCGCTTACTGTAATTTTATTATCTGGCTGATTCCACGGTTCTTCTTCCATTTTTTCGTCATAAATGTAGAAATCTCCTCTACCGAAGAATTTGATTTTTTCGCCCGCGTTATAAGTTAGCTCACCGGTAACAGTGGTTCGCACTAATTCTCCATATTCCGTTCTAAATCTATTTCCCTGACTCACTATAGTGTCATTTACGAAATACACAAAATTATCGAAAGAGGCTCTGCTTATCTTTGTATTGAAACTCATGTTGGAAGAAATATTACCTCTAATTCCTCCAAACACATTTATTTTCTCATTCGTATTCATCAGCACATCTGATGTGGCTATATCTTCTATTAAGAAACTTTGAATAAAAGGATTTTCATCGGCCAGTGTCCTGTATCTGTTCTTATGTAGATCACCGCCCAACCCTATGTAAGGAATAAACACTCCTTCAAATAAACTATAATTAGCCTCTAAATCTGGGTAAATCTTAGGTTCTAATGCTCCCATAAAGTCTCCTACAAGTCTGGCTCCCACTCTTACTGTAAAACCATTCTGCTGAGCCACCAACCTTGGGTTTAAAGCTATTACAGTGTTATTAAACTTCTGAATAGCTAAGGTCCTAGGAGATCTGTTCTTTAGCTGATTGTAGTCAATATTTACACCCATGGCGAATACGAGATTCTTTCTTTCTAACTGCTGGTTGAAATCGGCATCGAAAACAAAATTGTTCTCTGAACCATCTGCATTATCAGAAAACTGTAAAAAATCGAACCTACCTACATAGTTTAATTTAGTGGAATCCCTGAAGTAACTTTTGATATTCACACCAGCGTTAAATGTTCTGTAGATACGCTGCTCATCTACACCGAAATTCTCAGGATATAATTCTGGGTCATACCCGAAATAATGCATCATATCTCGGTCATAACCTAAGTTTATTCCTACGCTCTGTTTTTTTAAGAAACGCTTACCACTTACTCCTAAAGATAAGTTCGAGAAAGTGTCGGGAATAGAATCTACTAAAGCCACACGTCCATCACTTCCTCTGAACTTTAGAAAAGAATCAAACGTTCCGTTTCTGCTATATCCATCCATAAACCTAATTTCTCCTAGCCCTGTGAGGTTAGTTCCTACCGCACCTTTCACATAACCTCTAAATAAATTAGGAAGTTTTTGCTGCATGTTTACCTTGGCTGCAGGCACAGGCTTGAGTTCTATTTTCTGCTCAGGTTTTCTGGGAATAAGGTAATATGTCATAGGTGGAAGCTCCACTGCCGACTCCTTAAGCTCAGGCACATTTATGACTTTATTGGCGTCATTTAAGAATAATTGAGCATCTCCAGTAATAACCACATTAAGATCCAATTCTTCATTCTGTTCTACTCCTATTGTATCCACTTGGGCTTGAGCTCCAGAAGAAACCATCACCACTGCTGCTATTACCAAGCTGCATGTATTTAAAATGTAATTTTTCATGTTTCGTTCTGTTTTATTCTTCTTCTTCAAATAAATCTATCTCTAGCTCATCTTCCTCTCCCTCGTTAAGCTGCTGCTGCTCCAGCACTTCTAGCTGAGCCAGTCGTTCTCGAGCCCGCTCCTTCACCCAATCTTCATTGGCATTTTCTATGAGGGCATTCAGCGTAGCCTTAGCTTGGAACATATCATCTAGCTTTA
This sequence comes from Flavobacteriales bacterium, assembly GCA_045104985.1. Taxonomy (GTDB): domain Bacteria; phylum Bacteroidota; class Bacteroidia; order Flavobacteriales_D; family Sanyastnellaceae; genus ASP10-05a. Next base: position 65,910 of record JBGCDA010000010.1, on the reverse strand, counting down.
CATACACTTCTACTAAGAGCAGGAATCCCTCAAACTTATACTTGCCATAAGAACTGAATCGTTCTATGAGTTCAAACACCTCTTTCTCGCAGTTTTTATAAGCTTCTTTCTCAAAGGCTATTTTACACATGTAATACTTGGCCTCAGCCCCCAAAAGAGATACTGTTTTCTGCACCTCCTGAAAATCATAATAGGCTTCATCAAAGTTCATTTTATCAAATCTCACTTTTCCTCTTATCATATACGCTTGATTCTTAATGTCTGTAGGAGTACTTCCATTGTCTAATACTCTTTGTGCATAGTCTAGAGCATAATCGTATTCTAGCAGTTCATAGTAGCACCTCATCTGACCTATTTCTGCTTCTAGCACGTTGTTTTTTTGCAACGCTACACTTTCTAACTCTATGTAATTAGTTAAGGCAGAGTTATAATCTTTCTTATTAAAGTTAATAGTGGCTGCAGTTTTTAAGGCTATCTCTGAGTAATCTGAAACGGGCTGTGAAATGACATAGTTATAATTCAGAAGTGCCTTGTTTTTATCTCCCTCCTCAAAGTAGATCTCGCCTAAATAAAAGTGAGATTCTACTGAAAACAATCCTGGATCGAACTGACTAATGTATTCCTCTAAAGACTTTTTAGCCTTAGTGTAATTCTCATCAAAATAATGGTCTATGGCTAGCTGATAAGCCGTGCTATCTACACTGGTAGAAGAGACATTAAGAATAGGATTACCGCTTACTAAATTATTATAGGCTTGGATGCCACGCTCATCTATGTAAATATCTTTTACTAGATCTAAAGACTGCATCATGATTTTATCTCCAGGATAGGTCTGCACTATTTGATCAAACGCCAACAGAGCCGCCTCGTTATCTCCTTGTCTTCTATGCAGGAAGACTATATTTTTAAGGGCTTTCTTGGCATAAGGGTTATTAGGATACTTCTCTACTATAACCCTATAGGCCGATAAAGCCTTGCTATCCTGGTCTGTGATTCTGTATGTTTCAGCCAGTTCGAACTGGGAATCTATTATATACACTCCGGTGGCATTGCTGTTAATTACAGATTTAAGCGTTGCAATTTTTTGATCGTTATTCCCTGCCAATCCTTGACAAACCGCCTTCTGGTACAATGCATAATCTCTGCCCTGCTGGTTAAGGTTTATGGCTTTATTATAAGCATCTATAGCTTGTGCATATTTCTTATCTACATAAAAACAATCTCCAGTTCTAAGGTAAGCATCATTTAATTTTCTAGAGTCATCTCCCTTGTAAGCATCTGAAAACTTACGGAACATGCTTAAGGCATTCGCATATTTTTTTTGCTTGAAATAAGCATAGCCGGCACTGTAATAGGCATCATCATAAAGTTCAGAATTAAAACCACCTGGCTCTAATAAAAACCCTGTAAAAGTGGACGCTGCTCTGTCATAATCTCCCTGCTTATAGGCTAACTCAGCTTTCCAGTATAGAGCTTCTGCCACTAAGTCCTGATTGATATTATAGGTGTCTACTTTATTAAAATAGCTGGCACTCTCATCATATTTATCTTGTCTAAACAGCTCTACCGCTCTGTTAAAGGTCACCATTTGGTAAGCCTCCTTAGTGCGCTGATCTTTATTAGGAATTCTATCTAAACTTCTTAAAGCTGCCTCGTAATTTTTAGACTTCATGTATACGTTAAGCAGAAATTCATAAGCCTCTTCACTACGTTCAGATTCAGGATAATCCTCTATATATTCCTCGAAAGCCACTATGGCCTCATGAAAAGGATTATAGCTCAGCTCAAAAGCCAGCTTGGCATAACTGAACAGGGCATCCTCCTTAATTTCCATATCATAATCCATCTCGTAAGCCTGCTTAAATGCAGATCGGGCATATTGTTTTTGGTCCAGCTGAAGGTAGCAGTCTGCCATGTGGTAATTAGCCAATTGGCTCATTACATCATCCTCATCTGTAACTTTAGAAAATAGTTCTAGAGCATCTTCATAATTCTTATTTCTGTAGTATACATATCCCAGCTGGTAATAATCTGAACGTGTTTTATGCTTAGCATGAGTTTCTTTATGATAGAGCTCTAAATAGGGCAGCGCCATGTCATAGCTGTCTTTAATAAAGTATGATTCCCCTACTATTCTAGCTATTTCTGGCACACGTTCTACACTCACTTGTGAGCTGTCTATAAGTGGCGTTGCAAAACCGATTACCTCATCATACTTCCCCTGAAAATAAAATATCTGAGCGATATAATAAGGTGTAATAGGCTGAAAAGCAGGATTAGTTTCTAAAAGAGAAAACCCGTCTAAAGCCGTTTGATAATTTCCTTCTTCATAGGCTATGTGAGAATAATAGTAAATGGCAGGATCCTTATACTCCGAGTCCAAGTCTTTTATTTCAAAGAATCCAGGTTTAGCTTGAGTATAGTTATCTACATAAAAATAAGAGTAGGCTCTTTTGTACTTATACGCTATCTCGTCTAGTCCGCTTAGCTTATGCTCTTTCACTTGCTTAAACCAATAAGTGGCTTTCTTATATTTTTTACGCTTCCAGTTGTAATTACCTAACTCCATGTAAATTTTCTGCACCCACGGACTATCAGGATGTTCTATAGTAAAACGTTCCAGCAGAAATTCGGCATCTTTATGCTGGAGGTAAAGCGCACAAATGCCTCGATAAAACTCAGCATTTACCCTCATTTCCTCGTAAGGATCATCTATAGACTGGATTGTTTGCTCGAAAAGTCTAAGAGCAGCAGCATACTTCTCTTTTCCGAAAAGCTCTAGACCCTCATTATATTCATAATATTCTGAATAGTCTATGGCAGTTTCCTGTGCGGAGCTCAGCAAGCTCACCAAAGAAAACAACCCAATTAATACTCCTATACCAATCCTCATGAATCTGCGATTTTTAAAGCGATTTAACTGTTTAAAATTAACTCGGACTAGTTGTTCTTATAAAGCTTGGTTGTAAAATTCTTAACGCGAATGTGTTGAACTTATTACTTCATTTTTTTACCGAGTTTAAGACATATGCTTATCTATTAGCGTGCCAAGAGGCCCTCCATCTTCCTTGAGGATAGAATAGCTCAGTCTTTAAAAAAGTTAAATCCTATAAAGTGTTAATGGCAAGAGTTATATTTAGATTCAAACTTTAGAGCAGCTAGAGCAAAAGGAATAAAATCACTTTATAAATAAAGAAGTAATACGCTAAAAACTCATGAACAAAGAAGAAGTAAAAACAGAACTCAAAGGACAGCTAGATAAACTATTCGTAAAAATAGATGAACTAGAAGCTAAAAAAGACCAAGCTACAGGTGAAGCTAAAGAACTGTATTCTGAAAAGCTACAAGACTTAAAAGACACTACGATAGACTTAAAAACAAAATATGATTCTTTACTGGAAGCTTCTGAAGAAAAATGGGAAGAGATAAAAGATACGTTATCAGACTCTTTGAGCTCATTTAAAGAAGGGTTTTCTAAATTAGGAGACATGTTTAAATAGTCTAGATTAGGTTCACTAGCTGTCTTTCTATGGAATCTAACCCTTCTAGGTTCAGTATTCTTTAAAAACAGTACTTTTGCGCGCCATTTAAAAATTTGGTGCCATGAAACGTATTAATGCTTACAAAAAATTATTTCAAGTAGAAGGAAACATAGAGCTTAAACCGCTCAAATCTACTTATAGACAACTGGTAAAAGAATGGCATCCTGATAAGTTTCAGTCTGGAGACCCTATGGCTGAGGAAGCCGAACTTAAAAGTCAAGAAATTATTGATGGCTATCACTTTCTAGTAAGTATAGCTCCTGAAACTAAAGAGGCACAACTGGAAGATTATACTAAAACCATTACTGAATCTGGCCTAGCAGATTTTCAGCATAAGGGTCAGTTACTGGAAGTAACATTTATGGATGGAAGCACATATGAATACTTCGGAGTAAACAAGAAGTTGTACTTAAAGTTCTTAAATTCAGACAAGCAGCTGCGCTTTGCAAAACGAAACATCTTTTCTTCTTTCCTATACAGAAAGTCTAAAAAAGAAATGAAGGCAGAGACTGCAGCTCAAGCATAATATTAAGGCAGTAAGGCCTAGAATACATATTTACAAAACTTTTAAACGCTCAGGAAACTGGGCGTTTATTCTTTTATAATCCTTCCTAAACTTGTATTCAGGTTACCATATTCTCCCATAAGGATGTAAACGCCATGAGGTAAAACTGAGACATCTAGATTTAGCTTTGCATAATTTACAGGTTGAGTTAAAAGTTTTTCTCCTAGGAGGTTGTAAACCGATACACCATCAGGCATAATCTCTCTTTGGAATTCTAACTGAACGTTTCCTAAAGTGGGATTAGGAAACATCTTTACTATAGGTTGTTCTACTAGAGTCTCTTCTACTGAATCGAAAAGCTGACCAAAATATAATGTAATTCCCCCACGCTCATTTCCAATAAATAGATCGAGATAACCATCTCCATTAATGTCGAATAAATGAGGTGATGAGTGACGCCCATCATTTATCTCTTGTAACTCTAAATCCTCTAACTGAAACACACCATCGAGATTATCGTTTATGCCACCCCAGCGCTGAATGAAGCCAAGCTCATTTCCCGAAAGAAGCTTCCAGTCTTCAGTATTGTTCTTATAAAAATGTGGTGTAGAATTTCCTTGGATCCCAAAAATACTTTCTACATAAACTCCTCCTAACTCTCCATTTTCCAACTCAAACTGAAAGTCTGTGGCTGTGCCTACATTTCTATAAAAATTTATTTTTCCATTGAGTTCTCCTAAAATCAAATCCAGCAGACCATCTTCATCTAAATCTATGAGTTGTGGAAAAGAATCCTGCCCAGGGTCTATCTCTTCTCCATTCACGTCAGTATAATTCAAGACGACATTAGCAGTAGAAATATCCATAGGGTCTCCTGAGTCTGCAGTGTTCTCAAAAAAGTGAATTACTCCTTGTCTTTCCCCTAAAATCATGTCTGTGTCTCCATCTCCGTCTAGGTCTCCAAATGCAGGACACAAATTCTCCAGCCCTAACACAGATAAACCACCCCAGTCTTCTGTAATGAGCTCAAATATAGGATCGGTAGATGTCCCTATATTCTCATAAAGCCTTAAGCTTGAATTAAATGTAGTGGCATTTACTATGTTTTTTTCATGTCCCAGAACTAAATCTCCTAGTCCGTCTGAATTGTAGTCAACTATAACTGGAATAGCTCCGGTGCCATGCTCTAGCATTTCATCTTGAAGCCAGTCCTTCTTTTCCAACTGAAAATCTGGAAAATCATCCGAACCTTCGTTTAAGTATAACCATGAGCCAAAATCATCTGCTGAATTGAATCTGCTAAATGAACTTACTGCCAAATCTTTTACACCATCATTATTATAATCCTCATGGTAAAGGCCTGGAAACTCATGAAGCCCTATGGCCTCTGTATCCGATAAATTGGCAGGAAAATCATCAAACTGCAGCACCATGCTGTCTGGCCCTTGAGTAGAAGTCCCGTTAAGTAGCATGTGTAAACTATCATTAGTAATATCTCCTACTACTAACTCCTGAAGCCCGTCTCCATTGGTTTCTAAACTGAGTAGCGTTCCTCCTGCGTGAAGGCCATCTCTGGAGTTTTCTAAAAGTGGTCTGTTTTCAAACGACCTCGGATTCAGCACATTATTTTCGCAAGTAATTCCTAAGCTTAAATCATTACTCTCTGAAGCTTCGGAAAAAAAACCATAACAGGTATTAGCTAATTCCAGCGCTAAGGTGTCACACCTTCCATCATCTGAGGCATTATTAATGTAAAAAAACACGTTTAAACTTCCATCCGATGCGGTTAAGATATCTACATCTCCATCACCATCTATATCTCCTATATGAGGCAAGTCTATGCTAGTATTAAATGCTGGGTACACCTCAGGTGTTTCAAATTCATAGACTGAAGGCACTAAGAATTCATAAACCTCTGTAAAAGCTATTTCCTCTCCATTTAATGACTGCTCGAATAGTTTAAACCCTCCTCCTCCATTGGTGAAAACATCTTTTAACCCATCACAATTATAATCTCTAAGTAACACCCATGCAGAGAGCTCTTCTAAAGGAAAAAGAGAAACATATTCTGGCGCCAATTTATAATTCAAAGTTCCAGGAACTGAAGACTGATTTATGAAAGTAGAGACTATGCCAGAGGTTTTATCGTATACGAACAAGTCCTCTACACCATCTAAATCGAGATCTATTTTCGAATACTGAGCGTAGTTTAATCCTCCAGCCCAAGGGTTTCTCAGCTCCACATCTTCCTCAAACACCGGAATGTCTAACTCTCTAATGAACTCCTGCCCTAAAGCATGCAAACTGGCTAAACTTAAAAAAACAGCAAGTATTTGGATTCTAATCATGCAAAAAATATTTTCGTTATAAATATAACCTAAAGTACCTCCACGGTGCGTTATTAATAATACATTTGAAACCGAAAAACCCTCAATAACATGGAGTCCTTTATGGAATTAATGAAGATTTTTTTACCTGCTATTTTAGTTTTCTTTACCGCTTTTATTTTCTTTGAAAAAACCCAAAAGAGAAAATTATCCACTCCCAAACCTGAGCCTGCAGATAATCAAAAAACCAAGATATTCTTACCTCTAAAACTAAAGGCTTATGAGCGGCTGATCATATTTCTAGAACGAATGAAGCCTAGCAGGCTCATAATGAGAATAAACGATTCTAGCTTTAACTCTTCACAGTTACAGATAGAATGCCTCAGAAACATAAGAGAAGAGTTTGAACATAACTTAAGTATGCAGATGTACATCTCAGAAAAATCTTGGCTGCATATTAAAGCAGCTAAGGAAGAAACTCTAGAACTGATTAAAATAGCTGGCTCTAAAGTGGCACCAGGTGGTAGTAATATGGATCTGGCTAAAGCTGTATTTGAACTAGAGAGCGAAACCAAAAATGCCCACATCGACTTAGCTATTAACATGTTAAAAGCTGAAGTTAGAGCGCTGAACTAGGCACTAAATTATGAGTTTAATTGCTGAATTAGATAAAATAGACAGAAGCATTTTTCTAGCACTTAACGGTATGAATGCCGAATGGTTAGATCCTATAATGTGGTACATCAGCCAACCTTTATGCTCACTGCCAGTGTACCTTATATTTATCTACTTGGCGTATAAAAAATATGGTAGAAACGGTGTGTTATGGCTGCTTTTGGGCATAGGGTTAGTGGTGCTTTTAGCCGATAATATTCACAGAGAAGCATTTAAAAACGTGTTCGAGCGGCTAAGACCCTCTAGAAATCCAGAATTAGAAGGCCTGGTACATCTGGTTACCAAGCCTCACGATGGCAAACTCTATACAGGAGGGAGATTCGGGTTCATTTCTGGCCATGCTTCTAACTTTGCGGGCATAGCAGTATTTTGCTCTTTATTTCTGCGTCCTAAGCGCCTAGCCATAATTCTCTTTCTAGCATGGGCCACGCTCATTTGTTACAGTCGTATTTACCTGGGAGTTCATTACCCTGGAGATATTTTAGGCGGCATCATGTTAGGAACTGTCATAGGTTTCTTCAGCCACTTTTTAGTAAATCAGTACCTTGTAAAGAAATACACCACATGAATTTACTAGCGGTATTTATAGGTGGAGGCTTAGGTAGCTTAGCCAGATATGGTATTAGTTGCTCCATACCTAAACACATGACTAACTTTCCTTTAGCTACCTTTCTCAGTAATCTTTTGGCCTGTATTCTTTTGGCTTTTATAGTAAAACTTAGCTTTACTGAAAAAATAGATAGCCGAATAGTCCTATTAGCTGCCACAGGATTCTGCGGAGGTTTTAGCACATTTTCTACATTCAGTCTAGAAAACATTAAACTCATACAAGATGGCATGGTAGGTATGGCATTATTAAACGCTATCGTTTCCATAGTAGTTTGTGGATTGGCCATGCATTTTATTTTGTCTAAATAATAAGTTCTCTTAACAGTTTTTTTTCGCGTTGCAACGCATAATAGAAACAGAGTTTAGCTCTAGGTATCTCAACTCAGAACGTGCAGATATTTCAAGACTTTTAATCAAAAAACGCTCCGAGCATTCTCTTTCAGACTTAACTTTGTTTCAGAATATTTAAGTAAATGAATCACCTGTTTAAACCCTGTCTTATCCTTCTCTCCCTACTTTTCGCGAGCTGTTCCGCGGTGAAAGACATCGCACAATATCAGCCTGTTTACCAAGGCTATAGTTTGAACCAACCAGCTCTAGTAGTAGGAATTACGGTAGATCAAATGCGCTTTGATTACCTCACTAAATATTGGGATGACTACTCAGACGAGGGCTTTAAACGACTAATAGCTGAAGGATTTTTATGTAAAAATCATCATTTCAGTTATGCTCCTACCTACACAGGGCCTGGTCATGCCTCTATTTACACCGGCACTACTCCAGCTAACCACGGCATAGTAGGGAACAACTGGTACGATAGAGCTACTAAAAGAGGAGTTTACTGTTCAGAGGACAGCACCGTGTTCGGAATAGGCGATACTACCACAGCTGGTGAAATGTCTCCTAAAAACATGATAGTGAGTACTATTACTGATGAGCTAAAGTTGTTTTCTAACATGCGCTCTAAAACCATAGGAATTTCTATAAAAGACAGGGGTGCCATTCTGCCAGCTGGGCATATGGCAGATGCAGCTTACTGGTTTACCGGAAATAAGGATGGAAATTTCATCAGTAGCAGTTACTATATGGAAGAGCTACCTAATTGGGTAGCAGAATTCAATACTTCAGGGTATAAAGATTCGCTTTTAGCTACTGGCTGGGAACTTCTTAAACCTGCAGAATCTTATGAAGAGAGCATTGAAGATAATAATCCTTACGAAGCCAAATATTCGGGTAAACTTCAGCCAACATTCCCATATAATTTTTCCGAATTGGCAGATAGTAATGGATATTATAACCTCATAAAAGGTTCTCCTTTAGGTAATGAATTGGTTACGGATTTCGCGTTGCAATGCATTAAAAATGAACAGCTAGGAAAAGACCAATACTGTGATTTTCTGGCCATGTCGTTTTCGAGTACAGACTATGTAGGACACCAGTTCGCACCTACCGCCATAGAATCTCAGGACACCTACCTTAGATTAGACTTACAGATAGCAAAGCTCTTACAGCGGTTAGATAACGAAGTAGGGTTTGGTAACTACACTATTTTTTTAACTGCAGACCATGGAGCTGTCCATAACCCGAATTACCTGAAGAAAAATGGCATTCCTGCAGGATATTTTAAAGGCGACCAAGTGACTATGGTAGTAGATACGGCCGTAAAAAAGGCGTTTGGTGTAGAGGGAATTATAGAATCCTACTCTAATAACCAGTTGTTTTTAAGCGACTCCGTAATTACTACACATCACCTTATAAAAGCAGAAGTAGAGCAAGTGGTTTCAGAGGCAGCTCTCACTTATGAAGGTGTGTTTTCTACGTTAACCCGGACTCAGCTATTGAACACTCATTACACGTCAGGGGTGAATGAAATTTTACAAGAAGGATTTAACCAGAAGCTTTCTGGAGATGTGCTCGTAGTGCCTAGACCCGCATGGATGAGCTATCCTACCACAGGAACCAGCCACGGCTCACCATTTAATTATGACACTCACGTGCCACTCTTATTTTATGGCTACGGTATTACCCCAGGATTTACCAACTCAGAGACGCACATTAAAGACATAGCACCCACGGTAGCTGCCCTTTTAGGTATCCAAATGCCTAATGCCACCACTGGTTCTCCCATCTTACCTGTAATCGGACAATAAAGAAACTCACATGATTCAGTATACTTTAGGAATAGCCAAACCTCATCATCAGTACATTCAGTTTTCTGGAGAATTTGAACATGATGGTTCAGAATATTTTTCTTTACAGCTACCAGCCTGGAGGCCTGGCCGCTATGAAATAGGAAACTTTGCTAAAAACGTAAGGTCGTTTAAGGTAACTGATTCTTCAGGAAACCCTTTAACATTTATTAAAACCACTAAAGACAGATGGCTTATAAATGCAAAGGGACAATCTCAAGTAATAGCACATTATGAATATTACTCCACCGACTTAAATGCAGGAAGCACATTTCTAAACGAAGAAACACTGTATGTAAATCCCGTAAATTGTTTCATGTACAGGCCAGGTAGAGAAGAAGTAGATAGCTTTAAGGTAACTTTAAAAGTTCCCGAAGATTATCTTCTGGCTAGTCCACTGAACATGGATTCCAACAGCAAGGTATTTGTGGCTAAGAATGTTCATGAATTATTAGACAGCCCTTTTATCTGTTCTGCTGGGTTACAGCACCATTCATTTAAAGTACAACACTGTAATTTCCACCTCTGGATCAATGGAACACACGAGCTGGAGGTGAATCAGATCGAGAAGGATTTCACACCTTTTTGCAACGCACAAATAAATGACTTTGAAGGGATTCCTGTAGATGATTACTTGTTTCTATTTCACTTTTTAGCGGAACAAAGCTATCATGGAGTAGAACATGAAAAATGTACTGTAATTACACTGGGGCCTGCCGAAAAACTGCTCACAAGAGCATTTTATGAAGAACTACTAGGTGTAAGTTCACATGAGTTATACCACACTTGGAATGTAAAAGCACTACGCCCAAAAGAAATGCTGCCATACAATTATACCGAGGAGAACTATTCCCAACTTGGCTATGTTTATGAGGGTGTTACCACTTATATGGGTGACTGGTATTTATTAAATTCTGGCGTGTTTGATTTTGAAACTTATTCTAGACATTTCAGCTCTTATTTAAACAGACATTTTCATAATGCCGGCAGAAAAAACTACAGTGTAGCCGAAAGTTCTTATGACACTTGGCTAGATGGTTATGTGGCTGGTGCCCCAGGTAGAAAAGTATCTATTTACACAGAGGGCTGCATAGTGGCCTTTTTATGTGACTTGAGAATTTTAGAAGCTACTGAAGGCAAAAAAAACCTGGCCACTGCCATGAATCTCATATGGCATAAATACGGCAGAACTGGCATAGGTTACACCGCAGAAAACTACTTTCAAGCCTTAGAAGAAACTGCAGGTAGAACATTCGATGATATTAAAGAACAACTGCTTTATGGCTCTTCCGATTTTCTTACTTTCCTTAATAAATCACTACCTATCTGTGGGTTAGATATTGAATTTAATAAGCATAAAAGTGCGTTTACAGCGCATACTGGTATAAAAGCTGCAGCTCTACCTTCTGGTGTTTTAAAAATATTAGATGTAGAAGTGGGTTCTGAAGGAGATAAGCAAGGCATTCATATTGGAGATTTGATTTCTCATATTAATGGACTTTCGGATAATCTTTCTAGACTAATTAAAACTATAGACTACTCTACTGAATTAGTTCTTATTGTAAATCACCGAGGAAATGGTACAGAAGTCACGCTCAAACCTACAAATGGAAGGTATTATCAAGAAGCTAAACTGATTAAGTTAGAAAAGGCATCTGAAAAACAATCTCAGTTATTTAAGCAATGGAGTGGTGATAAATAGGAGTGTTTTTATTCTGCACGATGGCATTCAACTCTAAATTTGAAGATAAGAATTAATTAATTAAGTGTGAAGAGATCAATACAGCTTATTCTTTTATTGGCGTTTTCTGGAGGATTCAGTGTGGCTCACTTGATTACTCAAAACCAACAACTCCCAACTTTAGAGGCTGATGTGAAAAGCACCTTAAAAGAACTCTACATTACACTGAATGATAACCCAGTATTAGAAAAAATACCCGACTGGATAGGAGAAGCTGCTGTAACCTGCGCCAAGAACTTTCAGGAAAATGGCGTTACTTTCTTTCATTTTAAAACACTATTATATATTATGACCATTATTTCGGTCATCCTCATGTTTTTATGGAAGCGAATAGGGTTTTACATTTATGTTTTGGCTCAAATTGGTGCTATGATTTCGCTATTTGTAGCTTTTAAAGTGAACACTGGTGCTATAGCGTTAGCTTTACTTTCAGGGCTACTTAGCCTAATTATGATACTTTTTTACAAGAAGCATTTCCTTAAGCCGCTAGACCAATTAAACATGTAGGACTTTAAGAATAAAAGAAGTTTCAAATCGCCTGCCAGAAAGTTGAAGTTTAGTCTCTCTCTCCCATGAGGACATACTGCAGAATGTTAGCACCCATTTGAAGAGCATTCGTTCTGGTTTCTTGAGAATCTTTATGTACTTCAAAATCTTCCCAGCCGTCTCCTAAGTCACACTCATAAGTATAAAAACAAACTAACCTGCCTTCTAAGATTAGCCCAAATCCCTGAGGTGCTTTTTTATCGTGCTCATGAATCTTAGGCAGCCCTGAAGGAAAATCATATTTCTGATGATAAATAGGATGGGCAAATGGTAGTTCAATAAACTCTAACTCAGGAAACACTCTCTTCATTTGAAGGCGCACGAATGGGTCCATTCCGTAATTGTCATCTATGTGTAGAAAACCACCTGCCTCCAAATAGCTTCTGAGATTATCTACATCTGAAGCAGAGAACACCACATTTCCATGTCCTGTCATGTGAATGTAGGGGTAATTAAACAAATCAGGGCTTCCAACCTCCACATAAGGAACTTCCTCCTCTATGGCTGTATTCAAATTTTCATTGGCAAACTTCACTAGGTTAGGCACAGAAGTAGGATTACTGTACCAATCTCCACCCCCATTATACTTTAAAACACCTAACTGATAAGTGTACGGAGTAAAAGAACTGCATATACCCAAAACAACCACGCTAATCGAAAACCAAAATAATTTATGCTTAATCATATCCATTGCAACGCTAAAATGAGCCTCAAAGTTATGACTTCATTAGTTCTAGTGCCAGTTAAAAGGTGGTAATATTTTACTCGGCTTAAAATGTAACAGAAGGCTAACTAACAGAGTATAAACCTGTCTATATATAACCATAGCTTGAAAATATTTATATCTATCTAACTGATTTACAGTCGATTTTTATCGTTGTCTAATCCGCTCGGTATATTTATATTTGCGGCTCTTTAAAAATAAACCATAAACAATGGAAAATAAAAGTGCGATTTGGATATTCACGGTTATGCTAGTACTGGCTTGCGTGTACCAATTATCTTTTAATTTTTTCTCGAACAGATTTGAGGACAAAGCTGCAGAATATGCTTCTGAATATGTTTCTACAATAGATACTGAAGGCATTACAGCAGACTCTTTAGCTTTACTAAAAGACAAAACGAGAAGAGACTACCTACAAGATAGTGCTGGTGCTACTGCTTACCCACTTTTTGGGCACAGCTACAGAGACGTGAAGGAGCAAGAGCTGAATTTAGGCCTAGACTTACAGGGCGGTATGAGTGTGACTCTAGAAGTTTCTGTACCAGAATTAGTAGAAAATTTAAGTGGAAAATCTAAGTATCCGAACTTTAAACAGTCTATAGCAGATGCTAGGGAGGCTATGAAAAGTTCTAATACTGATTTCATTACTCTTTTTGCAGAGGCATGGGCCAAGAATAGGCCGAGTGAAGATGAAAAGAAGCTGTTCAAGATTTTCAACAATAGAGATTACACTGATAAGTTTAAAGATGCTACCAACGATGATGAAATCATAGAGATTTTAAGAGATGAGGCACAGACGGCTATAGATAATACTGAAAATATCATTAGACAACGTATAGATCGTTTAGGTGTGGCTCAGCCAAATATTCAGAGACAATCTTCTACAGGAAGAATATTAGTAGAATTAGCTGGTGTAGATAACCCTGAAAGAGTAAAGAAAATTTTAGGTTCTACTGCTAACTTAGAGTTCTGGCCAGTTTTTGACAATACTGATCAAGTGGGTGGAAAAGCCATTTTCCAATACATTCAAGAACTAGACTCTGTAGTTTCTAAATACCAAGATCCAGAAGCTTATGCTGCTGACCTAACCACTGAAGAATCTGTTCCTGCTGTGGATGCAGCTACAGGTGTGGCTTTACAAGACGTAAATGGATTAGATTCTATGACTGTGAATACCGAGCTTAACGAAGATATTTACAAAAGAAGATATCCAATAGCGTTCTACACGAACAACTACGGATTCACTCCACAAGGCTTACCTACTAGTCAAGTCCTATTTAGAGTAACTAAAGAAGGTCAAGATAAAATAAATGAGGTGCTTAACGCTAAAGACGCTGATGATAATAGACTAGCAAATAGGGTTCTACCAGAGGATGTACTTCTCATGTGGGACGCTAAACCAGTTATTTCTGATATTGATGGAACTGAGTTTTATGGGTTATACGCCTTAAATGATGTAAGCAGAAGAGAAAAAGCTGATCTTGATGGTTCTGCCATCACAGATGCTTTCCAAACCTTTGACCAATATGGTGCTATAGCAGTTAGCATGTCTATGAATCCCGAAGGAGCTCAAACTTGGGCTAAGATGACCAAAGCTGCTGCCGATGCAGGAAGTGCTAATCGAAAAAAGTCTATAGCTATTACATTAGACGGACTAGTTTACAGTGCTCCTACGGTAGATGAAGAAATTACTGGAGGTAACTCTAGAATTACTATGGGCGCAGGAAATTATAACGAGCAGCTAGAAGAAGCTACAGATTTAGGAAACTTACTCGAAGCAGGGTCTTTACCAGCTCCAGCTAACATCGTAAATTCAGATATAGTAGGTCCTACATTAGGTGCTGAAAATATCAGTAAAGGTGCATGGTCTTTCATAATAGCTCTTTTAGTGATTATGATTTACATGATCTTCTATTACAGCAGAGCAGGAATTGTCTCTGATTTTGCACTGATTTTAAACATTTTCCTATTAATAGGAGGATTAGCGGCTATTCATGCTACACTTACACTTCCAGGAATAGCTGGTTTAGTACTTACACTAGGTATGGCAGTAGATGCTAACGTTCTTATATTCGAGAGAATTAAGGAAGAAATGAGAATGGGTAAAGGGCTCAAGCAAGCCATGACTGAAGGTTATCAAAAAGCCTACTCAGCTATCTTTGATGCCAACATTACTACTCTGCTCGTAGCACTAGTATTGTTTGTATTTGGTTCAGGTCCTATAAAAGGATTCGCTACTACACTTATCATAGGTATTTTCACTTCTTTATTCTCAGCGATTGTAATTACAAGGTTAATCTTCTGGAACAGATTAGAGAAGAAAAAAGAAATAGCATTTTCTACAGCTACCACTAAAAACTGGTTCACGAACATGAACTATAGATTTGTAGATAACCGTAAAAAGTTCTACGTGCTTTCTGGTGTTCTAGTTGTAGCTGGTATCGTAGCACTGTTTGCTATCAAACCTAACTATAGTGTAGAATTCGAAGGTGGTACTGAAGCTACTATTGAATTTTCAGAAGCAGTAAATGCGCAGGAAGTAAGAGGAACTTTAGAAGACTCATTTGAAGGCTATAGTGCTTTAGTAAGAGTAGTAGGAACTGATGGTAAGAAAATCAAATTCACTACAGATTATGAAGAGCCACAAGTAGATTTAAATGATGTAACTACTGCTACGCCTCCTTCAAAACTGGAAACGGCCTTAGATGGTATGAATAAAAAGTATACCATAATAGAAAGTGCAGAAGTAGACGCTTCTATTTCTGATGAATTCAGAAGAGATGCGAGAAATGCTACTATTATAGCCCTCTTAATTATTTTCTTCTACATTTTCTTCAGATTTAGAAAGTGGCAGTATGGATTAGGAGCTTTATTAGCCATGATTCATGATGTAATAATAGTATTAGGGTTATACACTATAGGTGCTAAGTTCCTTCCGTTTACTATGGAAATAGATCAAGCATTTATAGCAGCACTCCTCACAGTAATTGGTTATTCTATTAATGATACCGTGGTAGTGTTTGATAGAATTAGAGAGTATCTAGGCTTATACAAAAAAGATAACGAGGAAGAAGTAATTAATAAAGCCCTTAACAGTACGTTAAGTAGAACCATTAATACCTCTTTAAGTACGTTTGTAGTATTACTTGCCATTTTCATTTTAGGAAGTGATTCTATTAGAGGATTTACCTTCGCCCTTATGGTAGGAGTTATAGTAGGAACTTACAGTTCTATATTTATAGCTACTCCATCTGTAATAGATTTGAGTAAGTCAGCTAGACAATAAACACTTTATAGACATAAGATTTTAAAAGCCACCCTAGGGTGGCTTTTTTTTAATAGTAGAATCAGCGTTGCAATGTGTCTGGTGTAAACGCGATAAATTGACAGAGTTTAATTTCTGTAAACGCCAGATATTCCTTACTTTTGCGCTCCTTTTAAAATTTAATTTTAATCAATATGTTAAACAAATACGAAACTGTTTTCATTTTAACTCCCGTTTTGTCTGATGACCAGGCAAAGGAAACAGTAAAGAAGTTCAAGAGCTTCGTAAAAGACAATGGTGGAAAGGTCAGCCACGATGAAGATTGGGGATTAAAGAAATTAGCTTACCCAATTCAGAAGAAATCTACAGGTTTCTATTACCTGCTAGAGTTTGAAGCTCCAGGAGAAGTAATTAGACCGATGGAGGTAGAATTTAAGAGAGATGAGCGTGTGCTTAGATTTCTAACTACCAGAATGGACAAGCACCATGCTGCTTATGCCGAAAGAAGAAAAGCTAAAATGAAGTCTAACTCAAGCTCTACTGAAGAAGCTTAATTAACACCTAAAGATTATGGCAGATAAGAATGTTAGATATCTAAATCCTATTAATATTGAAACCAAAAAGGAGAAATATTGTAGGTTCCAGAAAAACGGAATTAAATACATAGATTATAAAGATCCAGATTACCTCTCTATGCTAGTAAACGAGCAGGGTAAAATTCTTCCAAGAAGATTAACTGGGACATCATTAAAGTATCAGAGAAAAGTAGGTCAGGCTATTAAAAAAGCCCGTCACATAGCTCTTTTACCATACGTAACCGATTTATTAAAGTAAAAAGCCATGGAAATTATTTTATTACAAGATGTAGATAAGGTAGGCAGCCAGAATGACGTAGTAAGCGTTAAGCCTGGATACGCTAGAAACTTCCTAATTCCTCAGGGAATGGCTAAAATGGCTACGAAGTCTGCGTTAAAAATGCATGCTGAAAACACTAAGCAGAGAGCACATAAAGATGCTAAGATCAAGGAAAATGCGCAGGCATTAGCTGAAAAGCTAGGCGCTATTTCTTTAAGCATCGGAGCTAAAGCTAGTGAGAACGGTAAGATTTTCGGTTCTGTAAACAATATCCAAATAGCTGAAGCTATAAACGCTAAAGGATTTGAGATAGACAGAAAGCATATCTCACTTAAAGATGATACGATTAAAGAATTAGGAAAATATGAAGTGTCTGTAAAGCTTCATAAAGAAGTTTCTGTAACTGTACCTTTCGAGGTAGTGGCAGAGTAAGCACCTGTTTTCTTAACACATATTTTAAACCCTTTCAGATTTCTGAAAGGGTTTTTTAGTTTAATTACTTTTTAGAGATGCGTAATTAGTGGTGGCTCTATTTATTTTTAGAGAACAGACTAAGCTTAAGCCATCCTCACATAAAGTACCTTCTTCGTCTCGAAGAATTCTTCTTTAAAGTAATCTGTAAGGTTATATTCGTCTACTACCCTTTTAGCATCTTTAATCTCCTGGTCAAGATCACCCCCTTTTAGATAAAGCACTCCGTTAGGTAAAGGATTTAAATAGCGCTTTTCAAACTTGTTCTGAATCCATTCCATGAACTGTGGCAGCTTGGTTACAGCTCTACTTACCACAAAATCAAACTTTCCTTTTACTTCTTCTGCACGCTTATGCTCTGCTGTGAGGTTTTTTAAGCCTAACTCTTCTGCCACAGCTTTTACTACTTTAATCTTCTTTCCTATGGAATCTACCAAATGAAACTTGGATTCAGGAAATAATATGGCTAACGGAATGCCTGGAAACCCACCTCCTGTGCCCACATCTAACACCTTAGTCTCGGGCACGAAGGCATTCACCTTAGCTATTCCTAAGGAATGCAGAACGTGTCGTTCGTATAGGTTTTCTTGATCTTTTCTGGAAATCACATTGATCTGAGCATTCCATTCTTCATATAAGCGTTGCAACGCTGAAAACTGCTCTAACTGAACTTCCGTTATTTCTGGAAAGTAGCCAGTGATTAAGCTAATGTCTGAAGCCATAACTAAATGGTTTCTTTAGTGTGCTTCATTAAATTATATAAGAAATCTCTGGCTCTAAATAGCTGAGCTTTTACTGTTCCTAATGGAATATCTAATTCTTTAGAGATTTCTTCATAACTCAGCTCCTTAAAATATCTCAGCTCTACAAGTTCTCTGTAGCGTGGCTTTAGTTTACCTACTACCTCTCTCATTTTTTGAACTCTCTGCTTTTTCTCAAAAGTCTCCTCTGGATCTAAACGGTCGTCTTTCACTGAAAATCCTATTCTATCGCCATCATCGCTGGTATAACCTTGGTCTAAAGAAAGTGCTTTTATACGCTTTTTTCTGATGAAATCTATGGCATTGTTAGAGGCTATCTTAAACAGCCATGTACTAAACGCGAATGCTGGAGTGTACTGCTTTAAACGCTTAAACGCTTTTCCGAATGCTTCTATAGTCAGGTCATCAGCATCATCAGTATTATTCACCATTTTAAGCAACATGAAATAAATGGAATCTCTATACCTTTCTAGAAGTTCAGCATAAGCTTTCTGATCTTGATCATTAAGCGCTCTTTGTACTAGGTTATAGTCATATTTACCTTTTTCGGAAAGGTTCTTAGTTACATCCATCTTTTAGGTTTTGAAAAAACATTCGATAGTAATACTGTTGGTTTTAGTATGTTTAGACAAGCTTCCCAAAAAGGAAACGTCCAAACAGCATCTATGGCATTCCATTTTTTACCAATAGCTATAAAAGTACCATATACTAGCGCGTATCTTAAGGCTAGTGGAGTAATTACTAACAAGGGATTTGTGGTTACTATAAAGAGAATAACTGCACTAGTCCACATGATCCACCACGATAAAGGTTCTAGACCTAATAGAAATTTGTGCTTAAATTTATAACCAGAAGATGTGCTCAAATGCCTTCTCTTCTGAAGCCACCAGTTTTTAAACTTTTTAGGGCTTTCAGATTCTGTTTGCGCGGCCAGTAAAGGCATTACAGCAATTTTAGTTTTAGTACTTATTTCATTTATAAAAAGGTCATCATCTCCACCTTGAATATGCATATGCGATCTAAAACCTCCTACAGAAAAAAACAGCTCTTTAGTGTAGCTTAAATTTCTTCCTACTCCCATATATGGGTTTCTAGCCAGAGCAAATGAGCAGTAGTTAACGGCTGTGTGCACAGACTCAAATCTGAACATATTCTTCCAAAAGCCTTTCTGTCTGGCAAGCAGGCTTACTCCTAAAACAACATTTTTCTCCTCTGTCCTTTCACTCATCATAAGACTGAGCCACTGCTTATTTAAAGGTTTACAGTCGGCATCTGTTAAGACTAGCTGATCATGTGAAGCCGCCTTTATGCCCATAGTTAATGCAAATTTCTTCCCCGTCATGCGGTGTTTGTCTTCATCTATTTTCAGCACTTTCAAGTTTTGATAACGCACAGAGAGCGCTTTTAAAATATCTTCAGAATCGTCCCAGCTAATGTCATTTACCACCACCACTTCGAACTGAGGATAGTCCTGTTCCATAATAATGGGTATGTGATTCATAAGATTTGTAGACTCATTTCTAGCACAAATCACCACACTAACAGGAGGATTGCTTTCCGAGACATTCTTAGGCTTATAAAATACTAGCCTGAAATAGGCCATGAAAATATATAGCAATTGTATGAACACACATACGCCTAAAACTACTAGTAGAGTGAGCTGAAAATCTGTGAGTTGGTTAATGAGTTCTTTCATATAGAAAATCTGCTTAGAACGGACAAATCTCGATAAAATAAAAGCCCCTTTAGCTTAGGCTAAAAGGGCTTTATTCACATCTTTACAGTAGAACTCAAGAACTTTTAAGTTCCTCTTTCTATTGATCCTATTACTTCTTCAGGAATACAGACCTATAAGTATTCAATTCTGTTTCTATAACTACTAAGTAGCTTCCTATCTGGAATGGACTAACATCTAGAGTAACTGTGCCAGAATTATGTCTTTCGTTCAACACCATTCTTCCAGAAATATCATAAACCATAACCATGGAGTTTTCTTCTGGCAGAACTAGATTTAATTCTGTAGAGGCAGGATTAGGGTACAATTCTAACTGTCTTAAATTGGTTACATCTTCTACACTAAGAGAATTGGCACAGAACTCATTCGTTTCTGAATCTGTAAAGGTTCCATCCGAATTGACTTCTACAAAATTGAACTGATTTAATAACTGATAACTACCTAAACCATAATCACAACACATTCCATCCCCATATGAGTCATTCATAGTCAAATCAAAACAACCGTCTGAAATACAGAACGTTTCGGTAATTACCATTCCATCTAAGTCATCTTGGTAAGGCCCACCAGAGACGAAAACTATTCCGTTCTCCTCTACTTCCCAAGTGGTTTCACTGCCATAATCATCTAGAGTAATTTCTAGCGTATATAGGCTAGTAGGGCCAGTAATAGCACTGAACTCTAACACAGACTCATCATTATTAGAGTTTTCATCTTCTACATTACTCACTTCTACAGTAAGCGTATTAGACCCTGTAACTACTACCTGTGGCAAAAGGCCTATTACTTCCATTTGATCAGATGCTAAATTCCCTGACCAATCTATAGTTTGTACTACTAATCCGTTAAGTGTTACTATGATCGTAGCTGATGTTAAAGCCTCAGCACCATTATTGAGCAGTGTAACCTCAGGATACACTATGTCAGAACATAGCTGCTCAGGCAGCTCGTTAGAAAAGTAGATAAAGGCATCATTGGCAAACTCTGTAGGACCTTCAGGAAATCCGTCAAGAACTATAAGGTTTAATCCTAAAGGATCTAGCCAATCTTTTAATCTGTTAGATGATGAACTTCCATCCCAAGACACTCCGAATCTTCCATACCAGTCTGCTTGTCCATTGTTCACTGAACCGCTGCAGGCCGCAAACCCTCCATAAAGCTGACCTATAATCCTATGATTCAAATCAAATAGTGGAGACCCAGAAGAACCACCTTCTGTAACTCCTAGCTCCCACTCATCTATGTACCACACTGCTGCTCCTCCTTGATTAGCTTGATAGGCTATATCATCTTCAAAACAAATCTTCATCAAATCTCCTGAAGGGTGATGAATTCCTACTGCACCAGTACTCAATTCATCAGATCTATCCCAACCCGAATATTGCACATTATAATCTGCTGGAGGAGTTGCGCTTAATTCTACTAGTGCAAAATCACTTCCTCCATTACTCGCTCTCAAGACACCACCTGATATGGACTGCTCATCCGAATCCACAGGTGTGTTACCTCCACATGCTGCTTTGTGGTTAAACAGATAAACCCATGCAGAAGGGTTACCAAGACAGTGATTAGCTGTTAAGAAATAAGGCGTGCCATCATTAGCAGTGTTATTTACCATGGCTCCAGAACAAGATGCAAATCCACCACTAATAATAAGTGCTATAGAATTAGCTTCGGTTTGCCATTCATCTCCCTCAGGACAGTTTACATCTATATTACATGCTCCAGAGTTTCCATAAGGCCCTCTTTCAGGATCGTCAAACTTGTTTAAAATTGGTCTATACCCTTGTACTATCATAGAAATACTTAGCTCCCCTTCGGAGATTCCATTAGGTACTATGTATTCTACCACTACCTTATTAGAGTGTACTAAACTCACTGGTAAAAGTCCAGTTTCTTTATTATTTCTATGGTCGAAAGAACCTAGAAACTCAGTTCTGTCTGCATTCCAAATGAATAGTTTAGCTCCTTTTTCTAGACTGTAAGAGTCAAAGAGAAACGAAACCGATGTAGCTTCTGCAGTAGCATCTATTCCATACCTCCATATCCTGTCCCCACTATTTAGCTCAGTCCATACTCCATGTGTCGCTGGAGTTACAGCTACATCATGCTCTATCCCAAAACGGTAAGGTGTATCTTTTTCTGTATCTGAAATGGCATCTTGGAGTTCTATTAGGTTTAAATCTAAATTCTCTAAAGATTCGAACTCAACATCAAATCTGTTCAAGTCTTTTTCTTCCCAGTTATGTGGAGTACCTCCTCTAGAAATTTGGGCCCAGTCCAACGCTGGAAATAAGCACATTAAGGCTAAAAAGAGTAATAGGTGTTTCATTTTCTATTGTGGTTTTCTATTAGTAGGTGTACATGATAGACTGCTTCTCATAATCCTGGATTTTAACCATCAAATTAAAGGAACCTGGATATCGTATTTCTTTCAAATTAAATTCTAAAGTATCTCTAAGCAGCGCCCTGCACATGTCTCCATTAGCATTATGCTCTAAACTTAGAGTTATCTGCGGAGGCATGCTTTTAGCGTAAGCACCATTAGTCACTAATCTCCAGCCATGCTCCTCACATCCTCCTCCATACTGTACAAGTAACTCTATCACATCCCCAGAAAGATTAGATTCTAAAAGTGTAAAGCTATCGGTAGTATTATGTACATAAGTTTGGTCTACCTCCACAGAAGGCACAGTAGACTGCTCTTTAGATTTCTTGATAACCTCTTCTTTTTGATCTACTTCACTCGATTGAGCCGATTTATTCTTCTTACATGACACTACTAAAATGAGTGCTGCAGCTATGACTAATTCTATGATTCCTAAATTTTTCATCTATTGGTTTTTGTTTTGCGTTGCAACCCTGAAAGCCTGCCAAGTTAACCTCTGTGTGACCTATGATTTCTTTTCAGATAATAACTTTTTAAACTCCATTAGTTCATCTCTGTACTGCGCAGCTTCCATAAACTCTAATTCTTTGGCTGCTTTTTCCATTAGTTTTTGAGTTTTGGCCACAGCTTTAGAGAGATCGTCTGTGGTCATGTACTTGGCTTCTGCCTCAGCTGCCAGAGATACAGAAGCTTCCTTTTCTGCATATTTCTTAGGCCTACTTACCACGCCAGAATTCTCAAACAAAGTTTCATTTTTCTTTTTTATTTGTGTAGGAACCAGTCCATGCTTAGTATTAAACGCGATTTGTTTTTCTCTTCTTCTGGAAGTTTCATCTATGGTTTGCTGCATAGAATCTGTAATGGTATCTGCGTACATGATCACCTTTCCATTTACATTTCTAGCGGCACGTCCTGCGGTTTGGGTTAAAGATCTATTGCTACGCAAAAAACCTTCTTTATCTGCATCCATTATAGCTACCAGTGAAACTTCTGGTAAATCTAACCCCTCTCTGAGTAGATTCACTCCCACTAATACATCAAAGACTCCCTGCCTTAAGTCCCGAAGGATTTCTATTCGGTCTAGAGTTTTAACCTCAGAGTGAATGTATCTGCTGGCTATGTCTAGCTTGTCTAAATACTTAGAAAATTCCTCGGCCATTCTCTTGGTTAAAGTGGTTACCAAAACCCGCTCATCTTTTTCTATGACTTGCTGAATTTCATCTAACAGATCATCTATCTGATTAATGCTAGGACGCACCTCTATGGGTGGATCTAGAAGCCCGGTAGGACGCACCACTTGCTCCACTATTACTCCTTCACTCTTTTCTAACTCATAGTCTGCTGGAGTGGCACTTACATATAACACTTGGTTAGTAAGCCCCTGCCATTCATCAAATTTCAGTGGCCGATTATCTATTGCTGAAGGCAGCCTGAACCCATAATCAACTAAATTTACTTTTCTGGCCCTATCTCCACCATACATGGCACCGATCTGTGGAATAGTTACATGACTTTCATCTATCACCAGAACATAATCATCTGGAAAATAATCCATAAGACAGAAAGGGCGCTCGCCAGGTTCACGTCTATCAAAGTATCTAGAGTAATTTTCTATTCCTGAGCAGAACCCTAACTCCCGCATCATTTCTAGGTCGTGTTCTACACGTTCCTGTAGACGCTTGGCCTCTATAAACCTCCCTTCAGATTCGAAGAAATCTACTTGCTTTACCATATCCTGCTGAATTTCCCAGATGGCTTGACCCATAACATCTTTTCCTGTAACGAACAAGTTAGCGGGGTAAATTTTTATTTCCTCAAAGTCTACCAACTTGGTTCCAGCTTCCACATCGAACGTATAAATCTCTTCTATTTCATCTCCCCAGAATACCACTCTTAATCCGTGATCTGCATAGGCCAAATAAATATCTACTGTGTCTCCCACCACTCTAAAGCTTCCGCGTGTGAGCTCGGCCCTAGTTCTGCTGTAGAGACTTTCTACTAATTTGTATAAGAATTTGTTCCTACTTATGGTTTGCCCCTTAGTTACATCTATAACACTTTTATGAAACTCCACCGGATTCCCTATACCATAAATACAAGACACGGATGCTACCACTATGGTATCTCTTCTGCCACTTAAAAGCGCTGATGTACTGGCTAGTCTCAGTTTCTCAATCTCTTGGTTTATCTGAAGATCTTTTTCTATATAAGTTCCCGTGGTAGGAATAAATGCTTCTGGCTGATAATAATCATAGTAACTCACAAAATACTCTACCTGATTTTCAGGAAAAAACTGCTTAAACTCAGAGTACAATTGAGCAGCAAGAGTCTTATTATGAGATAAAATAAGCGCAGGCCTCTGAATTTCCTCTATGACATTAGCTATGGTAAACGTTTTTCCGGAACCAGTCACACCTAGCAGTGTCTGATGCTCCGTACCAGCGTTTACGCCCTCTACCAATTCTTTGATGGCTGTAGGCTGGTCTCCTGCCGGCTTAAACTCTGAATGTAATTTGAATTTCATGGTGCGTGGCAAAAATAGCTTTCTAAAGTCACAAGTCTTAATTGAAAGTAGAAGGACTGATACAACTTGCTAAGTCTTATTACTGTATTATTTTCACTTTCAATTTCGTTCAAATTTGAAGCTTGTGATGTAAAAAACACCAGTATAGCCTAAGGTTCATCTATTTCTTCTGTTATAAAAGCTGCTTTTTTTATTCATTTTTCCTAAATCTAGAGGTTTTAAAAGTGGTGTTTAGTTAACTTGGCGGTCTCAATTGTTCTTATAACCCAAGTGAAGAAAATTTTAGTTACAGGAGGATCATCAGGAATAGGTAAAGCCATCTGTGAGCTACTTGCCCAAAGCGGAAATCACGTGATAGGAACAAGCAGGAACCCGGAAAAAAGCACACCTCAAGGATTCGAAATAGTTAAAATGGATGTGACAGACCCCATGTCTATTGGCTTAGCTTTAGAACACATAAGTGCTGAATGGAATCAACTAGATGTGCTTATTAATAACGCTGGAATAGGATTTATGGGGCCGCTAGAATCGGCCAAGGCAGAACACATTAAAACCGCTTGGGAAACAAATGTTTTCGGTCTTATGCAGGTTACACAGGCTTTTTTACCACTTCTTAAAAAAGCTGAGGGCAGAATCATAAACATCGGTTCTATAGGAGGTAAAATGGGATTACCTTTCAGAGGCTGGTATAGCGCAGCAAAAGGCTCTTTAGAAGTCTTAGGAGAATCTTTAGCCATAGAACTCATGCCTTACAAAGTGGAGGTTTGTACCCTGCTGCCAGGAGATGTAAGTTCTAACATAGCTGACTCCAGAATAGAACCTTCTCCCGAGGAATTAGGCGCCTACACAGAAAACTATAAACGAATGAGTGAGGTACTAAAGCATGATATGTCTTCAGCCATGCCTCCATCTGAAGTGGCTAAGGCGGTAGAAAAATTGCTACGCAGAAAAAAGCTCCCTTTAAAGCACTCGGTAGGTAGTTTACTTCACAAATTCATTCCTATTCTTAAAAACATTATTCCGCAGAAATGGTTTCAGCGATTAATGATGAAGCATTACAAATAGAGAAAAAATGAAAAAGATTCTAGTAGCAAATAGAGGTGAGATAGCACTAAGAGTAATGAAAACCTGCAGAGAAATGGGTATTTCTACTGTAGCTATTTTTAGTGATGCTGACAGAAATGCTCCTTTTGTAAAGTATGCAGATCAAGCCTTTAATGTGGGCCCAGCGCCTTCTTCTGAGTCTTATTTAAGAATGGACAAAATTATAGACATCTGTAAAAGTTATGGTGTAGATGGGATTCATCCTGGATACGGATTCTTAAGTGAAAATGCAGAGTTTGTAGAATTAGCAGAAGCTAATGGCATTACATTCATAGGCCCTAAGTCTTATGCCATGAATGTAATGGGAAGTAAGCTAGCTGCCAAGGCCGCAGTAAAAAAGTTTGATATTCCTATGGTGCCAGGAACAGATGAAGCGGTAGAAGATCCTGAAGAGGCATTACTGATAGCAGAACGCATAGGATTTCCTTTACTTATAAAAGCGAGTGCAGGAGGAGGTGGAAAAGGAATGCGTGTAGTAAATGCAGCATCTGAGCTAAAAGAACAAATGGAACGTGCCATTAGTGAAGCCATTAACTCTTTTGGAGATGGAGCAGTGTTTATAGAACGTTATGTCTCTAGCCCTCGGCATATAGAAATTCAGATATTGGCAGACACTCATGGTAATGTGGTTCACCTTTTTGAAAGAGAGTGTAGTATTCAAAGAAGACACCAGAAAGTGGTAGAAGAAGCACCTTCAGCAGTGCTAAGTGCAGAACTGAGACACGCCATGGGAGAAAGTGCTAAGGATGTGGCTAGATCATGTGACTATGTGGGCGCAGGTACAGTAGAGTTTCTATTAGATGAAAATCTGAATTACTACTTTCTAGAAATGAATACTCGACTCCAAGTGGAGCACCCTGTTACAGAATTAATCACGGGCGTAGATTTAGTAAAAGAACAAATCAATATAGCACGAGGAGAAGAGTTAGCGTTTTCTCAAGAAGACCTCTCCATTTCTGGACACGCCTTAGAAGTTAGAGTATATGCAGAAAACCCCGAGAATGATTTCCTTCCAGATATCGGAACTCTTAACACCTATGTGAGACCACAAGGCACTGGTATTAGAGTAGATGATGGATTTGAGGAAGGAATGGAAGTGCCTATTTATTATGACCCTATGATTTCAAAACTGATTACTCACTCGCCAGATAGAACTTCATGTATAAGCAGAATGACTAGGGCGATAGACGAATATGAAATTAATGGAATTAAGACAACATTGCCTTTTTGCAAGTTTGCTATTAACCATGAGGCATTCACTTCTGGAGAATTTGACACTCACTTCGTAAAAAATCATTTCACTCCAGAATCGTTAAATCAAGTGACGGAGGAAACTAAAAGACAAGCAGCTATTTTCATGAACTATTTGAGAAGCAATGCGCATAAAAAGAGTTCTCAAGTTTCCAATATCTCAGCTAAAACAGAATCTAAATGGTCTAAAAACAGAAAGAACTTCTGAAGAATTTCAGTATCTTACTTTTAATAAACTGTTAAATCGTCTTTTGGTACAATATTAGTACGGTGAGTGTCAGTTTATAAAAATAATGACTAGAATACTTTCACTTTTATGTTTATTCATTTTGGGCTCCCAAAGCTTCTGCTCTGCACAATCGGAAGAGGAAGGGGTAATGGTCACCTATTATTTAGATAAAGGCGACACCCTTCTTTATCGCGTTACTCAAGATGTAAAAATAATAGCATACCGCGATGAGGCCTACAGAACTTCCCGGAAATATTTAAGGACAATAAAACGTGTAAAAAAAATGCTCCCATATTCCATACATGCCTCTAATATGTATGAAAATTATTTAGATAAAGTAGATGAGTTTGAGACTAAAAAAGAACGCAGAAAGTATCTTAAAGCCGAAGAGAAGGCTTTAAAAAAAGAGTTTGAGGGAAAGGTTAGAGACATTACGGTAACCGAAGGTATTATTCTCATAAAGCTCATAGACAGAAACACTGGCCACACTGGCTATGAAGTACTTCAAGAACTTAAAGGAAACGGCAGTGCCTTTCTATGGCAAGGTGTTTCTAGACTGTTTGATTCTAGCTTAAAATACCAGTATGACCCGCATGGAGAAGACTGGATGATAGAAGAAATTATACAACGCATAAAAATCGGAGAAATTCCTCTTAATGATGTTTCGATGAATTAGCGCGGCTAGCTCATGAGGCATAACTTCCTAGAGTAATTAGAACGGTCTTCTACCGCACGGCACCGCTAGAAAAACTATATTTTCTTCTGTTCTAGGAACCTCTTCATTCCTTCTACTGCCCCACACTGGTAATAAGTAACATTGGGGACACTCACTGCTGGAGCATTAGGGTCTATGACCAATATAGGTGCACCTTCTGGTGCATAGTGAACCAAGCCAGCCGCTGGATAAACCTGCATAGATGTTCCTATAATTATTACCTCGTCTGCAGTACTCATTATATAGGCCGCTGTTTCTATAGTAGGAACTGCCTCACCAAACCACACTATATGTGGTCTTAGCTGACTGCCCTTTTCACATAAATCTCCTACATTTAACTCAGTTCCTTCTATTTCATATACTAAGTTAGGATCTGAAGTGCTTCTGCTTTTAGTTATTTCTCCATGAAGATGAAGAATATTAGAGCTACCAGCCCGTTCATGAAGATTATCAATGTTCTGTGTAATAATCTGTACATTATTAGCCTGTTCAAGCTGCGCTAAAATGTAATGAGCTTCATTAGGCTCTACCTCATGAACATTTTTTCTTCGCTTATTATAGAAGTCTAATACTAGCTCAGGGTTAGCATGCCACCCTTCTGGTGAAGCCACCTCTTCTATCTTATGCCCTTCCCATAAGCCTGCTGCACCTCTAAAAGTAGCTACACCACTTTCAGCGCTTACCCCGGCTCCAGTTAATACTACTATTTTTTTAACCAATTTACCGCTTAACGATTTTAATGGATCTAGACACCTCAGAGTTAGCCATAAGCTGAACCACATAAACACCTGATGCTAAATTATTTAAATCTAACATGCCGCTAGCCTGATTGAGTGAGGCTATCATCACCTGAGCACCACGCAAATCAGTTATTACTACACCTAATTCCTGATCTGCATATCTAGACCATACCGCTTCGGGTAGTTCAATAAATAAGGTGTTCTGTACTGGATTTGGATATAACTCTAAAACTGAATTATACAATTCTGATACTTCTAAACAGTTGTCTACAGTAATAGTAACTACATCTGTATGTTCACAGCCTATGCTATTAGAAACTGTAAGATTTATACTATATACTCCTTCACCATCAGATCCATTTACTATGAAAGTGGAATTTTCACTTCCATCCTGCCAATCATACAAGAAGAAACCTGCAGGCCCTTCTAATACTACAGTTTCGTCCAAACATATAACTTGGTCATCTCCTAAACTAAACTCTAACTCATTATCACTTTCTACAGTTACTGCGCTTGAATACTCGCAGTTATTATCATCTATAACTACAAGCGCATATGTACCTTCAGATAAGTCTGAAATGGTATCTCCATCTGCTACAAAATCGTCTTCTCCAGTCCAGAGGTACTCATAAGGGGCATTTCCTCCAGAAGCACTAACAATGATACTACCATCCCCAGCACCTACACATGTAGTATTATCTATAGTAAAGTCTGAACTCACAGGGTTAGGCATACTAATGGTGAATGTTCCGGTAAGTGTTTCTCCACAGCTATTGGTGAGAATACAAGTGTAATCTCCTTGGTTAATATCAGTGATTACGCGGTCAGTTGAACTGTAATTATTTGGTCCAGACCACACCACATCATAATCTACACCCCACCCATTTACTTGGGGTACTATCCTGCTGCCTGTTTCTCCTTTTACATTAGCACACTGAATATTCGTGGTAATAGCAGCTAATTCAGGAGGGGCTTCATAAGACGTTACCGTAAGTTCTGTAACCCCGATATCACCACCACCCCATCCGTCTACTTGGATAAAGTACTCCTGGCCAACATTAAGACAGTTTACATAACAAATAGAAGCAAA
This sequence comes from Flavobacteriales bacterium, assembly GCA_045104985.1. Taxonomy (GTDB): domain Bacteria; phylum Bacteroidota; class Bacteroidia; order Flavobacteriales_D; family Sanyastnellaceae; genus ASP10-05a. The sequence goes on along the minus strand of JBGCDA010000010.1, from coordinate 35,923 downwards.
ACCAGTGCTGCCTGAACTGCATCCGATATATGCATCATCATTTCCAGAAACTAAAGAAAAAGTATCGAAATCAGAACAGTCATCTGCACTGTATACTGCAAGGGCTGTATCAAAAGTATTTCCATCATTACAGGTAGAGATTTCATAAGACCCTATGGTTTCTGGAGTAAAACTCACCCACATGGTGTTACTGGCGCCATTATTAGATGGACACCATGCGCCATAAGCCCCACATGTTATTTCAGGTGGCTCTACTTCTCCTGGCGTGGCTGTGGCCCCAGTGTTATCTATCAATAGGGATTCTCCATCTTCTACTATAAAGAGGCTTTCACAGGGCCTATCTCCTGGAATAAATGCTGGTGTTAAATCTCCTGCCGTAAATGTAAAATCGTTACCACCTCCAGCACCTTCATAAAACCCAGTTTGTATTCCATCTTGAAAAACTTCAAAATCTGCTCCTCCATCTCCCCAGTCATCAATGTAGTGAATGGTATAATTCTGACCTATAGTAAGGCATATCGGATCTATTTGAATGGTAGTATTGTTAGCATAGCCATTACCACCAGTAGAAGCTTGAACACCTGCACTAGCACAGTCTACTTGCGCTAAATTACCACCTTCTATAACTGGATCATCACCACACCCAGTGCCTTCTGGCTGAATCTGCCAATAGCATTCATAACCCCAGTTATCAGTAACTACGCTAATAAGAACTTCTATTTCACCCTCTTCGCATTGTGCGTTGCAATAGTGTGTCAGTGTTCCAAAAATAAAGAGAAATAATATTTTTTTCATGGTTATGGTTAATTAGGTCTTCCCCAAATATAAGTCTAAATAAAAAGTGATTTTTAATTATTTAAGTGGGAATAAAAAATGGAACTTTGTGGCATGGAATTATTAGGGCACTGGCATGATTTAGAAGTATTCGAAATCGATAGAGATTTTGTCTATTTAACACACCCAGAAGGAGCTACAGAAGAGGTAGAAAAAACAGTGAAGAATAAGTTCACCTTAGAACCTGAAATAGTTATGGAAACTAAGCCAGTTTTAATTCCTATGGCTCATAATCAAACAACTAGACTGGTTAAGGAAAAAAGCATCATTAAAGTTTTCCTTTACAATAAGAAAGATGGAATACTAGCAGCCACTATGAAACAGCCATTAGTAGAGCTTAATAAGTTTGCATACTTGAGAATAGTGGGTGGGAACACCATAGCTCACTTTGCAGATATGGGATTAGATGCTGACCTTTTCATACATAAAAGAGAAGAAGGAATACAACCAGAACTGAACAAGAAGTATATAATTACCATGCGTTTAGACCGAATGACAGGTAAATTGAATGGTGATTTAGACTTGGAAAAATTTTTAGAACGAACAGGGTTTGATTACCAGAAAACCGATGAAGTGAGGTGCCAAATCATAGGAAAAACCGAAGGTGGTTTTAAACTAAATGTAGAAGATAAATACTGGGGATATTTAAAAGCTCAGGATGCTGTGAGCCACACTAAAATGGGCAGTAGGTTTACAGGTTACATAGAAGATAATAAGCAGGGTTCACTGATAATAAATATGCAGCCTCATGGAGAGAAATCTGTGAAGGATGCTGCTCATAGACTATTACTTTTAGTTCAAGAAAAAAAGTACCTAAGGTTAACTACAGATTCTGATCCTGAAGAGATTAAACTCAGGCTAAAAATGAGTAAAAATAACTTCAAACTGGCTATTAATGAGCTAGAGAAGAGAGGCCAGATAAAAGTGACCAAAAGAGGCATAAAGCTTAAAAAAGAAGAAGTATGAAACTACTGCTGTCCCCAGCTAAAAAACTAGACTACGACTCACCACTGCCTGATCTCAACTGGAGCAAACCAGTTTTTGAAGAAAACGCCAACTATCTGGCTGAAAAACTGAATAAATCAAGTGCGAAGAAGATCAGTAGCATGATGCACTTGAGTGAAGCCTTAACTCAACTTAATGTTCAGCGGTATGCTGAATGGAAAAATGCCGCTCAAAGGCCGGCTGCTTTAGCATTCAATGGAGATGTATACACTGGCTTAGATGCCTACAACTGGTCTAAGAAAGAATTAGAACACTCACAGTCAGTGATTAGAATACTCTCAGGAATTTATGGAATACTAAAACCATTAGATCTGATAAAACCTTACAGGTTAGAAATGGGAAGTAAATGGGCTGTAACGCCTACTAAAAGTAATCTTTACAAGTATTGGGGGAAAACCATTGCAACGCAGCTAGAAAAGGAAATGGAGGATAATGAGCCTATAGTAAATTTAGCAAGTGCTGAGTATAATAAAGTGATTCTCAAACAGTTATCTAAGGGCAGGAAAGTGGTTACGGTTGAGTTCAAAGACTTTAAAAATGGTGAACTTAAAATGATCCAAATATTCGTGAAGAGGGCTAGAGGAATGATGGCAAAATATATAGCTAAAGAAAATATTACTGAAATTAAAGATTTAATAAAGTTTAATGAAGACGGTTACGTATTTGATGCAAATTTGTCTTCTGAATCAAAAATGGTATTTACCCGATAAAAAAATGAAAAATTATATTTTACCAATGATAGTCGCTGTAGCTTTAATAGGCTGTAATACAATGGCTCAAGACCAAGAAAAAACAGAACTACCTGCCACTGGTGAAACTTCTCTTAAGAAAGAAGTGAGTTATGCGCTGGGAGTGAGTATAGGAGAAAACCTGAAAAACGGAGGATTCGGAGAATTGAACTACGAAGAACTGGCTAAAGGCATAAAAGAAGTCACGGAAGGTGTCGCCACCACTACAGCGCAGGAATCTCAGCAGCTCATTACTCAGTACCAGAAGGAAATGAAAGGTAAATTAGCCGAAGATAATCTTATTGAGGCCAATGAGTTTTTAGAAAAAAATAAAACTAAAGAAGGGGTGATTACGACTGACAGTGGCTTCCAATACAAAGTATTAACCGAAGGTACTGGAGCTACTCCTGCAGCCACTGATAAAGTAACACTCCACTATACAGGAACCCTAGTAGACGGAACCAAGTTCGATAGTTCTAGGGACAGAGGAACACCTACTACTCTAGGGGCTAATCAGTTCATTAAAGGATTTACTGAAGGACTTTTACTGATGAAAGAAGGAGCTGTATATGAATTTTATATTCATCCAGATTTAGGTTATGGATTAAACCCAAGACCTGGTGTAATTCAACCAAATGATGCTTTAGTGTTCAACGTAGAACTAATTAGTGTTAATTAAGAATATCCATCTCATTTATAGAATTAAAAACCTCCTTTTAGGAGGTTTTTTTATGCCCTAAAATTACTGCGAAACTTTAGGTGCTACCTAGCGTATAACGTGGGTACACACTTAAAAACACACAATGAAAATTTACCATTTTTTCATCCTATTATTTTTTTCCACCCCCCTTTTTACTGATGCCCAGCAAATTACTGAATGCGGAAGCGAACAGGCTACAGAAAGATTACACTCTGAAAATCCACTTTACGCCAGACAATTGGCTATTCTGGAGAGGAAACTCATAAGAGATCAGGATTTACCTGTACAAAGAGACGGAGACATTTGTGTCATACCTGTAGTAGTTCACGTTATACACAACGGAGAAGCCATAGGAACAGGAACTAATATTTCTGATGCGCAGATTCACAGTGCTATAGTAGGATTAAATGAGGACTTTAGAAAAGAGCCTGGCTCTAACGGTGATGGTGATGGTGTAGATATAGGCATAGAGTTCTGCTTGGCTTCTAGATCTCCAGAAGATAATAGTACAACCGGAATAGTGAGAGTAAATGGTTCATCTGTTCCCAATTATGCGGAACAAGGCGTGAGTCTTACAGAAGATGGTGCTGATGAAGAAAGCGTAAAAGCTTTATCTAGATGGCCTCGAGAAGATTACCTCAATATCTGGATAGTTAATGAGATAGATAATAATGATGGTGAAAACGGTGTACAAGGATTCGCTTATTTACCTACTACTAGTTCTTTAGATGGTATAGTCAATCTATATAACGCCTTCGGTACCGTAGGTAATCTTAAGTCTTATACTAACATGAATAGGACTATTACACATGAGGTAGGACACTACTTAGGCCTTTACCATACGTTTCATCAATCTACAGACTGCGAAGAGACCAACTGCGAAACTCAAGGAGATAGAGTGTGTGACACTCCTGTAACGGTTCCTAATCCTACTTGCAGTCTTCCTGCGTGCAGTGGAACACAGCTTGTAGAAAACTATATGGATTATACTTTCCAAACTTGTAAAGACATGTTTACTGAAGGGCAAAAAGTAAGGATGAGATATAACCTTTTTGAAGCCAGAGGAACTTTATTAGACTCTCAGGGATGTGTACCTCCTACTTTATTAGATGCCAGTATTTCAGGTATAACTTCACCCTCTGGTTCTTTATGCTCCGGTACTGTTTTTCCAGAAGTTACTATATTAAATATGGGGAGCTCTACCCTTACTAGTGCCACTATAAACTACAGCATAGATAATAATTCATCTTCTCAGTTTGAATGGACGGGCAGTCTAACTAGTGGACAAAGTGAATCGGTGGTACTGCCTATAAGTACTACTTCTGGCGGAAATCACATTTTTTACGCCAGCACATCATCTCCTAATGGATCACCAGATGAGTATGATATAAACGATGGCAGCCAGTCTGGTTTTTTAGTGACCTCTGGCAGTATGGCCACAGTGGCCATAGATTTAGATTTAGCTGGCAGTGAAACCAGCTGGCAGATAAAACAAGGAGATGTAATACTAGGCTCAGGTGGACCTTATAACAATAATTCGCCCGGATTCATTTATGAACAAGTGTGCTTAGGTGAAGGATGCTATGATTTCATTATGCTAGACGAATGGGGAGATGGCCTCGGGTATTTATCAGGAAGCTATGGCGTTTCAGATGGAGATGGAGAACAAGTCATTTATGAAACTAATAACTCCCAGGATAACTTTGGGTCTTCCATCACACACGAATTCTGCATGGGGCCTCCATCAGGTGAGCCCACTGTAACCAGTTTCAGTGCATCTAACACCACAGTATGTGCTGGAGAATCCATAAATTTCACCGACACTTCTTCAGAAGACCCTACGGGATGGTCTTGGCAATTTACCGGAGCATCACCTTCTAGTTCTAGTCAGCAAAACCCTTCTGGAATCATGTATAATACCCCAGGAACTTATGCAGTGTCTCTAACTACAAGTAATAATATAGGTGGAGATACAGAAACTATTCAAGGATACATAACCGTTCAAGATGCACCAGAATTCTCTATAAGCTCAACTCACATCTCATGTAATGGTGCTAATGATGGCATGGCACAGATTTCTGGAGCTGCGGGCATGAACGTAAACTGGTCTAATGGCTCCAGTGGAAATTCCATTTCAGAACTATCTGCTGGGAATTATTCTGTTACAGTAAGTTCTTCTGGAGGATGTTCTAGTACAGATAACTTTACAATTGCTGAACCAGCTGCCTTAAACGTAAGTGTATTCAAGTCTGATGTATCGTGCTTCGGACTGGCAGATGGATCTGCTAGTGCCACTGCATCTGGCGGGACTCAGCCCTACAGTTTTAACTGGAGTAACGGAGCTTCCTCAGGCAGTGTTAGTGGCTTAGACCAAGGGGTTTATGATGTAACCGTTACAGATGCTAGCGGATGTACAAACCAAGAAAATATAGCCATTATTCAACCTTCAGAAATAGTACTTTCTGTAAGTAACATTTCTCCAGAAACGTGTGTTGGATCAGATGGATTCGCCACGGCTAATGCACTAGGAGGCACAGGGAGTCTATCTTTCTTCTGGTCTAATGAGTCTACCGGGCAGAACTTAAGTAGCGTAGCTTTCGGTACTTACGAGGTTACTGTTACAGATAACTCTGGATGCACGGCTACGGAAGCCATTTCCATTCCTTTTGATTGTGATGAGATGGTGCCTACTACGCAGCTAATAGCTTCAGATTGTAATAAATCTGGTTTTACCTTAAGTGAGTCTTTGCTTTGCAATGAAGTGCCTGGTGCAGAAATGTACTTATGGAATTTCTCGGATGTGGCAGGTGTAACTTTAGAAGAAGCCTATACTTTAGGAAATAACAATTCATTTTTACTTTCTGAATTGACTCAGATCAGTTATGGACAGACTATGAACGTTAAGATAAAGGTTCAAAAAGACAATGAGTGGGGAGAATGGGGCAGCACATGTAGCATAACCACGCTAGAAAATCCAGCTTCTATAGATCTTATAGATGCCGATTGCAACGCAGAAATACATACTATAGGCAATGAAATACAGGCTGAACCTAATTCTGGAGCAGAAGAATTCGAGTGGATGCTAAGTCATGGAGACTCTGAGTTTAGCATATTCACTTATGTAAATGTGCTCACCTTAGGAGAAGATTTAGGACTACCGCTTGGCCAAACCATATCTGTAAGACTTAGAGTAAGGTATGGTGATGCTTGGAGCCTGCCAGGAAACTCATGTAGTTTTATCATAGATCAGGTGGATTCTGTAGGAGACGCCTTTGGTTTAGGTGAACCTTCTATGACTATTTACCCTAATCCGAATAATGGAGAATATTTTTCTCTGGATTTAGAGAACCTTCCTGAAGGAACTAACGTAATACATGTAACGGTTTATAACTCGGCAGGCAAACGCGTAATGAGTTGGACCAATAATATTTATAGCAATACCCATATCTCTGAAACTTACAGTTTCAATAACAAACTATCTAAAGGAATGTACTTGATTCAAGTAGATTCTGCGGGTTACAATTACCAGCAAAAACTGATTGTTAGATGATATAGGGTGGAGACCAAGTTTTTTGGTCGACTGAAAGGGGGTCCTACCATTGGGTAGGCCCCTTTTTATATTTAAGCACGTTTTTAATCTCACTTTTAACAATCGTATTTAGACATCACTGCTTGCTTACTTATCTTTGGCCTCAGTGAAAACTCCTGAGCATATTAAACAGTTACTTTCTAGGCTTCCCTCCGATCCTGGTGTATATAAACATCTGGATAAAGACGGTAAAATAATTTATGTAGGGAAGGCTAAAAATCTTAAGAATAGAGTCTCTAGTTACTTCAATAAAAACAAGTATGAAAATGGAAAAACTAGGCTCCTAGTTTCTAAGATAGACGACATTAAGGTAACTGTGGTAGAAACAGAACTGGATGCGCTTTTGCTAGAAAACTCGCTGATTAAGAAGCACCAGCCCAGATATAACATAGCTCTTAAAGATGACAAAACCTACCCGTGGATAGTCATTAAAAAAGAGCGTTTCCCTAGAGTATTTCCTACTCGAACTATGATTAAGGATGGCTCAGAATACTTTGGCCCTTATGCCAATGTAAAATGGATGAAAGCGCTACTTGGACTTATAAAACAACTGTACAAAATAAGAACTTGTAAATACTCGCTTACTAAGGAAAATGTAGAAGCTGGAAAGTTTAAAGTCTGTTTGGAATACCACATGGGAAACTGCTTAGGCCCATGCGTAGGAAAAGAAACTGAGGAGCACTACACTAAAAATATAGAAGGTGTTAGACAGATTCTAAAGGGAAATTATGCAGACTTAAATAAAACCCTAAAACTGGCTATGAATGAACTGGCTTCTGAGTTAAAATTTGAGGAAGCTGGAGAAGTGAAAAAGCGTTTAGAGATTCTAGAACATTTCCAAGCTAAAAGCACCATAGTGAATCCAGACATTCATAATGTAGATGTATTTACCATTACTAGTGATATGAAGTCTGGTTTTGTCAATTACATGAAGGTGAATAACGGGTCCATTATTCAAACCCAAACTACTGAGCTCAAAAAACGTCTGGAAGAATCAGATCAGGAGCTACTAGAATTTGCCATAATAGAAATTAGAAATAGGTTTGAGAGCACCTCTAATGTCATCTACTCCCCTATGGAACTGGACTTAAAACTGCCTGATGTAAAAATTCATGTGCCCCAGCGTGGTGATAAGAAAAAGCTCCTAGACCTCAGCATGAGAAATGCACTTTACTATAAAAAAGACCGCCATAAAGAAGTAGAACTGACTAATCCTGAGGAGCATCAAAACAGGATTCTAACCACACTTCAGAAAGACCTTCACCTGCCAGACCTGCCAGTGCACATAGAGTGTTTTGATAATTCTAACATTCAGGGAACCAACCCTGCTAGTGCCTGTGTGGTATTTAAAAATGCTAAGCCTAGTAAAACAGATTATAGAAAGTTCAACATTAAAACGGTGGTAGGCCCAGACGATTTCGCCAGCATGAGAGAGGTGGTTTTTAGAAGGTATTCCAGACTCTTAAGAGAAGGTGAGTCGCTTCCTCAACTTGTGATCATAGATGGTGGAAAAGGCCAACTTTCTTCTGCCATATCTGCGCTTAAAGAATGCGGAGCTTACGGAAAACTAGCAGTGATAGGCATAGCCAAACGACTGGAAGAAATATACTTTCCAGGAGACACGCTACCTGTTTACATCAATAAAAAATCTGAAAGTCTAAAGCTTATTCAGCACCTTAGAAATGAGGCACACCGTTTCAGTTTATCTCACCATAGAGATAGGCGTAGCAAAAATGCCTTCAATAGCTCATTAGATGCTATTCCAGGAGTAGGAACTAAAACTCAAGCTAAGCTGCTCAAGCATTTTAAATCTGTAAAGCGCATTAAAGAAGCTCAAAAACACGAACTAGAAAAAGTAATAGGTGCCAGTTTGGGCAATGCCGTTTGGAGGTATTTTAGTGAGAATAGTTAGTGCTAGAATCCAGTAGCTAAAAGTTCAATAAACAGAATATTCTAACAGAATGGAGAGGTTTCAAGTTAATGCACTAGACAGATCTAATTCCTCTAAGTCTCTTTTTTAAGTTAACCTCACTTGCTCATCCCGCGAATTGAGTATATTTCTCGGACTAAACCCCAATATTCATGCTTTCAGTACTGCGTAAAAGACGGAAAAAACTAATAGAAGCAGGCTCCCTTGGAGAATACTTAAAGTATGCCTTTGGTGAGATTATACTTGTGGTTATAGGTATTCTTATAGCGCTTTCCATTAATAATTGGAACGTAGAAAGAGTTAAAAGCAAGCGCCTAGATAACATCGCTGTACAGGTTATTAATGACTTAGAGGCTGACACAGCCGAAATTAAATTAATTTTAGATGCACTAGACCCAATAGAGGACACCTACTTTCAAATCATGGAAGACTCTCTAAGCTTGGAAGATTTAAAGGAATGCGACTACTGCAGTAGACTAGTATCTGTATTGATTCCTTTCACTCCTAATGAATCTGGATATAACCTCCTAAAAAATTTAGAAAGCGACATCTTAGATAAAAGAGACTCTCTAATACTAACCACTAAGCAGTTTTATGGTCAAGCTTTACCAATGCTTCAGCTTTTAGATCAATCTATTCAAGAGGATATAAAAGGTAATTTAACTCATTGGAAGGAAGAAGAAGATTGGTTTGCTGATTGGATTTTAGGAGACTCTGACGAACGTTTTTATCAATACATGAAGACCCAAGATTATAGAAACAGAGTAGCCAACTTTTACTTGTTACAGTACAACAATAATCTAGTTGTTCTTGACGCTTATTCCAAACAAGCCAAAGCTTTGGCCAACGCTTGGCGAAAAGAACTAGGGCTTGAACTAAAGGAGTAAACAGGCAACGGCCTAAAAAAATGGCCACCAAACTGGTAGCCATTTAATTCTTTTGTAAACCATTAGATCTTAGTTCACCTTAAACTCGTTCTTTTTAAACTTAGGGTTGATCTTTATCTCTGTCACCTTCACTTCCATTTGCTGAGGTCCTTCTATCTAGCTCATTCCTTCACAAACCTAGCAGCATAAACTCCTTCTTCATGCCTGAATTTTAAAGTGTATAAACCTATGGGTAGATTTAGCGTGGCAATGGTTATTTGACTGCCTGCTTGTATTTCTTCTGTAAACTCCTCTACTGTTCTTCCTAAACCGTCTGTAATGGAAATCGTGCCTGAGCCATCGAACTGTTTAGGCAGGGTAATGGTGAGTAGGTCTGATGCTGGGTTTGGGTAGAGGGTGAGACTTTCTGGTTCACGTTGTTCACTGATGCTATTGAACTCTTCACTGCAGGTCTCTGCAGTGCCTGTCCACTTCCATAGACGGCTGGAGAATTCTTCTGTGCTGGCATAGACGTAAAGTTCATTCTGATATACACCTATGGTTCTAATATAAGTATTGGTAAAGTCGTGCTCTATAGCACACCATTGGTTTCCGTCCCACTTGGCTAAATTATGGGCTGGAATGCCTCCAACCTCCTCAAATCTTCCTGAAACATATAGCTCACTATTCATAATGACCATATCATTCACGTTGTTTAATCCAAAAACTCCTAATCCTGTTCCCAAATCACTCCACTCTTCTCCATTCCATCTCATAATATCATTAACAGGTTGTTCACCAGGACAACTGACAAATGAACCACATATATATAAATGATCTTCATAGTTAATCAAGCCCCCAACACCCGATAGTTCTTCACACCCAGGTACTTCATAAGGTGTCCATTCGAAACCACTGTATTTAGCTCCACCAAAGCCTTCAAAACCCGCTACAGTACCGCTATGAGTAGCAAACACATAAAGATCCTCATCTATTGAATAAGTTGACATTATATTTGAACTCAATTCATTGTTTTCAAAAGAAATATCCATTGAACTAAATTCATCGTTCACGAAACGCATGACTACCAGTGTATTAGGCGTGTTATTAAACATGGAATCAATGGAAAAAATACTAGTCGTACTTATGCCTTTTAAATAAAGAGTATCTCTCAAAGAACACATTGCACTAAATGCCCCAGATACTATATCAGTAAATGGTTCACTACAGTCATATCCACAACCATACGTATAATACTCTTCTCCGTCATAGCTCACTATCCCTCCTACATGTTCATCGCCTAAGTAACCGAAAGCCCCTCCTATGAAAAAGAGGTCACTTCCAGGATCATGAAAGAGTTGGTTTACAGCTTGGCTAAACTCCTCAGAAACCATTTCCCAGTCTTGAGCTTGGCAGAAAACTGAGCTCAATGAGAAGGCTAAGATCGCTATGGTTCTCCTTAGCTTCATTATTCCTTCACAAACCTAGCAGCATAAACGCCTTCTTCATGCCTGAATTTTAAAGTGTATAAACCTATGGGTAGATTTAGCGTGGCAATGGTTATTTGACTGCCTGCTTGTATTTCTTCTGTAAACTCCTCTACTGTTCTTCCTAAACCGTCTGTAATGGATATGGTGCCTGAGCCGTGGAGCTGTTTAGGCAGGGTAATGGTGAGTAGGTCTGATGCTGGGTTTGGGTAGAGGGTGAGACTTGATGGTTTATTTTGTTCACTGATACTATTGAACTCTTCACTGCAGGTCTCTGCAGTGCCAGTCCATTTCCAGAGTCTTCTTGAATATTCTTCTGTGCTGGCATAGACGTAAAGTTCATTCTGATATACACCTATGGTTCTAATATAAGTATTGGTAAAGTCATGCTCTAAAGCACACCATTGGTTACCGTCCCACTTTGCTAAATTATGGGCTGGAATGCCTCCAACCTCCTCAAATCTTCCTGAAACATATAGCTCACTATTCATAATGACCATATTATTCACGTTGTTTAATCCAAAAGCTCCTAATCCTGTTCCCAAATCACTCCATTCTTCTCCGTTCCATTTCATGATGCATTCACCAGCGTTTCCATTTGATCGAAAAAAAGGTCCCCTAACATATAATTCCTCTTGGTATTTTAACATCTGCCGAGCTGCTCCAGAATATGGCGATACTAGAGGTGGACCTACTATAATCCATTCCTCCCCATTCCATTTTAAAATTTCATTCATAGGTGCTTCTCCTGGACAGGAAGCAAACGAACCAATTATATACAATTCATCATTATAAGATAAAATACCAGCAACAGCTGACTCTTCCCCGCACCCTGGTTGTTCAAACGGAACCCATTCATAATTTTTGTAGGCTGCACCGCCAAACCCCTCAAAGTCTGCTATTAATCCACGATGATTAGCAAAAACGTAAAGGCTATCCTCAATTACGTATTGTGTCATGATGTTAGAACCAAGTTCATTGTTCTGGAATGACACATCCATAGAACTGAATTCACCATTAGCATAGCGCATTACCCCCCTAGTATCAGGTATATTATTAAAAAGAGTATCAATGTAGAAAGTATTAGTCACCTGAATCCCACTCATATATAGAGTATCTCTTAAAGTACAAATGGGTGTACGTGGACCCAACACATAGTCGCTAAATGGTTCATTACAATCATAACCACAACCATAACTGGTATACTCCTCACCATTATAAGTTACGATTCCTCCTACTTGTTCATTTCCTAAGTAGCCAAATGCTCCTGTTATAAAGAAGAGATCACTTGCAGGATCATGATATAGGCGCTGCACTACTTGGCTAAACTCCTCAGAAACCATTTCCCAGTCTTGAGCTTGGCAGAAAACTGAGCTCAATGAGAAGGCTAAGATCGCTATGGTTCTCCTTAGCTTCATTATTCCTTCACAAACCGAGCAGCATAAACTCCTTCTTCATGCCTGAATTTTAAGGTGTATAAGCCTTTGGGTAGATTTAGCGTGGCAATGGTCATTTGACTGCCAGCCTCTATTTCTTGATTGAACTCTTCTACTGTTCTGCCTAAACCGTCTGTAATGGAAATGGTGCCTAAGCCGTGGAGCTGTTTAGGCAGGGTAATGGTGAGTAGGTCTGAGGCTGGGTTTGGGTAGAGGGTGAGACTTGATGGTTTATTTTGTTCACTGATACTATTGAACTCTTCACTGCAGGTGGTGGCAGTGCCTGTCCATTTCCAGAGGCGATTTGAGTAGTCTTCTGTACTGGCATAAACGTAGAATTCATCTTGATATACACCAACTGATGTTATGTAAGTATTGGTGAAATCATGAGAAATTGCGCACCATTGATTACCGTCCCACTTGGCTAAATTATGAGCTGGAATACCTCCTACTTCTTCAAATCTTCCTGAAATGTATAGTTCATCGTTCACTATGACCATATCTTCAATTATATTAAGACCATTAGCAGTTAGACCAGAACCCAAATCACTCCATTCTTCTCCATTCCATTTCATAATGCACTCTCCTTCATTTCCAGAAGTCCTGAAAAAAGGACCACTCACATAGAGTTCATCTTGATAAATTTCCATGTTAGTAATGGCAGCTGCCACACTTGAGAAAACGGCTGTTCCCAAAACTTGCCATTCTTCACCATTCCAACTCATTATATCATTTGCAATTATGCCTTCACAGCTATAAAACTCACCACTTATGTACAAAGTACTTTGATACTTTACCAGATCTGTCACTGCTATAAAATCTCCACAACTAGGTATATAGAACGGGCTCCATTCAAATCCGTCATACTTGGCAGCACCAAACCCTTCAAATCCAGCAACATTTCCTAAGTGATCTGCTGTGACATAAAGAGTGTCGTCCACATTAAACACATTCATATTGTTAGTGATGTTATTGTTATTCTCAAACGAAACATCAAGAGCTGAAAATTCATTGCCAGCGTAACGAATAACACCTTTTGTATTTGGAATTTGATTAAACAAAGAATCCCAAGCTTGTCCGGTCAAACGAATCCCATTTAAATAAAGGGTATCTCTAAAGGAGGTCATACCTATTGTTCCATTTACAGAGCCATTAAATGGTTCTTCACAATCATATGCACAACCGTATTGATGAAATTGGAATCCATCATAGCTTACTATACCTCCTACGTGATCTGGGCCCAAATACCCATAACTACCTCCAATAAAGAGGTGATCACTAACTGGATCGTGATATAATAATTTTCTACTAGCATCAAACTCCTCAGATACTAGCTCCCAGTCTTGTGAGTTCAATACACTTATCTGAGAAATGAATATTATCGAAATTATAATTCTCATGAACCAAGTTTTACAAATCTACCCATATATCTATTGCTCTTAGTAGTCATAATAATATTGTAAGCCCTATTTTCTAAACTAGAAATATTTAAATCCAGAAAAGAAATATTATTCAAACTTTTTTCAATATTTAAAACTAATTTACCTTGGCTATCATAAATTTCAGCGGTTTGGAATTTTTCATTTTGAGGAATGGAAATTTGAATCAAACTTGTGGATGGATTTGGGAAAATACTCAAGGTATTTGAATCATCATGAGCTACTTCACTAACCTGAAGTGCTAATAGGTTCAAATCAAATCTAGTAATGTACATGTCATTATTGGTAACTTCAGTTTGTAGTTGATTATCAAAATGATCTGCTAAACTTTCGGTATTAAATTCCCACCAAGGAAAAGCAACATCTGATCTTGAGAGGGATGAGAGAAATAAATAATTATCTTCTGATATCGTTAAACTGGCGGCATTTTCTCCTTCATTTCCTCCAACATACGTGCTCCATTCAGGGTACTTATTTCCAAAGCGCCATAAAAAAGCATCGACATTTCCTGTGTTCAAACCCATATTTATTTGACTCTCATTATATGCATCTTGTAAAGGATAAACAGGAAAATTAGGAGAATTAGTAATACCGTATAAATATAGCTCTTCATTGTCTAATGCCTTAATATCCTGAAGACTGCTACTCCCATCATTACCTAAAAGAGTAGACCATACCAGTTGGTCTTCATCAAATTGGGCTATAAAGGCATCATTACTTGGTGAATTTTGAAAGAAATACTGCCCGATAATAGCTGGTTGTTCAAAAGGAAAGTTAGAACTACTTGTTTGACCACCAACATAAATCGTATTACCTTTGGAATCTATGGCATAACAATTATCTTCACCACTACCACCAAGCCAGGTGTACCAATCTAGCTCATTTACTGCATCGAAAGCAATTAAAAAGCCATCGTCTCCCCCACCATATGAGAATGTTTCTTGTCCATCAGTCTCAAATTCATCAAATAAAGCAATACTATTTGCACTTCTAGTACCTGTTATAACAATGTCCTTAGCTTCCGTAAATGTGGCGTCTTTAACCACACAACCACCTCCAAATTCGGTAGACCATACTAATTCAAATTCTTCATTAAATCTAAAAACAAAACCAACCAAGGGCTCAGAGGCAGGAGGACTCCAATTAAATGCTCCAAAAACACTAAGATCATCTGAAAAAGTATTGGTTCCTGATCCACACATGTATAATTCATCATCATTACTAAATACTAAGGGATAATTTGGAGCTGTCAGGTTTAAATGTAAGTTTCTTGAGGTCATATAAGTGCTCCATCTAATTACTCCAGTTGGACCAAGAAAACTAGATATAAAAGTGTAACCAGAAGCATTTTCCTGTGGCGCGTCTTCTAAAACATATCTATTCAGATATGAGGTTGTATAAAACTCAGCGTCACCAAAAGAAGTACTGCCATC
This sequence comes from Flavobacteriales bacterium, assembly GCA_045104985.1. Taxonomy (GTDB): domain Bacteria; phylum Bacteroidota; class Bacteroidia; order Flavobacteriales_D; family Sanyastnellaceae; genus ASP10-05a. The sequence continues at coordinate 20,476 of JBGCDA010000010.1, read as the reverse complement.
TCCATACACAAAAATTTCACCATCGTCTCTTGCCACGATATTTCTAATGTCATCTATTAAATTACCCCCCAAAACAATAGAGTATCTATTATTACAGTCACTATTCCTAAAACATTGTATTGTACCGTATTTGACACCTCCACAGCCATTACAAAAAACGTTTTGGTTAGAAGATCCCGCAAAAAGAGGAAACTGTTCAACATCGCCTTGTCCAGCGGTATAAAAGAACCCTAATGCAGCATCAGAGTCATTAATTTGTTCATTTCCCTCATTCCCATAAAAAGTACTCCAATCGATATTCCCAGGATCAACAAGACCACCTCCACCAGCGGCCATAGCTTGCTCTTTCTCTATCTCTATAACCAACGTTCCTGTCCATGTCTGTGGAAAACTGAAACTTACTTTATCTCCTGTAATGACATAATCTGGCTGCCAAGCTAGTGCATATAACTCGCCTGTAGCAGGGTTCATGTTGTACACTTTAGCTTTAGACTGCACGTGGTCTCCAAAGGTGGTTCCAAATACTAAGTTACCACTAGAATCTAAAGTCATGGAATCATACCCATCATACTCCATTTCAAAATCTGCCGTGGGTGCCCCCTGCTTGGCCACTATGTGGTGCCTGTAGCCTTGTGAGTGGCTGGTGTAAATAATATCAGTATTGGTATACGCTTCTATTTTAGTGATACTGGAGTAGTGCGCGGTTCTCTCTAGTTTGCTAGGCAAGTAACCTAAATAAATGTTGGTATAATGGTCTAATTTTTCTGTAGGATAGACTTTGGCTGATGTGTTGCCTTTTTTAAATGCCATGTCTATTCTGTGGTATGTGGTAGTGTCTGGGCCTATAGTGTCTCTTCTAGACCATACGTAAGATACTTTATTATCAGTCACATAAGTACCTGGCCACTGGCTTGGCATGTAGTATTCTACTTCAGTATTAGCAGAACCATCATTATTCTGCAGTTGCCCCCTGTTCTCAATAAACCCATTAGGTGTTTTCCTTCCATCTGGCTTAGTGGCTGCATATTCCTTCACATTCCATTTGGTAATGACATATTGGTACAATCCATCACTATCATAACTTTGGCCTGCGGCATAAATATCATCTCCATCTATGGCTAATTCTGAGGGAATATCATCAGCATTGCTATCTCCATTCCATGTGGTTTCCCATCTGAAGCTTCCGTTGGTGCCTTTTAAGCTTTGCAACGCAAAATCTAGATTTCCAACTTGATAGGTAGAACCAAACACAATGACATCATCGGTATCTGTGATTTTTACCGAAACGGCCTCATCATCTCCACCCTCATTATCATACGTTTGTGACCATAATAATGCACCATTCGCGTTAGAATATTTTCGGGTGAGGAAATTTTTTCCTTCTCCAGTTTCATTCACAAATCCACAAACCACTACATCGTTAGTAGAGGTGAGTTTTAGGCTTAGTCCTTCGTCATCTAAATTAGACCCTCCGTCATAATCTTGCTCCCAAATAATGCTATAATTCGGGTCCAGCTTGATCACCCTTAGGTCGTATCCAGTACCATTGTTTTTTACCGCTCCTACTAAGTAAGTATTGTCAGCATCGTCTATAACTACATCTGCCACCTTATCTATGCCTGAAGCATCTCCACCAGAAACTACTGTGGCACCTATACTTCCCGAATTGATGCTCATCTTTATACTGGCCATTTTCCACTTGTTCTGTGTGGTTTGAGATGCACCTACAGCAGAAATAGAGGCTCCTTTTATCTCTAAACGAGCAGCTACATCTTCTAAACTATTTGTGCCATTCCATGTGGTGATCCACTGCTGTGCGCCACCATTAGTGTATTTAATTACTAAAAAATCGCTTAGGCTTGATATTCCATAGGTACCTCCGCAGATGTAGACATTATCTACTGCATCTAAAGCTATGGCTACTCCACCATCAAACAACCCGGCTGTACCATCGTAAGTTTTTACCCACTGCTGCACTCCTTGGCTGTTATATTTTATGGTAATAGCATCATAGTTAGTGGCACTGATATACTCAGTCCCTGTAATGATGATATTTCCATTGGCATCTTCTACTAAGTCTGCGGCATAGTCATCTCCACCAGCTAAACCTGCATAAGTTACAGACCATACTTCCTGTTGCTGTGAATCAAATTTGGTAAGCAGCATGTCGTAGTCACCACTTGTATTTATGCTGGCTCCACACATATAAGTGTAGCCATTACTACTTTGGATGACCGAGCTCTTATAAAACATTTCTTGCAAACCTCTAGTGCCATAACCTTCAAAAAAGGCTTGGGAGGTGAATTGAGCATATAAATTATTAGAAAGGAATACAAGCAAACACATAGCGGCTAGCTTAGAGGTGCGTGAGAGGTGTTTGAGAGGTGTTTGAGAAGTGTTTGAGAAGTGTTTGAGAGGTATTTGAGAGGTGTTTGAGAGGTGTTTGAGAGGTGTTTTCATGATAGGGTTAAGGGTTTAATTGAGTTGTAATTTAGTAATTACCTAACGTTGAAACAAATATGTGCGTTATGAAAATGTTAAGTATCTGTATTAATACTTGTGGTTCTTGAATATTTCTGTAACCAATCATCAAAAAAAATGGCCACCAAACTGGTAGCCATTTAATTCTGTAATTATCGAGTCGAGCTTAGTTCACCTTAAACTCGTTCTTTTTAAACTTAGGGTTGATCTTTATCTCTGTCACCTTCACTTCCATTTGCTGAGGTCCTTCTATCTGGCTCATTTCTGATGGGAATTTCACGCCATCTTGTTCCATATAAGTTTTGTAGATAGTGGCAGAAGTCATCTCTCCCATTCCAGGAACCTCCTGAGTTTTTTCCTCTTTTAATTTTAATCCAGATTCTACAGCATAATACTCTGTAGACTTAGCACCATCCTTATCAGTTACGCTTAGCACATAAGCACGCTCACCGTCTAAATCTACTACCCCTTCTAATACAGTAGTGTATCCTAAATCAGCATAAGCCAATTCTGGGAACGCATACGTCTGAGAACTGAAAGAGTTTAATGTAGCCTCATCTACAGGAAGTGGCTGCCCCATTTGCTTCATAGAAGCTTGCTCACCGTCATACACTACCTCATAAAAAATCTGAGGTGCTGTGCCCATTACCATACTGAACTTTTTTCCTACTTCTAACTTCGTGTCTAGGGCTATATCCATTCCCATGGTATTCATGCTACCTAACTGCTGAAGTGTTTCTATCTTAGCCAAAGCCTCTGTTCCGCCTAGAGCATCGGCAAAATCCTCTAACACACTCTCTGCTGTTACTCCTGCTGGTGCTGGCTCCATGTCTTTCCACTCGTTTCCATACTGGTCTAACATGGCTACCTCTCCTGAAGCACTGAACTTGGCTAATTTCTCAGATTCGTCTTTATTTCCTACCACTATAATATTAGCGTTAGATGGCTTAATGTATTTCTGAGCTGCAGCGGTTACGTCTGCCACTGTTAAAGCTTCTAAGCGTTGCAAATAAGTATTATAATAATCTTTAGGAAGGTCATACTTAAATGTGTTCAGCGCGAATCTAGCTATCGTTCTAGGATTCTCTAATGATCTAGCAAACCCACCTGCCATAGAATTCTTCACGAAAGAAAGAATAGAATCATTTACTGGCTCAGTAATCATACGGTCTAATTCATAAAGAATTTCTGTTACCGAACTGTCTGTTACTTCGTTTCTAACTGCTGCGCTGGCGTTAAATGAGCCTACTACTCTATCTGAACTCAAGCTACTTCTAGAACCGTAAGTAAATCCTTTGTCCTCTCTTAGGTTTTGCATTAATCTACCAGAGAATACACCTCCACCTAAAATGGTGTTCATTACTCTAGCCGCTAAAGCATCAGAAGATCCTGGCTTTAAATCTACAGGGTAGGTCACGCTAATTGTGCTTTGAACCGCATCTTTAAGCGGAACAAAAACTACATTATTTCCTGCGGGAGCAGCATGCGCCTTAAAACTTGGGTTTGGGAGATCTCCTTTTTGCCACGCACCAAAGTATTTCTGTGCATTGGACTTAGCCTCTTCTAGAGTTATATCTCCTACCACTACTAAGTAACTGTGGTTTGGCTTCCAATGAGATTCGTAAAAGTTCACTAAATCAGCTCTGCTAATGCTCTCCACTGTTTTTTCAGTAACCACCTCACCATAAGGATGTTCTATGCCATAATTCACTATTCCTCTAATGTTAGACATCATGCTTCCTGGATCTGTTTTACCAGAAACTAATCCACTTAAGGTTTGAGTCTTGGCCTTGTCTAACTCTTCCTGCGGAAACGTAGGATTCATTAACACATCGCTCATTGTAGAAAGTAACTCACTGCTATGTTTTGTCAGACTTCTACCGAACATTCCAGTAGAACTCGTGCTAAATGATGCTCCTATAAAATCCATAGATTCATCTATTTCTGCCTTAGATTTAGAAGTGGTTCCTTTTCTTAAGAGGTCACCAGCCATGCTCGACATACCTGCTTTATCTCCTTCTACTATTACATCTATATCTGCCGATAGTTGATACGACACACTAGGTAATTTATGATTTTCTACTACTATCACTTGTAAACCATTATCTAAGGTGAAACTTTGATAAGGAGGTATTTGAATAGTAGGAGCTGCCGCTGGTGAAGGAGCTACAGATCGGTCTAGTTTACCCATAGGCGAGCAAGCTGCCATTAAACCGATACTTAAAATTGCTATATATTTTAACGTTTTCATTTTCTTAATTCGTTTATCGGTAAATGCTTATTGCTCCGCTCCGTAGTTTTCATCGTACATGAAGTACAGCACAGCTCTATTTTCTTTAGTGTAGTACTTTTTAGCCGCAGCCATTATATCCTCTCTAGTTACTGCTAGGTATTTATCTATTTCTGTATTTATTAAAGCTGCATCTCCAAAATAGATATGGTAATTAGCCAGTGACTCTGCTATACCAGCCATGGAGCTGTTACTCTGAACAAACTGAGATTCTATTTGATTTCTCAGTTTCTGGAACTCTCTTTCTGAGATCAATTCTGTTTTAAGCTTTTCTATTTCTAGATTCATAGCATCTTCCACTTCGTTAGGTTCTACGCCCATGTTAGCCACTGCAAATCCAAGTGTGATTCCTGGATCTTCTGTCCCAAAAGAAAAAGCTCCAGCGAAAATGGCTAATTGCTTCTCATCTACCACCGCTTTGTTTAGTCTAGAACTTTGTCCATCGCTTAACACTTGGTTAAGCATATCTACTGCGTAATACTCATCAGTTCCTTGAGCAGGAATGTGGTAAGACATTACCACCGCAGGTAACTGATCTTTCCCCCAAATGGTATCTCTAACCTCAGCCGTTTTCTTAGGCTCCATTTCTGTAGGTCTAGGCACTTCTTTAGTCCCTCTAGGAATAGTAGAAAAATACTTTTTGATTAATTTTTTAGTTTCATCTGGATTAAGATCTCCAGCTATAGAAAGTACTGCATTTTCTGGCACATAAAACGTTTTGTAGAAATCCATAAAGTCTGCATGTGTGGCAGCGTCTAGGTGCTCCATACTTCCTATTACTGGCCATTTATATGGATGTACTTCGAATGAATGCCCCATAGTTTCTGAAAGAAGTTTTCCGTATGGCTGATTGTCCATTCTTAATCTTTTCTCTTCCTTCACCACTTCATTTTGAGTATCTATACCCTCCTGCTCTATTTTAGCATGAAGCATACGTTCACTCTCTAACCACATTCCTAACTCTAGCTGATTAGAAGGTAAAATCTCGTAGTAGAATGTTCTGTCGTTAGATGTATTTGCATTTAACGTTCCTCCGGCATTTTCTATATATCTATCAAACTCCCCTCTCTTAATGTTTTCAGACCCTTCAAATAATAGGTGCTCAAAGAAATGCGCCATTCCTGTTCTGTTAGGATCTTCGTTTTTAGAACCTACATGATACATTACAGTTACTGCCACTACTGGCGTAGAATGGTCTTCATGTAAAATAACATGAAGTCCGTTATCTAGGGTAAACTCTGTGTATTCCACAGCAGAAATCTGCCCGTAACTCACCGTCCACGAACATAGGAACCCGAGCAGAGCTAAAGCTAAATTGGTTTTCATTTTGATTTTTTTGGTGGCACAAAAGTAGGTTTTTTGATAAATTCCTTTTGTGAAAACTTGTGAAGAAGGGATTTGAGTTAGAGGTTGGAAGTTTGGGGATATAACCTTATCAACTTTTTCACGTCACCACCAAACCACTCCAAGGTTAACAAATCCTAAAGCCAGCTCAGAATAATGACATAACCCTTCGGTTAACAATTTTTCCATTTCTATGATATAGCGTTGCCATGGCTAGCACTTACATTTGTCACTTACCTGAAAAGCTCTTGGTGAATCAGGCAGTCACATAAAAAACCCTTAAGAAACCAACCGCTCAGTTGATCAAACTCGAAAACATACAGAAATCCTATAGCGTGGGAGGAAACGCTCTTAAAGTTTTGAAAGGGATAGACTTAGAGATTAAAGATGGAGAACTGGTTTCTATAATGGGAAGTTCTGGAAGTGGTAAGTCCACGTTACTAAACATTCTAGGCATGCTTGATAATTATGATGAAGGCAGCTACCATTTAGATAATAAACTCATTAAAAACCTTAACGAAAAAAAGGCAGCAGAATACCGCAGTATCTTTTTGGGTTTCGTATTCCAATCGTTTAATCTCATCAACTTTAAAACGGCTTGGGAAAATGTATCTCTACCACTTTATTACCAGAAAGTAAATCGGAATAAGAGGAAGAAATTAGCATTGCAACGCTTAGAAGAAGTAGGATTACTAGACTGGGCGGAGCACCTGCCTAGCGAGATGAGCGGTGGACAAAAACAACGTGTGGCCATAGCCAGAGCACTTATAGCAGACCCTAAAGTGATACTCGCAGATGAGCCTACAGGAGCCTTAGATTCAGTAACTTCTATAGAGGTTATGGACCTTTTAAAAAGTGTGAATGCAACTGGGAAAACGGTAATTATAGTGACTCACGAAAATGAAATAGCCGCTGAAACTGAACGTATTATTCGATTAAAGGATGGTAAAATAATTTCTGCCTGATGTTAAAGAGAGACACTTGGATAGAAATATTGCAGACCATTCTTAAGAATCCGCTGAGGTATATTCTTACTGGAATTAGCATGGCTGTGGGTATTTTTATTATGATAGTGCTTCTAGGGCTTTCTACTGGGCTGGGTAATGGTGTCTCGCAAATGTTTAATAAGATAGCCATAAATAGCCTTTCTATAGATGGAGGCAGAACCTCTATGGCATACCAAGGAACCTTACCAAATAGAAGAATTCGTTTTACGGATAAAGACTACGATAAAATTGCTCGCGAGAATGAAGATGTGCCTACTGGCAGCGCCATAGAACAGCAGTGGGGAATGAGAATGGTGTGGGGAAATGAGTCGGATAATTTTAGTCTGGCAGGAGTTAACGCTCCATATTTAGACCTAGCCAAACTAGAAATTCTGGATGGTAGATTTCTAAACAAAGGAGATGAGCTAGAGGAAAGAAAGGTAATAGTTCTGGGTAAAGATGTGCATAGAGACCTTTGTAAAAGTGCGCCTGTACTGGGCCAGAGAATAATGGTAGGCGGAATACAATTTACTATTATAGGTGTGTTTAAACGTGGAGAAAGCAGATGGAATAACCGTAAGTGCTACATTCCTATTCAAACTTACCATAAGCTCTTCTCTGCTACAGATAAGATCAATGAGTTTTTATTCAGCACAGGAGAAATGGCACTGGATGAAACCATAGAGCTGGAAGAAAAAGCGTTAAACGATCTTCAAGTAAAATATAAGGTACACCCTAAGGATGAAAATGCCATCTACATGAATAACTTCAATGTAGAAAATGCCGAGTATACCAATGTGCTTTTGGGCATTAAGCTCTTCGTTCTGGTAATAGGGTTAATGACTCTAATATCTGGAGTAATAGGCATTTCTAACATTATGAGCATAGTGGTTAAAGAGCGTACACGAGAGTTAGGCATAAGAAAAGCGCTGGGTGCCACTCCACGAAAAATAGTGGGGCTCATTCTTCAAGAAAGTCTGCTTATTACGGTGCTTTCAGGATTTATAGGACTCATTTTCGGGGTAGTTATTCTAGAAGTGGTCGCTAATTTTTCTGGAGAAGACATGGAATTCTTTAAAAACCCTGCGGTAGATTTTAACACCGCTATGCTGGCTTTAGGCATTCTCATATTTAGCGGAATCATAGCTGGATTAGTACCATCTATAAGAGCTGCCAAACTCAGACCCATAGTAGCACTCAGAGATGAATAATGGATAGAGATACGCTGAAGGAAATATTATCTGTGCTAGTGAAGAACCCGCTAAGAACCATTTTATCAATGATAGGTGTGGGCTGGGGAATTTTTATGCTGGTTATTATGATGGCGGCATCTACAGGGCTTGAGAATGGAGTAAAAGCAGATATGGGAAACCGTGCTGCTAATAGCGGTGGCATCTGGAGCATGAGAACCTCCATTCCTTATAAAGGGTTTAAAAAAGGACGCTGGTTCAGACTAGATATGGACGATATGAAATATCTGGAAGAAAACAATCCGAATATAGATGTGCTCTCTCCTAGAAACCAAGCTGGAGGATGGCAGGGAGGTAATAATGCCACCTATAAAAGTAAAACGGGGTCTTTTAGTATTTACGGAGAAACGCCTGGCATTATTAAAATAATGCCCATGAGAATTCTAGGAGGCAGATTTCTGAATACTGGAGATATGGAGGAAGAACGTAAAGTCTGCGCCATAGGAAGAAAAGTAAAAGCCACACTCTTTGGGAAGGATCAGAGCCCTTTAGGCGAATACATTACGGTAAATGGTGTGAATTTAAAAGTAGTAGGTGTAACGGCTTCTATGAAAGATGGCGAGGACTCTACCGAAGAGGACGAAAGTGTGTTCATGCCAATAACTACCTTCCAAAAAATATTTAACTCTGGTAAAAACATAGGTTGGTTTAATGTGAAGGCTAAAGATGGGTATTCCATAGAAGCCCTGCAGGAAACCATTAAGTCTCAACTTAAAATGAGAAAGAGTGTGCACCCTGATGACCAGCGCGCCTTCGGAAGCTGGAATATGGCAGAAGAATTAGAAGAAGTGAACCAAGTATTTTCTGCCATTAGTGGCATCTCATTCATAGTAGGTTTACTCGTGCTTTTTGCTGGAATAATAGGCATCGGAAACATTATGCTAGTTTCTGTTACAGAGCGCACTAAAGAAATAGGCATAAGAAGAGCACTAGGTGCTACGCCTAAAGTAATTATTACCCAAATTATATCTGAGACTTTACTCATAACTATACTGGCAGGAATGCTGGGCATAGCCTTCGGGGTGGTAGTGGTAGAGTTGCTGAATTCTTTCATGTCTACCATGGGAGATACAGGAAGTTTTAAAAATCCTACGGTGTCATTTAACACAGTATTTGGCGCATTTATTATTCTGATTATAGCTGGAGTGTTCACTGGGCTACTCCCTGCATTTTCAGCTGTAAAAGTGAAACCTATAGACGCATTAAGAAAAGAATAAACACATGAAAAAAGGCTGTTTTACTCCCCTCGTTATTATCATTGCAGTAATTCTCATTTTAGGTGCGGCTAGCATTTATTTTTTATGGGATAAAGAACAAGAAGCTCCCGTGAAGTATAACATGGAACAAGCTCAAACTAAAACCATAGTGAACAAATCTGTAGCCACTGGGTCTGTGGTGCCTAGAGATGAGGTACAGATCAAGCCTCAGATTTCTGGTATCATCAGTGAGCTTAGAGTAGAGGCTGGGCAAACCATAAAAGAAGGTGATGTGCTGGCCATAGTAAAAGTAGTGCCTAACATGGCCAACTTAAACTCGGCAGAAAATAGAATAGATAGAGCTAGAATAGCACTGAAAAATGCCGAGCTAGACTTTGATAGAAATGCCAAATTATTAGAGAAAGGAGTTATAGCCCCTGCTCAGTTTCAGCCGTTTGAGCTGTCTAAACTAAATGCAGAGCAGGAGCTTAGAGCAGCACAGGATAATTTGCAGATTGTGAAGAATGGCGTTGCAACGCGAAATAGAAGCGGCTCTAACACAGATGTGCGCTCCACAGTAAGCGGAATGATTCTGGAAGTTCCTGTGAAGGTGGGAAACACTGTAATAGAGGCCAATACATTTAATGAAGGAACTACCATAGCTTCTCTAGCCGATATGAATGACCTGATATTTGAAGGTAAAATAGATGAGTCTGAGGTAGAACAGCTTAAAGAGGGTATGGAACTCATTTTAACCATTGGAGCCATTGAGGGAGAAGAATTTAAAGCCATTTTAGAATATATTTCTCCGAAGGGTATAGAAGAAAATGGTGCAGTACAGTTTGGAATAAAGGCAGCAGTAAGCTTATCTGAAGATCAGTTCATAAGAGCTGGTTTCTCTGCCAATGCAGATGTGGTGCTAGACCGCAGAGATGATGTCCTGGCCATTAGTGAGAGCTTAGTGCAGTATGAAGGTAACCAGCCCTATGTAGAAGTTCAAACCCCAGATGAAAACTACGAACGTAAAGACATTAAATTAGGCCTTTCTGATGGTCTATGGGTAGAGGTTTTAGAGGGAATAACTGAGGAGGATCAGATTAAGGCATGGAATAATCCTATTACTGAGTAGGTTGGAAATTCTAATTCTGGCCCTCAGCACTAAGTGGGCAGCTCCTCATTTTAAGGCACCCAGTTCTCTGTTATATTTGAATACAAGAACTTTAACTAAAAAAATAGTAAACCCTTTTCTGGGCAGAGTAAACTAGACCGTCATTCTTCCGGCTAAAGGCTGTTACTCTATTTCAATTCCTATCATCAAGACATCGTCTACTTGCTCGTAACCATTTTTCCATGTAAGGAAACTTTCGTTCACTATGTTATGCTGAGTATCCATGTCCTTATCCTGCATCTTGGTGAGTATTTCCATGAGCCCTTTTTGTTTTAGCTTTTTCGCTCTAGGGCCTCCAAACTGATCTGGATATCCGTCACTCCAAATGTAAAGTCTGTCTCCCTTTTCTAACTGGAAATCTTGTAGAGAAAACTCTTTTAATGCTTCACCTTCATAAGAACCACCTATGCTTTGTCTATCTCCGTTTAAAATAAAGTGCTCATCTCCTCTAAAAATAATTAGTGGTCTTCGCGCTCCTGAATACTGGAGTTTTCTATGTGTTTTATTTATAGCCATAATTCCTAAATCCATACCATCTTTCACACCATAAGATTTATTCTTATTTAGGGTGCTTTCTATTTCTATCTCCAGATGATTTAGCGCCTGTGCTGGGTTGGTTACTGAATTTCTGTTACTTATCTCTTTAAGCACAGACATTCCTATGAGGGATATAAACGCTCCAGGCACACCGTGTCCTGTGCAGTCTGCTCCTACCACTACTACGTTTTCTCCAAAATCTCTAACCCAATAAAAATCTCCACTTACGATATCTCTAGGTCTGAAAAACACAAATGATTTAGGGAGACTCTTTTTTAGTTCTTCACTAGAAGGAATCAGTGCGCTTTGTATATGCTTGGCGTAATTGATACTGTCTGTAATGTCTTTATTTTTTTCCTGTAGCTCATGGTTTTTATTTACCACTTCTTCAGTCCTAGCGTCTAACTCAGCTTCTAGATACTCCTGACGTTCTTTTAGCTGCTTTTCTCTCCAATAAATTAATGTTCTAACCGTAACCACAAGGAGCACTATGCAGGAAATAATAAACCATGGCTTTAACCAGAATGGGTTATCAATACTTATACTGAGTTGAGCTTCAGTTTCTCCGCCAAAATCATCTTGATTATAGGCTCTTACCTTAAAGGTATAATTACCTGGAGGAGGCTTACTGAATGTTACTTTTCTTTGTGTGGTACGATCACCCCATGAGTCGTCTAAACCTTCCAAGTAATACTCATACTGCACTTGATCTGCAGCATCTAGACTCACACCTATAAACTCAATTTCAATTTTATACTCACCATAATCTAATTCCCAGTCAGAGTCTTCACTCATTGGTTCATCTGTGAGTAAAAGTTTTGTGAATACTACTTTTGGTTCTGAGCTATTCAGTCTGTCTAAATCTGGAGAGTAAAGCACTAGTCCCTCATTAGAACCGAACCAAATATTCTCTTCTCTATCCGTAACTATAGAATTGTTAAAGTCTTGTGTAATGCCATTGGTATAGTTAAACACCTCTACCTTATTGGTTTCAGGGTCTATCTTGGAGAGCCCATCCCTGTGAGCAACCCAAATTTTTCCATTCTTATCGCACGTTATTCCGTAAGTAGCACTAGAAAAAAGACCAGTCTTTTTTGTGAACTGAATATTATATTCTTGAAGTTTTACTACTCCTTGTGTACTTGTAGCTATCCATACATTTCCCTCTAAGTCCTTTGTAACGCCTATAGTCTCTATGAGCATTCCATTATTCTCACTTATCTTTTTAAAATTTATCTTATCATTTTCAAAGTAAATTAGGTCTTGACCAAGTGTGCTTAACCAAATCTTACCCTCTTTATCTTTATACAAATCGTTAATGACATTGTGATTTAGTGTCTGAGAATTCAACCATTCAAATTCTTTAGAAGTCTTGTCTATAATGAATAATCCATAACGTGTTCCCGCATAAATTTTTTGTTCTGTAACTTCTAAGCATGATACTTCTTTACTATTGATATCATCTGCCAAATGAAAAGAAATGAACTGATCTGAACTTTTTTCTTTGTAGTATAAACCATTAGAAAGTGTACCTATCCAAATGGTGCCATCCGTATCTTTTTTCACACTTAGCACAGAATCTTGAGGTATTCCATGCTCAGCATTAAAGCTCACTGAAGTTTCTAAATTAGATGCCACGCTATAACTAACTATAGCTCCATAACCAGAAGCTATTATAGTATCTTGATTTATACTTAACCCATAAACTTCTGGCAATTCTGGCACATCAAAAAATGTAAAATAATTGTCTTTCAGCTTGTACAAACCATCTCCATAAGAACCTACCCAAAGCAGGCCTTCTCTGTCCATAAAACTAAACATGATATTATTCGTTCCTAAGCTGTTTCCAGAACTTAGATCTTTTAGCGTTGCAACGCTAAAACTATTTCCATCATTTAACTTAGCTCTAAATAATCTGTCTCCTGCTGAGATATATACTTCACCTTCAGAGCCTTTTTCGATGTCGGTGATCTTAAAACTTGAAAAATTAAACTCATCGAAGTACTGTTCTATGCTATACTTACCATTTTTTTCTGTAATCAGGTAAAGTCCATCATCCTCAGTAGAAACTACTATAGAACTTCCAACTTTTTCAAAGTCATACACATTCGTATAAGGTCCTTCGTCCATAAATGTAATTACAGGGACATCTGTGCTGGTATCCACTAAAAAAACACCTTCATTCGTTCCTACTAACAAAGTGTTTTCCGAGGTTTGGCTCATGCACCGTATTAAGTAGTCTTTAAAGTCATCTTTGAAAATGGTGAATTCACCTGTGGAAGAATACCTTACTAGGCCTTCACTTTGAGAAGCTATCCAAATGTTTCCATTGGAATCTTCTGAAATACTGTTTACTTTATTTCCGATATACTCTGAAATGTCTAAAAGTTCGAGCTCATCTCCTTCTATTATAGTTAGCTTACCTGTTTTACTATGGCCAAGCCATAATCTAGATTTAGAATCTATAAAAGAGGCAGATACTATTTGTCCTCCTAAACCATTAGTCTCATTGATAACTTTAAAAGTGTGTCCATCATATTTTAACAGACCTTCTCCTGTGCCTACATAAAGAAAACCATCCTGATCTTGGATGGTGTTATATATGAATGAAGATACATTCTCTTCAACCCCGTAATTTTTAAATGCAGAAGTTTGAGTTATGGCCCCAAAAGACCAACTCAATCCTAAAAGTAGGATCAGTAGCTTTAATTGTTTCATGATAATAGGGTGTAAGTTTTATGCGTACTTATCTGCCAGTGGCTGTGAATTTTGGCCTTGGTTGATATCTTGGTACTCCACCTATGGGTACTACGAAGAATGGTAATAGTTCACCATACTGGTTAGTTACTGAGAATACTACGTTATTATTATTCACCGTGACTTTAGGATGCTTTTTAAAGGCTATATCTACACTGTGTCCTCTCTCACCATCTTTAACAAAATATTCGCTTCTAGAGAACTCATTATCTCCAGAAATCTGAAGATTATCTGCATTTGTTTCTCTGCTGGTAAGAGTTATGTATCCGTCAGAATCCCAGTCGAAATTCGACTGTTTTATAGAAATTACCTTATCATCCAAATATGGATAAATATGACTTACCTGGCTAGGATCTGAATGGAGTCTAAAAGTGTATTCGTAGCAGAAAGCGTTTCCGTCTTCTACAGGAATATTCTTATTAGGATCTACAGACATAAAATACCTGTACAGGTTTCCATCATCTCCTTTTAAACCTTCAGTTATCATTTTAAAAATGTAACCTCCATGTTTTTTTGAGAGTTCCCCTTCTGATGGGTTAAATGGGCCAAAGGTGTACCAGTCGTTATCGTAATCAGATTTAGCCCCGAATACTTTAGAGTCTAACAGGTTTCCACTTTTAAAGTTTCCTACCGGATCTGTTTTAGTGGCATCTTCATCTGTAATGCATCCTGTTCCTCCATATAAAGAGAAACGTGTAGCTGAGTTAAACCCAGTATTTTCTTCATCGTACATCCCACTTGTTTCAGGGTCAAACACTCTGAAATAAAGAGGTTTATTGAAGTCTTCAGGAACTTTAAAAAAGAAGGTTTGAGAAAAATCATCATCACCCCAGGCTTTGTCAGCTTGCTTACCGAAGGTTACTAAGAATGGAATGTTTTCATCTTTAGCTGGAACGGCTTGTCCATAGGAGTTACTTGAGCTAGCTATTAAAGCTAGAGTAATACTGAAAAGGGTGAATAATCGTATCATTCGATCTGAAGTTTAAATAAAACAGTTTCTAATTCGAATTCTACTCTACGGTTAATTGCCCTTCCTTGTTCCGTTTTATTAGAAGAAATTGGTTCGGCCTCTCCGTGTCCCTTTGAAACTAGCCTTTCCTGAGGCACACCTTTTCTTATTAAATACTTCTTTACGTTATCTGCCCTTCGTATACTCAGCTCTAGATTATGGTCTGCATTTCCGGAGTCATCAGTGTAAGCGTCTATAGATAAGACGAATTCTTTTTCTATATCCATTATTACAGCTATGTAATCTAAACTAGAATAGCAGTCTTTGCTCACATATGAGCTATTCTTATCGAATTGGATATTAGCAAATTTGGTAATGGTTCTGTTCCATTCCTTTCTCTCATCTTCAGGAATGGCAAATCCTACCTGTTCCGTTTCTTCTTCGAACGTACTTAACCTTTTTTGCTTTACTATAGCGCTGTAGTAACCACTGTCTAATACTTCTTTATACATATCCCATAAGGCGAATACTTCATTAGCCTTTCCTACAGAATACACA
Organism: Flavobacteriales bacterium; assembly: GCA_045104985.1. Classification (GTDB taxonomy): domain Bacteria; phylum Bacteroidota; class Bacteroidia; order Flavobacteriales_D; family Sanyastnellaceae; genus ASP10-05a. The sequence goes on along the minus strand of JBGCDA010000010.1, from coordinate 4,960 downwards.
TAGGTACTATCATCTTTTAAGCGTTCTGTAATTTCATACTGAAGTTTATCGAAGAATGGATCTTCCAATTCTATACGCTCTTCAGATTCTGCTACTTCTACATAATAGGTAGATTCTGCTTTTTCTTCTAACATGGCCTCTTCAGGGTTATTCCCATCTACCACTTCCTCTTGTAAGTATTCATACGCTAGAGTTACTTCTTTCTCTTTAGCCGCTGCTAGTTGTTCTAGCCTTTGCTCTTTTGTTAGCTCTCTGAGTATTTCCAGTTCCAATTCATTTTCTACTACTAGCACCGTTTTATATACGCAGGATCTCTGCTGTAAGCCGCTTTCATCAGGAAAACCTAGCGCACCTAATTCTATTTGATAATAACCAGGTTTATTAAATGCATAAACAACCTCCTCTCCTCTCAGGCTTTTTTCAGACCCCATATCCCAGAACCACTCTGATACCTCGAATCCATCAAAAGTAGATTCTCTAGAAGAAAACAGTGCTTCTTCATTCATTATCAGAGTGTCCGGAGATGTTATATATGGTTGGTTAGGTTGCTCTATTAGAAGCTCCATATTACTAATACTAGCATATGTTACTCCTGTTAAAGTATCTATAATGTTTAAGTTTATTTTATAAAGTCCTGTATCTGCGTAGCAATGCTCATTTCGAAATCCATTAGCAGTAGTGCCATCACCGAATTCCCAGATGTATGCAAGTGGCAGTGTATCTATGTAGGTAATGTTAGTTTCTTCTATCATGTAGCACATGAAAGGTTTAAAGTTCTCTCTACATCCGTCAAAGTCTGGAAACATGTACTTGAATTCATAGACATCATCATTTAAGCTGTCTCTGTTAGAGCTGAAGTAACCTGTTTCACCGTCTTCTCTGATCATAAAAGCATAGTCATCAAACTCCGTGTTAATCGGTGCCTTCATTCTGACAGGAACTTTGAAGTCTTCTGAGTTAAAGTAAGCAGTACTATAGATATCTAGCCCCTGCCCCTGCTCCATACCATTTGAGGAAAAATATAGAATGCCAGTAGCATCTATATACGGAAACAGTTCGTTACCCATTGTATTTATTCCTTCTGGAAGTAATTCTGGTGTGCTCCACTCTTCATCAGTTCGGTAAGAAATGTATAGGTCTGAAGCTCCTACGCCTCCTTCCATATCTGAACTAAATATCATAAATGATCCGTCTGGTGAGATAGCTGGATGAGCCACATTATAAGATTGGTCTTTAGAATTATATCTAAAAGACTGCACGCGCTGCCACTTTCCTTCTACCTTTTTAGCCTTGTAGATTCCGAGCTTGTAGTTTTTATTCCCTCTTACTTTTTTCTCTTCGTAAGTAATGTTAGAAGTGTACCAGAATGCTCTTCCTCCTGGCTCGAAACTCAAACTTCCTTCATTTAATACTGATGAAATCTCTGAAGAGAATAATTCAGTTTTTTTCTTTTTTCCCTCTAGATTTTCTGAGGCTACATATAGATTAGTATAGTAATTATCGTTTTCGTCTAGGTAGGTCTTAAGTACTTCAGGTTTCTTATTAGAACTATAAATAACTCCATCCTTTATTAGACCTGCGCAGTACTCAGAATAATCTGTATTGAACTTGGTCTTAGAGACATTAAAGTTCTGAGAAGCGCATTGCAACGCGACTAATAAAAGCGATATGACTAATAACTTCTTCATTAGAAAAATCTAGGGTTAGCCGCACTTGAACGGTATTTAATATCAAATTGTAATGTTATCTCATGAGACCCTCTGGTAGCCACCGAAAGTTCATTCAATGTAAAATCAAAGGCATAGCCGGCAGTAAATTGCTTAGAAATATTATATCTGCATAAAAAAAGCAGAGCGTCCTCTGTTCTGTAAGAAACTCCCGCTACTAACGTATTCTTATAGCCTACAAGAGCATTAATGTCAAACTGAGCACCATAAGAATGCTGATACTTGGCCAGTAATGAAGGCCTTAAAGACCACTGTCTGTTAATTTTATAATTATAACCTCCAGCCAAATGCATGTGGTAGTTAGATAAATCATTATTAAACTTTATAGAATTACCACCTTCTATAGAATGACTCAATAAGAAAGGAATTGAAAAACTCAAAAAGTATTTCTTAGTGAAGTAGTATGTTCCGAAACTAAAGTCTGGCAATATCACCCTTTCGTTTAGCATAGGAATGGCTTCATCTCCTTCAGTATTAGTAACTACATCAGTCCAGTTATTCTTATTCATAAATACTCCTCCAGCTATCCCAAAAGAAAGCGTTCCTTTTCTGAGTTTGTTTCTGTAGGCTAAGTTTCCGAACACTCCAGTGCTCTGGCTAATGCCTATGCTTTCGTTCGTTAAGAAGAGTCCTGGGGCTAACTTCTCATTCTTTAATACTGTGTGGAAACTTAAGGTTTGTGTATTAGGTGCACCATCTAATCCTACCCACTGATTCCTGTTAGAAAAAGTGAAACTCGTAGAATTACGGCTACCTGCAAATGCTGGGTTAAGCGGAAGACTATTCTGCATATACTGAGAAAGTACGGTTCCGTTTTGCCCATACAGACTAGCTGCTGTAAGCACTAAAATGATATTTAGAATTAGCGTTTTTATCGTTTTATTATTACATATCCAGAGTGAGTTTCCTCATCTAGAGTAAGGACATAGAAATAAGTGTCATCTGGAAGTTCATCTCCAGCGTTATTTCTAGCATCCCAGTTATTTTCATAGTCTTTATTCTCGTAGATGGTTTTTCCCCATCTATTAAACACTACCAATTCTCTTTCTGAGAAAGAGTTTAACCCTTGTATCTCAAACATGTCGTTAACACCGTCTCCATTAGGAGTGTAGGCCGAAGGAATGATGAACCCTGTTACAGTAATGAGTAACTCATCTGATACGACTTCACACACCCCATTAGTTACGGTTATGGTGAATATATTTTCTCCGAGGATTAGGTCATAGACTTCTGTATTCAGTTCTTCGTCATCTTCTATTGAAATTGAAGAATTCTCTGATTCCCACAGAATTTCTCCGTCTCCTATTAGTTCAGCACTCAGCTCAGAAGAAGTAGTGAAATCAAGCAAGAGATCTTCTCCTGCGGTAATTATAGGCTGCTCATATAATTCTACTTGAATACTATCCATAGCAGAACACCCAATCATCGGATTAGAGTATCTTCCTTGTAAGTATAATGTGTTTGCCAAGGTAGAATCTGCTATGAGGGTAGCCGTAGATCCAGCTGTAGGTAATTCTCCTATTGAGTCTGACCAAGTATAAATTATAGCATCATCTTGAGGTATTTCTAGTTCTAATTCAAGACCACACTGTGGTTCTAGAACTGGCATATTGAGCTCTGGCAGCTCAAATATTTCTACCGTGAGAGAATCTGCCACGAAGCAGATATCACTGGCATCTATCTGGTATTTTATCATATACACACCAGCATCTGCCGTACTAGGATCTAATTCAGTGCTTTCTGAAGGAATGGGACTAGTTTCATCAAATAACCAGAATGTGCCTCCTGTAGAAGATGTGCCTAGAATATCTTCAAATTCTAAACGCTCTTCATCCTTACATAACAGAGTGTCTGTAAGCTGAAGGTCAGCTACTAAATCATCTGTAACTATTATTTCTACTATACACTGACTTGTATTCTCAGTAAGATCTGTGGCTTCATACATTAAATCAAATTGGCCAACATCAAACTGCCCGTCTTCAGGGAAGTTATACGGATCTTCTAAACTCTGGCTTAGTATTATTGTATCATTACAATCTATAGCCATTATCTCTGGAATGTCTATGAATGCTGAGCAGAAGCTTAATGGTTCGGTAGGACAGTTCTGAATTATTGGTGCTGAATTATCGATTACTGTTAAAGTATAGGTAGTGTCTATGCTGTTAGCATATTCATCTTCTGCTGTAAGCGTTATAAGATACTCTCCTACTGGGAAGAAATCATCTGTTACTTCTGGTGTGCTGGTGTACGAAACTGTAAGCTCCTGTTCCTCACACTCATCTAATGCTGGTGGGAGAGGCACCTCATAGGTTACGCCACATTCCGAAATATCATCTTCTGTAAATAGCTCAACGGAGCTAGGGATATTTTCAGGCTCTAACCAATATGGTAGTGAATAATCAATTACAACTATAGTAAGAATGACATCTGTTACATTGCCAGCCTCGTCAATAACCTGAAAGTCTGCCGTTGACTCACCAGTGACATTTTGCTCTGGTGAAATCATGATTACCTGGATATCCTGTACCGCTGAGCAATTATCTTGTTGTTGAAGAACTTGACCTAACTCTACTCCAAAGGCAAAATTATCATCTATTGGAAACTCACACTGTATTCCACCTCCAAAATCTTGTCCAATCCCAACCCCTGGAGCAGTTGTAGATACTGCCGTAGGCGCCATATTATCTTGAAATTCTATAGCCAACGAATCAGAAGAAGAATTTCCAGACCCATCATAAACAGTGAATAAAATCTGATCAAAAGCTTCATACTCTCCAACTGCATACGTCCCAGGAGCTGGCACTTGTTCTATTAGTTCTACTCCACAGAACTCCTCTATATTTACTAAGCCTGTTAGATCTTCTATGATTACATTACAGTCTTCTACTTGATCTATAACAAGAGTATCTGGGAAAGCATCTAGTGCTATTATAGGGGCTATGGTGTCCACCAAAGTAATGTTAAATTCACAAAGCGTATTATTTCCAGCTACATCAGTGGAATTTATCTGGATGAAATAGTCATCTCCCGCTGTCCAAGGTCCCGAAAGATTATCTGAGCCCACCATAGAGTTAAGCGTGTAAACTTCGGTAGTAGCCTGGCAATCATCTACTGTTAAAATGTCTAAGAAATTTGGTAAATCTAATTCGCAATTACTGTCTAAAAATAAAGTGGTATCACTCCAACAATTATTAATTACTGGATTTATAGTGTCTGCTACGGTAATTATTGTG
>JBGCDA010000009.1:0-21337 GCA_045104985.1 Flavobacteriales bacterium | reverse complement strand
AGTTGAAATAGATATTAGCTTAGTAATACCGAAATAAAGAATCATGCCGGGCACAAAATTGATGAGGAATAGCTTCAGTAAATAATCTTTAGTGAGTAAATCTAATCTCTCTTTATTCATCTTAGCTGAGTTAAGGTAAGTATTTTAGTTATGATCAAAAATAGGTAAATATTGGTTAATTAGGACGTTATAGCTCGTTCGGCTTAATTCTACGCTGGTAGATGCCCCAGATGCGTTGCTAGAACTTAGGCTTAAGAGCGGTGAGTTTGGGGATGGGGAGGTTTATTTGAGGAGGAATTTCGGACTGCAAGTTCAAGCCAGCGGGGCTTTCTTTTTGAACCATAGACTACTGGGGGTGTCATCTGTTTTTTCTATCTAAGCCTATACCCGATCCTAAATCCTAATGTAAGGTTTGGTCTATAAAGCAGCCCTCTTTCAAGTTCGTAAGATGCTGTTTGGGAATCTCCTGTATCAATGTTTTCAAATACCTCATCAGACAGATTACTCCTGGTATTTTTTATTCTGAGTCCAAGTCCAGCAAAGATGTCAAAAAATATCTTTTTTGAAGCTCCCTGTGTATAACCATATTTAATGTTGATGCAGGTCGTAGATTTATTCAATCGATTTTTTGTGGTATAGTCATCGATAAAGTCCGTTCGAATGGTATCTATTCTGGTATACGCTTGATTTTTGTGAAAACAATCCAATGCAACGTATTGTCCGACTGGAGAATCATTCTCACGCTTAAAGAATATTTTATACTCAGCTCTTACATTATATCCTTTAAAGTCACTTCTTAAATTGAAGTTAGGAAGATAGCCTCCTCCTTGAATAAAAATTGAAGTCGCATGATTTAATCTTTTTTCTATTCCGATCCGATAAGACGAACCTTGATAGAAATCCATCATTGGGAGAACACCCACCGTAACAGCAAATAATTCCCCACTGCTTTCTTCATCCTGCCCAATCATATTTAAGGCTATCACAGTGAAAAAAATGGTAATTAGTGTTCTCATTTTATGTTCGGTGTTGAGTTTCGGCTGGGGTTAGTAAGGTGGTTTTATATTTTGTTTTTTGTCTAATGCTAAATATTATTCCACATACTAATCCTATCAATCCACCTAGATAACTGAAATTGTGCATTGAACCCACCATTATAAAGTTTGCTCTTTCAATAAGGTTGTCAGGTAAAAACCAGTTGGGTGGATTCTCCACTAGACATATCTTTCCGTACAAAAGTCCTAGTAGACCGGTCAATAATGCTATTCCAGTAGTTATAGCGATTGCCCTAATGGAGGCATTAAACATTTCTTTTCCGTTTCGGTGGATTAATCCTACTAGTCCGAGAAGTATTCCAATTATTAGACCTACCCACCAAGTAGCTAAAGTCCCAACAATTGCAGCACCGAGTCTTGGGTTGTTTAATATTATTTCTGGGGTTTTTAATGTTCCAATATTTTGTCCCATTCCCCAGTTTTCAAGTCCAAATTGAATAAACTTAAATTTAGTGTAGTATTCTTCAGATATTGAATAAGTTATTTGGTCGTGTATAATTCCATAAATCCCCCCAAGAATTGGAGCAAGTATCAAAATCAGAATTAATGCTATTACTTTATTTATTAGGTTTTTTAATGCCATCCACTATGTTAATAGGAGCGATGCAAGTTACTCGAAAGCCAATTAGAAATGAATGGTATGAGACCCGATGAGCTTAATACGTGAATTAAGAATTAGCGAAGTGATCTCAAGAAGAGCTATAAGAACAGACTTACTTCTTAATGAGTACAAAAAAAGGAGTTTTTCGATAGAAAAATGTTTTGAACGGTCGCCTTGCGGCATTTCACCGGCTCGGTACTTTATTTTGACATTCTAAAACTACTAGAGGTTTTCAGTAATTGGCAGATGCCGGAGATACTGTGGTGTTTATTGAGCATAATGCTGTTATGGTAGAAGCTGCAGATGCGGTGGTGGAGCTTGGGCCTGGGAGTGGGGTTATTGATGGATGAAATCATATCTGGATAGACACAGTTAATATTACAAAATGTAAAATAAACTTGACATGTTAGATACTTTTATTAAATTTGTAAAACAAACTTGACATAATGTCAATAAATATTTACACATGAAAAAGGAAATTCTAAACAAAGAGATTCAAAAAGCAACTAAGAATTTAGCGGTATGGACACTATTATGGATAGTAACACTGGCATTGGCCACATTTGGGCCGAAGTTTTTGTGGAAAGGAGATGTCATCTGGAGTATCATAGCCATTTTAATAAATGCTGCGATTGGTATAGGATTGATTAGGGCACATATGAAACACATATCTGCTCTTGACGAACTTCAAAAGAAAATCCACTTAGATGCTATGGGTATAGCCTTAGGTGCAGGGATTGTGGGTGGGTTGAGTTATTCAGTTATGGATATAGCCAATGTTATACAAGGAGATGCCGAAATTGGCTTTCTCATAATGTTAATCAGTATTTCTTATATGATAGCATTAGTTATTGGTAAAAAGCGTTACTCATGAAGAATAGATTAAAAGTACTGCGTGCAGAAAAAAACATGACTCAGGCAGATCTTGCGATTTCTTTAGAGGTGTCACGTCAAACGGTTAATGCCATAGAGAAAGGTAAGTTTGACCCTAGTTTACCATTGGCATTTAAAATGTCTAAGCTTTTTAACTTATCTATAGAAGCTATTTTCGAATACAATGATTAGGAGGCTTGTAAGTTAAAGAACAGCACAGCGCATAAAATAGGGTAGCTACACTCTACCTTTTTGATGAGCCTAGCACTGAACTTCACTATGTAGATATTTTAAAACTGCTGAAGGTGTTCCAGTCATTGGTAGATGCTGGAGATACGGTGATTTTTATAGAACATAATGCTATTGTAGTGGATGTTGCAGATGCGGAGGTGGTGAAGCCTTCCCTTTTTGACGACAGGTTATAATTCAGCAAAGTTAATTTTTCTTGTGTTTGTGGGAGGTTGAATATTTTTCTTTTTGCCAAAAAAAGATGGGTTGAAAATGAAAAATATGTGGGTAGGCTATTCTTCATAACCCATCTGTTTTTCATCTGTTCTAACTAGTTTGGTTTTTAGTCTAAAAGTTGCGGGGATGTTCATCTTTAACGATTTATGAGTATGATTTTGAAAGCCTTGTTACTCTGCAAGCTCTAGAAACAGGAACTTTATGACTTTTCCTAAGATGACTTACAGTAGCTCTTTTAGCAGTAGGCTCTATCATTTCCTTGACAATACCTTTTTCATCATTGAGATATCTAACGCTTGATCTGCGTACATTTTCTTTAGTCGCGTAATCTCTCCTTTACCTCTTTAAGGTGCTTAAGATGTAAGGTGGCTTAACTCCATTCCTCCTTAGCGCTTCCGTCAGTTATAAAAGGTTCCTTTCTGATGCCAAGCTCTCGGCTCATCTCATCTACTAAACGTCCATTGTCGTTCTCTTTTAAGCCTGTACTATCTGGCTCTCTGTTAACTTGCATTTCTTCATGACAGTCTAAATTCAATACATTTTTAAATTGTCCTATTTTTGGGAAAGGCTTCATGTATGTTTTGCAATTCATTGTCTTAATAAATCCGACTAACAAATCGCAAATCCTCATCGTTATTCCATTGTACTTGATATGTTGTTCCCTCAAACTGGTCAAGTAATATGAAATTGAACATATTTTCAGTTGGGTAGAGTGTGAACCGACCATTTATTTCTTTATCCCAAACGAGTGAACGAGAGTTCAAGATTAGCTCGCCTTGATAGCCCTCCTCTGATAGAGTGAAATGTACTTGCCACATTTTGCCATTACGTGTATCCAACTTAATAAAACACCAGTAGTTTGTAGTAGGAAACAACTTATAAATAGGCACTTCTAATTGTTGAATTTCAGCCTTCTGTTCAATCGGATTTTCAACTTCTTGTGCAGTACTTATGCTGTCTTGTTCTATTTGTCCATATGAATAAATAGCAGATAAGCAGACAAAAGAAGTCAGTATAAAACTTTTTGCATTCATTTTTTTAAGTTTAGACTATTTCCCGTCTAATTCATAGAATAAGTTTTAACTTTATCTATGGAGCTTCAATGAATAAATTACACTCATTAATTCAGAGAATTAGGGAATTTTTCTTGTATTTCTTGTTCAATGTTTTTTTCGCTTGTTTTAGAGTTCATTTTCTGAATTATTGCTAAAGTCTCTCTATACTCCATAGCTTCTGGCAGTCTATTGAATTCAGCTTCTATTCCTGTTTTCTTAATTTCTTCTTCTATATCATCAAGAGTAACTTTGAAAAATTCTTTTCTATGATTTAGCATATTCATCTTTTTATTTTCAAAAGCTCGATGTAATTCCTTTTCTAAAGTAGGGGCTTCATCAGAAAATATCATAGCATGAATATCAAACTTAAATGGAACAGATGCATCTCCTAGCTCTTTGACTCTATCAGTTGGTTCTAACCTTCGAGTCATTCCTATTTTATAAACATTCTCTCCAAAAGAACCAATATTTGATATTACATAAACATGACCTCGTTTTGTTTGTTGAGCCATGGACATTGCTCTAGCTTTGTTTTCTTGGGCTTCTTTTAATTCCAGCTCAAGTTTTTCAATTTTCAGTAGAAGTTTATCATGTTTATCTCCCGTTAAATCAGCTATTTCTTTTCTTGCCTTGTCTAATGCTGTTTGATAATTTTTCTCTTCTTTTTCTGCTTCTTTTTGGGCTTTTTCAAATTCTCGTTTCGCTTTTTCTTCTTCTCTAATTTGAGCTTGAATTTCTCTTAGCTCTTCTTTTTCGTTTTGTTTTTTTAATTGAAACTCATGTTCAAGAACCAGCTCATTTATCTTATGTTCTAAATATTCTTCTTGGATTGAGATTTTAGCACTTTCACCTAGTTTATTTATTGCTGCAAAAGACTTTCTTATTCTTTCTTTCATTTGGCTGACATTGTTCCATTTGACTTTAGAAATAAGAGAATTACACTCTCCGTTAAATGCTCTGAGAATAAGTTTGATATTTTTTTTCGTTGATGCTAGACCTTTCGAAGCACTACCATCAATTGTCCAATTAGCAGAGCAGATGGCAGCTGTTCCATCTTTGACCATTTCTTTTTGAAGCTGTATTATTCTCTTTTGTTCTTCTCTATAGTCATCTGATTTTTCAAACTCATAAATCGGTTCATATATTCCAAACTCAATCAAATCAAGTTTGGATTCATAAAGACTTAATTCTTCTCTTAGATTTTTATAGGTTTTTAAAGAGCTTTCATATTTATTGCCTAATTCTTCTAGTGCTAGGGTATCCTTAGCTAGTTGTATTTTCTTTAACTCAACTTCTTTATCGATATCGACAATTGGACTGTATTTTTCAAGCTGTCCTTTTAGCTTCTGAATCTCTTCAAGTTCTTTCTTTTTTAAAAAGTCAAATAGTCCCATTTTATCATAGTTTATTACACTCATTAACATTATGAAAGGAAGAAATAAGGCCACTCACTATTCTTCATCCAATGTCAACACTTCAAATATAAAACCCTCTTCATTAAGAGTTTTATACGAAGTGTAAAAATGAGTTTTTATTCCATCAATCCATTCACTACAAATAGTGAATTTGAGTTTTTTCTGGGTAATTTACAGTTAAACCTTAGCTAAGGAATGCTACTTCTTCTTACTAGATTTAGAAGCAGGTGCTTTTGTGCTCTTTACCACTCTAGATTTTTGCGGTGCAGGGCTGGACTTTTGCTTTGTGGAATTGACCTTTGCAGGTTTAGATTGTGGTGCTGGTTCAGGTGCTTTGTATTGTCTTGATGATTGTGTTTCCTTTTTTGGCGTTGGTTTAGACTCGTACCTTTCATAATCCCTATTGTCCTTTTTTGGCGCCTGAATCACCGTTTCTCTCTCTTTTTTGGGTTCGGATTGGACAGGTCTGTCCTCGTAAGATCGTTTAGTTCTTGGCCTGCTGCGTTCTTTATTTATAGCATTCTCGCTAGTAGGAACGGTTACTTTTCTATCTTTTACAGCACTTGTTTTCCCTTCCTTTTCGGCTTGTGTTTTCCAATCTTTTTTCACTTCTTTTCCTGTAGCAGGAGGAGTATCTATTTTAGTGAGTTTTATCCCGGTGTTTACGCCCCTTTGTTGATCCAGATCATATTTATTACTTAAACTCTGTTGTCTCGCTGTGAAATTTGTTCTAGGCTGTTCTCTCTCTAAATCATTCCTTCTGGTTTCTCTTTGTGCTCTAAGACAGGCATTACTTCTACGAGAAGTTACATAATGTATGGTGTGAAAGCCGCTTATGCAGTGTGTGTGAATATGTGTGTAGTAGTTATAGTAGGAATATGGATGCCAAACTACGTAATACGAAGGGTAACATCCAAAACGCCATGGGGAAACCCAGATACGCCAGAACGGGCTCCAAAACCAATCGCAAATGATGGGGTTTATAGCATAGATAGGTTCAATGATATAATTGTCTCCATACAGATATACATCTCCAATTATTTGGATCCTGTTATTATTACGGGAATCTTTCTCCACGTCTATTGTAGCCACATCTTGATAAAACTCATCTCCAAGAACAGCTTGTATAGTTATGAGATGTGCATTCCCAACTGCTGTTTCTATCACACGCAGGTAGTCTACATAGCCATCCTGATTGAGATCTAAATTCGAAATTCGTTCATCTGGATCATTCAATTTTTCTTCGAAATCTTCTAGATTTTTAGCTTCACCAAAAATGTAGGCTACAGCTTCAAGATCTAAATTATCGCTGATGTCTTGATTTTTAGCTTCAACTGTGGTGATGTCTTGAGCAGATAAAACTGAAAAAGATAGGAGAGAGATGAGAGTAAGTAGAAATTTGTTCATGATATGAGATTTTAAAATTGAATCGAATCAAAAACAAGTTTCATGCCGAGTTAACAAAAAATTAACATATACCGGGTACTTCTCAGAATTGAGTGTTAGTGTTTATGTGATCTAGTTCATACTTTCAGAGGGCTTTATCACTAAGAGCTGTCACGTTAGTATGATTTACAGCAGATACCATCATGCTTTTAAAAGTCTATCTCCAGTGCTTTGGTGTGAATAGCCGTTAGAACCAGAAGTGGCTTATAACACACAGATTTAAATCATTAGCTGTTTTATTTTCATGGAGTTGGGTTAGGTTTTCTTAAACCTAGACTTCTAGTATGCTGCGTTCGGCTTCGTACTGATCAAGCTTTTTTCTGAGTTGATTATACAGCTCTAATGAGCTTTCGTACTCAGATGCCAGCTGCTCTAGCTCTATTCGGGTCTTTTCTAGCTTTTGGCTTCTTTGTGCCAGTTCTTTCTCAATTTCTAATATTGGAGTATCCATTTTAGATGTTGTCTTTAGTTTGTTTTATAGTTCTACCCCTTTCGTTTTAAGTATTTTAATAGACTGGTGGGGTTCAGTTAGGCCGCTTTAAATTAAAGTGTCTTTCTTCTAAATCGGTGCGCGGTAAAAATGAGGATGATTTTTATCATTCCATTCACTATAAGTAGTGAAAATGAGCCGAAGTATAAAGAGTAAAACATTTGGTTTTCACGTTAATCTTTAGAGTGTGATAAGAGCGGTATAAGTAGGGCTGGCTGCGCTATCCTTGATAAAAACAATTTTCTTTTTTAAGAAATTTAACTGAAACTCAATAAGAGAATACACTAGAAATGATACTTTTCTTAATCCCTCTCTATAAGGTCTTTAGCACCTTTGTAATAAAAAAATGTGGCTAATATCATAAATACATGTCCTATATCTGCATGGTTAAACCATTTGTGTAAACCTATTTTAAACACAAAGAACAATACCCCTATAACTGAAACTAAAACAGCGAGTAAGATGTTAATGCTACCCTTGCTTTTTTCTTTAACATAGAGAAACCCTGTAAGTCCTGTAACTACAATGAGAATACCCAGTACGGTATGAAATAGAACAATTTTAAAGCTTACCGTTACTAGAAGCAGAGTAAGAAAAGTGACAAACTCTATGAAGTTATAGCCTAAAAGGATGTTTCCGGTTTTCGAATTGAAAAACCTACAGGAATAGGTGATAATGGCTCTTTCAAGTAAGGCCACAGATATTAAGCCGGCTATCCACCCTGGCAGCTTCATGGCCTCTGGCAAATAATGCATCAGAGCATGCCCCACTACTCCACCTAGAAAAGTGGCTATGGCCATGAACAGGAAATGGTACATAAATAACTTGCGCAGGTTCCCTTTGCTGGGTAAGGAACGCAGCTTAAAATAGACGGCTAAGCATGCTATGGATATAAGCACATCTGTGCCAGCGGTTACTGGTTCTCGAAGAATCAGTCCGAATAATTCAATGGATGGTTGAGGCTCTAACACGGTCTTTTGATAGACTTATTGCAACGCAAAATTAAATGATACTTAAGCATATCAGACAATAAAAAACCAGACTTCTTGGACTTTAAGACTGAGGTTAATACAGTACAACTCTTTTTATAGTTTACTCAAAATTTACAAAGGCACTATTCTGTAAATTCTTCCAGGATCTTCCATGCCTATGTAAATAAAACCATCTGCACATTGTTCCACACTTCTCATACGGCCTATATCTGGGAATAATTTTTCTTCCGTCACCCATTTATCGTTCTCATCAAACACATCTCTATGCAGGTAATTAAACTTGAGTGAACCTGATAGAATATTTCCTTTCCAGCCAGGATATTTTTCGCTGGTTATAACCTCCATTCCGCAGGTGGCTATGGAAGGCACCCAATACCTAATGGGCTGCTCCATGCCCTCTTTATGTGTGATGTCTGTGATTTTAGTTCCTACGTAGTTAATTCCATAAGTAATTACCGGCCAGCCATAGTTGTTTCCAGGCTTTATCAAGTTAATTTCATCACCACCTCTAGGCCCATGCTCGTTATCGTAAATTTTATTGGTCTCGGCATTGTAACATAAGCCCTGCGGATTTCTATGTCCGTATGAGAAAATGGATTTTACGGCATATGGAGTGTCATAAAATGGATTATCTAAAGGCACAGTTCCATCATCATTTAACCTGTGAATCTTACCTGGGTGGTTATCTAGCTGCTGTGGGTGATCATCTCTTTTTCCACGCTCGCCCACAGTTACATAAAGATAGCCTTCGTTGTCAAAAACCATTCGGCTGCCATAGTGATGGTTTGTATTTACATAGGGTTTAGCTATGTAAATGTCCTCACCATTTTTTATAGTCTTGCCTTCTAAAATACCAGAAAATATAGCGGTAGTAGAGTAATTATTATCGCCTAGTCTAGGTTTAGAATATGAGAGGTAAATGCGTTGATTAGTTTCAAAATTGGGGTGTAAAATTACATCCATCAATCCTCCTTGGCCTCGGAAATTTACTTCTGGCACACCCGATATTTCTGTGATATCACTCCCTTTTTTAGAGAATAATTCGCCAGATTTATCGGTGTAAAACAGAGTGCCATCGGAGCTTTGAGTAATGCCCCATGGAGAATCAGCATTTTCTGCTACCAGCTCTAGTTTGAGCTTCATATCTTCAGACATAAACACTACCTCGGTATTTTCACCATTATTAAATTCCTCGGCTTTCTGATCTTCTATAGCTTCCAAAATATAGTCCACTAAATCATCTATCTGGCTATCCGAGAGCACTTGGCCATAGGCTGGCATCCCATCCTTATCTGCCCCATTTTTCACTATGCTAAATAAGTCATTTCTGGAGCTGCCGTATAGCCATGTATCTTTATCTACAAACGCCCGTACTTGCTTTCCGTGGCATGAGGCACAGTAATTTGCGTAGTAGCTCTCTGCTTCTGCCATGTCTTCCTTTAGCGCATTAGTTTTAGTCTTGGTTATGGCGCATTTGTTCCAAGTGAGAGAGACACCTATTAAAAGTAAAATTGCCAGAAAGGTATATTTGAGTTTGTTCATGAGGGTGACTTTTCTTTGAGGAATTGCTGTTCTGCGTAGCAATGCATAATTCTTTAAGACATTTCTAAACAGAAAGTGAAGTTATTCCATACAAGGATAATGAAATTTAATTTCCCCTTTAAATTCTAGCCGCTAGCAGAACAGGTTATAGGTGATGGTGCTTGCGAGTAAAATGAAAATATAGATCATCAATCCGATATTAATATATTTCCAATACTGTCTGTGTTTTAAAGAGTAGCCCTTGCATAAAAGACATCCGGAAATTATGGAATAGACTAGAATTGGAAACGGCATACACATAATAATGACTCTAGACCTAAGACTTAGCTTGGACCTAGAGCGGTTGTCCTTGCCAGCTTTCTTCTCTTTTAAGAAATTCAGAATAGCTTCTTGGTCTTCTATTTCCCTAGTTTCTAATTCGTTTTTTAAATATTCTTCTAATCCTGGAAAGACCTTTTCAGAAGTAAGTTCTATAAGTTGAAGGTTAGATAGACAAGTGGTTTCCATAAAGTGAAAGGTACTGAACTATTTAGGATTCGATCTATATCTTAATTTAGCCAGCCATTAGTCAGTGAATGAATCCAAACTTTCGGCACCATCTATTAAAAATCACTAGTGCTTCTGAGTGTAAAGAGCTAGAATTAATTCAGTCTTTATGGAGTGGTTATGGAAATATATCTAGATATGGTTTAGTTAATGGAACTCATGAAACCGTGGTGGTGAAGCATATAGCATTGGGTAAAACTAAAGTTCATCCTAGAGGATGGAACTCATCGAATTCCCACAATAGAAAAGTAAGATCTTATGAAGTAGAAACTCACTGGTATGAGCATTGGAATAAGCGTTGCAACGCGGCATGCAAAACACCTAAATTCTTAGGCTCTTATTCAGTAGAGAATAATAGATGGATTATTCTGGAAGATTTAGATAAAGTGTTTCCATTAAGAAAGACTCAAGTTACGTTTTCTGAGGTAAAAAACTGTTTAAGCTGGCTTGCTCACTTTCACGCAGAATTTTTAGATGAGTCTCCTGCTGGATTATGGCCTGTAGGCACATACTGGCATTTAGAGACCAGGCCAGATGAGTTGGAACGGATAGAGCATGAAGAGCTTAAATCTAAAGCCCACCATCTAGATATGGCCCTAAATGACTGCACCTATAAAACCTTAGTGCATGGAGACGCCAAGCTAGCTAACTTTTGTTTTTCAGAAGATGGCCGAAAAGTAGCCGCTGTAGATTTTCAATATGTAGGCGGTGGCTGTGGAATTAAAGATGTAGCTTACTTTTTAGGTAGCTGTCTTTCCAGCTCAGAATGCGAACTGTTCGAAGAGGAATTGCTGAAGTATTATTTTTCTGAACTTCGGATAGCTGTGGAGCTTAGAACAGATGGTTTAGATATTTCAGCACTAGAGAATGAATGGAGAGAGTTATACCCAGTGGCATGTACTGATTTTATGCGGTTCATGCTGGGCTGGATGCCTTCTCACCAAAAAGTGAATAATTATAACCTAAAAATGATGAAGGCAGTTTTAAATAAGATTGAACTTTAGTAAAGCTTATCACTGTTTTAAAATTCTTAAAGGTTCATAGCCTCTAACGCTAATCAGGTAAACTCCAGAAGGCAGCTCCTCTAGAGAAATTAGCGTAGTTTCAGATTTAGTAGAAATAGTCTTTACTTCAGTTCCTGTAACATTTAGAATAGAAATAACAGAACGCCCTGATAAGTGATTCAACTGAATGCTGATCTTATCTCTTACAGGATTCGGAAACACTTTAAATTTAGCATGGGATTGGCGCTCACTGACGGCTAAATCTGTAGAATAAAACTGACTGAAAAATGCAAGTTTATCAGGATTGTGCTCGTCTAACCAGGCTTCTATTTCAGGAGATAGCCTCCCTGGATACACTAAATAAGCATAGGCAAACAATGCCGTTTCGGGCATATCTTCTAATGCGGGTAATTCTTCTGCATATTCAGTAATAAATGCATTATCAGAATCTTGGGCGTCTAGCCATTCTTGTGAGTCTCCATAATCATTTTGAAGAGAGGCGTGTATAGCTTCATGAAAAACAGTTTCTTCCAGATCGTTCGTGCTAATCCTATCATCCATATTATCAGAATAGAGCACAAAGAAATTTCCTTCCGTTTCTGCAAAAGCGGTGGCATCTCCATTATGCACCACCACATGGTTTAGCATTTCTCTATGAATAGCAGGTAGTTTTCCCAGTCTAGGCCCTAGTTTAAGCGCATACTCTTCTGCAGCCGGTTGGGTAAGAAATGAGCTGTGACACCATATTTCTAGAGTCTGACCTGTAGAAAAAGAGGCTTCGAAGATAAAAGTGTCCTCGTCAAACAGCTCCTCGCTTTGGCTATCTGGCATTTCTTTATCTTCTAGTCCTATAAAGGTGATGCTTTGAAATACAGCAGGATCAGTAGATAGAATAAAATCTATGTCATTAGATACTACTGAATTAGGAAACAAAGGCTGCTGGGCTGATAGCTGTAAGGTACATGATATGGCTGCCACAAACGCAAAAGAAGCAAGAAGGTATTTATTCATTGTATAAAAATTTTAGGTGGAATAAATATACAATAGTGGTTTAAGAACCCCACTAAGGTTAAGCTAAACAAGAGGTTAAAAGTAAGTTCTGGTTAGAGCCCTGCTACGAACTGGTCAAAAACGGCTTTGTGTTTCTCTAGGTCTAA
Organism: Flavobacteriales bacterium; assembly: GCA_045104985.1. GTDB lineage: Bacteria > Bacteroidota > Bacteroidia > Flavobacteriales_D > Sanyastnellaceae > ASP10-05a. The sequence goes on along the minus strand of JBGCDA010000009.1, from coordinate 8,696 downwards.
ATCAGAAGACACAGCTACACGAGCTATGTAGTCTTTATCTCCCTCCTTAGTAGTGCCCTGGGTAGATGTGGCAGGAATAGTCCAGTAGCAGCCTTTCAGCTGGCCATAACTGACGCAGTATTTACTTTCGTTAGGTATTTCTGAAATCATAAGGCCAATTAACCTGTGATTTAGTTTTCTCTTGTAAACTTCTCTTTCGGTATCAGAGCTTCCTTTGGTAGGTAAGTCTAGAGAAAATACTGAAGGAGTGAATCCCTGCTCTGCCAATTCTTCTGATACAAAATTAATTTTAGCTTCAGGTAGTACGTTTTGAATGTGACTTACAAATTCTCTTGTGTTTTCATAGGCTCCTTTTATGCGTGTGAGCATACTTGGCATTTGCTCGGCTAGGATCTGGTACTGAAGAGCGGTGGCCTCGTTATCGCATACACTCATGTGGAGATCTATTTTAGGCATTAAGTCTTTGGCTTTGTCATTAGCCACACAGTAACCAGCCGTGCAAAGACCTCCGCTAGGAAACTTAGAACCACTAGAATATGAAATACTTCTAACCGTAGAAAGAATGGCACCTGCACTTAAAAAACGCACATTAGGACAAAACGTTTGGTCTAGGATGAATACTGGGTCTACAGCTTTAGTGCCACTTAAGGTCACTCGTGGTTTGGCTAGTGCAGATTTTAGATGCTCTAAATCAGGCACTTCCACGCGTGGATTAGTAGGTATTTCAGCTATAATGTATGGCACTGCATCTTCTAGAGCTATTTGCTCTAGAACTAGTTCCACACTTTGCACCATATCATTATCACCGTCCACAGGCAGATCCACCACTTTAACATGATTTAGACAGGCAGCTACCCTTCTGGCCTGATCATTAGTTCCGCCATAGCAGTTTGGCGGCACCACTATTCTAATTTCTTTTCCAGGGTGCTGTTCTAATGCATCATCTATGAGCCCCATCATTATAGCATACTGCACAGAAAGACCGCTAGAGCCTAGCAGAGGCTTGACGTTAGTAGCTGTGATGTCTTTAATGAACCCCAGCACTTCCGTTTTATGAACCGCTAAGTCCACCTCTCTATCTTTTTGTGTGCTTCGGTTTGTAAGCGCCTCTAAAAAAGTGAGACAGTCTGCAGGAGTCATGGCTATGGTTTCTCTCCTTCGTACATGCTGTATTTCAGAGATATAGCTTTTGTTTTCTTCGCCTAATACTGCCAGTACACTTCCTAAACTTCCATGAAGACTGAGGAAAAAATCCAGTTCTTGCGCAGTAGGTACAGAAAATTGGTTGAGCTGTTTTTGCGTTGCAATGCAAATTCTACTCACCCCTGCACGCTTGATAGGAAGATTCACTCCATCTTCAAGTTTCAGGAGGTCAAAAGTGTAACCATACACTCTCTTAACCACATCAGCATCAAAACCTTTTGGTAGATCACCTGAGTAAACTATCTCGGTTTGCCTTTGTTCAAAAAGGTTTTTTCTGAGAATAGAAAGCAGTGGAGTAGTTTGAGATGAAAATGCTATTAGACTTTCAGATGCCAGTCCTGTCAAATCTGCTAACACCCATTCTAATACACAAGAAAGCGGGTGCCCGAGCCTAATATAATCATATGCAGTGGGTAATTCTTTAAGGGCTTCAGCAGAAGATGTTGCTGAAAGGTAAAGTCTATTCAGTTCTTCTAAAAACTCAACCTTAGCTTCCTTTTCATTGTAAATATCTAGTCTGTGAGTAGTTAGCCTTAGCCAGTCGCTAGGCATATGCTCTATTACGTGCGCTACATATTCTATCATTGCCATCTTTCCCATTTGTCTTATTACAGGCTGGCAAAAGTATGAGTTAATTTGAGTTTTTCTATTCCGTGGAGCTATGTAGTTCTTGGATTCTTAAAGCCATTTAACAAGATTAATATAGACTAAGTGGTTAAGGGAACTAACCTCTAGGAAAGCTAGTGTGCTATGATGCCTCCCAATTAATTATTAATACACATTGATTTTAGCCAGAGTAGAACCAGAAATAGTTTTGAACTCAAACAGGTAAACTCCTTTTGTTAAATCACTTACGTAAATGGCAGTGTCTGAAAACGACTCAAGCATTTTTACGGTTTGCCCTTGGAGATTATAAATAGAAACTGAGTGGAGAGGTTCCGAATGGTTCACGATAACCTGCTGACTAGACTCATTAAAATAAATTTCCCATTCCAGTTCCTTTTCTGAAACAGAAACTATTTGACATTCTTGAACTTTCTCATAAAGCTCAGACTCTGGGGCAGAAGTCATAATTCGTTCCACTGTTCTATCTGGACAGATTTTATAGATCACAGGATAAAAGGTGACGTTATAGTCTTCAAATACATCCCTGTCGGGCCACTCTACATTAAACTGTGGGTAAGGAGTGCCTTCAAACCAGTTTCCCTGTGTTACCCATGGATCTCCAATTCCTAAAAATGCAGTCGAGTCATTATACTCATCATGTTCTAAAGCCAAGACCATTATTTCATCTGTTCCTTCGGGTCCATATAAGTTATACATGTTCTTTAAACGCTCAGTCTGATGATATCCCCAGCAGCCAGGACAGTGAGCTGCAAATATTTCTACGAAAACAGTTTTTTCTGAATCTAGATACGAGTAGAGGTTATGAGTAACTCCATCCCAGTCGGTTAACGTAAAGTCTGGAGCCAGGGAACCGTCAGCTATTTGACTCGTGCTGTATATGCTTGAGAATATTGAGCTTATGAAAATAAGTTGCTTAATCGATAGAAAACTTGAGTATGACTGTGACATATGATAAAGATACAAGTAATTAATAAAAAGAGTGTTATGAATTAAACTCATTGTTGTGTTGCTGTAGTATAGAATTATGCTGAATTAGCTGCAAACTCTACTTAGCCTTAAGCATGCCAGCATCTATGAGCGACTGAAAAGAATTTACCGTAGTTTCCTTTATGGGGCTAAAATACATATTTAACTCCTACTTAATCATAGAGTTGCCGGATTTAAAGAGAGTGTTCAAATTGTGTTTTCTGGTGCAGACCATCTATTATTGTTCAGCTTACCATTTCATCAATTTTTAATGGCACTTTTCATTCAATATATTCGTTCATCTTCGCTATCGTTTAAGGCAAGAGTACCAGTTTCCCACTTATCACAAAAACAAAAAACAATACCACGAACATGGTATTTTTCATCTTCTTATTTAGAATTCTTCTAAACAAAGATTTACCTTTGCAACGCGAAAAAACTGTGAAATAACAGTAGAAAGATGCTAAGGATATGATAAAAGTTAAAGACTCAGCAAGAGAACAAGCTAGAAAACTCATGGCCGAAGATGGCATGGGAGAAGATGCTTTCATCCGAGTAGGAGTGGAAGGCGGAGGCTGTTCTGGACTCATGTATCAGCTTAAGTTTGATACAGAAATGATAGAAGGAGACCAGTCTTTTGAAGACAATGGTGTGAAGGTGGTAGTAGATAAAAAAAGCTTCTTATATCTAGTAGGAACAGAGCTAGACTACTCTGGCGGATTAAACGGAAAGGGATTTGTGTTTCATAATCCTAATGCTAATAGAACATGTGGATGTGGAGAGAGCTTCTCCCTATAAAATATAGATATGGCTTACGAAGGAGATGAATTATTAGAGGAGGTAACCAAAAAGGAATACGAATTTGGTTTTGTGACTGATATAGAATCGGACAAGCTTCCTAATGGATTGAATGAAGACATTATCCGACAGATTTCTGCCAAGAAAAATGAGCCGCAGTGGCTCTTAGACTGGCGTTTAGAAGCGTTTAAAGAGTGGAGTAAAATGACTGAGCCAGAATGGGCTCATGTGCGTTATGAAAAGCCTGATTTTCAAGGTATTTCTTATTATTCAGCGCCAAAGCAGAAACCAAAATTAGATTCTTTAGATGATGTAGATCCAGAGCTAAGAAAAACGATGGATAAGCTGGGAATTAGCACTGAAGAACAGAAAAGACTTCAAGGTGTAGCAGTAGACTTTGTTATGGACTCTGTTAGTGTGGCTACTTCTTTTAAAGAAAAGCTAGGTGAACTTGGAATTATTTTCATGTCTATTTCAGAGGCTGTTCAGGAACATCCAGAACTGGTCAAAAAGTACATAGGTTCCGTAGTTCCGCAGAAAGATAATTTTTATGCAGCACTTAACTCTGCTGTGTTCACAGATGGTTCTTTCTGCTACATTCCTAAAGGAGTTAGATGTCCTATGGAATTATCTACTTATTTCAGAATAAACGAGGCTGGGACGGGTCAATTTGAAAGAACACTACTTATAGCAGATGAAGGGAGTTATGTAAGCTATTTAGAAGGATGCACTGCTCCGCAAAGAGATGAAAACCAGCTTCATGCTGCCGTAGTAGAGCTCATAGCTTTAGATGATGCAGAAATAAAATATTCTACTGTTCAGAACTGGTATCCTGGAGATGAGAATGGAAAAGGTGGGGTCTTCAACTTTGTTACCAAAAGAGGAATCTGCGAGAAAAACGCTAAAATATCTTGGACTCAAGTAGAAACAGGTTCTGCCATTACATGGAAGTATCCTAGTTGTGTGCTGAAAGGTGACAATAGCACTGGAGAGTTTTATTCGGTAGCAGTTACCAATAACCACCAAATGGCCGATACTGGAACTAAGATGGTACACATAGGCAAGAACACTAAGAGCACCATTATATCTAAGGGTATATCTGCTGGAAAAAGCGAGAATTCATACAGAGGACTAGTACAGATTAATAAGTCTGCACAGAACGCCAGAAACTTTAGTCAGTGTGATTCACTGCTAATGACTGATACTTCTGGAGCGCACACATTCCCGTACATAGAAGTAAATAACCATACTGCTAAAGTGGAGCATGAAGCTACTACTTCTAAAATAGGAGAAGACCAGTTGTTCTATTGCAAGCAAAGAGGATTAGATGAAGAGAAAGCCATCAGTATGATAGTGAATGGATATGCTAAGGACGTACTGAATAAACTACCCATGGAGTTTGCAGTAGAGGCACAGAAGTTATTGGCTATATCGTTGGAAGGGAGTGTAGGATAGCACTTCGACAGGTTGCTAGCGCGAACCGCTCAGTGACCTTAGATTAACGAAAGCAACAAAATTGTGTGTAAGATCGCCCCTTTAGGGGGTCAGGGGGAAGCGCAGAAAAAGAAAGAAATATCCGTTTCCTGAGCGTTAGTCGAAGGAAAAGGTAGCTAGAATACAAAGGAATTAAATTTGGAGAGCCTACTGAAGAGTATGGTTTAGATAAAGATAATAAGGAATAAAAAAAGAGGATTGATGAGAGGGTTTTAGCATTGCAAAAATCTCAAATCTCAAATCTCAAATCTCAAATAACTATGATTTCAATAAAGAACCTACACGCAGAAGTAGAAGGAAATAAAATCCTAAAAGGCTTAAATTTAGAAGTAAAAGCTGGAGAAGTTCACGCTATTATGGGGCCTAATGGAAGTGGAAAAAGCACATTAGCTTCTGTTTTAGCAGGAAATGAATCCTATGAAGTTACGGAAGGTTCTGTAGACTTTGATGGCACAGATCTACTGGATTTAGATGTAGATGAAAGAGCTAAAGAAGGATTATTCCTGGCATTTCAATATCCAGTAGAAATTCCTGGGGTGAGTAACATTAATTTCCTAAAAGCTGCACTGAATGAGAAAAGAGCTTACCAAGGGTTAGAACCTATCAAAGCCAAAGATTTTTTAGCACTGGTTCAAGTAAAATCAGAACTGGTAGAGCTAGCTGGTAAGTTAAAAAACAGGTCAGTAAACGAAGGATTTTCTGGTGGAGAGAAAAAGCGTAATGAGATTTTCCAAATGGCCATGCTTGACCCGAAGTTTGCTGTGTTAGATGAAACAGATTCAGGATTAGATATAGACGCCCTAAAAGTAGTTTCTCACGGAGTAAATTCTATGAGAAGTCCAGAACGTTCATTCCTAGTAATTACTCATTACCAGAGATTATTAGATTACATAGTTCCAGATTATGTGCACGTGTTACATAATGGAAGGATTATAAAAACAGGTCCTAAAGAGCTGGCTCTAGAGCTAGAAGAAAAAGGATACGATTGGTTAATAGAAGAAACTGTTTAAGCATGAGTGTGGCTATAATAGACGAGAAGAAAGAGAGGTTCCTAGAAGCATTGGAAACCAACTTCAACGCCCCAAATCTACTGGCGGCTACTGAAGGATTGGAGTTTCCGACCAGACGAACAGAAAAATGGAAATACACCCGTGTAAATGCTATTTCCAAAGAAGCATGGCAGATAGGTGATGGATTAGTGGATGATGTAGAGTCTTACAATCCTTTTCCGGAGCTTGATGCAGTTTCCATCTATGTGGTAAACGGTCAGGTGGCTTTTATTTCTGAAGACTTACCAGAAGGTCTTACCATAGAGTCTGAACATGATGAAGAAGGCGCGTTGCAAAATAAGAATATCTTCACAGCTATCAACTACGCTTTAAGCCCAGTAAGCTTGCAGATCAGCGTAGCAAAGAATCAAATCATTGCTAAGCCAGTTCACCTTATTTATGTGAACTCAGGAGAGCTTACTACAGCTCAGACCAGAGTAAAACTAACGGCTGAAAAGAGCAGCCTTCTGCATGTAATGGAGTCTTTCGTTTCTACAGATGATGCTAAAAAATGGGCCAGTCATATAAATGAATCTGACGTTCATTCTAATGCCAAACTGACCATTTCAAAATGGCAAGCGCTAGGAGAAAACGGATACATGATGACTCATGAATACTCTAAACAAGCTGCAGATGCCACTTACACCTCTAATGTAGTCACTAAAAACGGCACCTGGACTAGAAATGACAGTTGGTCAGAGTTAAACGGAAAAAACGGAGAATGTAATCTAAACGGAATCTACCAGCCTAGTCTGAAAGAGCACGTAGATAATACCACCACTATAGACCATAAAGTACCTCACTGTGAGTCTAATGAGCTGTATAAAGGAGTGATTTATGATGCAGCCACTGGAGTGTTTAACGGAAAAGTATACGTGCGTCCAGATGCACAACTTACCAATGCCTTCCAGCAGAACTCTAATATAGTAATGACAGAGCACGGCACTATGAACTCCAAGCCAGAGCTTGAGATTTATGCAGATGACGTAAAATGCTCACACGGTTCTACCACAGGTCAGTTTGATGACATAGCGTTATTCTACTTAATGGCCAGAGGAATTTCTAGACAAAATGCTAAGGAAATGCTCGTTACTGCATTCTTCCAAGAAGTATTAGATGAGATGAAGGTGGAGGAGTTTGAGGAGAACTTGATTTCTGAATGACATCATTTTGAACGCTTAGTTAAGCATTGAGATCATTATCAGATTTCAGCTGGAACTAATATTCTCAACATACGTAACTTAGTGAGATGGAGAATCAAATCATTACCTTCCTTATCAAGTGTGATGACCAAAAGGGGATCATAGCTAAGCTCACTCAATTCTTCTACCAGGAGGGTTTTAACATCATTAGTTCACAGCAGTATTCTAACACTTTAGAACATAGGTTTTTTATGAGGATCAGGGTAACCTCTGATCATAGTGTTGATATAGCCACTACCCAGCTTGAAACTAAATTTCAGGAATTAGCTAATTTGTTCAACATTGAATGGATTGTAGATTACGGGAATAAGAAACAAAATGTGGCTATTTTAGTTTCGCACACTACCCATAACCTCTATGACTTATTGCACCGCCATAAAGAAAATAAGCTGAATTGCCGGGTGAAATTAGTAGTCAGTAACCATAAAAAACTAGAGTCAATAGCGCAAATGTTTGGAATTCCCTTTTATCATTTACCGGTAAGCAAAGAAACCAAAAAAGAACAGGAGCTGCAGATGCGCTCGTTGTTTATGAAAGAAGAAATTGATCTGATCATAATGGCTAGGTACATGCAAATATTAAGTGTAGATTTCATAAGCGCCTTTGAACATAAAATCATAAACATCCACCATTCATTTTTACCTGCATTTCAGGGAGCTAACCCTTACGCCAGAGCGTATGAACGTGGAGTAAAATTAATAGGGGCCACTGCTCATTACGCTACTACTGACTTAGATGAGGGCCCCATCATAGAACAAGATGTAGAAAGAATCACACACGAAAGCACTCCAGAAGTTCTCAAGACCATAGGTGCTGATATAGAAACATTGGTGCTAGCCAGAGCTGTAAAATACCATCTGAATAATCAAGTGATAGTAGATAAGAATAAAGCCATCGTTTTTCAGGAAACTGGTGCTTGAACATTTGAAAGGAAGATTAATATGATTATACCTTTGTTAACCAACGAATTAAATTCTTAAGCGCAACCTTTTATTTCGACTAATTAAACATTTCTATCGATTAATTTGGTTTTTATTAAAATATTCATCTAACTTTGTAATCAGTGAAAAAGAATACCATTATATCTATTGTCGTGTCTACTGTCATTATTGACAGCTGATCTGGAATGGTATAATTTATAATAAAATTAATTGAAGCCATTCCTTATTTAGGAGTGGCTTTTTTTTTGAATAACAATAGAAACATGAATTTAATCATTAGCATAATTATCTCTGTCGTTGTCATTATTACATGACTGCTTAGGAAGGATATGCTTTAATCATTAAAACGCCCTTCTTAAAATTTTAAGAAGGGCGTTTTTGTTAGCACTAAGAAGTGAATAATATTAGAATAAAGC
>JBGCDA010000008.1:0-122295 GCA_045104985.1 Flavobacteriales bacterium | reverse complement strand
CATTGCATATCAAAAAGCATTGAATACAATAAAAAATGATTACGCTTTTAAATTGTATTCAAAAGATTTATGGTTTATTCATGGAGAAAAAAGGAAAGTTATTATCAATAAATATCCTTATTCGATTCATGAAATAATGGAAGATGCATTGTAAATTGAAATCATTCCAAATCCAATAAAATCTGTCCTTTTTCCACAGCATCGCCTTTGGTCACTTCTATACTTTTGACGACACCATCTCCAGTAGCTTTGATGATGTTTTCCATTTTCATAGCTTCTAGAATAACTACGATGTCTCCTTCTTTAACTTCGTCTCCTTCTTTAACCTGAACGTCTAAAACTAGGCCTGGCATAGGAGCTTTTATCTCTTTAAGCTTTTTAGCACCTCCAGCAGAAATTCCTAACTCTTTAAGTAAATGGTCAAATTTAGTCTCTGCATTCACAGAAATGAACTGGCCATTGATCTTTAGATCATAGGATTTAGTGCTTCTATCTTCGTTTTCTAGAACCACTGTAAATGAGTTTCCATTCTCATCTATAACACTCCACTTTTTATCTGAAACCTGCACTACATCCCAATTAAAATCTGTGCCATCTAACTTTCCAGACAGTCCGTTTTCTGAAACCTTATTAAATACTTTTTCCGAATTGTCTTTAAATATTGCTTTCATTCTGCTGGTCATAAATAAGAGACACAAAGATGCAAAAGATTGGCCCTTGATAGGGAGAGAATCATAATTTATTGGAAATGTGATGAGAATTGCAACGCACCAACTTTATATGAGGTGGAAAAGAAATTACTTTTGGACAAAACAATGACATCATGAAACTTCGGTATTTTCTAGCTCTTACAGCCACCGCCTTAATGGTTTATTCCTGCGGAAACTCTAAAAACATAGCCAATCTTGAGATTGTAGAAGAAGAAATTCCTACTGTAGAAATAGAATTAGATGATATAGTCATAGAACCAGACACTCGAAGCTACAGAGCTACAGAGGCCAGAATTCATGACTTGAAACACATGAATCTTTCTGTATCCTTCGACTGGGAAAAACGATCTGTTTTAGGTAAAACTGAGCTCACTCTTTCTCCATACTTCTATGCCTCAAATAAATTAGTGCTAGATGCCAAAGGAATGAAAATAGCTAGTGTGAGTGTTAAAAACGGAAATAACACGGAAGCTCTAGAACACACGTATGACAATGAATACCTCACCATAAATCTCAATAAAGAGTATACTAAAGATGAGGCGTACACTATAGAGATCATTTATGAAGCTTTCCCAGAGCGTATGGATTCCGAAGGGAGTTCTGCCATTACCATGGCGCAGGGCATTTACTTCATTAATCCTGATTCTGCAGAAGTGGATAAGCCTACACAGATTTGGACACAGGGAGAAACTGAAGCTAACTCTGTATGGTTTCCTACTATAGATAGTCCTAATGAACGCATGACTCAAGAGATTCAAGTTACTATAAATGAAAAGTATAAAACTCTTTCTAACGGTGAACTGCTGTTTTCTAATTACAATCCTGATGGAACAAGAACTGACTATTGGAAACAAGAGCTACCGCATGCACCATATCTGGTGATGCTAGCTATTGGAGATTTCCAAATAGTGAGTGACAGCTGGGTGAATGCCGAAAATGAAGAGCTGGTAGTAGACTATTACATGGAGCCAGAGTATGCCCCGTACGCTAGAGATATTTTCGGTAATACACCTGAAATGCTGAGTTTTTATTCAGAAGTACTAGGCTATCCCTATCCTTGGGACAAGTACAGTCAGGTTATTGTGCGTGATTTTGTATCTGGTGCTATGGAGAATACCTCTGCAGTGATTCATGGAGACTTTTTAAATGCCACAGATAGAGACCTTCTGGATGGAGATAACGAATCCATTATAGCTCATGAATTATTTCACCATTGGTTTGGCGACCTGGTTACATGTGAAAGTTGGTCAAATCTACCGCTTAACGAGTCCTTCGCCACGTATGGAGAATATTTGTGGATGGAGCATAAGTATGGCAGAGATGCAGCAGACCTTCATGGATTAAATTCTATGAATGGCTACTTGGCAGAAAGCCAAACCAAACAAGAAGACCTCATCCGCTTTTATTATGATGATAAAGAAGACATGTTCGATGGGCACAGTTATAACAAAGGAGGCCGTGTGCTGCATATGTTGCGTTACTTTTTAGGAGATGAAGCCTTCTTTGCAGGCTTAAAACTCTACCTCGAAGACAATGAATTCGAGGCGGTAGAAATACACCAGCTTAGACTGGCCATGGAGGAAATTTCTGGTAAAGATTTGAACTGGTTTTTTAACCAATGGTTTTTGGGAAGTGGTCATCCTGATTTAATTATCAATTATACCATCACTGACTCATTAAACACTGTAGGAGTGACTATTGAACAAACTCAGGACAAGCTGTTCAGGCTGCCACTCTATGCTGAGGTAGTAACAGAATCTGGCAGCTACAGAACACGTCTAGACATTCGAAAACGTTCAGAAACATTTAGGTTAGACACCAGAGGAGAACAGCTGCTTTATATAAATGTAGATGCAGACAAGGTGCTTTTAGGAACTAAAAAGAACAATTTACCAGCAGAATGGCTCAAGCCACTTTATGAAAACGGTTCTTTATTCTTAGACCGTTCTGAGGCCTTAGAAGCTGCCATGAAAGATCTCTCTAGCGATTCTCAAGCTCTAATCAAACAGGCACTCGCTGATGATTTCTGGAAAATCAAGCATACTGCTCTGTCTGGGGTTAGAAAACTAGATGGTGATCTGATGGATATCAAACCTATTTTAGAAAATTTGGCCGCTTCTGATCCTAAAAGTGCCGTCCGAGCAAAAGCCCTTAGAACACTCACAAATACTTACAGAGATCAAGATTATTCTGACCTGATCAGTAAATCACTGGAAGACCGTTCATACTCAGTAATGGCAGAAGCTCTTCAGCTTTTAGTAGACTCAGATGTAGAAAAAGGAATGGCTAAGGCCAAGTCATTAGAAACTGAGACTAGTCCTAAGCTCACTGGGGCTTTGGCTAAAATCTATGCCAAGGAAGGAAAAGCCTCTGAACATGAGTTTTTCAAAGAAGCTTTAGCCCGTTCTGGTGGCTTTTCTAAATACTCGCTTCTAGGCACATACTCTAGGTATTTAAATAACCAAGATGATGCGCTAATTACAGAAGGCGTTTCTGTATTGGAAGATATAGCTGCTAACGATAACACCTGGTGGGTGCGAGCTTCTGCCTACGGAGGACTTCTTTCGGTTTTAGATAAAGCTGAAGAAGGTGTGACTGAAGCTGTTTCTGAAAAAAGCAATTTGGCTAAATTCGTGCGTGAACGCATAGATGCCTTGGTAGCTAAGGAAACCAACCCTCAAATTTTAGGCATGATGGCCGAATATTAATGGCGGGCATTTATATTCATATTCCATTCTGCCGAAAAGCCTGCCACTACTGTGATTTTCACTTTAGCACCTCACTTAAAACCAAAGAGAAGGTCTTAAGTGCTATAGTTACTGAACTTTGCACCAGGACATCGGAAATTAAGGGTCAGGCTGTAGAAACTATTTATTTTGGTGGAGGCACACCCAGTTTACTTTCTTATGATGAGCTTCATTCTATTTTATCAGCGTTGCAACGCGAATATGAGATCATCCAACATCCTGAAGTTACCCTAGAGGCCAACCCTGAAGACATTACCCCTGAAGCCCTGAACCACTGGAAAAATCTTGGATTTAACCGCTTAAGCATAGGCATACAATCCTTCAATGAAGAAATTCTTACTTGGATGAATCGAGCTCATGACGCTAAACAAGCCCTGGAGTGCGTGCCACTGGCTCAGGACGCTGGTTTCGGTAATATTTCTATAGATCTTATTTATGGTGTTCCCCACCGCACATCAGTTCAGTGGAAAGAAGAAGTAACTAAGGCTCTGGCCCTTAACACCACTCACATTTCTGCCTACTGCCTCACTATAGAGCCTCAAACAGCGTTTGGAGCAAGGGCTCAAAAAGGCGAAGTACTTTCATCGCCTAATGCCCAGAGCGCTGACGAATATGCAGCACTTATAGCTTTAGGCAGAAAGCACGAAATGCTCCCTTATGAGATTTCTAATTTTTCTAAACCTGGTTTCATTTCTCAGCACAACACGAATTACTGGAGAGGCCAGAGCTATCTGGGAATAGGACCTGGAGCTCATTCTTATGTAAATGGAAAACGCTCATGGAATGTATCCCATAATGTAAAGTACGCCAAAGGCATTCACGATTTAGACTCTATTTCTGAGAGCGAGGTGCTTTCTATTAAAGATCAGTATAACGAATACATAATGACAGGGTTAAGGCAGTACAAGGGCGTTGAACTTGAGTACATTCAACATGCTTTTAGCTGTGATCTACTGTCTATGTTTTCTGGTGTAATAGACTCTTACTCATCTTCTGGCCATTTAACTCATACTGACGGTCATTTGAAATTAACTGAGAAAGGAATACTTTTAGCAGACCGAATAGCTTCTGATTTATTCCAAACCAATGATTGAAATTCACGCTAGCCTATCACATAAAGGCACTCCCTATATCGCAGACCTTAACCGTCCTTTAGATATTTCTCTAGAACTATCTTCTGAGAAAAATGCGCAGGCGTGGTATGTAGACCTGCCTAAAATAGAGCCGGTTATGACAGATCAGTTCACAGGGAGTGTGGCTTTAGGTGGTGCAGTAAATTTTAGAAATATATTCTTTAATCCTCATGGGCACGGCACCCATACCGAGTGTGTGGGGCATATTACGGAAGAGGTTTACTCAATAAACTCAGCTGTAAAGCGCTTTTTTAGCGTTGCAACGCTGATTACACTCCAACCAGAATCACTCAACACAGATGACCGATGGATGAAAAAAGGAGATTTAGTAATTACTCGCGAGCAGCTAGAAAGCAAGTGGGACGGGAGTTCTGAAGCTTTAATTCTGCGAACTACTCCTAACTCTGCCAGTAAAAAAGCTATGAATTACAGTGCTACTAATCCTCCATACATTCATCCTGATGGTATGGCGTTTATAGCCCAGACTAATATCAAGCATCTGCTGCTCGATTTGCCCTCAGTCGACCGAGAAAGTGATGGTGGTCTGCTAGACGCGCATCATGAGTATTGGCAGGTGAGAGAAAATATCAATCATGAGCGCACCATTACCGAACTCATTTATGCAGACGACTCTATTTCTGACGGACTGTATCTTCTAGAACTACAAGTGGCTCCGTTTAAAAACGATGCCTCACCCTCACGTCCCGTGCTATACGATCTTACTGAGGCTTAATGCCTTTAAAGGTGATGTAAAAGGTGGTGCCTTGGTTCTGCTTAGTTTTGAACCAGATTTCTCCTCCTGTACTTTCTACTATATTCTTCACCATGGCCAGCCCTAGGCCCATTCCTCTAGATTTAGTAGTGAAATTAGGCACGAATATTTTTTCTTCTATTTCTTTAGGAACACCTATGCCATTATCTCTAACCTCTACCATGTACATGCCCTCATATTCTTTAAGGCGGATGTCTACTAAGCCTTCTCTATCTTCTGGAATGGACTGCAGCCCATTCTTTACCAAGTTATTAAACACTCTAAGAATCTGATCTTTATCGGCTTTAATAGCGGTTTTAAATCCTGGTTTTTTAAAAGTGACGCTAGCGTTAGGCATCTGAGAAAATGTTTCTATAGCATCTTCTATGGCATCTGCCAATTCTAGTACCTCTTCTTTAGCTTTAGGCATCTGGGCGAAGTTAGAAAACTCATTGGCTATGTTCGTGAGGGTTTCTATCTGAATGATAAGAGATTCTGCGGTGGTCTTAAATTTATCTTGCCAGTCTTCTGCATTGTCATCCATAGCCCTCTGCAAGTGCTGTATACGGAGCTTCATGGGAGTAAGTGGGTTCTTAATTTCATGCGCCACCTGCTTGGCCATTTCACGCCAGGCACTTTCTCTCTCAGACTTGGCCAGTGCCTTTGTACTCTTTTCGGCTTCTTTCAGCATCCTGTTATACTCGGTAACTAAGGCGCCTATTTCATCATTGCTGTTCCAGCGTAGAGGCTCATTTTTCTTAGCTAAATCTACATCTTTCATTCGCTCAGCTATGCGCTGTAATGATTGAGTGATGTAATTAGATAACACTAGTGCTATGATTCCAGCGGCTACAAATAGCCCAATGTAGATAAGAATTAGGTCTAAAAGAAAAGACTCTATTTCTTGTTTATTCTCACTGTCTATATCATAATAAGGAATATTAGTTACCGCTATGGGCCTACCGTCTAAATCACTAAAGTGCCAGTAAGCCACATAAAACTCATCCTTATCCACCCCTTTCTCTAAGACTATTTTTTCATTTCCGTCTACTAGCTTTTGAAGAATCTCATTAGACACCTTAGAGGGGATATCTTTCTCTTCAAAAATCCTAGGGTTACTTGAAATAAGGAGGTTTCCGCTTAAATCAAAGAGGTTAAGGTCTAGCCCGTGAATGTCTGCCAGCTCACATATCTTATCGCTAAACACTACTGGGATAGAGTCTGTTTTCACCTCTCCGTTATGCACTAAAAAATAGTCCATACTGGCCTGAATGGCCTTCTCTTTACGCTCTAAACGCTGAGTGTGGTATTCCTGATTCTTATTCTTGAAATTGGTATAGGCGAAAATTCCCGTGGCAAAGAATGACACCAAAATCATGGCTATCATAGAAAGATAAATACGGGTCTTCAGATTAAGTCGCTTCATGAGGAGTTTTGCAGCGCAAAAATTAAGCCTTTTATGTGAGGTTTTAATGGTGGCCTGTAGATATGTGGCTTTAGGCTTAAGACAGAAGATGCAAGACTTAGTATCAGACTATAAGGCAGGTTTAAACATTATTCATAGTAAATACACTACCTTAGTAAGATGAAGTTATTTCTGGCACTTTCATCTCTTCTATTCACGTCTAGTATTCTCTGTCAAAATTACCTTGAATTTCCATTAGAGGAAGGTACAACTTGGGTTATCAGACAAGACCTTTTTGACTATGATCAATATGGAAATTGGACTTTTCAATCCACTTCTTAACAACCAATAAAAACATACAGTGATACTGTTATTAATGATATTAATTATCAAATAGCTGACAGGTGCGGTAGCTGTAATGAAAAATGCTTTTTAAGACAAACGGAAGGAAAGGTCTACATACTCCCTGACAATGAGCAAATAGAATATCTACTATATGACTTTACGCTAAGTATAGGTGATCAAGTATCTGTTTACCCGGAAGGATTAAATGTAAATCATACCGTTACAGATACGTACACCTCTTATGAAACGGGAGTAGAAAGAAGAGTAATTGAATTAGACTATGGTAGTCGATGGATAGAAGGAATAGGAAATGAATGGGGTTTAATGGCCACAAACGATCCTTTAAATTTAACCCAATCGCTGCATTGTGTGAGCACTAATGGTGATAGAATTTATCCTGAACTTATAGAAGATACTACCTTTTGTGAACCACCAAATCAGTCTATAAACATCTCAGAATTAGAAAAAAATACGTTTGATTTTCACCCAAACCCTACCGAAGGAGCTTTCCAAATAGAATTTAACGAAAACCTGAACCCTAATGAACTTTCTATTCAAGTAATGAATACCCTAGGACAAAATATTGAAGCTCACTTTCAAGTCTTAGAGAATAGAATTCTGGTGGAACTGAAAAGCGCAACTCCAGGAGTTCATTTTATTCTTATTACTAACGAACAAAAAACTTGGTCTAAGAGATTAGTTGTAAAATAGTTGATGTAGACCTATCACTGCACAGTTTTTACCCAGCTTGTGCTTAGATGGCTCACCGGTTTATTCGATAACAATCCTATCCGAATGTAACTCGCTCCCATCACTTACCAAAGAAAGCATGTAAATCCCACTTGGCAGAAGAGACACATCCAGCTCCTGTTCAGAGGCTGTAATTTGAGTTGCAAAAACATCCTGTCCAAGAGTATTTCTAAACACCGCCTGAGTGTTATTAAGAGGTATAGTTGAGTTCAAATTAACAGTTATACGTTCTGAAGCTGGGTTAGGGTAAACTGAAAATAACGAACTATTCAACTCATCTACATTATCTACAAACTCACAGCCCAGGTCTTCTAGATCTCCGCAAGCGTCTAATTTTAATAGCCATAGATTACTTGGGTTTTCAGATGAGTTTAGTCCAGCAGTTATACCAGCGCATATAAACCCTCCATCCTCTGTAATTTCAAAGTCATCTAGTAGACTTAGTAAGTTTTCACTTGAGCCTCCATGCTCATAATACTTCATCCACTCCTCTTCAAAATCTGCTGAAAGCTTCTTGATAAAACTCCTCACAGGAAAAGTTCCATAGTCTATTCCCAGAATGGCATACCCACCATCAGGAGTCTGCAGAAAATCACTTATAAAGTGTTCGAAGTGCATTTCTGGATAAGTGATTTGCTGAATTGAATCCATGTTTCCTCCATCAAATTCTAAAATGGAAAATCGGTGATTAACGCTATTGATTGTCCCTCCCCAAGTTTGTTCATCTCCAGTGGTGTAGGCTACCACTGCATTTCCATTGTCAGATAAAATTAGTTGATTAGAATTTTGAAATACCGATTCCTCATTATAAAAAAAGTAGTTTTCAGGCACATCATTAAAAGTACCGTCTTGGTCCACTTTTAAAAGTGCTCGTTTACCTCCTGGGTTATCGGCTACTGATATTAAAAACGACTCATCCTCGAGAAGAACTGTCCCATCCACTAGATTAAATTCAGTTAATTGAGGGTCGAAGTAATGCATGCCTAAAGAATCTCCAGCCTCAGATACGTTAAATAAAAACATTGAATTATTAGTTTCACCATTATTCATATACATGAAACCAGGAAAAACATAACCACTTGGTGTAGATAATACTTCAGTGAATGCCTCGTCTACAGAAAAAGTATATGGAAAAAAATACTCCCATTCTATTGAGTCATTGGCGCCAAACTTCACTACCC
The DNA here is from genome assembly GCA_045104985.1 of Flavobacteriales bacterium. GTDB lineage: Bacteria > Bacteroidota > Bacteroidia > Flavobacteriales_D > Sanyastnellaceae > ASP10-05a. Next base: position 113,273 of record JBGCDA010000008.1, on the reverse strand, counting down.
ATTGATTGTCTTCTCTATCGCCACAGTATATGGAATGTCCTGAAGAGAATAATTTGTAACCGTCTGAAAGTGCATTTCCAGACAGCCCTCCAGTTTCATAAAACCGTGAAGAAACTACTTCAACGTTATGGTTTAAATCTAACAACCCAAATCCATAGCCATTTCCATTGTTTGGAGAGCAGGCAATTTTAATTTGATCGTTATTTAACTCTAATTGAACATTGCCGCCTGATGCTTGTATCCATTCTAAATAGGGTCGATAGACATCAAAATACGTATATTGACTATAAGAGAATAAACTAATGAATGTAAAGGCTATACTTAGGATATGTCTCATTGTTTGATTATTTGAGATTCTTGGATAAGATCACCTTGATCAATCAACATTATTCTGTAGCTACCTGTCCTCAATGAACTCAAGTCTAGAACGGCATCTTGATGAGACTTAAGCTCACCTTCCTGAACCAATTTACCTTCAATATTTAAAATGCTATATCTAGCTTGATTAGTAAGCGGATATTGAGATAATTCAATAATAACCATATCTGAAGTAGGATTAGGATACATGCTAATTTCCAACTCTTTAAGTGATTCTTCAACGGATTCTGATGCTCTTGTAGAAATGGGTGTGTTAGGTAGGTCACTGATTTCTAAGTAAAGCTTGCCTGTGTAATTTTCTAGTAGCTTTACAGCCTCTGCAGCGGCTAAGGTCTGAGATGAAGATGCCATGTTTAATAAGGTGTTTTCCACCTCCAAACCAAATGTGGATATGCCAGCTTCTAACTCTGCTTTTAGTTCATACACTTCTATTAAATCTGTCATTTCAGAAGTAAAAATAGCATCTTCTGAGAAATCACTAAGTTGGTCTTCTACGAAGATAGCTTTCTCTAGAGGAGAATTGACAGTACTTAGCTCATTTATGAAAGTGTGCTTAGGGTCTGAAGAAAGATCATAGCTAATACTAAGATCATTTAAAGCTTGTTCTTTATCTGTAATCTCTTCATCATTCCAAATTCTGAACTGCTGGTGGAGGTAGAGCTGTTCATATTTAGCTCGATGGTGCGCCATTTCCGCTTCTAATTCCTCCTTTAGACTGACCCATTCTAGGCCTTCATTAATTTGCTCACGCATGTATTCTGGAAGCGGCATGAGTCGTTCATCTAATTTAGTTTGAATTTTGTCAGATTTAGCGGCCTGTGGGTTACTCTGTAATATTTGCTTCAAGAGCACCATAGGCAGATCATATTCTTTTTCTACAGCTTCTAGCATTACCTCATCGCTTAGGTTAGGACTTTTAGACATTAGCTCGTAGTAAAGCTCTAGAGCCTCTGAAAATTCTGTTTGGATGACCTCCTCCGTTAAAGACTCAGTATCTCCACCGTCCACTATAGCTCCCCATTGATTTTTAGCCGATAAGTAATCCGATCCAGCCAGTTCAAAATCATTTTCTAAATCTAGGACACTCGCATTTTTGAAAGAAGGACAAAATGGGTTAGCATCAGTTTGAGCAGGTACAACATCAAAAACTTCCAAAGGATCTATTTCAAATCCATTAAAGAAATAAATGTGGAAGTTATCCGTCATGTTAGCTATTTCATCAAACTGAACGGCAGAAGAAGAGTTAGACATGTCATTTCCTGCACTAAACTGAGGTGAACCTTGGAAAAATGCCACTCCATTAAGCTGGTTTTGTTGCAACGCGTTAATGCTTACATCCAATTCGCTGTTTTCAAAAAGATTACATTGAAAGCTCAATCCATCCATCCAGTTAGTTCCTCTATTCTGGAACAAGAAATTAGCGCCTCTAGGATTGTCAATAAACTGATTGTAATAAAGGATGTTATTATAATCTCCATTATTGGCTATGATGCAACCCACATTATCTGCCAGCGTCATGTTAAACAAATTATCCTCTATGATCCAGCGAGACTGTGCTGTATTCATGTACAAGCCATACCCATTAAATACAGTTGAGAAAATTACACCATTATTAATGAAATCTATAGGTAGGTTTGTCGGCTCATCAAATATGTTTGGGTTAAAAATATTGTTTCCGGTGGTTAAAGGTCTAAAGATGTTATTGGTAATTCTCATTCGCCCTGGTTTTAGCATGTGTACTCCTCTAAAACAGTTAAACTCAGAATCATGAATTTCATTTGGTATGTAAGTAAACTGAGGAGGATAAAGCCCACCGTCTCCTCCAGTTACGGCTGCACTTCTTATACCATAAGCAAAGTCTGTAAAGGAACATCCTGATACTCTAAAGTTACCTGCATCTGAATCTATAGCTCTTAGCCTAAGAGGATGTGACGGTGTGTTCAGCCATGGGGTGCCAGCGGTTAATAGGTCTGTGAATGTATTTAAGAACGTGCAGGATCTAATATAGATTCCAGGAGAAACATTCAACTTAATTCTAATTTCAGGAAAATCTCCGTTGTAGTTTTCATAATCTGGTGTTATAAAAAACTTCGTTAAGCTGATTCGGGAATCGTTATCTGAGGCCCAAGGATAATATTCTGTAAATTCTATGTCTCTTTCATTATTCAAAAATGTGCTATTTTGGGACCAAAGGATGCCACCCCCTGAATTTGGTATAAACTGATTAGTACCATTTCTTCTACCCACAGCACTTCCCATTCGTGCGTAGGAAATAGATGAACTTTCAAGATTCATTCTTCCTTGAGCAGTTTGAATCTGCTGAGGCACAAAATTCTGTCCCCAAATCTCTACTCCTCCCCAAAGTTCATCACAGAACTCTTGGTTAGTCAAAGTGGCATTATTTACTTGAAGTAAAGCTCCTTGATCCACAAATATGTGTACATCACTGCCAAATTGAATTTCACAATTTTCTATAGTTAAAGTAACTCCACTAGGGATATATACATTAGTAAGTATCAGATCATCTGCATTCCATATCTGATTGAATGGAAGAGTTACTGTGCCTCCAGTATTACTGCAGCATGTGGTACTCGATAACGATACATTTATGTTAAAGGTTTCTTGACAGCCTGTATCGGTGTTCGTTATAGTTAAGACATACTGTCCAGAGTTGATACCTGATATATCCTGAGTGCTGGCAGAGAAGCCATTAGGTCCTAACCATAAATAAGTAGCAGGAAACCCATAACTAATATCAATGCTTCCATCTGCGGTGCCAGGACAGGACTCTGGTGAGGCATTGATTTCAGGTATTATTATACAGCAGTTTGGGTCATCTAGACCTACTGTAACTGGGTGAGTAAAGGCGCACCCTGTCACGCCATCGGTAAATGAGATTTGGTAAATGCCATAGCTTAAATTATCAATTGAAATATTCGAGCCTCCAATATAAAATTGAATCCCTGAAACTCCTCCAATTATATTTCCCAAATTATCAATCTCTTGAATAGAGAAGACTCCTACATTAGGATAATTGAACGTGAAACTGCCATCAGCGAGTGTTGGACACGTTTCATCTGTGATGCTTGAAATTGTTATATCTTCGAGAATAGGAGAATCTACTGTGTATGTATATGTTTCCTGACAATCATGAATATCTATAAACAAGTCGTAAGTTCCTGCGCTCAAGTTAGTCAAATCTTCGGTGGTTACATTATTCACTCCTGGACCAAACCATACATAGGGGTCTTGAATAGTAGCACTAAATGGAATAGTGCTATTTAAAGTTATGTCTACAGCACCATCAGCAGAACCTGGGCAGGTTTCATCTGTGATAACTTCTGTCACATTGAATTCGGGTCTTAATACGAAGTTATCCACAAAACTCCTCATACCATAGAAGTTGGCCGTCTCTCCTGATGGTGGAGTAAACAGATTGAACACATGATCAGGTATAATTGCAAATTGATCTATATCAAAAGCAGCACCTGCAGGGAGTATAAATGACAGCGTTACATCAAACCAACTCAAATTATTAGCTTCACTTGCAACTGCATTATGAGTTAATGTTACTTCAGGTGAACTCCAGTCTGAATTATTGTCAAAAAGGAGATTAAAATTTAAATCTGGAAGGCTGTTGACATCAAATTGTGGATCATCTATGTAATAAGTTCCTCCAGGTTGGGTTCCTTGAGTTAAGTTGTAGGCATAGGAAAAAGTCAAAGTCTATTCTTGTCCAGGTATTAGAGGTTCTTCAAGTTCTGTGGCTATGGTTTCGCTACCGTTGAAATTATTTCCAGACCCAAAAAACTGAATACTAATCATTGAGGCACAGTTTTGACCATTAGGAATACCATTTAGAGTCATTGGGCCGAATTGAGTACCATTAGAAAAAATATCTGAAGATGGAGTAGGGCCATCTGTCCAATCTTCCACATCACCATTCTGAAAGGCGAATAAACCTACTGTAGTGTTGCATTCAAAAGAGTGATTAGAAATTAAATTACAAGGCTCATCACACCCTCCACCTCCACCAAAGACCCCTGGAACTGGCGATGCGTTAGGGAATATGACTTCACTATTTAAAATATCAGTCGGATAAGTGGTCTGTGATAGCAAGCTATCCAATGATAAATTTAAGAAAAAGACAATGGATAGCACATAAAGTGATAGTTGAGTTTTCATTTCGAGAGAAATATTAGTTAGCATAAATTGTTTTCGTCTGTTAAATTACAGTGTTTTTCTTTTAGTTCCAAATGTCTCATAAACAAGTCTTAAAGAAAACATCAAAATCCTATAATGAATAGGCTATTACGGACTACCAGACCCTTCTATTTGTTAACTAATTCATCTTTAGACCTGTATGAAATTCCTGTGCTGGTTTTTTAGATTTCGTCAGTTTTCTAGCTAGCTTACCGTTTTATTGACCTAAATTTTCACCAAGTAACCTAATCAAAGCTAGCCATAAACACCACACCTACTCATCCCCAAAACTCATTCCCATAGCTCGGGCAGTTTTCAGGAGGTAATTATCCGGTTTTACTTGGCTGTATTCTGCGGTAGCTTCTTCTAGTGTGACGGATTCTAAACGGTTGTTTTTGAGAGCTACCATTCGGCCGAATTCTTCTGTTTTTAGCATTTCAAATGCTTTTACGCCCATGCTAGTAGCCAGCACTCTGTCAAAAGCCATAGGCGTACCTCCACGCTGAATGTGGCCTAATACTGCTGTTCTAATCTGCGCCTCACAGCCCGCGTCTTCTAGGGCTTTTCTTATGTAATTGGCTATGCCTCCATACTTGATATGTTCATCACCCACATCATCTGATTTTTCTCCTATGGCTCTGCCAGACTTAGGTTTAGCGCCTTCCGCTACTACTATGTTCACGAACTTTTTTCCATGCTCATAGCGGTACTTTATTTTTTCTAGAATCACTTCTATATCGAACGGCACCTCTGGAATCAAGCAGATTTCTGCTCCTCCTGAAATGGCCGTGTGCAGCGCTATCCAGCCTGCATCTCTTCCCATTACTTCCATGAGCATTACTCTGCTATGACTGGCTGCGGTGGTTACCAATTTATCAAAACTTTCAGAAGCTATTTGCACTGCAGTGTTGAACCCAAACGTAAGGTCTGTGGCCGAGAGGTCGTTATCTATGGTTTTAGGCACCCCTATTACGTTCAGTCCTTTGCGTTGCAACGCTAAACCAATTTTCTGACTTCCGTCTCCACCTATATTAATCACTGCATCAAATCCTAAGCCCTTAATATTAGCTATCAGTTCTTCTGAACGATCTACAGTAGTCCAAGTGCCGTCTTCCTTCTGCACTGGAAAATCTAGCGGGTTTCCCTTATTAGTGGTTTTAATGATAGTGCCTCCAGTAACATGAATGCCTTCGGTGTTTCTCTTGTCTAATTTTATAATTTCTGGCGGGTTTGCCATTACTCCATTAAAGGCTTCTATGCTGCCCCACACCTCCCACGAACCATCATGAATGGCTGCTCTGGTAACTGCTCTTATTACTGCGTTTAACCCCGGGCAATCTCCGCCACCCGTGAGAATGAGTGCTTTTTTCTTTTCCATCTACATGTAATTATGAGTAGCGCCTAATTTTCATTTTGAGTTTTCTGTATGTCTCAGTGAGATCTTCATTTTCAAATGAAAAATTTAGTGCTTTTCTATATTGCTTAAGGGCTTGCTTATACTTGATTTTAGACATGCTTTTATCTCCTTTAGATTTCCACCTTAAATACTGTTTCTGGTAAAGATTACACACCCTTTTTAGCTCTTTATCTAGAACAGATTTATACTCTTCGGTGTGAGCCATGTCCCATTTTAAATCATCAATCTCAACTTCGTAAGCGCATTTTCCTATAGGTTCTTTTAGTACGGATAAGTCGAATTCTGGACGCATTGGAAATAACGTTATATCCAAAATTACCTTAAAACCTCCTTCCACATTCTCTTCCGGAATTTCGGTTACATCTATCTCGATATTCTTAGATGCATATCCATTCTTTACACACCGCATATTATAAATATGATTTAAAGGAATATTTATGTCTACGGAGTTATTCTTTTTCCCAGTCTTGAATACTTTAGATTGATTACTGTAGGTAATAATAACTTGAGAGTTGAGGAGAGGCTCTCTGGTTAAAGCTTCTATAAAACTAACTTTCAAATTTAAGTCGCCCTCAGCGTGGCCATTTAAGCCATAAGCTAGAGCCAACAATAGCACGCACCATAACCTCATTTCTAAAACTGCTTAACCCTTCTTCTTATAGAATTTTTTCTTTCCGCCACCTTTATAACCACCGCTTCTTCCTCCTCCGCGGTTTCCTCCGCTTTTAGGATTCCACTCAGGTGCAGGCCCGAATTTTTCATCTACTGGCACCTTATATATTTCGGTTTCTATAAGTTCTTCTATGCGCTTGAATTTGTACATATCATCCGGGTTAATCATGGTGAGAGCTATACCTGTGGTATCAGCTCTAGCGGTTCTTCCTACCCTATGCACGTAATCTGCTGCATCTCTAGGCACATCGTAATTTATAACTAGATTGATGTCTTTAATGTCTATTCCTCTAGCCAGTACATCTGTGGCTACTACTACTCTGGTTTTTCTGCTCCTGAATCTAGCCAGAGCCTCTTCTCTGCTCTTCTGCTCCAAGTCTGAAGACACTCCTCTTACTTCATAGCCATTTCCTTTAAGCGCTCTTACTATGGTGTTTACCTTCTTTTTAGTACTAGTAAAAATGATAATGCTTTTGCACTCAGGTTTATCTTGAATTAGAGATTTAATTACCGCATCTTTCTGACCGTCAAACACACAATAAGCCGCCTGGAGCACTCCCTCTGCTGGCTTAGCCAGCGCTATATTTACTTCTACAGGGTCTACCATAGCTTTTTTTACCAGTTGCCTAATTTTAGGAGCCATAGTAGCACTAAACATCAAGTTTTGTCTCTTTTCTGGAAGGTATGATACTATTTTAGCTATATCTTCATTGAACCCCATATCTAACATTCTATCTGCCTCATCTAGAATAAAATGCTTGAGGTTAGAAAGGTCTACATAACCCATAGAAAGATGAGAAAGCAGTTTTCCAGGTGTGGCCACTATTATATCAGCTCCAGAAGTAAGTGCGTTTTTCTGCTTGTCCCAGTCTGAGCCTTCTCCTCCTCCATACACTGGAAAAGAATCTGCTCCGGCAAAGTAGGAGAAGCCTTGAATCTGCTTGTCTATTTGCAACGCTAGCTCTCTAGTAGGACATACCACTAGTGTGTTTATGCCATTACTTCCTTGCTCACAAATCTTATTAAGTACGGGAAGAATAAATGCTGCTGTTTTACCTGTTCCTGTTTGGGCGCAGGCTATAATGTCTTTGCCATCTAATATGATGGGGATGGATAACTCCTGAATAGGAGTGGCATCTTCAAAGCCCATATATCCAATGGCTTCTAGGATGCTTTCGTTAAGTCCGAGTTCTGAAAATTTCACAGGGTGAATTTACATAAATGTCAGAAAGGACATGGAATCGTTTTAGAACTTGTTAACTGAACAAATTCGTTCACGTTTCTACAAGTTCAAGATAACAACTAGGTGGGTTTGAAACCTGCTGATGAGACAAATTGTTTCGAGAATTTGAGCTTGGAGAGTTGTCTAAATAATAATGACCACTTCTACTGTTAAAAACAAACATCTGATCCACCTACTATTAGAGTCCAAACTTATAAACCCCTCCTATTAGAATCCAGTGCCTATCAACCCCCTTACCCTTCGACTTTTTCTCCTTACAGTCGGGCTCTGGGGGCGGGATGAAAGGTTGAATCCAGACTTATCACCGCCTAGTATTAGAATCAAACTTACCTTTGTAACATGAGACCAAAAGTACTTCTGGGATTGAAACTGGCCAGTGACCCGAGATGGGCAGATATTGCAACGCAAAACATAGATGATATACTCATAGACCATGCATGGTGTGAGCAAAAGGCAGCGTCTAATGCCATTTCTATCATAGTGAACTATCCTGAGCATAAGGAACTGGTAGATGAAATGATTCAGATTTCTATGGAAGAAATGAGCCACTTTAAAATGGTGGTGGAAATGCTGAATAAAAGAGGTTTTGGGCTGCATAGAAAACGGAAAGATCCTTATGTAAATGACCTTAGACTGCACGTGAGAAAAGGAGGTAGTAGAGACGACCAATTGGTGGAACTTTTACTGCTAGGTGCTATGATAGAGGCCAGAAGCTGTGAGCGTTTTAAAATACTTACAGAAACTTTAGAGGATCCAGAATTAAAGCGGTTCTATTACGATTTAATGGTTTCTGAAGCAGGTCATTACACCACGTTTTTAACTCATGCTAGAGCCATAGGTGGCACCGATAAGGTGAATCAGCGCTGGGAAGAATTCTTAGAGTATGAGGCCACACTGATGGGAAAATACGGCACTTCTGAAAGCATTCATGGATAAGTGGCGTAGCAATGTAAAACCTCATCTATGTTTCTCATCACTGTTACCAAAATCAGTCTTTATAGTTATGAGAATTAGTTTCCTTAAAAACCATTACTTTCGGCATTCAGCATAAACGTATAGTTATGGATAAAAGAAAATTTTTAAAAGTATCTGGTATAGTAGGAGCAGGTGTAGTGCTTTCTCCGCTTATGTCTTGTAGTAATCCTGAAGCCCCTGCTAAAACGGGTGAAGATGCTACTCATAAACCTAAAGATTCTAAATTTATAACTGAATTTACTCAGGCCACTCTTGGGTATGACTATGCTGCATTAGAGCCTAAAATAGATGCTCAAACCATGGAGATTCATTTTTCTAAGCACCATGCTGGATATGTGAGAAAGCTAAATGCTGCCATGCTAAAAGAAGAAGGGTTTTCTACTACAGGCATAACAGATTTACTCTCTAAAATAAGTGCAGACCAGACTGGTTTAAGAAATAATGGTGGTGGTCATTTTAATCACACGTTATTCTGGGAGTGCATGAAACCTGGAGGTGCTGCTGCCCCATCAGGAAAATTAGCTGAATCCATTAACAGCGCTTTCGGCAGTGAAGAACAGTTTAAGGAGCAGTTCTTTAAAGCGGCTAAAACTAGATTTGGAAGCGGATGGGCATGGTTAAATGCGGACAATAATGGAAAACTTTTTATTAGCTCTACTCCTAACCAGGATAACCCCCTTATGACCAATATAGTTAAAGAAACAGGCACACCGATTTTAGGCATAGATGTATGGGAACACGCTTATTATCTCAAGTATCAGAATTTAAGAGGAGATTACATTAACTCTTTTATGGATCTAGTAAACTGGGATGTGGTGTCTGCTAACCTAGCTGGCGCTTAAACCAACCCTAGACCCCAAACCAAAGCCATAATTCCTACGGCTAAACAGTAGAAAGCAAACCATGAGAGCTTGGCTCTCTTTACAAGTGCTATCATCCATAAACAGGCTATAATTCCTGTTATAAATGATGATACGAAACCTACTGCTAAAGGAGTGGCTAATTCAGAGGTAAATGAAAATTTTCCGTCTATGATATCCTTAGCCATTTTTCCTAAGATTAAAGGCACCACCATTAAAAATGAAAAACGGGCGGACTTGGCTCTATCTATACCCAGCATTACAGCTGTGCTTATAGTAGCTCCAGATCTAGAAACTCCTGGTAAAATGGCTACAGCTTGAGCTAATCCTATAATAAAAGCATCTTTTACAGTTACAGACTTCTCCGTGTTCTTAGCTCTGTCTGCTAATAATAACAACATACAAGTGAGTATGAGCATACTTCCTACAAGAACTAAATTCCCTTCGAAAAGTGACTCTAGAAGGTCATCAAAGAAAACACCAACAAAAGCCGCTGGAACCATAGAAACGATAATGGCCAATGAAAACATCACATGTGTTTTATTCTTAGCTATTAACCCTTTTACAATTTCTAGAATGTCTTTTCTAAACACCACTATAGTGCTTAATGCTGTGGCAGCATGAAGCACTACACTCAATAATGCCTCGTTCTCTTTTAAATTATCAGCTCCTAATATTTTCTGAGCCAGTTCTATATGACCACTGCTGCTTACAGGTAAAAACTCAGTTAAGCCCTGTACTATGCCTAGAATTAGTGCTTCTAAAAAGGTCATTAAGATGAAAATATGAAATGGGTTGAGAAAAAACCAGTGTGCCTCTTGAGTAAATTAAACCATAGGTTTGTCTTCATCACTTTTAGGTCTAAGCATGATGGCATAAATGACTAGAAAATAGCCCGCTAGAATTACTATAGGTGCCACGTAAAGCCTTCTGGCGCTAAAAATCTCTTCACTAAACCCGCTAGGATCTTCACTGCCGCCACCAGATAGAAGCACAAAACCTAGTATAATCACGACTAATGAAATAAGCAGGAAAAGGTAATTTTTCTTTCCGAATACGAATTCTGTTTGAGTTCCTTTCTTTTTTGCCATGGTGCTAATGTAATCTTCCGTAGTCTATTCTAAGATACTTTCTCACAGCAAATTTAGTGGAAAAGAAGGAAATCAATATTCCCGTGCCCACTATGATTAAAAACAATACTCCGAATGTGATGAGAAACTGACTATTTACTATTCCTGAAACTTCTCCAAGTGCTCCTTTAAAAAAGTAAAGTATGGCTAGAATCATACAAAACGCGGTTAATCCTGCTAGAATCCCTCTCCAGATACTCTGAAGTAAAAAAGGCTTTTGGATGAATCCAGAAGTAGCTCCCACCAGCTGCATGCTTCTTATCAAGAATCGTTTAGAGAATATGGCTAGCCTAATAGTGTTATTTATTAAAGCTATGGCTATCAGTAGAAGAATACCGCTAAATACCAAGAGAAAAAAGGTAATCTTCTTAAAATTAGACTGCATCTGTTCTACCATGTTAGGGTGCCATATTACCTGCCTTACCGCAGAGTTTTGACCTATTTCACTGGTAATGCTTTCTAAGCTGTCTCTTTCGGTATACTCTGTTTTTACCTTCAAGTCTACAGATGCTGGCAAGGGGTTTTGACCCATAAAGTCTAAAAAGTCTTCCTCTAGGTCTTTTTGTAATTCCTCTGCAGCCTCTTCTCTGGTTACACTCTTAGTAGATCTGGTATATGGTTTTTGGTCTAGCCATGCCTTAAACGCTTGGGTTTCTGCTTCATTTACATGCTTTCTGAGCATGACTTGTATCTCAAGTTCATTTTTAATTTGAGAAGCAGTTTGGTTTCCCACCATAAGAAAAAGCCCCATAATTCCAAGCATAAACAGCACCAGTGTAATACCAAAAAACACTGATAGTCCAGAAGTTAAGTTGCCTTTAGATTTACTTTTTTTCTTTGCCATGCTGATGTAACGCTGAACGTTTAGAATATATTAGAATGGTGGTTATTCTCTAATTATAAAACTAAAGCGTTTACCCTGTAGAAATATGGCTAAATACACAGAGTATAAAAAGAAAGGTGTTAAGAAATACGGGTAATATATCCTTTAAAATGAAGGGCTTCTCCAGCCAGCGGATGGTTAAAGTTTACTACTACAGAGTTCAGTTTATTCTCCTCTATAATCCCTTCAAACACGTTTCCTTCTTCATCTTTCATCTCTACCAGCTCGCCTTCCTGAAGAAAATCCTCATCTAGATCCTCGTCTACCATAAACGTTTCTTTAGAGTATTCCACTACTAACTCTTCCTGAATAGGTCCGTAGCCTTCTTTTGGTTCTAAGGTGAACCCAAATTCATCTGAAACACCCAGTCCCAATATGTTTTTTTCAAACATGTCTAGCATCTCTTCTGCTCCCACTGTAAATACTAGTGGATCTTCTTTGGTGGTTTCTTCAATAAATTCTCCTTCAGCATTATCGTATGTTAAACGGTATTGCAACGCTACAGAAACTCCTTTTTCTACTTTCATTAATCTAATGGTTTTACAGATTTTATTATGGCTTCTAGCTCCCTCATAATGTCTCTTTTAGAGTTATTGGGTGCATAAACTCTGGCATCTGCATGGATTATTCTTCGGTTATCATAATCTAGCTGCACGTACTGCACAGAAGGTCCACCCTGAAACGCTCCCACTTTAGTCCAAACGCTTCTCACTTCTACTTTGTAATCATTTTCTCCTGAAAGCACGCGCACTGTAGGATCTATTCTTTCTTGAAATCTAATGTAAGTGCTGTCTTCCGAATCATATGATACTATTTTAAGCACCTCATCTCTTTTAGCCATCATAGAGTCTAACCCAAATACTCCAGGCGAATCATAATCATAGGTAGAAATGACGATATCCCTTACTATATAGTTTTCCAAATCAGCTTTAGCTGTGCTGGTTAACTTATTCATCCAAAGCACATTTCCAGAATCTAAAAGCACAGTGTACTTTAAAGGCACTAACACCTCATAGTCTTTCTTTAACCGAATACTCTTCATAGCAGAGGTGTCTAACCTCTGGCTGAGTTCTTTCTGTTTTCTAAGAATTTCTTCATCGTTTATTTTATTAATGATATCTAGATAACGTTCAGAAAGCAGAGTTACCATATCCTCTGGAGTTTTAGCATAGCAATAAAAGATGAGTTGGTCCACCGCAAATTCTTCTTTAGTGGTTTTTATGTTTGCAGTTTGGTTATTCAATTTATCTCCTATGTCCAGAACTATTGTATTTCTGAATCTTTTAGCCCCTCCCTTAAAGTTTTTTGATTCCGTAAACTCTAAATCCAGTTGACCCTGAGCAGGCATAAGCGCAGGAACATAATCAGTAAGTAGCACTTTTACAGAATCTCCTTGAGTGCTTTTCCAGAAATCTTGGGAACACACCACCATAGCGTCTCCATAACTTCCTAAATACCCTTTTTTACTGCCTTTAGAGTCATAGTTACCACAGCTATTTAGAATTAATAGCAATCCGAAATAAGTTAAGAACTTCATCATATACTTATATTTTTTTGATTTTCAGTTTAGAACCCATTTTCAGATTATTAGGATTAATACCTCTGTTTAATCTCTTTATATCCTCAGTGCTAACCCCTGCATAAAGTTTGGCTATATCCCATAGCGTGTCTCCTTTTCTAACGGTGTGGTACGTATAGTCTCCAGTATCAGATTGCGAAGAAAAATCCTGCTTTGGCTTGTCTACGGTAGCAGTTTTATCTGCTCCATAAAGCACGAGCTTTTGACCTACTTTTATGCGTGTGCCTCTAATCCTGTTCCACCTTTTAAGCTGACTTACAGAAACATTATGTCTTTCTGCTATAGTTCCTAAAACGTCTCCAGATCTCACCGTATAGTAGGTCTTTTTTCCAGAATAGGAGCTGGGGGTTCTGGAATCTACCACTGGCTGACTCACATAGGCAGGTTTATTTTCAGGCTTATGAGTTCTAAACTTGTCCTCATTGGCTAAAAAGTCCACCACTTTAACCGCGGGAAGATAAAGCACCCTCCCTTCTTCGGAGCTTGGAATTACATCTTGCTTAAATTGAGGGTTTAAGTTTCTAAGGTCATCGATGGAAACAGAAGTAAACTCAGTAATCTGATCGAACCGGAGCCGCTCTTTTATAATAACTGTGTCTTTCTGCCAGTAATTATAGTCTGGTAGATGAGGGGTTACTCCATGCAATTCTCCATATTCCATTAAATAACATAACGCCATAAACTTGGGCACATATTTTTGGGTTTCTCTGGGTAAGTACGGTCTAATCTTCCAAAAATTCTTAGAACCTCCAGCATTTCTAATGGCTTTATTTACATTTCCAGGGCCACAATTATATGCGGCTATAGCCAGCTCCCACTCTCCATAAATTTTATATAGTCGCTTCAGGTAAATACAGGCTGCTTCTGTTGACTTTACTGGGTCTCTGCGCTCATCTATGTAAGAGTTGATCTTTAGGCCGCACTCTTTACCTGTAGGCAGCATGAACTGCCATAGTCCCGTAGCTCCTCTATGAGATCTAGCCCTAGGGTTTAGGGCAGATTCTACTACACTTAGGTTTCTAATTTCTAAAGGAATGTCATTCTTATCTAGAATTTCCTCCATTTCAGGAAAATACATGTGTGCTAAACCTAGGAGCTTAGATAACTGGTAGCCATACCTTAAATACTCATTTATAAACCCATCCATTAAAGGGTTATAACTAAGGTTTAGCGGTGTAAGAGCATCTAACTTCTCAAACCCTTTTTTATACTGGTCTGAAGTCTGGGGTAGACTAATTAAGGTAGTGTCTGAGTTTTCGAAATCTAGAATAAAGGTGTTAGAGTTTAAATACTCTAACCACAAAGAGTCTACGTGCTGCACATAAACTAATCCGGTGTCTACAGAAGAGGAGTCTATACTAATTCCGAAATCCTTTGGAGAGACGTATCCACTAATATCTGTGGAATCCTGAGCAGAAACCGAAAAGAAAATGAGCCACGAAAACACAGCAGCCCAATAGCATTTTTGAGCACTTAAACTCATTGAATTTATGAGGTTTTACTTTTCTTCTACTTTATCCTTATCAGCACCTTCTGTATTAGAGGCGTCTTTGAATTCTTTCATTCCTTGACCTAAACCCTTCATTAGTTCAGGAATCTTTTTTCCTCCAAATAAAAGAACCACTACTAGCACTATTAGAATGATGCCTGGGACACCCATATTTTGTAAAAACGCGAAATGATTCATGAGAAACTTATTTTAATCATTAATGAAATTGCTGCGCAAAGGTACTGAAAACTGTATTCATCATAAGCTAAATCGCACCATTATCTATAAGCCGCACGTCTCCGCAATATGCCGCTATTAAGATTCTATAACTCTGCGCAGTATTAAACTCCTCAGTAAACTCAAAAGATTTTGCATTTACCACAGAAACATAATCTACCTGCAGTCCTGCAGCCACCAGAAGCTCCTCACCTTTAGCTTGAATCTGTGAAGGACTCATGGTTTTAGACCATGCTGAGGCAGTCATCACCAGCTCACTTATGGCCAAAGCCCGCAGCACCTCCTCTTCCAAAAGTCTTCTGTTTCTAGAACTCATAGCTAAACCAGATGGCTCACGTATAATAGGACATGAAATGATGCTCACACCTAAGCCTTCAGTGCTGTTCATGTGGTTAATAATGGCTAGTTGCTGCCAATCCTTCTCCCCAAAAAATGCTAAATCAGGAGTCACTATTTCCAATAATCTACGCACTATTGTACTCATTCCATCAAAGTGGCCTGGTCTATGTGCTCCTTCTAAACTGTTAGTTAGTCTGCCATAATCGATGGGGGTTACCTCTAAATTATGATAGATGTCCGCAGTGTTAGGTATATAAGCTAAGGCTACTTTTTCGCGTTGCAATAGTTCTAAATCCTCTTCCTCAGTTCTTGGATATTTTTTCAGATCTTCCTTATTATCAAACTGTGTGGGATTAGGATATAGGCTACACACCACCACATCACTTTGCTCAAAAGCAGCTTTAAGCAATGAGGCGTGGCCCTCATGTAAAGCTCCCATGGTAGGCACAAAACCCACCTTTAACCCTTGAGCTCTTAAGCGCCTGGTTCTAAAAGCTATTCCAGCTACCGACCTACAGATTTCTATAGAATTATTCATGTGATTCAGAATACACCAAGGAGCCAAAACTAGCATAAAACCTTGTTCTGAGGGCTAAAAAACCGTATCTTTGTAATCGAAATCACTAGAAAACGTTGAAGTATGGAAAAAGTGCGTGTCCTTTATGTCTCTCAAGAAATCTTACCATTTACACCAGAATCAAATATCGGCTATGTTTCTAGGCACCTTCCCCAAGGCGTCTTTGAAAGAGAAAAAGAAATTAGAGTCTTTATGCCTAAGTACGGTAAGATTAATGAAAGAAGGCACCAACTTCACGAAGTAATTAGACTTTCAGGTATGAACATGATTATAGATGATTCGGATCATCCTCTAATCATAAAAGTGGCATCTATACCTACCGCTAGAATGCAAGTGTATTTCATAGATAACGAAGAATATTTTTCTCGCAAATTCTACAACACAGATGCTAACGGAAAGCTATTTAAAGATGCCGATGAACGTGCTATCTTTTTTGTTAAGGGAGTGTTAGAAACAGTAAAAAAATTAGGTTGGGCTCCAGATATTATTCACTGTCATGGCTGGATGAGTGCCATGGTTCCTTATTACGTAAAGAAAATCTTTAAAGACAATCCTCACTTTACAGATGCTAAGGTTATTTATTCGGCATACGAACAAGGTTTTGATAAAACTTTAGATAAAAGATTAATCGAAAAATTAGAGTTTGATGGTGCTACTAGAGAAGATGTGAGCGTTATTGAAACACCTAATTACAATAATCTGAACAAATTAGCTGCTCAGTACTCCGATGGGGTAATTCAAGCTACCGAAAACATAGATCCCTCATTTACTGAATTTGTTAAGGAGAAAAGCATCCCATTCTTGAAATTCCCTGGGAATGATGGTTACCTAGCAGATATAGATGAATTTTATGACAATATTCATCAAGGCAACTCCGTTTTGATCGAAGAGTGAAAATGAATTTTAAACAATTTCCTATTAGAAAATGGCTGTCTATGACAGCCTTTCTAGTTTTATCTGCTATTGTGATTTCGTCCTGTAAAAAAGACGAACAAACCATCGGACTAGATGCGCAACCCGACTCCGATTTTCTCACAGTTAATCAAAAGACGGTAGCTCTTTCTGCTGAGCTTCTAAGAACCGATTCTATCAGAACTAACTTATTAGCCGAGTCATTTATAGGGCACTATAGAGACCCTGAATTTGGTGAGACCAACACAATATTCTATGCCCAATTGGAATTACCAGGGTCAAATCTAGATTTAGGTAATCCTGATTCCCTTGAAGTAGACTCTGTAATACTTACTTTAAAAACTACCGGGCAGATCCATGGAAATCCTTTTTTAGCAGACGTTTCTGTATTCGAACTTTCTGAATCTTTATTCAGAGATACCACATATTTTTCTGATGATGTTGTTCAGACCTTCTCAAATGATCTTAAAAGAGATGATGTCAACTTGGTAAGATTGACTAACGGTACAGATCTCATGAGATCTGATTCTTTATATTCTGCCATAAGAATACCTTTGGATAATGAAATAGGGGAAAACTGGTTAAACCAATTTAGCACTCCCATCTTAGAAAATGACTCATCATTTCAAAACTACTTTAAAGGAATAGCATTAGTCACAAATACAGCAGGAGCCGTATTAGGTATAGATGCTAATAGCAGCCTTTCTGCTGTAAACATCTACTACAGAGATAATGGTGTAATAATAGACACACTGGAAACTGCCTTTCAAATAGACAATGGATCCACATACTTTAACTTTATAGAACATAATTACAGTATGGCTTCATTTAGTGTCCCTAATGATTCCTCTAACCAAGAAATACACCTTCAAGGCATGGGTGGTGTGCGTGCCAAACTAGATCTTAGCCAGCTTGAAACCGAAATTGTAGGCACACCAGGAACCGTTCTAGCAAAAGCAGAAATTATAATGCCTATTCGTAACTTAAACTCTACTGTCTATCCACCACCTTTTAATCTATTCCTGACTACGGGAGAAATAGCAGATAGCCTTAGTATCGTATTAGACCAGTTAGCAACCATAAACATCGGGGGTACACTAGATATCTCTGAAGAGGAGTACGTGTTCAACTGCACACAGCATATTCAAAGGATTTTACAAGACGAGCTAGAATTAAAGCCATTTTGGCTATCTGTAAACCCCCCTAGCTCTCTTCAATCGTTATTTAGTGCCAGCTTTAGCTCTTATAATTCTGCACTTCCGAAGATAAACAGAGTGGTTCTCAATGGCCCAGAAAGTAGTTCAATAGATCCTGTTCAGAACATGCGCTTGGTTCTGACTTACTCCGAATAAAAGAAGCGTACTTTTACTTAAAACTTTATGTCATGTGTGGTATAGTAGGATACGTGGGCGAAAAAGAGGCCTATCCAATTATTATAAAAGGGTTAAAACGTCTAGAATATCGTGGTTATGATAGTTCCGGGGTCGCTCTTCTAAACGATGATAAAATCTCACTTTATAAGCGAAAAGGAAAGGTGAGTGATCTAGAGGAATTCACTCAAGGAAAAGATAAAAGTGGTAACATAGGAATAGGTCACACAAGGTGGGCTACTCATGGTCAACCAAATGATGTTAACGCTCATCCACACGTAAGTGGAGATGGCTCATTAGCTCTCATTCATAATGGAATAATAGAGAACTACGCTTCTCTTAAGGAAGAGCTTATAAACAGAGGGCACACATTCGAAAGTGATACAGACACTGAGGTGTTAGTTCACCTCATTGAAGATATTAAAAACAAAACCGATCTAACTCTTTTTGAGGCTGTAAGGGTAGCTTTAGGAGAAGTGGTAGGCGCTTACGCCATAGTGGTCATTGACAAATCCAAAAATGACCAACTGATAGTAGCCAAGAAAAGTAGCCCTTTAGTAGTAGGAATTGGTGAACAAGGAGAGTTTTTCATAGCGAGTGATGCCACTCCTATAGTAGAATACACAAAAAATGTAGTGTATTTAGAAGATGAAGAAATAGCTTTAGTCTCTAAAGCTGGCGATTTCAAAATTGTTACTATTCATAACAAGCAGATTACTCCTTACGTCCAAGAATTAGAACTTCAGTTGGAGGCTTTAGAAAAAGGAGGGTATGAACATTTTATGCTTAAAGAAATATATGAGCAGCCTCGTTCTATTACTGACTGTTTCAGAGGAAGAATGAATCTTTCAAAGGGCATGATAAAAATGTCTGGTATAGATGACTACGAAGGGAAATGGAAAAACGCCAAGCGAATTCTAATTGTCGCCTGTGGTACATCTTGGCATGCTGGGTTAGTAGCAGAATATTTGTTTGAAGATTTAGCACGAATTCCTGTTGAGGTCGAGTATGCATCTGAATTCAGATATAGAAATCCTATTATTAATGAAGGTGACATCGTTATAGCTA
This sequence comes from Flavobacteriales bacterium, assembly GCA_045104985.1. Taxonomy (GTDB): domain Bacteria; phylum Bacteroidota; class Bacteroidia; order Flavobacteriales_D; family Sanyastnellaceae; genus ASP10-05a. The sequence goes on along the minus strand of JBGCDA010000008.1, from coordinate 93,941 downwards.
TAAGCCAGAGCGGAGAAACCGCAGATACTTTAGCCGCTATCAAACTAGCTAAGGATAGAGGGGCACACATTTTTGGTGTTTGTAATGTAGTAGGTTCAACAATTAGCCGAGAAACTCACAGTGGAGCATACACTCATGCCGGTCCAGAAATAGGTGTGGCTTCCACTAAGGCATTCACTGCACAAGTGACTGTTCTCACCTTAATGGCTCTTACAGTAGCTCAGAAAAAAGGAACTATTAGTGATGAGAGATTTCATAGACTCATAGCTGAGCTGCATTCTATACCTGAAAAGGTTCAAAGTGTTTTAGAAAAGAATGATAAAATAGAATTTATAGCTGACATATATCAAAAAGCTAATAACGCACTTTATTTAGGTAGAGGTTACAGCTTCCCTGTGGCTTTAGAAGGTGCGTTAAAGCTTAAAGAAATTTCTTATATCCATGCAGAAGGTTACCCCGCGGCTGAAATGAAGCATGGTCCAATAGCGCTGATAGATGAGGAGATGCCCGTATTTGTTATTGCAACGCAGGGACCATCTTATGAAAAAGTGGTGAGCAATATTCAAGAAGTAAAAGCCAGAAAAGGTAAGATTATAGCTATAATTACCCAAGGAGATGTAGAAGTTAAAGCTATGGCAGATCATTTCATAGAAATTCCGAATACTGATGAAGTACTGATGCCTTTGATCTCTACTATTCCTCTCCAATTATTATCTTATCACATAGCTTTAATGCGTGGTTGTAACGTAGATCAGCCCAGAAATTTAGCCAAGTCTGTAACTGTAGAGTAAGGTTTTCAACGTGATAATGTTACTTAAAATCAACCGTTAGCACCTCTTCATTGCGTTTTTTCGTTTCTTGCAACCATAATTTTTAAAATTTAAAAAATGAAAAAACTACTTATTTTCTCAATGATGCTATGCTTTGGATTCATAGCCATGGGACAAAAACAACAAACTGATGCTAAAACTTTGGAGGTAAATTTCTCTCCTTTAGGTGGAAACCCGATTTCTATTAATGGGTTAAAATTCAGAAAATTCACCTCTGATTATACTGCTCTTAGACTAGAGGTATTTGTAGGTTCTAGCTCTGAGAAAGATGTTTCTATGCAAGAAGGGGCTACGGTTATCTCTTTTGAAGATAATGACGTAGCTAATCCACTTACTTATTCTAGATCGGGTAGTTTTGATTTAAGTATTCGTCCTGGTATTGAAAAGCATTTTGATGGTACCAACAGGCTGTCTCCATACGTAGGTGGGGCCTTAAATATCGGATATAGTTCATCTTCTGAAACTGAGGAGTATTGGAGTCCTGAGGACTTTACTGCAGATTCAGCTAACCCTAACAACTTTGCTGAGTGGGAACAAAAAACCAAGGACGGGAGCATTTCTTTCGGTTTAAATGCGCTAGCCGGTATGGATTTTTACTTTGCAGATAATTTATATCTAGGTGCTGAATTTGGTTTTGGATTTAACTTTACTTCCATGAGTCCTACTAAGTATTCTTCTGATAATGATGAAGCTTGGGCTGTTTCTTCTGCTAATCCATTTGGTGAAGACACTAACTTTGGTAATGGGGAGTTCGAACAATCTGATGAAGGCACTATTACTTCAGTTTCTACTAGAGATGATGAAAAAAATGGTACTTCTTTCAACCTTGGGCCTAACGTTAACGGTGCGTTGAGACTAGGATTTATCTTTTAATTGCTGTAAATTTGAGTCATCATGAAAATTAAGACTTATATATACGCAGCAATCTTGTGTGCCATAACTGCCGCACTAATAACATCATGCACTAAAGAAGCACCTCAAGCAGGGTTATATGGAACTCCTATTGATATGGATAAATATAAAAAGAGGGCTTTAGAATTAGTAGAAGAGATACCTGATATCGGTGTTTACGATAGAGTAAACGACAGAATGATAATGGTAAACTTTAACACCAAAAGTTTCTCCTTTGCCGATCCTAACTCTGGATGGAACTTCTCAGACGATGATGATCTGACTTATGTGGACAATCCTGAAGGGGGTGGTATTCTTTACGTAGGCTCTTCTTCTTTAGGTGGAAACACTGGAGGAACCTTGGTTATGGGGACATCCACATTAGATATTACTTATACCTTTTGTGTAAGTGTAGCTAATGAGGCTCTTGGATTAGATGTATTCTTCGATAATGAAAGCGACTTTGATGGTTTTTCTATAGTAATGGGAATAGCAGGAGATTTCGAAGCTTTAGAGAATGGAGATATTGATGAGGATTCTAACTTCTACGATTATTTCCAAGGTATAGCTTGGTATTACATTTACGATAATGAAGCTCAAGGAAACTATGACGTGGTAGATTGGTTCGATAATTTTGACCAAGAAGACTATTCAGGATTTGGTGATAAAGGTTTTGCTTGCGCCATTGATTTCCAAGATTTTGATGTGTACTTCTCAGTAGATGGAACCATTACAGTTAGTGGAGGCAGTATGAATTTTAATGGCTCTTACTTTGGCCTACTTAACTTAGCCGATTCTTTCTTTGGAGACGACATCGATCAAGTAGACGCAGAAATAGTAGACGGATTCGGAATAATGGGTTGCGAATAAGCAACAACTGTTTCAAACATACTTTAAACCCTTCTAGATTACTAGAGGGGTTTTCTTTTTCCTCTCTTTTTTCTTCAGGTAGGCATTTATAAACAGCGTAGCAATTATGATTAACGCACCCACATAAAACTGTGCAGACATGTGTTCATCATCTTTAAATATCAATAAGGCCAATATTATGCTGTAAATAGGCTCCAAATTAATAGTAAGCGACACCGTAAAGGGACTAAGCACTTTCATAACCTCTACACTGGCTATAAACGCAAAAGACGTGGCTACAATACCTAAAAGCACAATCCACAACCACTCTTCAGCCGATATTTCTTGAGGTAAGACAAGCGTGCTTGTGCTGGCTAGAACAATGCAAAGTATGAGCGCTCCGCTAGCTATTTCATAAAAACTAATTCTAAGGGAATCTTCAGACTGGATGAAATTACTGTTTAACAAAGAGAACACTGCGGCTAAAGCTGCTGCTATTAAGGAGTAGACTATTCCTTTCCAATACTGAAACTCATAACCCAATATAACCATAAGACCAGCTATTACTAAAAGGCCAAGTACTATTTCATAACCCACTAAACTGCGGTGCGTAAGTAATGGCTGAAATAATGATACAAATAAAGAGGTAGTAGAAATAGTGGCAAGGGCTATAGACACATTACTTACATTAATAGACTCGAAGAAGAAAAACCAATGGGCAGAGATTATGGCTCCCACTCCAGCTAGCTTTAATAGCTGCTTTACTGAGGCCAATTTCAAACTTCTTTTTGTCCATATGGCGTATGCTAGCATTCCCAAAGCTCCTATTAGCACTCTATAAAACACCGTGTTTAAAGCGCCCAAACCCTCTAACAATTTCCCAAAGATTCCTGTTAACCCAAATATGAGTACTGTGACATGCAGTACAAGCAGATTTTTCTTGTAGCTATTCATTACTCTCCTTCACTTCAGTAACCCCACCAGAAACTATGTATTTCATAACCTCACTGGCATTTTTATCTATAGGTGTAACCATAGACTTGGGTACAATAAAAAGATTTCCAGAAAAATTATAACTGTGTGGAAGATACACAGCCACCTTACCACTTTCTGCTATGCCTAAATCAGACAAATCCTCGTCAGTGACAAACCCTAGTTTCTCCAATGAAGAGGCTTCGTTCACTTTTACCAGCACTGGCTTATTGAACCTTTTTTTCTGACCTACAAAAGCTGAGAGTAAATCTTTAATAGATGAATAAAGCGTTTTAATTAGGGGGATTCTATCGAAGAAGCTATTGATCCAGCGTTTAAGTGGATTGGCTATAAGAGAGGTTCCTAAGAAACCTACTCCTGTAATTATGAGGACAAGCAGAATGATTCCACTCCCAAAAAACCAATTCACAGGAAGCAGACCATCTAGAAAATTAAACAAGTACACCACTACCCAAATGGTAACAGCTATAGGCACTGCTAATAGGAGACCGTTAAGAAAGTAACCCAACAATCGTCTGGTCAAAAATTTATTTCTGCTCATTTTCCGATTTTAATTATCTTTCACACAAAACTAATCTTAAACGAAATGAATCAATACGATTTTAAAGCCGATTTCACCAATAGTGTGTTTAGGCTGATGGGTAGAATAATACTTATAGTTTTAATTGTTCAACTTATTACTTCACTCTTGAATTTTCTCGTTGCTGATTTTATTGTTGATCCTGCGATAATTCAAAAAATGCAGTCTGACTTTGAAGGTTTGGATCCCACAAATTCAGAGGAATTCATAGAACAAATACAAGATATATTTACTGCGCTTTTATCTGAATTAAATCTTGGTTTTATTACTATAGCAACAATTGTGGGGATCTTAATTTCAATGATCACCTACAATGTAATGTACAATGGAATAAAAAACGAGGTAAACTCATCGGATAATAGCATTGGATCTGCTTTAAACAATTTGTTAGACGTAAGAGTTATCAAGTATTTCATCATTAATCTGCTTATAGGAATAGTCACGGTAATCGCACTTGGGTTATTTTTTATGACCAGTAGCTTTATTTTAATTCTGATAGGATTTATGTTCATCATTCCTTTAGCCGTTTGGTATACGCTTTCAAATGCAGCCGTGGGTTTAGGTAATTTGAGTGTTGGAAGGGCTCTTAAACTAGCCACCTCCAATTTATCTCTGGGTAGAATATTTAAGGTGCTGGGAATAGGAATTGTTGTAGTAATAGTAATGGCTATAGTAGGAGGTATACTAGGCCTATTAACCTCTTTCCTTGATCCTTTTAGTACTTTGGGTAGAGTGGTTAATATGCTTGTGGGACTAGTAACCGGGGTGCCCTTAACAGCTTTTATCATAGCTGGATTCTCTGGACTATATTACCGCTATACAGACTCTCTCAAACAGGAAGAAGAATTCTTGGTAACTGACTAATTAACTCGTGTCTAAATCATATAATAGAGGAGATTTAATTAAGCGTTGCAACGCCCAAATTCAAGAACAGCTATTAGAGGTGACCACTTTGTTTTCTTCAGTTAATGAAGACCTACTCATTACTTCTCCGCTTCCTGTAAAATGGAGTGCTAAGCAGTGTTTAGAGCACCTAAACCTAACCATTCAGCTCTATCTCCCAAGGATTAAGGTAGCTCTCAAGAGCGCTGAGCCTTCTTCTACACTGGTTTTAAAAAGGGGAATTGTGGGCTCATTTATGATCAACTCATTAAGAAAATCTAATGTCTCTTCAAATAAACCTAGAGCCATGAAAACTTTCAAACAGCTACAACCTGGAGTTACTGGGAAATCAAGTATAGCGGTAGTTATAGAGTTTAGTGAAGCACTGAATGAATTGTACACGTGTTTAAATGAAAGTCAAAATAAAAACATAGACGAGCTCAAAATAACGTCTGCCGCAGGCCCTATTCTAAAGCTCAGGCTGAGTGATGTGTTTCCTTTTCTACTAGAGCATAACCAGAGGCACATTAATCAAGCTACCAGAGCTGTGGAGCTTTGTAAAAAACACTAGAAATTAAAAAGCCCTTATTCAACAAATGAATAAGGGCTTTAATATGTTTTAAACTTTACTTACTTCTTAATGAACTGAGCTCTGTAAGCTGTATCTCCAGATAATAATTCTAGGAAATATACTCCTGTAGAAAGGTCAGAAACGTTTATAGTTTCCTGACCTGGGTTTACTTGAGAAACTTCTTTCACTAGTTTTCCTGTACTGCTGTAAATTCTGGCTAATCCTTGCTGTGGAGCCTCTACAATAAGATTTTCGGTAGCTGGGTTAGGGTATATAGTTAATGAATTTAACTGGTATTCTTCTACACCTAACCACAAAAACTCAATATCAACTGTAGCTGTAGCCGTACATTCACCTTCGGCAGTTATAGTTAGCTGCTGCGGTACCCCGTTCCATGATTCATCTACAGTGATTTCAACAAACCCACCCATAGTTTCTGTTCCGTTTATCTCCCAAGTATAAGACAAATCAGTATTATCACCTTCAAAGTATGCAACAGAACCAGGGGCAGCTTCATATGTGTTTTCAGAAGAGAAAACAACACCTGTAGAATTAGCTTCTACAAAACTAAAATCTGCTGTTACACCCTCTGGCACATCTTCTATATATCTAGGAAATATTTGGTAACCCTCATCGTAAGGAGAAGAACTATCAAACTGACCTCCTATTCCCGTTAAGGTAAATGTTCCTTCTGGTACATCAGTTCCAAACACAGAAGTTTCAGCATCTACTCTCATAGTAAATGTGTTGGTTCCATCGGTAACATCTACATTAAATCCACCGCCATCATTAGTCCAGTCTGCTGGATCTACTAAAGAGACGCACTCTATTCTAATTAAATCACTTTCTGTAGCTTCACTGAACTCAGTAATTACAGTAGGCTCTTTAAGCATATTGTCGCTAGAAATTAATTCTATGGAAGTAGGAGAAATCTGAGCTAGTCCATTAAACTGACCTATGGTTCCCACCATATGTATACTGTCTCCTTCTGTCACTGTGTATCCAAACGTTTCTTCAAAACTAAATACTCCTATACCATCTGTAGGGTCTATCATGGTAAATTGTAAGCCTGATCCTCTCATGTTTACACCATAAACTACTGCTCTAACCTCACATTCTAAATCTAAATTAACGACTACTCCATCAGCATCTGTTTCTCCAGCTTCTGCTAGCGTTAGTAATGGAATAGTTACATCGCTAGGGTTAATTGTTAATGTGTACATTCCTGCTCCTATAGCTAATCCATCTGTAGCATTCATTAGCTCTAACATGATAGTTTCTGCTCCTTCTTCCATCATATCATCTACTATAGTTATATCAAAGGTCTGAGCCATATCCATTCCCGCGGGAAATGTTAATGTAACAGGGAAGGCTGCTCCGTCAAAATCATCAGGAGTAGTAGCTGTACCACCTGTTAGCATAACCTCTACAGTCATGTCTATGTCTAATGGATTTAGTACACCTACTTCTATAGTTACTGTTCCTGCATCTTCATTGACACTAGCTGAAGCAGCTGTAAAAAACACACTAGGGTCAGAATTAACTGTACATGGAATAATGGTGTGTGATCCTATGTTCTCAAACACATCCTGATCTAATACTACCCATTGGTCTTGTCCTACTGTCCAGTCGGAAGTTCCTTCGTTTACTGCTTCCATTCTAACAAGGGTGTGATTTTGAGTTCCGTTTTCAACTCCACTCACGGTCCAGCCATCTCCTATATCATCAATAGTTTGTTCACCTATCACATCTATTATTTCCATTGTGCTTATGCGTTGTAACGCAAAAACATCATCTCCATTACTTAAGAACTGAAACTCTACGTCTGTTTCTGCCTGAATAGCAGGGTCTGCATCTGGGTGAGCCACTACAAAAACGTCTCCTGGCGCTATAGTAGCACCACCAAAAATATCATTAGTAAACTCCCATGTATCTAAAGCGCCACACCCATTAGAACAATTTACTAACTGATAATCTGCTAGTGAAACCGGAAACTGCGTAGGGTTATAAATCTCTAATGCTTTATTATTACTAGATCCTTCCTGATATTCAGAGAAGAAAATATTTCCACAGCCTTCTACAGGCGCACACTCTTGACGAGTTACTGTAATAAAATTAGATGATAATTCTAAACAAACTCCATCTGTAACCACACCTAATGCAGGGTCTCCTGCTTCAATAGTAGAGGCGTCTAGATTTCCTTGATAACTTAACCCCCACACTCTGCACACACCAGCTTCTGCAGAATTAAAGTCATTAGAGTCTCCAGCTAACACAGAAATAATAAAGTTAGACTCGTCAGTTATCACGTAAGCGTATGAGTCTTCTTCTGCAATGGAACTATTAGAAAAGGTCAGAACATCTTCATCTTCGTCTAAACAAACTATCACGTTATCACCAGCATCACTCATTACCACTCCGCCATCACAATCAGGAAAACAAACATTTCTAGTAATAGTTAAAAAGTTAGTTCCGAACGACAAACAGTCCCCGTCTGTAGCTATATCTAGAGCATCTTCTCCAGCGGCTAAAGTCTCTGAGTCTAAAATTCCTGTGTAAGCCACTGAATGAATTCTGCATACACCCTCTGGGAGTGTAGAAGAGTCTATTTCCTCACCCATAGAAGTACTAATAATGATGTTATCTTCATCTGTAATAATAAATAAAGACCCATCGCCTGCATTACCTGTTACACTATAATTAATGAGCTCTATAGCATCATCATCTATACAAAGAGTTATCTCTGTGCTCTCATCACTGAAAGCTAATGCTCCACCAAAACAGTTTGGGATATTAGAAGCTCCTGGTGAAGGAGTTTGCTGCACAAAATCATTAGAACATAATGCTATTCCGCCATCTGGCACTCTAGAGTTACTTTCAAAATCTTTATTTCCATTAGCATCCTCATTCAGCTGAATGGCACATCCTGGTGCATCGCTTAAAAAAGATAAAAACGTAGGGTTATCATCATCGTTAGTTCCGTAAACCACTAAATCTACTAATGTGTTAGTAATATCAGTAATTAAAACATCAGTAAAATCATCTGGAACACCTGCATAAATAGCGGCAGCATCTGCTCCGTTTTGGAAGGTGTTTCCGTCTACTACTATATCCACATTGGCTACTCCTTCATTACCTATTACAAAATATTGATCGGTAATGGTAACCCCGTCTAAATCTATGGTGTTATAAACTGTGTTATTGCTTCCATTGAATAAGACTAAAGTATGCCCATCCAGAGAAGTTTCTGTTTCTGCATAAAGCTCTAAGAACTCTAATATATCAGACCCTTCTGTGTCTGCATCTATTTCATTAATAGTCACCTGTGAATATGACAAGACGCTGTAGGTCAGCGCTAAAACCGAAAGTAAAATTGTTTTCATAACTGTTTTTAATTGTTTTCGGGTGCAAAGGTATTCTTTTCAAGGGGTTGGTGGTTTTTATGTTGTTAATTTTAGCAGTTAGTGTGTTATTTTTTCTTTGCGTTGCAACGCATGATCCGAGAGTTAACTTTTTTTCTTAGCTTTCAGAACTAATCAAACCTTAATCGAAATGAATTATTTAGAAATATTAATAGCGGCTTTTACCGCATTTTTGCTAGGTGCGATCTGGTATTCAGCTCTATTTGGAAAAATCTGGCAACGAGAGGCTGGTCTCTCAGACGAAGACGTGAAAGGAAGAGTGGGTGTTACTTTTGGGGTGTCTTTTCTTATGTTTTTGGTTATTTCGTTTCTAATGGAGATGTTTTGGGGGTCTCATATTCATAATGGAACCATCGCTCACGGAGCTTTTCATGGTATGCAAGGTGCTCTGTTTTCTGCCGTTCCATTAATGATAATTAACTACCTCTACCAGCGAAAATCTATTATTCTTATGGCCATAGACGGGTTATACGCTATAGCATTTTTTGCTGTTATAGGATCTATGCTAGCTGCTCTACCCCTTTATGAAACTGCACCCACAGCAGATGAATTAAAAGAATCTCTAGAGTGGGCTCAAGAGTTTATACAGAAAAAACAAGATGAGCTAGATGCATTAAACAGTAATTAGATCTAAAATCTTTATTCTTTCATTCTTCAAGAATAAAAGCTAAAGGTGTACGATGCGTTAATTTCCAAATCTACCCGATTTAAATGCAAAGGAAAAACTATGCTTCACGCTCCTTCAAACTGATATACGTTGACCTGATTTAACAAAATGATGAAATGGGCATTAGGTTTAGTAAAAAATCTCAAATTAAGCTTATACTGAAATTTAAATCTCAAGGCGCCATTCTGAAAGACTACATCATAGTTCCTGAAGAACTTTTGGCAGAGTTAAGCCGTTTAAGCAAATACGTAAAAGAAAGTTTCGAAAATGTAAATTCGCTTTCAATTAAATAATATAGAAACATGAAAAAATTATTCTTTGCCTTTGGTCTCTTGTGTTTGATCTCAGTAGCTGTTACGTCTTGTAAAAAAGACAATGAAAGAGAGCCTATATGTGAAGATGGTTCCGCTCCTACTTACGATGAAGAAATGAAATCTTTAATAGATTCTAAATGCGCCACTTCAGGCTGCCATGGCTCAGGGTCTAGTAATGGAGATTACACTGCATATTCAGGAATGGTCTCGGATCTGAATAACGGCTCTATAAAAAGAGAGGTTTTAGATCGTCAAGATATGCCTAAAAACTCTACGCTTTCTCAAAACGAACTCAACCAATTTCAATGCTGGTCAGACAATGGGTTTTCGGAAAATTAAAACTTCAGGATTTAGCTATAGAAGTAACTATTCTTAAGCTTTAACACCCATTAACCTAGCTTAACACTTTCAGCATAATTATTGATTAACTTTGGGAGGCTTCAAGTGTATCATTTTACATGAAGTTTCGTTAGATATACAAGGCATTAAGAAATTATGGGAGAAGGAATAGATTTATTGAAGAAGAAACTAGAGAGTTTTATAAGAAAGTACTATAAAAATCAAATGATTAAGGGTTTGATTTATAGTGTGGCTCTCATTCTAGGAGTGTACCTGGTGTTTACTATTTCTGAATACTTTGGGAACTTTGGGAAAGGTATGAGGACCTTTTTCTTTTATACCCTCGTGCTAGGATCTTTAGGCATTCTAGGTAAATACATCATCATTCCGTTAACTAAACTACTTAAGATAGGTAAGTCGCTGTCTTATGAACAGGCCTCTGAAATAGTAGGAAACCACTTTCCTGATGTGAAAGACAAACTGCTAAATACGCTTCAGCTGGCAGAACAGCACGGAGATTCTAGTTTGCTAAGTTCTGAGCTTCTAGAAGCCAGTATAAATCAGAGAACAGATCAGTTAAAACCAGTGCCATTTACCTCTGCGGTTAACTTTAACGAAAACAGAAAATATCTAAAATGGGCACTTATTCCTGTGTCAGCACTTGTACTTCTCCTTTTTGTGAATTCCTCTTTGATTACAGAAAGCACAGATAGAATAGTGCGTCATAACGAAGAAATTATTTATGCGCCATATGATTTTATCATACAAAACTCGCGTTTAGAGGTTCCAGAAAATAAAGACTTTGAACTGGAGCTTTCAGTGAATTTAAATAATACCGCTAAAGGAGGTGTTCCGGATCAGGTGTACATTTTAAGAGGAGACCAGCGGTTTTTACTCTCTAAAGATGGTAAAACCAAGTTTTACTACACGTTTAATAATGTTCAGAAAACTATTCCTTTCAGATTTGAAGCGAATGGAATCATTTCGGAGGAATACAATTTAGAATCTCTTCCTGTTCCTGGGTTTACAGATTTTTCTGTGTACATAGATTATCCAGGATATACTGGTTTAAAAGATGAACTTATTTCTAATAGTGGAGACATGACGGTGCCGCAGGGCAGCAAACTCCAATGGAAAATTAACACTAAGAACGCCTCTAGTGTAAACCTACAGATGAACGCTGAAGATGTAAAACTAGACCAGTCTGGTGAGAATGTGTTTGAGTATAATCACTTAGCGTTGCAAAACGCGAGTTACATATTTAAAAGTGCTAATAATACCAGCATAGAAGGAGACTCTATGCGATACTCCGTTTCAGTAATTAAAGATTTATATCCGGATATAACTGTAAATGAGCAGGCAGACTCCCTATCTAAAAAGCACCTTTATTTTACTGGTGAGGTGTCTGACGACTATGGTTTTAAAACACTTACGTTTAATTACTCATTCAGTAAGACCACAGACTCTTTAAAGTCGGAGAACAAGCCGGTAAGAATAAATCTTCCAGTAAGTAAAAACCAAACAGCAGATGGATTCTTTTACCACTGGAGTTTAGAAGAGCTCAACTTGCTCCCAGGCGAGGAGCTCAACTATTACTTCCAAGTATGGGATAACGATGGTGTAAACGGCAGCAAGTCTTCTAAAAGTAGGCCTGCTATTTTCGAGGTGCCTTCTTTAGATGAAATAGAAGACAACAAAGAAGCGCAGAATGAAGAGATCAAAGATGAGATGAAAGATGCTGTAGATGACGCCAAAAAACTACAGAAAGATTTAGATCAACTCAGAAAAGAATTACTCCAGAAAGAGGAGATGAACTGGCAGGACGAAAAGAAGTTGGAAGACATATTGCAACGCCAAAAAGAATTACAAAACAAGGTTAACTACATTCAAGACAAAAACGAGCAGAAAAACCAGCAAGAAAACGAATTCCAACAGCCAAATGAAAGCATCATGGAAAAGCAGGAACAGCTTCAAAAGATGTTTGACGAGATAATGACCGATGAAATGAAGGAGCTTTATGAGCAAATTCAAGAAATGATGGAACAACTCGATAAGGAAGAAATCCAAGAGCAACTGGAAGAAATGAGCATGTCTAATGAAGACATGGAAAAAGAGCTAGATAGAGCCATGGAGCAGTTCAAGCAGTTAGAGTGGGAGCTTAAAATGGAAGACACCATAGAAAAGCTAGAAGACCTAGCTAAAAAGCAGGAAGAACTAGCTGAAGAGACTAAAAAAGGTGAAAAATCTACAGAGGAACTGAAAGAAGAGCAGGACAAATTAAACGAAGAGTTCGAAAAACTTCAAGAAGATTTAGACGAGTTAGAGGAGATGAATGAGAAACTGGAAAACCCTAATTCTATGATGGATTCTGAGACAGAAGAAGAGTCTATTAAAGAAGATATGGAAAACAGCTCTGAAGAGTTAGAAAAGGAGAAGAATGATAAAGCTGGTGAGTCTCAAGATGGTGCTTCAGAGAAGATGGAAGAAATGGCTGCGCAAATGAAGCAAATGATGGCTCAAGAAGAGGAGGAGTCTATGGAGGAAGATATGGATGCTCTTAGAACCCTGCTAGAAAACATAATAGATCTTTCTTTCGACCAAGAAGATTTAATGGCTGACATTAAAACCACTTCTAAGAGCGACCCTAAATATGTGACTCACGGCCAAACTCAGAGAAAATTCAAAGACGATGCGCGGATTATTGAAGACTCTTTATTCGCTCTAAGTAAACGAATAGTACAATTGGAAGCTATAGTAAATAGAGAGATCAATCTGGTAAATGAGAACATGTTAAAGTCTATAGACTTTATAGCAGACCGGCAGACAGACCAAGTAACTACCCGCCAGCAGTATGTGGTTACATCTCTTAATAACTTAGCCTTACTACTTCAGGAAGTGCTTCAGCAAATGCAAGAGCAACAAGCCCAAAACATGCCAGGCACAGGAAACTGTCAGAAACCTGGTGGAAAAGGAAGTAAACCGAGCGCCTCAGAAATGCGCAAGCAGCAGGAAGGAATGAAGGGGCAAATGGAGAAAATGAAAAAGCAGCTAGAAAAAGAAGGCAAGGAAGGCAAACCTGGAGCTCAATCTGGACAAATGAGCAAGCAGCTGGCCCAACAAGCTGCTAAACAAGCTGCTATTAGAAAAGAACTACAAAAAATGGGCGATAAATTAAACGAAGATGGTTCTGGAAATGGAAATGAGCTTAAGAAAATAGCCAAGGAAATGGAAGAGCTAGAAAAGGATTTAGTCAACAAAAGACTGGATCAAAACACAATAAATCGTCAACAAGACATTGTTACTAGATTACTAAAACATGAGAATGCGGAGCGTCAGCGTGAGCAGGATAACAAACGAAAATCTAATGAAAGTACCGACCCGCCTGTGTCTTCGCCTACTGAGTATAGAAAATATTTAGAAGAACGCGCTAGAGAGATAGAGATGCTAAAAACAACACCTCCTTCACTGAAACCATACTACAAGGAAAAAGTAAACGAATATTTTAATAACTTGGAGCGCTAGAATTTAATGCAAATAACACAGCCCGTGACCAGCGTAGAACCCAGAGAAATAAGCTTTAACTCAGTAGCAGAGAATATTCATATAGTAGAAAATATGATAGATGAAATCTGCGAAACGCATAATGTGAATGAAGAGCACTATGGAAATATTCTTATTTCTATGACCGAAGCGGTGAATAACGCCATAGTTCATGGAAACAAACTAGACCCTGAAAAGCAGGTCACTGTTCAGTTTCATGTAGAAGGAAAAAGCCTTCACTTCACTATTTCTGATGAGGGTCCGGGGTTTGATTATGAAAATCTACCAGACCCCACAGCTCCAGAAAACATTGAGAAACCTAACGGTAGAGGCGTATTCTTAATGAAAAACTTAGCAGACGACTGCGAGTTTGAGGATAATGGCAGAATCGTAAAGCTGGAGTTTAAATCTATAGCATAACAATTACTTTTAATTAAGAGTTGCCAGTTTATAGTTTTACTCATGAGTAACTCCATCCATTTTTATAATGCAGATCATCCTTATGTATTAAGGCATAAAACCGCCATAAAAGCATGGGTTCTATCAACGATTTCTGAAGAACAAAAACAGCTTGACGAAATCTCTTACGTCTTCTGTTCAGATGACTACCTTCTGAAAATCAATCAAGACCACCTGAATCACGACACCTATACAGACATCATCACCTTTGATTACACTGAAAAAGGTGTTATTTCCTCAGAGATATACATTAGTGTAGATCGGGTTAGTGAAAACGCTAAGGGTTTAAGCGTTGCAACGCTGGATGAAATGCACCGAGTAATCATACACGGAGTACTTCACTTATGCGGCTATAAGGATAAGTCTAAGGAACAAGCATTGGAAATGCGTGCTAAAGAGGATTATTATCTGGGAAGGAGGGATTTTTGATCTTTTTCATTCATACAGTCTCTAAAGTGTTCTAGGCCTTATGCGGATACTTACTGTTTTACAACTATGAAGAACTTCTTTGCGTTAATTTCTCCTTTGACTTTAGTATTTATAGGCTACTTATTTTATGGGCTATATCTTCTTGATCCCAAGCATGAGGGATGGGGTTTCTTTTTAGGAATCATTATAGCCTTCTTTTCGCTTATACCTTTATCTCTTCATCTGCTGATTCTAACCTTTCAAAAAACCCTTAGGCAGAAATTCTTTATAGAACTGACCTTATCCATCCCTATAGCACTAATTCTTCTCTCATTTTTCTAAGCAGACTCATATTCTATCGCTATATCTCTAACACATCTTTATAATTACCTTTGCGCGTAGATTTAGTGGGTTAGGTTTCTCCAGCAAATACCAAGAGAATCTCGAATCTCAAATTTCAAACCTCCAATTAGAAGAAAAATGCTTCCAGAATATGACGTTATAGTAGTAGGTGCGGGCCATGCTGGTAATGAAGCTGCCGCTGCTGCTGCTAACTTAGGCTCTAAGGTGCTGCTCATTACCATGAACATGAATACCATAGGTCAAATGAGTTGCAATCCTGCCATGGGAGGAATAGCTAAGGGTCAGATAGTGAGAGAGATAGATGCTATGGGTGGTTATTCAGGAATCGTTTCAGATAAGTCGGCCATTCAATTCAAAATGCTAAACCGTTCTAAAGGGCCTGCTATGTGGAGTCCCAGAACACAGAACGACAGGTTAATGTTCATGACCGAATGGCGAATGATGCTAGAACGCACTCCTAATGTAGATTTCTGGCAAGATATGGCTAGCGAGTTATTAGTAGAGGGTGGAAAAGTAACAGGAGTGAAAACGGCTATGGGTGTAGAAATAAAATCTAAAACCGTTATTTTAACTAGTGGTACATTCTTGAATGGACTCATTCATTTAGGTGAAAAACAGTTTGGCGGTGGGAGAGCTGGAGAGTCCGCGGCATTTGGAATTACAGAATGTTTAAACAAACTCGGTTTCGACTCTGGTCGAATGAAAACCGGAACTCCACCACGTGTAGATGGAAGATCCCTTGACTACTCTAAAATGGAAGAGCAACCTGGAGATGCTGACCCTACAGCTTTCAGTTATCTCACCAAAGACTTTCTAAAGACACAGCGTTCTTGCCACATGACATACACTAACGGTGATGTGCATGATATTCTAAGAACAGGTTTTGACAGATCACCCATGTTTAATGGTAGAATCCAAGGATTAGGACCTAGATACTGTCCAAGCATAGAAGATAAGATAGAACGTTTCTCAGAGCGACCCAGACACCAACTCTTTGTGGAGCCAGAGGGATGGGACACCATAGAAATTTATGTAAATGGTTTCTCAACCTCTCTTCCCGAAGATGTACAGATGAAAGCCATGAAGCTTATTCCTGGATTTGAAAACGTAAAAATGTTTCGTCCTGGCTATGCCATCGAATATGACTACTTCCCTCCTACCCAATTAAAACATACGCTAGAAACCAAATTAGTTGAAGGACTATTCTTTGCGGGTCAAATTAACGGAACCACAGGTTATGAAGAGGCGGCTTGTCAAGGATTAATGGCAGGAATTAACGCTCACTTGAATCAAACAGAAAAAGATCCGTTTATTCTGAATAGATCTGAGGCGTACATAGGTGTTCTTATAGACGATTTAATTACCAAAGGAACAGAAGAACCTTACAGAATGTTTACCTCTAGAGCAGAGTATAGGATTCTGCTGCGTCAGGATAATGCTGACCAGCGCCTAACTGCCAGAGCACACAAGCTCGGATTGGCCTCAGAGGAGCGTTTCAAGCTTTCCGAACAAAAAAGGGAGCGCACAGAAAAAACCATTAAATTCTTAAAGAGCACTAGTGTTTCTCCAGACGAAATCAATTCTATTTTAGGCGAATTAAACACACCGCCTATTAAGCAGAAAGTGAAAATGAACACCGTTCTCACCAGACCTCAGGTTCATATAGAACATTTGATAGAGAACGTTCCTGTGCTTAAGGAACATATTTCAGACATCTCTAACCGAGAAATAATAGAGCAGACAGAGATTCAGATCAAATATGAAGGCTACATTTCCAAAGAAGAACAGATGGCTTCTAAACTCACCAAACTAGAATATGTCAATATTCCAGAGGATTTAGATTATGGCAAGTTAGGCGGGTTAAGCGCAGAAGCCAAAGGTAAACTCTCAGACGTTCGGCCTGCTTCTATAGGACAAGCGTCTCGTATTTCTGGAGTAAGCCCTAATGATGTTTCTATACTGCTGGTGTATCTGGGAAGATAGATTAAACAAAGGATTCGTGCTTTTAAATGTGTAGTTGTTCCACGTGGAACATACTGCTGAATGTTGTTCGTCAATCTGTCAAATGCTCAGAGACACAATTCATTCGAGTTACAGTCAACATAGCTGGTTCTACCCTTGTTTCTAAGCATGCAAAAAATTCGTGCAATTCAGGATGTTCGTTCTTTAAAGAATAATAACCATCATAATTTCCTATCATAGTAACCCCTGCCACATTATTATCAACACTGGCAATAGGCGAGTCTAAATCATTACTTAAATACAAATAAGTACTCGTGGCCCGAAATGATGAAAAATCCTGATTAAAGACTAACATCCTTGCATTCGCTGGCCCATTAACATAAGCACATAATTTACCTTCGTTTTCTAACATTACAAACCTGCCACTCTCCGTGATTCTGAATAGTCTTTCTTTAAAAGTAAACCCCCAAAACTCATTACACTTCATCTTCATTTTCTTGTTGTCAAGCTCAACCTTCAACTTCGCGTTGTTATATCCTTTCCATCCCGTCCAATCATCATAAGTTATGCCTTTCCCATCTCTGTAATCATCATAGCTGGCATAAATCTCAATACTTCTAGACTCTTCATTTTGTGCGCTTACAACATTCATCCATAATGTTAACACCATTATTGCTATCAAACCTTTCATATTCTCGTTTCTCTCAAAAATAACCATTCTCTTAATCAAATCCGCAAATGATGGATAAACAATGTTCCACGTGAAACATTGCAACACCAACCTAAATTCTCTTTTAAACCCTTAATTTTTACCCTAACAACAAGATAAATGGGTAGAGCCATTCAAAAACTCTAAAACTCCAATTTTACCTAGTTTCTGAAAGCCGTTTTTCAGGGGTTATTTAACTTTTAGATATAAATTGCTGGTTACCTTTGCAACGCAAAAAATTTAGCTATGTCAACATTAACATCTTCTGTAAATATTTCTGAGGTTCTTTCTGAACTTGGAATTAAAAATCATAATGCTGGAACTTCTACTGGTTTACAAAACCATGATAGCAGTGAACACATCAAATCTTATTCTCCTGTAGATGGGGAATTAATAGGAAGCGTTTCAGTAACCACCCCTGAACAATATGAGGCCGTTATAAAATCCTCTCACTCTGCGTTTATCGAATGGAGAAAAACTCCTGCTCCTTTGAGAGGAGAAATCGTCAGACAATTTGGTGAGAAACTTAGAGAATACAAAGAGCCATTAGGAAAACTGGTTTCTTATGAAATGGGAAAAAGCCTTCAGGAAGGATACGGTGAGGTTCAAGAAATGATAGATATCTGTGATTTTGCTGTGGGCCTTAGTCGCCAACTTCACGGATTTACCATGCACTCTGAGCGACCACTTCACAGAATGTACGACCAGTATCATCCCTTAGGTATAGTAGGTATTATTTCTGCCTTTAACTTCCCTGTGGCTGTGTGGGCGTGGAACACTGCTCTAGCCTGGATTTGTGGTAATACTTGCGTTTGGAAACCTTCCGAAAAAGCACCTATTTGTGGTGTCGCCTGTCAGAATATTATGTCTGAAGTCCTGAAAGACAACAGTTTAGACGAAGGTTTATGCTGCCTAGTAAATGGAGACTATAGGATTGGTGAAATGCTTACCTCTGATAAACGAGTTCCATTAATATCTGCTACAGGTTCCACCAGAATGGGAAGAATAGTGGGTGCTACAGTAGCTGAACGATTCGGGAAAACTATTTTAGAATTAGGCGGAAATAACGCTATTATAGTTACACCAGATGCAGATCTTAAAATGACAATTATAGGCGCTGCCTTTGGCGCAGTAGGAACTTGTGGTCAGAGATGCACCTCTACTAGAAGACTAATCATTCATGATTCTCAGTACAATGAGGTAAAAGAAAAATTAGCCGCTGCTTATGGTCAACTTTCTATTGGAGATCCTTTAGATGAGTCTAACCATGTAGGACCATTAATTGATAAAGAATCTGTAAATACCTACTTAAAAGCGATAGAGTCTGCTAAATCGCAAGGCGGAAAAGTGCTAGTTGAAGGAGGTGTTCTAGAAGGTGATGGGTATGAAAGTGGGTGCTACGTGAAACCCTGCATTATAGAGGCTACTAACGATATGGATATAGTTCAGTCTGAGACCTTCGCTCCTATTCTTTACATTATGAAGTATAGTGAAATCAATGAGGCTATAGCTATGCAAAACGATGTAGCACAAGGTTTATCTTCTGCCATAATGACTACCAACTTAAGAGAAGCTGAATTATTCCTTAGCTACGCAGGAAGTGACTGCGGAATAGCCAATGTGAACATAGGAACTAGCGGTGCTGAAATAGGTGGAGCATTCGGGGGAGAAAAAGAAACTGGAGGCGGGAGAGAAAGTGGATCTGACGCTTGGAAGGCATACATGAGAAGGCAAACTAACACCATCAACTACAGTACAGAGCTTCCATTAGCTCAGGGCATTAAGTTTGATTTATAATTTTTATTATTAGAAACTTCATTTACATATTAAGCGTTGCAATGGTTCTTTTGAGCGGTTGTAACGCTTTTATTCCTGAACCAGCAGAAGAGACCCGTGAGGGGTATTATGAAGTTGTGTTTGATTTAGGAGAAATTCAGTGTCCCACACGGTGGGAAATTTCCAAAGACGACATAACCATTATCAATGCCGATGAACACATAGTGGTTTCAGATTATAAAATTTCTGGAGATTCCGCTTCATTTAATTTACCTGTTTTTGGGACTAGAGTTGAATATGTATTTACAGCTGATGATTCATTAAAAGGAGTGTTTAAGAATCAGTATAGAAAAGGCGATTACCAAATACCCTTTAACGGACACAAGACTAAAAAGATTTTAGCTCATCAGAAAGAACCTAATCTACAATCTACATATGACGTAACCATGGATTCTGGAGAAGATGCCTATAAGGCCATAGGAGTGTTTAATTCTCGTTATGGAAGAGTTACAGGTACATTTCTTACAGAAACTGGAGATTACCGGTTTTTAGAGGGGGAAATGACTTCAGAAACAGATTTTTATTTAAGCTGTTTTGATGGTTCTCATCTGTTCTACTTTTCTGCAGAAATGAAAGGAGATTCTATAACCGGTAAATTCTATTCAGGTAATCATTGGAACACAACTTGGGATGGAGTAATAGATAAAAATGTGGCTCTAACAGATCCGAATACATTAACCTATCTAAATGACAATCAAACAGCCGTAGACTTCATTGGAATAGACACTAATAGAGATACGCTCGAGTTTAATTCTATGGATTTTAATAAAGTTACCATGGTTCAGATTCTAGGAACCTGGTGTCCTAACTGTATGGATGAATCTCGCTATTACAGAGAACTCTCAGAAAAGTATAGAGGCGATTTGGACATCATAGCACTAGCCTTTGAACGTCCATCAGATTTAGCCACTCAGTTAAGCAAGATAGAGACCTATAAAAAAGAACTCGGCTTAAATTATCCTGTGTATTTATCTGGAAATGCTAGTAAGGCTGAAGCCAGCGAAATGTTTAGTGAGCTCAATGGCATTAGCTCCTTCCCTACTGCTATTTTTATAGATAAAAAAGGAATGGTACGAAAGATTCATACTGGTTTTTATGGGCCTGGTACTGGAAAGTATTTCTCTGATTATGTAAAAGAGACTGAGGCTTTTTTAGAGGGGTTGATTGGGGAGTGATAAGCTTTTAGCTACCTATTTTCTTTGTAAACTACGACTCCATTTTTATAAGTTCTTGATTCTCTGTTTTCCCCTAACCTATTAGAATTATTATCATAAATTCCATAGTCAACATGAGTTCCGTTTCCATTCTCTACCATAGGAAAACCCTCTAAATCATAGCTCGTTTTAAGAAATGGTGTGCCGTTCTCATAAACAACTATTTTTCTCAACTTTCCATTTGAAAAAAATTGCTTCCACTCTCCATTTTTTACTCCATTTGTATAGGAACCTTTAGTAATAATCACATCTCTTTGAATAGTTTCTAGATAATCACCTTCCTTAACTCCACGTCTATAATTAAGGTATTCATAAGTGCCTGTTTCGGTAAACCCCTTCCATATACCTACTTTCAAACTATCTATAAGTTCTCCTGTATATAACCCTAAATAATGACCTGTTCCCTGTCTTACAAAAACACTATCAGAATCTTGATCTTTAATAAAAATAGGAACAAGTTCACCGTGTTTATTTAGTTCCCAATGCTCATTTAAAACTCCCTCTTCATACCATTTTCTCACTTTAATTAATTGCTCATTATAAAACACTTTTTCACTGAAGCAGCCCTCGCCACATTCACAATCAATCTTAGTTGAAATTTCTTTATTCTTTACTAATTCACCTTCTACAGTATAAAATGAAATCTTCGTTATTTTATCATTAACATACTCTTTCCTTGAAAGCAACCTACCGTCATAGGAATAAAGAATCTCCTCACCGTCTTTAACACCATTTAAATAATTAGTAACCAACTTATAAGAATAACCATCTTCTAAGCAAAAACTAGGCTTTATATACTCTGTAGTTATACCTTCTAATCTTCCTTCCACCCATAATGACTCTTGCCTTGTAGTATTAGAGTTTTCTGTCCAAACTCCATTCCTTTTTCCATTCGAATAACTTCCTTTTTCTACACTTTTTCCTTTAAAGTACTCCCATTCTCCCTCTGGATATCCCTTTACCATTTGACCTTTCCAACCTGGTTCAAAATCTAAATAGATCTCATCAGTATTCAAATAATCAATATTACTATAACCTTGCTCAAAAAAACCATCTGTAAAATCATCAAAACTCTTAATCCAACTAGGTTTTTTATACTGCTCTATAGATGAATAGTATTCTCTTCTGGTACAAGAATTAAGTTGGTAATTACCAGCAGCATCTTTATGATTAAGTAAGATGAAATAAAAATCTTCTCTTTCAGTATTTACCACACATTCCATATTATTCAATGTATCAGGCAGGATAGTAGTTATGGTTTTATACTGTTCTCTTCCTTTATATAGTTCCAAAACTTTAAAGGTGGAAACCAACCTACTACTATTACCAAGAAATTCCTGCTTTATAATTTTTCCAAAGAATATTAAATCTGTTTCGTTGTATTCTTTTAGTCCAAAAACAGAATCTTCATTACATTCAAAACCCTGTGAACTACATGTAAATAAAGCAGTTATTAAAATAAATAAAAAATATTTCTTCATCATAGAATTAGGTAATCTATTATATTCTTATTCTCCTTACTAAGAGAAATATGACTTATTAATATAAAAACAACTATTGGTAATTTCTTCATTTATCCATAAGTAGAATACTGCAATTTAGATACAAACAAAAAAACCCTCAAACCAAAACAGGCCAAAGGTTTTAAATTTTATCAGACTCAAAATGAGCTATCACTCAGCCCTTTCATAATTTACAATATGTAATTGACCATTAATCAATCAGTAAACTCATTCTCTTTATCTACCACAGGAGCCTCATCTCTATTAGCCAGTTCCCAGGCAGTATGAAATACCAAACGAGCCACTTTCTCTAACTTATTATACATAATCTTATCAGGAGTATCTGTAGGCTTGTGGTAATCTTCATGCACTCCAGAAAAATAAAAGATCACTGGAATACCGTTCTTAGCAAAGTTGTAATGGTCTGATCTGTAGTAGAACTTATTCGGGTCGTTAGGGTCGTTAAACGTATAGTCTAATTCTAGATTTATATAGTCACTATTCGCCTTCTCACTAATGTTATGCAGATCTGTACTTAGCTTATCGCTTCCTATTAGATAAATATAATCAGCGCTATCTTTATGCGCCTCATCTACCCTCCCTATCATGTCTATATTAAGATTAGCCACTGTATTTTCTAACGGATAAATAGGATTATCGGCATAATATCTCGAGCCTAATAATCCTTTTTCTTCTCCACTTACGGTCATTACTAGAACACTTCTTCTAGGACCATTCCCCTGAAGTTTAGCCATTTGAAAAGCTTCTGCTATTTCTAGTGCAGAGACAGTTCCAGAACCGTCATCATCTGCTCCGTTATTTATATCATCTCCATCTCTGCCTATGTGGTCATAGTGGGCTGTTACTACTACCACTTCATCTTTTAAATCTGTACCCTCTATAAACGCCAACACATTTTCACCCGTAAAATTCTCTACAGTATTCTCTAGATTAAGTTTCAAGTCTAGCTCCACAGTCTTCTCTTTTACTTTCTTTTTTTTATTTAAACGCTTCTTTAATTTTTTCAGATTTTTGTTCTTAGAATTACTTAGAATAGCATTAGCCATAAATGGAGAAATGAACATCGTTTGAAATACTTCATTATTATTTGATACCTCTTCTTCGAGTAGAGACATACCTGGATTTTCTAAGTAGTATTTTACCCTACTCATATAGGATTCATACTGTTCATTAATAATAAGTACTCCTTTGGCACCTCTAGCTTTCAATTCCTCGGTCTTTAATCTCCAATCTGCAGCCCACATCTTCATTTCCTCACTTTCTACTAAGAGCTTTCCTTTTTTCATGGGAGCACCGCTCAGAATTAGCACATACTTGCCTTTTACCTCGGTTTCAGAATAATCATTCCACTCATTACTACCTATCCCATAACCTGCCACGGTGATTTCGTTTAAAGCTAAATCTTCACTCACACCAGAACCGAAAAAATAAAAGTCCTTAATAAATTTGAATTGTTGGTCTTCTACTGTACAAGTGGTACTTGTAAATAATTCTCTCTTTAAAGGATACTCCTGGAAGTAGGTTTTACCGTCATAAGGATCTATTTGTAATCCTTCAAAGTAGTTAGCTATATATTCAGCAGCCTTTTTTTGGCCAGGCATTCCAGTTTCTCTACCTTCAAATTCGTCTGAAGCTATTATCATCAGATGCTCTTCTAGCTCACTGGCATTTATAGTCGTGGCATATTCCACCGCATAATCTATAATTTCTATTGGGTCTTCTGCCTCTATATTCTGAGCTTGACTGGTAATGGTTATAATCAGCGTTGCAACGCTTAATAAACTGCAAATTCTTAACATATTCCTTCTGCTATTTTATTTACCCTTCTCTCATGTCTTCCACCTTCAAATTCTGTTTTCAAAAATATTTTTAAAAAAGACTTTGCATCTTCTACATTAACAAATCTGGCTGGCAAACAAATTACATTCGCATTATTATGCTCTCTACTAAGTTCAGCTATATCTAAATTCCAAACCAATGCTGCCCTCACTTGACTATACTTATTAGCTGTCATACACACTCCCTGTCCGCTTCCACACACTAAAACACCGGTTACAGCAGTATTATCATTTACATCTGAAGCTACTTTATGAGCAAAATCTGGATAATCTACACTATCTAATGTATAAGTTCCATGATCGGTAAGTTCATGACCCAGCTCCTTAATGTATTCTGCTAAAGCAGTTTTTAATTCAAACCCTGCATGATCTGAACCTATAACTATTTTCATAATTTCAATTTTTAACAAAGTTAGGTATATGTGCTTAATGCCTCTGTATGCCTCATTAAATTTCCTAACAAACTATTAATCCGTAAATTCACACTAAAGAGGTTAATAACATTTATTAGAGTTAGTAAAAAGCTGATATAAATATTTGTCTAAATCTTATAAATTAACTAAGCTTAATACAAACCAAAAAGTCAATTATTTCAACCATAATTTACACACCAATTTTACCCTATTAATAAACCGAATTTATTAGCATTAAATTAAAAAATTATCAAAACCCATAGTTATCACCACTGTGTTTAAACAATGGTTTATATTTTGATATAGAACACTTTTATATGTGAACAGAACGTTCATAATAGTCAAAAACACTGTAAAAAAAATAGTACTATAGCCTAGAGAAAAATGTTATTAACAGTATAAACAGCCCTATATATAACTACTATCTTTTCTTTTAAAAAAAATTAATTTTAAATAAAGAAGTTGAAAACAATAAAATGAATCTAAAAATTAAAATGTTGATACTGCCTATACTTTTGTGTTGTGTTTTTTCATTGCATGCTCAAAAGGATTCTACAGATACTGATTATACTTATTTTTATTATGAAAATGGACAGATAAGTAGTGAAGGACTTTTAAAAGATGGAAAGCCGGAAGGATTGTGGAAAACATACTATGATGATGGTCAGCTAAAAACATTAGGTTCTAGGAAGTATTCAGAACTGCAGGGAGAATGGTATTTCTATAGAGATAATGGAGAGTTAGAGCGTATGATTACTTATCAGGAAGGTATAAAAAGTGGTTTAGAACAAGTATTCACAGTAGAAGGAATCTTAAACAAGGAGTATACTCATGTGAATGGAAAAAGGGACGGAATAGCTCGATATTATTATGCCGATGGCAAAGTCAAAAAGGAAGTGACATTTGTAGATGATAAAGAGGAGGGTAAAGGATTCGAGTACGGAACAGACGGTAGAATAATTACTTTTTTAACCTATAGAAATGGGTATTTACAGTTTAAGGAATCTATAAATAGATATAATCTCGATGGTCTTAAAACAGGAAGGTGGATAGAACTTTTTTCTAACTCTAGTAGAACACATTTAGAAGGTAATTATAGCAATGGAAAAAGAAACGGTCTGTTTAAAGTTTATAATAGGAGAGGAGATTTAGAACGCATAGAGACATATAAAAATGGGGTACTACAAGAAGATACATCTTCAGAAATTCTTAAACTTAGAAAAGAACTAGATTCAGATGGAAAAGTAAGAGCAGTAGGATCATACGCTAACGGAAAAAAACAAGGTATATTTAGAGAATACGATTCTGAAGGAAATATATCAAACTCTGCTATTTATAAGGATGGAATAAAAATAGGTGAAGGAATTATTACTGGAAATGGTCAGTATGAAGGAAGTTGGAAATTATTTTTTCCTTCAGGCGAGTTAAAAGCAGAGGGTAAGTATGAAAATGGAGAAAAGTCTGGAGTATGGAAATACTACTATATAGATGGTAAATTAGAACAGAGAGGATCTTATAAAAAGAGTTTAGCTTCTGGAGAATGGTTATGGTATTTCCCTTCAGGTGAGTTAAAAAGACAGGAATTTTATAGAAAGGGAAGAGAAGATGGTGAGTCTATAGAAAATGATCTAGAAGGAAAAATAATTAATAAAGGAATTTACGTGGATGGTTTGCGCACAGGAGCTTGGTTCTTAACAGTGGGAGATCATGAAGATAATGGTGAGTTCATAGATGATGAAAAAAATGGAGAATGGATCAGCTATTTCACTGAGAACGGACAAACTTATTTTAAGGGTGAGTATGCCCTGGGCGCACCTGTAGGAAAACATGAGTATTTTTACAGTACCGGAATTACTAAGGCAGAAGGAAAACATCAAGCTGGCGAACGCCATGGAGACTGGAAGTTCTATAAGCCAGATGGATCTATAAAATTACTTATCAAGTATGAGAATGGAATAGAGGTAAGATTAAATGGAGAAAAAATACAGTAGACTTTTAACTATCAAATGACTAAAATCTTAACCAAGTTATTTAATCATTCTAAGGAGCAATTATTTGTGGTATGTCCAGAGAAGTTTGAAGTGCTTTCCTGTAATGCGGTGGCGCTAAAAGTACTTTCAAGATCCTTAGAAAAAGTACAGAACACATCTATAGATGAGTTTTTTACTATTAATCTCAATAAAAAAGAGCGAATACAAGAACAAATAGCAGAGTATGGAATATACCATTCTATGGATAAAGCTACAAACATGGCTATTTCTATTACTCCTATAAAAGTAGAAAGCGAAGAAAAATATCTTTTAAGAGCAGAAGTAGATTCTGATTCTGAGTACGATAAGTCTAGAGATTTACTCTTAGATGAAAATGTAGCGGGCTACTGTAGAATAGATACTTATTATAAAATCATTGATTGTAATAATTCTTTAGCGTTGCAATTAGGTTATGCTAGCAAGGAGGAACTTATAAATTTAGAAATCAGTGCTATTTTATCTAAAAATGAAGACTTTGATCAGCTTATAAAAATCATTGCGAAGCAAAAGAAAATTAAGAATCTTGAATTAAAATTAAAAGATAAATACAATAGTGAACAAACATGTTTAGCGAACGTTCTACTAGAAAAAGATGAAGCTGGAAATAACTCGGCCATCAGTTTTACTGTAATTGATATTAGTGAAAGAGTAGAGTTTGAGAAGCGGATAAAACTAAGTGAAGAAAGGTTCAGATTACTTTCCAATGTAGCCATAGAGGGAATAGTATTTTTACATAATGAGGAAATCATAGACTGTAATGAACAGTTTGTAGAGCTTATTGGATATGGAGATTTAAAGGACATTATAGGTAAGCGCATTACAGAGTTCATAGCTAGTCAAGAATTGATTAAGATAAATTCACCTAGAAACTCATTTCAGCATAAGAAAAATGAGGTAGTAGCTAGAAAAAAGGATGGCACCATCATGCTGTTAGAAGCATCTTCTGGTACTATAAACCAAGCAGCTAAAGAGGTGGATGTTCTTTTATTTTATGAAATAACCCAAAGAAAGAAGACTGAGATAGCACTAGAGCAGAGTACAGAGAGATATAAAAGCCTAGTAGAAAATTCTCCTAACGGTATTTACATCTTAGTGAATAATAAAATAAAGTTTGTTAATCAAGCCGGAGTTGCATTATTAGAAAGTTCAGAGGAGGATGAACTATACAATATAGAGTTTACTGATTTTGTGAGCGGTGAGTTTAAAAAAGAACTAGAACACGATCTTATAGAAACAAGAGAGGGTGGAGAATTAGAATACAAAGAAATAAAAATGATTACGGCTAAAGGCTCTGAAATTAACACTGGTGTTCAAGCTACTTTAACTGTATTCAATAATAGTCCTGGGGTTCAAATTACGCTGGTGGATCTTCGTGCTCAAATAGAACTCAGGGAGGAGAGAATTAGAACTAAAATAGCTGAAGAAACTAATATCATTCTTTCTGAAGAGATAGAACAACATAAAAAAACTCAAGAAAAGCTTCAAGTAGCACAGAAATTCACAAGAAATATAATCGAGTCTTCTATAGATATGATAATAGCTATAGATAAAGAAGGAAAAATTACAGAGTTTAATAAGGCAGCAGTCATGCAGTTTGGGTACACTCTAGATGAAATTTTAGGAGAAGAGGTAAGTATTTTATATGGATCTAAAAAAGAATATCAAAGAGTTTTAGATAGTGTAATAGAAAAAGGAATCTTTACAGGTGAAATTATAAATAAAAGAAAGAATGGAGAAACATTTATCTCCCTCTTATCATCTTCTATAATAAAAGACCCTAAAGGAGGTTCTCAAGGTTCTATGGGGGTTTCCAGAGATATTACAGAAAGAAAAAAAATAGAAGAGCAAATAAAAAACTCGCTAAAGGAAAAAGAAGTGCTACTTCAAGAGGTGCACCACAGAGTTAAAAATAATCTACAGGTAATTAGTAGTATTTTATCTTTACAAAGTAATTATGTAAAAGATGAAAAGACCTTAGAGATCCTAGATGAAAGCCAGAATAGGATTAAATCCATGTCGTACATTCATGAAACCCTTTATCAAACCACAGACTTTTCTTCTATAGAGTTTAGTAATTACTTAAATACTCTGGCATCTAATCTCATTCATTCATACAGCTACACTACAGGAGAGGTGTCTTTAAAACCAGATTATGATGAAATCTATCTAACTATTGATCAAGCCATCCCTTGTGGGTTAATAGTTAACGAATTGGTTTCTAATGCTATGAAGTATGCCTTTGGTGATAAACCAGGCTCTATATTTTTATCTATTAAAGAAAAAGATACCCTTATAAGCCTCAGAGTAGCAGATGATGGAATAGGCTTACCTAAAGATTTTAAGTATGAGGAATCTGATTCTTTAGGAATGCAGTTGGTCTATAGTTTAATAGATCAATTAGATGCTACATTAGAATTAGATACAAGTAAAGGCACAGACTTTTTAATTACATTTGAAAAGAGTTAATTAGTCACCCCACCCGAAATAATATGTCAATAAACATTTTAGTTACCGAAGACGAGAGCATTGTAAGGAAAGATATAGAAATGAGGCTTAAAAAGCTTGGCTATAATGTAGTAGCCACAGCAGATACTGGTCTTAAAGCTATAGAGTTAGCCAAGGCTAAGAAGCCAGACTTGGCCCTTATGGATATCATGCTTAAAGGTGATATGACAGGAATAGAGGCAGCTGCAGAAATTAAGACTTTCTTAGATATTCCTATTATTTTTCTGACAGCGTATAGTGATGATAGTATGCTGGAGAAAGCTAAGGCATCTGAACCACACGCTTATCTACTAAAGCCATTCAAAGAATCAGATGTAAGAACATCTATAGAAATGGCCATACACAAACATGGGTCAGAAAAAAAGATAAAACAAGAGAATGAGTTTTTACGAAACTTAGCTACTGCTAGTAAGTCTGCCAAGTACATTTTCGTAAAATCAAAAAAGGAGCTTGTAAAAATCCCCATTGATGAATTCTTAATGGTAGAGGCTTTAAAAGACTATGTTATAATACATACTACTAATGGGCAGTATACCATTCATTCTACCATGAAGGAGATTCAAAAGAAATTACCGTCTGAACATTTTACCAGAGCCCACAGAAGCTACATTGTTAATGTCTCTAAAGTTATAGCCATTAGAAGTGGAAACTTGGTCTTAGAAGGTGTAAAGGATGTGGTTCCGGTAGGCGGAAATTACAAGAATGATATTTCTGAGCAAATTAATGTACTTTAATGTGCAATTAAATAACCAATTATCAATCTAAATAAGTATAAGATGAGTTTACAAGCAAAGTATAATGACGTTCTAAAGCTAGGAGAAGAATTAGGCGTTAAAGATGGGTATGTAGAGGAAGCAGAAGGAAAATTAAAAATAGGAGGCACGGCAGCCACACAATATGACAAGGATCAGATGTGGGATAAAATTAAGGCAGCTGGTGGTGAAAATGCATCAGACATAGTAGCCGACATTAAGGTAGCTCAGACCGAGTATTACGCTAAGCATACTGTACAATCGGGAGAGTCTTTAAGTAAAATAGCTAAGCATTATTATAAAGACCCCATGAAGTACAATGCTATTTTCGAAGCCAATAAAGACATTCTTAAAAGTGCTGATTTAATTCACCCAGGACAGGAATTAACCATACCGATGGCGTAACACTTGAAAAAGTATTAGAAAAAAAGCCCTAGGTAGTTCAACTACCTAGGGCTTTTTAGTTCCTTGCTAATTGTAAATATTATTTAATTCTGAATAGATACTTTTTCTACTACTTGGTAAGCGGTATTTCCGAAACGTACCATATACACACCAGAACTTAAGTTAGATATGTTTATAGCGGTATTAATTTCGTTAGCTGATGGTGTAATTTGTTCTGAACTCATAAGAGCCCCTTTTATATCGAATATATCTATTTGAGTTAGGTCTGAATTAGGAAGATCTAAAAGATTTAACTGAAGGTCCGTGCCGTTTTGGTAAATATTATGCTTGGTATCTCTATACGCCTGTTCTTCTAAGCTTAAAGGATCATACAGTTTGAATGAGGCTATTCTAGTTCTTCGATTACTGTTAGCTATATATTCACTAGTAAACCAAAATGTTTCACCGTCAGGAGCTAGTGTCATATGGCTATAATCTCCAAAACGATTTCCGCCAGTCTGAGCGCCAGAACCTTCTATAATAAATGTTTCGTCTACAGTCATTTCTCCTAATGGATCCCACGGGAACCTTCCAGTAACAGCTAAACTGGCAGAAAGATCACTTCCACCTATACTGTAAGCCATACCTATATTGCCATAATCATCCATACTAGCACTAGCCATCCATCTGTTTAAATCGTCATCTGGAGCATAAGTACCTTGTTGGTAGACATACCAATCACCCAGCTCACCACCAAATTCCTCTTGTCTAAGTTCATACCATCTAATTCCGGCTTGGTTGAAGCCATTTATGTCTACCACCATGGTGAGCACCATAGTGTTGTAACCTATCCACCTTCTGTACTGTGCTCTGTAAGTGAATATTCCGGCTATGGCATCTAATCGTTGGTTGGTTCCAGGTTGAGGAATATCATCCCATGAAGGTGTGAAATTTGCATTGAAGCTTTCTACCTCTAATTGTTGTGAAAGTTGAATTCCAGAGTTTCCGGGATTGTCCCAGTCTACATTAAACTCATATATTCTAATGTGATCAAAACTGTTTCCTCCCCATTGATTATCTCCTGGGTGAAAGAAATAATTTGGGGTTCCTACAGGTGGTAAATCCCCATCTGCATCTGCTGGTAGCATACTGTAAAAGTTACCAGTAGGCATAGAGGGAGTATTAAAAGCTATCATGGAGGCAGTAGGGTCACCTGCTATCATTTTTTCTCTTTCGAAAGCTACAGCGTCATGCCCAAAACTATTAGCCGACATGTAATAGGCATCTCCCCAAATGGAATACTTAGGATAATCTGGAAATTGGCTCAAGTTAAATTCATAAGCATAATATTCTTCTAAGGGGTCAGGAGTAACAGAAATAGCTATTAAGATTTGGTTACTTCCGGTTTGGAATTGTGATATGAACCATCGATCCACAAACTGATCATACATAACTATTGGATCACCATCGTTAGATGACCCACTCCACAAAGAGGCTAAGCTTACAGGAAAAGATAGTGTGTTTCCTTCAGTATCATAAGTCTTCCAAGTAGAGTTAACAGCTTGAACATAATGGTTAGGACCAATGGCACCAGATGGGTCTGGTGGAAAGCCTCCATTAATACCCGCTTCATTTACAATGATCGTAGCAGCAGCTTTGGTTCCAACGGCAGTTTGTCTGACTGGGTCAGGACCTTCTGGAGCAGCATTAGGATTTTGATTAAATTCTCTTTTAATTCTATCTTTTCCAATTTTCATAGGAGGGTTATCCTCATAAGCTTCGTTAGTTAACTCTCTTAATGGTGGTGTAATAAAGAAATTTGTACACTGAACTTTTTCTATTTCAGTGTTACTACTTGGTGCTTCTGTTTGAGAAGTGCCACAAAATGAAGCCGCTATAAAAGCAGGGATCAATAAATATTTCATTTCAAAATTATTTGGTAGGTGCAATTATAGCCGATTTAATCTGCTTAAACGTGTGTAAATAGTTACAATCATTGCAGGGTTAAACCTACCAGTGTAGAATAGAGGGGTAATAAAAAAAGCCATTTTCTGATCGAAAATGGCTTTTGAAAAAGCTCCTCAAGTAGGACTTGAACCTACGACCCTCTGATTAACAGTCAGATGCTCTAACCAACTGAGCTATTGAGGAATTTTATCCGCTTTTCTAAACGGACGGCAAATTTACTGCAATCTTTGGGTTCAAACAATATCTTTGCACGAAAATTTTTGAAATAATACAAAAACACGAATTCTCTATGAAATTAGTTGAAGTAGGTACAGTAGCATTTGATGCTATAGAAACACCATTTGGAAAAACAGATAAAATAATAGGAGGAGCGGCCACTTACATAGGGCTAGCAGCCTCCTTTTTCGTAAAAGAATCTGGATTAATTTCTGTAATAGGAGAAGATTTCCCTCAGGAATACATTAACTCATTAAATGAAAGGGGAATTAATACCGAAGGTTTAGAGCTAGTAAAAGGTGGGAAGTCTTTTTTCTGGTCTGGAAAGTACCACGATAACATGAATTCGAGAGATACTCTTATTACTGAGCTTAATGTTTTGGAACATTTTGATCCTAAAGTGCCAGATGCATATAAGAACTGTGAGTTTCTAATGTTAGGAAATCTATCACCTCAGGTACAAAGTAAAGTTATAGATCAACTAGAGTCTAAACCTAAGCTAATAGCATTGGACACCATGAATTTTTGGATGGACATAGCTATGGATGATCTTAAAAAAGTATTGCAACGCATAGACCTATTAATTATTAATGATGAGGAGGCAAGGCAGCTAAGTGGCGAGTATTCTTTAAACCAGGCTGCAGGTGTTATTATGAAAATGGGTCCACAGAACATCATTATTAAAAAGGGAGAGCACGGGGCCTTAGTTTATCATACAGATGGTTTGTTTTCTGCACCAGCTGTGGTGCTAGACACCGTTAAGGACCCTACGGGTGCAGGAGACACATTCGCTGGGGGTATTATGGGTTATTTGGCCGCCTCGGGAGATATTAGTTTTGGCAATTTAAAGAAGGCAGTCATAGCTGGAAGTGCTCTAGCGTCATTTACTTGCGAGGCTTTTGGAACAGACAGATTAATGGCTATAACTAAAGCTGAGGTGGAGCAAAGAATGGAGGAGATTAAAGATTTAATAAGAATTTAAATCTTCAAAAATTAATATGATGGGGGGTTTCAGCCCCCCTTTTTTTGCATAGAGCTTTGGATGTTGAGACGCCTTATCAATAAGAAAAGTAGTCTTCAGGATCTAGAGTAATTCCTTTCTGCCACATTTCAAAGTGAAGATGAGTTCCATCACTATGTTCTCCAGAGTTTCCTACCACAGCTATGCTTTCGCCCGCCATAACCTTTTCTCCCGTAGATTTTAGTACAGCGCTATTATGCTTGTAGATACTCACTAGCTCGAAGGAGTGCTGGATATGAATTTCATTTCCTCCGCTGGCGGTGAATCCTGAGAAAATCACTGTGCCATCTAAAATAGATTTAACTCTAGAATCTTTAGCTGCAGATATGTCTATACCGAAGTGGCCCAGCTCTAAGTCTATTCCATCACTAATAACCCCCTCTGCTGGCTTATATAACAGAAGCTGCTCCAGAAATCTGCGCTCTTTAGTGTTTGAGGTTTCTGTGAGATCAAAATTATTTTCCTGCTCTATTTCTTCTCTAGCTAAAGAATCTTGTTCGGATATTTGGTACTCTTCTAAAGTGGTTTTTCCAGTGACAGAATCAGTAGTAAAAGAAAGCTCTTCTATTTCTTCTCCTTTGAGTACAGCCCTTAAATTCCTAAAGTAAAGATCATTCTTCTCTGCTATTCTCTGAAGCGAGTCTGCCTTTAGTTTATTTATAATATCTGCGTTCACTATCTGCTCATGAGGGTAACCAGGTATGCTATGTTTTAAAGGTGTGTGCGCATACAACCCCCAAAAGAAAACGCCAAAAATGAAAAACAAGATGACGGAGCCAAAAATGATTTTGATAGGTGTAACTGTGCCTGAAAACTTTTCTTCATAAGACTCGTGTCTTAGCAGAATAAATCTATAGGTGTTAGTTAGCCGTTTAATCAGCTTTTTTTTAGTTTTTTTAGCCGGAGTGAGCATTGTACAAAAATGGTAAAATCCAGTGTTTAACCCCCTTCTTCTGCAAGCTTATTTTTATGCGCTATAAATCAGAAGGTTAACACAGTTAAAAAAGTAAATTATTTGGAATTGTTTTCAGGAAAAGTAGATTTGCGTAGCAATAAGGTTTTTGTCCTCACCCTCAGTCCTCAGGTGCTCAGAAAACAGGACGATATTTAGAATCAAGGAGACAAGGTTTAGCATTACCCCGGGGGAGATCGCTCATATTTTTTAAACCTCTGGGTTTTATCAACAAAAAATGAAATAAATTTGCGAGTTTTCTGTTTAACAGAGAGCCGGATTTAAAACAACACAAAGAGTTGACCAGAACAAGTCTCTATTACATACGATTAGTGCTCATTTCTATAATGGCTGTTCTATTGCTTTCAAAGTGTTCCACTTCAAAAGACGGGCTTTCTAAGCGCATTTACCATAACACCACTGCTAGGTATAACGGTTTCTTTAATGCTAAGGAGGCTAAAAAAGAAGCTATTGCAACGCTAAAAACATCTACACAAGACGATTACGACAGCCTGCTTTCTATTTTCTTTTACCCAGACGAAGAGTCTGTAAACACCATAAGGACAAATATGGAGCGTGTAGTAGAGAAGACTGAGGCCGTAATAGATAGGCATGAGATGAAAGTGGGCAAGCGTGATAAGCGCAAGATGAAGAAGCCAGAAATGAACAAGTGGATAGATGATAATTGGCTTTTAATGGGTCAAGCTTATTTCTACGAACAGAATTACTGGAAAGCAGAAGAAATTTTTCTTTATGTAAAAAGAAAGTACAAGACCCCTGAAATGCTAGCACTTTCTAACCTTTGGTTAGCTAGAAACTATCTGGAAAAAGGAGACGAGAGAGAAGCTGAGGAAATGCTTGAAGAGGCAAGCCTAATAAAACAATTTCCAGAAGAACTAAGGGCAGAATACAATTTGGTTATGGCTGATTATGCCATAAAAACAGGGTCACTAGAAGATGCGGCAGGGTATTTAGAAAACGCCATTCTTTTTACGAAGCAGAAAAAAGATAAGGCTCGCCCTACTTTCTTATTGGCCCAGGTGTACCAGAGACTTGGTCAATCTAACAAAAGCATAGAATACTATCAAAATGTGTTAGGATTAAAACCGAGTTATGAAATGTCTTTTTACGCACAGATATTTCAAGCCATGGCCTTTAAGAGAAGAAATGGTAATAGTACTGAGATTCGAGAAAAGCTAGATAAAATGCTCAAAGACGAAAAGAACCTGGAGTATTTTGATCAAATTTATTATGCTATAGCCGAGTTAGAACTAGAAGAAAGAAACTTTAATAATGCGGTAGATTATCTGAATAAAAGTTTAAAAGCATTTGATGGGAATAACAAACAAAAGGCTAAAACATTCTTAAAACTGGCCGATCTAAAGTTTGACGAGCGCGAATATGAACCCGCCCAGCAATATTATGATTCTACAGCAGCACTTATAGCAGACACACATCCAAGGTTTAAAGACATATCTAATAAAGCCAATAGTTTAACAGAATTAGTGTCACATCTTAGGGTGTTTCAAAGGCAAGACAGTCTCTTAGAGCTATCTACTTTATCTGAAGAAGAACTGTCTAAAACTATAGAAGACATCATGGCAGAAGATGCCAGAAAAAGAGAAGAAGAAAGAGCGAGGCTGGCTGCTTTAATTGAGAGTGGAGATGTGATAGGAAATGTAGGTGATTTTTGGCCTTGGAACCCGAACCTTAGAAATTCGGGAAAGCTTAATTTTGAGGATGTATGGGGAGATAGATCATTAGAAGATGATTGGAGAAGAAAAAATAAACTCACATTTTCTGATGGATCTGAGAATACAGATGAGCCAGAAGAACAAGAAGAGGAAGTAGAGGAAGATGAGGGCAGAAGTTTTGATGAATACCGTGCAGACATTCCATCTACACCACAGCAAATAAAGGCGGCTGAAGAAAGTAGGGCAGAAGCCAGATATAATGCAGGCCTTATTTATAAAGAAAAGTTAGATGATTTTGAAAATGCCGTAGAGTCGTTCGAGGTTCTGGTAACCGAGGCAGATGATAGTGAGTTCCACCCAGTAACACATTACCAACTATACAGAACTTATCTTTCTAAAGAACAGGGTGGGTATTCTAATCCTTTTTGCGGGACATGTAATTCTGGTTATTGGGCACAGCAGACCAAGTCTAAGTACCCAGACTCAGAATATACGGTTTTAATAGATAACCCAGAGTTTCAGAGCATAAAAGAGATTAAAGAAGCAGAAGAAGTAGAGGCTTATGAAGCACTCTTTTCGCTATATAGACTTGAAAATTACAATGAAGTAATTCAAAGAGCGACTACTGTAATGGCTAACGAACCTGAAAATCATTTATTGGCCAAGTATTATTTAATTAAAGCGGTAAGTATTGGTGAAATGTCTAGCATGTTTGGAGGAGAATCCGGAGCATACAGATCAGCTTTAGAAGAAACAGTGGAGGGCTACGCTGATACCGAAGAGGGAAAAACCGCCCAGAGGTATTTAGATATATTAAATGGAAAAGTAAATACCGACCCCGAACCTAAGCGGCCCAGCCTGTATAAGTTTAGAGCGGGAATGGGGCATTATATGGTGGTTCTTATTCCTCTAGAAGGAGGAAACACAAACGCTATTCAATCTAAAATATCTAACTTTAACACCACCTTTTTTAAGTCATCAGGGCTTCAGGTTAAAACCAGGGTTTTAGGAAAAGAATATCAAATGATCTACATAAGAGATTTTGATGATGAGGTAAAGGCTATGAATTATTATAATGCCTTCATAGTGAACGAGAATATCTTAGGAGATGTGAATACTAAAGATTATCCTACTTTTGCCATTAGTAAATCGAACTTTTCTGCACTTACTAAAGACAGAAAACCAGACACATATTTAGAGTTTTTTGAAGAAAACTACGTGAAATAGAATTGAAACAGCTATGGCTAGAAATCAGCAAAACACCTCTGAGGGGGTAATTAATAGAATAGTAGAAGACACCAGTATTACTGGTGAAATCAAGTGCTCAAGTAACATAAGAATAGACGGAAAACTAGACGGAAGTGTGACCACTTCTGGTAAGCTGGTTTTAGGCTCGTCTGGAGTAGTTACTGGAGATGTTTTCTGTGAAAACGCAGAAATAGAAGGAAAAGTAACAGGTAAATTATCCGTGAAACAACTGTTAAGCCTAAAAGTTTCGGCTAAGATAGAAGGAGATATTTACACAGATAAGATCTCCATAGAACCAGGGGCTGTGTTTACTGGAACGTGCAGCATGGGAAAAGTAAAAGACATGAACCAATCCAAGTCTTTTGAAGAAAGAAAACTCCAAGAACAAGCGGTTTAACCGTTATCTCGTTCTATCATCTGCCGGGTTACAGATGGGCATAACCATTTATTTAGGAGCTTATTTAGGAAAATGGTTAGATGAAAAATATCCTTCAGATAAGAACTGGTATACCATAATTTGCACATTAGCCGCAGTAGTATTGGCCCTGTGGCAGGTACTCAGACAAGTAAACAGATTAAATGACGAAGAGTGATTTGGAACGCATATTAAAGTTCGCTTTACTAATGCTGGTGGTGCTATCATTGGCGTTTTACATCCACTCAGAGGTTCTGGCTAATTTCTTACATACAGAGTCTCAAGGGTTAGTAAAGGCATACACATTTAATGGCCTATTCACAGTAGCAGTGTTTGCAACGCTTATTTACCTCAAAGAAAAACATAATAATATTATCGGCTTTCTATTTATTGGAGGGAGCTTTTTAAAGTTCATATTATTCTTCGTTTCGTTTTACCCAGTTTACTCTGCAGATGAGGTGATAACACGAGTGGAGTTCTCTGAATTTTTCATACCCTATCTCATCGCTCTATTTCTAGAAGTTTTTATGCTTATTAAAGTGCTTATGCTGGAAGAATAGTTAGCGTTGCAATAGGAGCAAGAAATCAAATCCACACCAACGGTTATCATAACTTAAAATTCTCTTTTAGAATGTGGATTAAACATAAAATTATGCGTACGTTTGCACCGATTTTTTAAAGACGTCAATCTTTAGCTCAAAATGAGATTAAAAAACTTCGCGAAAGCACTGATTTTAACTGTTTTAACCACTTCGGTTATGGCAGCTTCACCAAGTTCCGACCACTCAGATTCTGACCATAATAGTAAAGATCACTCGGGTCATCACGAAGAAAGTGGAGAAGAGACAGCCGCAGATCGATCCGAATTCATTCAACATCACCTTCAGGATGCACACAGTTTTGTGATTTGGGATGCTATGCATTGGGTTATTCCTATGCCTGTTATCCTTATTGATGAGGGATTACATCTATTTTCTAGTTCGAAATTTGGACACCATGAACACGATACTGCCGAGAGTAATGGAAAGTTCTTTACCAAACATGAAGGCATAGTTTATAGAAGCGATAGCGAGGGCGCTCTTATAGAAACAGATGGAAGCCACATTAAACCATTAGACCTATCTCTTACTAAAAATGTCATGATGATTATAATCACCAGCATTTTAATGTTTTTGCTGTTTAGAGGTTTAGGTAGATCTTATGCTAAAAATGGAGGAATAGCAAAAGGTGTAGGTAGATTTATGGAGCCTATAGTGCTTTACATCAGGGATGAAATAGCCATTCCAAATATTGGAGAGAAAAAGTATATGAAGTACATGCCTTATCTGTTAACGGTATTCTTCTTTGTGTGGTTTTTAAATTTATTTGGCTTAACACCCCTAGGGGT
Source organism: Flavobacteriales bacterium (assembly GCA_045104985.1). Taxonomy (GTDB): domain Bacteria; phylum Bacteroidota; class Bacteroidia; order Flavobacteriales_D; family Sanyastnellaceae; genus ASP10-05a. The sequence goes on along the minus strand of JBGCDA010000008.1, from coordinate 54,766 downwards.
TAATGTTACTGGGAATATTGCAGTAACGGCAGCGTTAGCTTTGATTACTTTTCTATTGACCAATTTCACAGGAACCAAAGATTATTGGAAACACATATTTGATCCGCTAGGTGACGCCATGCCTTGGATAGCCAAGATTTGGTTATACCTTATTCTATGGCCAATTGAGATATTGGGAGTCTTTATTAAGCCCTTCTCTTTATTGATTCGACTTTATGCTAACATGCTAGCTGGTCACACGGTACTAATGAGTCTGATAGCATTGATATACGTTTCCAATCTATTTGTTGGAGATGTGTTGGCGTTCGGATTGTCGTTTGCTATATCGCTTATAGAGCTGCTGGTGGCTTTGCTGCAGGCATATATTTTCACCATGCTTTCTGCTCTTTACTTTGGGTTTGCAGCAGAAGAGCACGAACACCACCATGAAGAGGCACACGCTCATTAAAAATGAATATTAAATAACCATATAAATAAATAAATCATGAGTATCCCAAGAATAATTGGAGCAGGATTAATTGTAATCGGTGTAGGAGTAGGAATCGGTAGAATCGGTGGTTCAGCTATGGAAGCCATAGCTAGACAGCCAGAGGCTACAAACAAAATTCAAACTGCCATGCTTATTGCGGCAGCACTTATTGAAGGTATAGGATTTGCGGCATTATTCGCAACATCTGAAGGATAAGACGATACAGCTGAGATTAACGGTTGGTTAATCTCAGCTTATTTTTAAAAATTTAAATTATTTAAAGTGGATTTATTAGATAAGTTTTCGGCCGGTCTGTTTCTCTGGCAATTGATATTATTCGTGGCTCTTCTATTATTACTTAAAAAGTATGCATGGAAGCCAATCTTAGATACGGTAGACGAAAGAGAGAAGTCTATAGAAAGCGCCCTAAAAGGTGCTGAAGAAGCAGAGAAAAGAATGCAAGCGCTTCAGGCAGATAACGAAGCTGCTAAAAGGGAAGCCATGGTAGAGAGAGATGCTATCATGAAGGAAGCTAGAGACACTAGAGATGATATCATCTCTGATGCTAAAAATGCTGCATCTGCAGAAGGAGCTAAAATTATAGCTGCTGCCAGAGAAGAAATAGAAATTCAAAAGAAAGCCGCTATTGCTGACATTAAAACTCAGGTAGCCTCTCTTTCTTTAGATATAGCAGAGAAAGTGGTAAAACAAAAACTTTCTGGAGATGCTAGTCAAAAAGAATTAGTAGACACGCTTTTAAACGAAACTAAGCTGAACTAAAGATGAAAATCACTAAAGCTGCTAATAGATACGCTAAGTCACTCTTAGACCTTTCTGTTGAAAAAGGAAATGTAGAAGAAGTGTATGAGGACATGTCGAATTTGGCTAAAACTGTAGCTGGAAGTAAGGAATTACGAGTGATGCTTAACAGTCCGGTGATTAAGCCAGACTCTAAGGCTAAGGTTTTAACTGAGGTTTTTTCTGGTCAGGTAAGTGAAATGACTTCTAAGTTCATCTCGCTCATCACAGAAAAAGGAAGAGAGTCACTTCTAGGTGGGATAGCAAACGGTTTTGTGTTACAGTACAAGGCTTATAAAAATGTATCTCAGGCAGAAGTGGTTTCTGCGGCTCCACTAGATGCTGATTCTAAGGCTAAAGTAGAAGCTATTCTACAGAAATTAGCTCCAGGATTATCAGATTTAACAGAGACCATTAACCCAGAGCTAATAGGTGGTTATATAATTAAAGTAGGAGACCAGATGATAGATGCATCTGTGAGCTCTAAACTGAGAGAATTAAGAAGAGAATTATCAGAGAATCTCTACGTACCAGGATTCTAAGAAAATAAACAACTCAACCTCCAAGTGTGAGGTTAAAACCATAGAGTAGCGGTTATAACCAAAACTCAAAAGTTTAGAAAAACAAATGTCCTTAGGGACTAAAACCAAGAAAAAATGGCTGAAGTAAAACCAGCAGAAGTTTCTGCAATTTTAAGAGAGCAACTTGCCGGAGTAAAAACTGAAGTAGAACTGCAGGAAGTAGGTACTATTCTTCAAGTAGGTGATGGTATCGCTAGAATCTATGGATTGTCTAATGTTCAATCTGGAGAACTCGTAGAATTTGAAAACGGAGTAAGAGGAATCGTACTTAACCTGGAAGAAGATAATGTAGGTGCGGTACTTTTAGGACCTTCTGGAAACTTGAGAGAAGGAGCTACTGTGAAAAGAACAGGAACTATCGCCTCTATTAATGTAGGTGAGGGAATGTTAGGTAGGGTTGTAAATACTCTTGGTGAGCCTATAGATGGTAAAGGACCTATCGAAGGGAAATTATACGAAATGCCTATCGAAAGAAAAGCACCAGGTGTAATTTATCGTCAGCCAGTAGACGAGCCTATGCAGACAGGTATTAAGGCCATTGATGCCATGATTCCAGTTGGTAGAGGGCAGAGAGAGCTTATTATTGGAGACAGACAGACAGGAAAGTCTACAGTGGCTATTGATACCATTATCAATCAAAAAGAATTTTACGAAGCTGGAGAACCAGTATTCTGTATATATGTAGCCATCGGTCAGAAAGGGTCTACTGTGGCTCAAACAGTGAAGACATTAGAAGAAAACGGTGCTATGCCTTACACGGTAGTAGTAGCCGCTACAGCTTCTGATCCAGCACCTATTCAGTTCTATGCACCATTTGCAGGGGCTGCTATTGGTGAGTTCTTCAGAGATACTGGTAGACCAGCTCTTATTGTTTATGATGATTTATCTAAACAAGCCGTAGCCTACAGAGAGGTGTCACTTCTACTTAGAAGACCTCCAGGTAGAGAGGCATACCCAGGAGATGTATTCTACCTGCACTCTAGATTACTTGAAAGAGCGGCCAAGATTAATTCATCTGATGCCATAGCAGCAGACATGAACGATCTTCCAGAATCTCTTAAAGGAATAGTTAAAGGCGGGGGGTCATTAACAGCACTGCCCATCATTGAAACGCAGGCGGGAGATGTATCAGCATATATTCCTACTAACGTAATTTCTATTACAGACGGTCAGATCTTCTTAGAGTCTAACTTATTCTTAGCGGGTGTAAGACCAGCTATTAACGTAGGTATCTCGGTATCTAGAGTAGGAGGTAACGCACAGATAAAGTCTATGAAGAAAGTATCTGGTACACTTAAGCTAGATCAAGCTCAGTATAGAGAGCTAGAAGCATTTGCTAAGTTTGGTTCAGATTTAGATGAGGCTACTATGGCTGTAATCGAGAAAGGAAAGAGAAACGTAGAAATCCTTAAGCAAGGTCAGAATTCTCCTATGAGAGTAGAAGAACAAACGGCTATCATTTACGCTGGAACTAAAGGATTATTAAGAAATGTTCCTGTAGATAAGATCAAGGAGTTTGAAGTAAAGTTCATTGACTTCATGAAGGCCAATCACCAAGATGTGTTAGACACACTTAAGTCAGGAAAACTAACTGATGAGGTAACTAGCACATTAGAGAAAGTGGTGAAGGATTTATCATCTACTTACTAAGCTACTCACTACTTATAACAGAGTAAAATGGCGAACTTAAAAGAAATACGGAATAGAATATCATCGGTAAACAGTACCATGCAGATTACCTCTGCCATGAAAATGGTTTCTGCGGCTAAATTAAAAAGAGCTCAGGATGCCATTACCGATATGAGACCTTATGCCGAAAAGCTTCAGGAGATTCTAGCCAATGTAGCTTCTAATGTAGAAAGCACAGAAGGAGTTTACTCGGAAGAAAGAGGATCTGAAAACTTATTAGTGATAGCCATAAACTCTAACAGAGGGTTATGTGGAGCGTTTAACAACAACATTAATAAGCAAGTCACTCAGATTAAAAAAAGGTATCCAGAGTCTAAATTGAGCGTCTTACCGATAGGCAAGAAGGCACATGAGTCTTACACTAAGACCAATGAGATCTATACAGATGGATTCCAGGAGAAACCGTATGAGGTCTATAACGACCTAACCTTCACTAACGTGGCTAAGATAGCTACAGAAGTCATGAACCAGTTTAAAGATGGCAAGTGGGATAAAGTGTTGGTAGTGTATAATAAGTTTAAGAATGCTGCAGTACAGTTAGTGACTACCGAGCAGTTTCTTCCAGTATTACCTCCAGAAGGAGCAGACACAGCGCAAAGCATAGATTATTTATACGAGCCTTCAGAAGAAGAGATCATTACAGAGCTTATTCCTAGATCGTTAAAAGTGCAGTTATACAAGGCTATTTTAGATTCCAATGCCTCAGAGCACGGAGCCAGAATGACAGCCATGCATAAAGCCACAGATAACGCAGGAGATCTTAAAGACGACCTTAAATTATTCTATAACAAAGCCAGACAAGCGGCCATTACAGGAGAAATCCTAGAGATAGTGGGGGGTGCTGAGGCTCTGAACGGATAGAATAAAACTAGAATCATATTTAAAAGCCCTTAGAGCGCCATGCTTTAAGGGCTTTTTGTTTTGGAAGCTCCATTGGCGTACAAAGTCATAATCCAATTCTAGGAGATAGATATTACGCGGTGCAATAAGCACTGCTCAACTAAAACCCAAGATTAAATGAGGGTTACTCGTTGATAAATATGAAGAATTCAGGCTGCTTACAAATCCATAAATTCAAAAAGAACTGACTTGGAAGTCTATCTTAGAATCATGAATTTCTTAGCAGCAGATCCATAGTAAAAAAGTATTGGTTAAAGAAGATGTTTAGGATAGATGGACGGACGAGATTAAGATGAAAAACAGGACTAAAATTTAGACAAAACAACCCTTTGTTTAGACGAAAACACCATTTTTATAGCTGAAACACGAACTTTAATTAAATTATTCTGATTGAAAATGAGCCAATTAAGATTTTTCTACAATTAACATGTTGAACATAACCTGTTTCTTTTCGTAACTTTGCAGCATGCTAAGAAGTAATAATACATGTTGTTGTGTTTGTTGTTGTTGGAAAAACAGCAAGGCTTTTGTGCATGTAATAATTTAGAAATAAGTCTATTTAAATATATCCTAAAAGCCTTCGTGAGAAGGCTTTTTTTTTGCCCTAAACTTTAACTGAAATGAAAGAAGAAATCAAAAAAGAATTATATAAAAGCCAGGTAGAAAATACCTCGCTATTGAATACAAGAGAGATTCAGCGTTGGTTTAAAAGAACCCTTGCGTTAGTTATACCAGAATACGCCAGTGTATCGCATTTAGACTTAGACTCGTTTACCGCTGAGGTAAGAGCACTCGAATCTGAACTGGAGTATTTTATAAACATAAACAGACATTTCGAGTCGGTAACTCAGGATCTAGTTTCTGCTTTTTTTAATGAATTGGTTGTTTTGAAGCAGAAACTAGACCTAGATGCCAAGGCCATTTTCGAAGGAGATCCGGCTGCGCAAAGTCCTGAAGAAGTGCGCTACGCCTACCCTTCTCTCTATGCCATAGGTGCTTACAGAATTGCTCATGAATTGCAACGCTTAGGAATAAAAAATATTCCTAGAATTATTACTGAGCATGCCCATAGCAAAACTGGGATAGACATTCACCCGGCAGCTCAGATAGGTCATAGCTTTTTTATAGACCACGGCACAGGAGTAGTTATAGGAGAAACTACCGTTATAGGAGATCATGTAAAAATCTATCAAGGGGTTACGCTAGGAGCACTAAGTGTGACTAAAACCATTAAGAAAACCAAGCGTCATCCTACCATAGGAGATAATGTAATTATTTATTCTGGAGCCACCATTTTAGGCGGTAAAACAGAAATAGGAAATAATTCCATTATAGGTGGAAATGTTTGGCTTGTAAAGTCGGTACCCGCTGGTTCTAAGGTGTATTACGAGTCTCCTAAACCTTCTAATCTAGAAAAAGCCAGTTAATGAAAAATCTAGAAAGAGTCATAGGCAACACTCCTTTAGTTCAGGTTAAATCTCTTCAGCCCAGTGCAGATGTAAAAATTTTTGCAAAGCTAGAAGGACAAAATCCAGGGGGTTCTGTAAAAGACCGTGCAGCTTACGGGATGATAAAAACTGCATTAGAAGATGGCACACTAAAAACTGGGGATCATCTAGTGGAAGCTACTAGTGGTAATACAGGTATAGCCTTAGCCATGATAGCGGCTGTTTCTGATTTACGCATCAGTTTAATCATGCCAGAAAGTGCTTCTGCAGAGCGGGTTCAGACCATGAAAGCTTATGGGGCTGAGGTCATTCTCACTCCAGAGGCCGGTACTATTGAGTATAGCAGAGAATACGCATTGCAATTGGCGGAAGAAAAAGGCTACCACATTTTGAATCAATTTGGAAACCCCGCTAATCCACAAAGACACTATCTCACCACTGGTCCAGAAATCTGGAAAGACACAGAGCATAAAATCACTCATTTCGTCTCTTCTATGGGAACTACTGGAACTATTATGGGTGTTTCTCGCTATCTAAAAGAACAAAATCCTGAGGTGCAAATTATAGGAACACAACCCCAAGAGGGCTCGAGAATACCCGGCATTAGAAGGTGGTCTCCAGAGTTTTTACCAAAGATCTATGAACCCCACAGGGTAGACAGAATAATAGACGTGAGCCGAGATGAGGCAGTAAATCATACGAGAAAATTATCAAAACAAGAAGGCTTATTTGTAGGCATAAGCAGCGGAGGTGCTATGGCTGCAGCTCTTAAGCTCGCAGCAGAGCTAGAAGAAGCCACCATAGTAACCATAGCCTGCGATAGAGGAGACAGATACTTAAGTAATAACTTATACCAGTAACCATGAGAAGTTTCAGAACAGAATTAGAAAACCCCATAGTACAAAAAGACATTTTAGAGCTAGAGCGAAAAATCCGACTGTTTAAAGAGGGAAAAGTAGATGAAGAACGTTTCAGAAGCTTGCGTTTAGCCAGAGGTGTGTATGGCCAGAGACAATTCGGAGTGCAGATGATTCGTATTAAGTTACCATTCGGCAGAGTCACTGCCAATCAGCTAAGACGAATAGCCGATGTGTCGGATGAATACTCTAGAGGTAGATTACACATTACTACTCGCCAAGACATCCAAATTCACCATGTAAGTCTAGACCGAACACCTGAGCTTTGGGCTGAGTTAGAAAAAGATGATGTAACACTTAGAGAAGCCTGTGGTAACACGGTTAGAAATGTGACTGCTTCTGAATTAGCAGGAGTAGACCCTAATGAGCCATTTGATGTAACTCCCTATGCTGAAGCTACATTCCAGTACTTTCTGAGAAACCCCATATGTCAGGAAATGGGTAGAAAGTTTAAAATGTCATTTTCGTCTTCAGATGAAGACACAGCACTTTCTTATATGCATGATTTAGGGTTTATAGCTAAGCTAGATAGTAATGGAGAGCGAGGCTTTAAAGTAATGTTAGCAGGAGGATTGGGCTCTCAACCTAGAAATGCAGACATAGCGTTCGAGTTTCTTCCTGTGAATGAATTACTTCCTTTCACGGAGGCGGTTCTTAGAGTGTTTGACAGGTACGGGGAGCGAACTAGAAGACTAAAGGCTAGGTTAAAGTTCTTAGTAAAAGACATAGGAGCTGAGGAGTTTTTAAGTTTGGTGTCGGAAGAGCGAAAAGCCTTAATGAATCAGAAGATTCAGATCCCTATAGAAGACCTGACGCCTGAATTAGCTCCATTGAATTCTCTATTGGTGAAAGAGAATGATTCTCTGGCATTTCATACATGGAAATCTCAGAATGTAATAGTGCAGAAGCAGAAAGGATTTTCTGCTGTAGGTATCAAGGTGCTCTTGGGTGATTTTTACACAGAAAAAGCTAGATTATTGGCTGATGTTATAAGCCATTATGGGGATAGTGAACTAAGGTTAACCATTCGTCAGAATCTTTTATTGAGAAATATTAGAAATGAATATTTGCCAGCCTTATTTGAAAAGTTAGAAGTATTAGGGTTTGCTGAGCTTGGTTATAATGGTATTTCAGACATTACTGCCTGTCCAGGTACTGATACATGTAACTTAGGAATATCCAGTAGTACGGGCGTTACTAGAGAATTAGAGAAAGTCATAGTCAATGAATTTCCACAGTTTTTAGGACGAAAAGATATTTACATTAAGATTAGCGGGTGTATGAATGCCTGCGGCCAGCATAACATGTCTCCTATTGGTTTTCAAGGTATGACCACGAAAGCCAATGGCTTAATAGCACCAGCTCTCCAGGTGCTGTTAGGTGGACGAAACGAAGGAGATGGCAAAGCTAGATTTGCAGATAAGGTCATTAAAGTCCCTAGCAAGAGAGCTCTGGAGGCACTCCGTGTAATTTTAAATGACTTTGAAGAAAACTGCAACGGAAGGTTATTTCATGAGTATTATGATCAAGCCGAGGAGCGTTATTTTTATAACTTGCTCAAGCCTTTATCAAGTACCGAGAACCTCTCAGATTCAGATTTTATAGACTGGGGAAGTGAAGAAAAGTACGTAAAAGCCATAGGGGTAGGAGAATGTGCGGGAGTGCTTGTAGACCTTGTCAGCACATTGTTTCAGGAGTCTCGAGAGAAGTTGGAGAATGCCGAAGAGGCTATTGCTACGCAAAAATGGGCAGACAGTGCTTACCACAGCTACTCTAGTATTATCAACACAGCCAAGGCCATTTTGCTCACGGAAAACATTCAAACCAACACTCAGTTGAACATTGTCAAGACCTATGATGAAACTTTCTCTGGAGATCATGAATTGGCGGTAGATTCAGGCGTTCAGACACTGGCAAAAGCCATTAAGAAAAACAAACCCTCAGAGGCATTTTCTAAACTCTACTTAGATCAGGCCAAAGCATTTTTTGCCAAAGTTGAAGACTACAGATCAAACGAATTAAAACCTAACTAAAATGATAGAACTAAAAATCAACGGCTCAGCGCCTAAGGTAACTCTGGTGGGAGCAGGTCCTGGAGCTTTAGACCTCATCACACTTAGAGGAATAAACGCTATTAAAAGCGCGCAAGTTATTTTATATGATGCGCTAGTAGATAAAAGAATGCTGGATCACGCCCCAAAGGCTAAAAAAGTATTTGTAGGAAAACGCAAAGGATATAAGCGATTTTCTCAAGAAGAGCTAAACGAATTAATAGTTCATTATGCTGTCAACTACGGGAATGTGGTGAGGCTCAAAGGTGGAGATTCATTTGTCTTCGGCAGAGGAACTGAAGAGATGACCTATGCTGCGGCTTTTGGAATAGAAACAGAGGTTGTTCCAGGCTTAAGTTCCGTTACTTCGGTGCCTGCCTCTGCCGGTGTCCCTGTCACTCACAGAAACGTAGCCAGAAGCTTTTGGGCACTTACGGGTACTAGCAGTAATGGTGTTATAAATCAAGACCTATCTCTGGCGGCTAAAAGCACTGCCACCATTGTAGTGCTTATGGGCATGAGTAAATTGAATGAGATCGTCTCTATTTTTTCTACCAACGGAAAATCAAACACACCAGTATCTGTAATTCAGAACGGAACTACTGAAAGAGAGAAGATAGGTGTAGGAACGGTTTCTACCATAACAGAAGTGGTTAAGCGCAAAAAACTATCCTCACCGGCCATAATTATCATTGGCGAAGTGGTTAAAGAAAGTTTACAGTTTGCTGAGTTTTTTCAGAAAGCACTTCCTCAATCTAAAAAAGCAAGCTAACATGTCAGAAATTAATGAATTATACCCAGTGTTCATGAAAGTGAATGTGTTGCATACGCTCATTGTGGGTGGTGGAAATGTAGGGTTAGAGAAGCTTACGTTCCTATTAAAATCAAGTCCTAATGCACACGTAACGGTTGTTAGTAAAGATTTTCATCATGATCTTGTAAAATTAGCCGAGGGTAAAAAGGTAAAGCTTATAAAGAAAGCGTTTGAGCCCGAGGACATGCGTTGCAAACAACTAATTATAGCCACTACAGACAGTTTAGAAGTAAACAAGTTTGTACACAGGACAGCTAAACAAAAAGGAATATTAGTGAACGTAGCTGATAACCCACCTTATTGTGATTTTTACATGGGCGGCATAGTCACCAAAGGCAATATAAAAATTGCGATCAGTACAAATGGCAAATCTCCCACTATTGCAAAGCGACTTAGACAATACTTTGAAGCTGTAATTCCTGACGACATGGAACAACTTCTTAAAAACTTAACCTTGTTAAGATCTCGAATTACAGGAGGATTTGAGCAGAAAGTAAAAGAGCTTAATGAAATCACTGCACACTTAGTAAACGAACCTAAACTTTAACCTAATGATACATACAGATATTTTAATAATAGGCGCAAGCCCTGTTGGGCTCTTTGCCGTGTTTGAGGCAGGACTGCTTCAGCTCAGATGTCACATCATAGATGCGCTGCCTCAGGTGGGCGGTCAATTATCTGAGATTTACCCTAAAAAACCCATTTATGATATTCCAGGTTTTCCAGAAGTTTTGGCTGGTGACCTAGTTAAAAATTTAGAAGAACAAATAGCTCCTTTTAACCCGGGTTATACGCTAGGAGAAAAGGCAGAAACACTCGAAAAATTGCAAGATGGAAGTTTTAAGGTTACTTCGTCTTCTGGATTAGAGCATTATGCTAAGGTGGTCTTTATAGCTGGTGGTCTTGGCTCGTTTGAACCTCGGAAACCACCCTTGGAACGCATTGAGCATTTTGAAGGAAAAGGGGTGGACTACTTCATAAAAGAACCTGAGGTTTATAGAGATAAACATGTGGTTATAGCAGGTGGAGGAGATTCAGCTCTGGATTGGGCCATATTTCTTCAGAAAGTAGCCAAGAAAGTGACACTAGTGCACAGAAGGAAAGAATTTAGAGGAGCTCTTGATTCTGTAGAAAAAGTAAGGGACTTGGTAAAGACGAATGATATTTCGCTGATTACTGAGGCAGAGGTAAAAAAGTTGTTAGGAGAAAACCAGCTTAAGGGAGTTAATGTAAAGCATAAATCTGGTGATGAAGATCAGATACAAGCAGATTATTTTTTACCGTTATTTGGGCTTACTCCTAAAATTGGACCTATTGGTGGTTGGGGGTTGGATATTGAAAAAAATGCTATCAAGGTGAATAACGCAGTAGATTACCAAACGAATATTCCTGGTGTGTTCGCCATAGGAGATGTAAACACATACACGGGGAAATTAAAGCTAATTTTGTGTGGTTTTCATGAAGCAGCCATTGCAGCGCAATTCGCTTATAACATCATTCATCCAGGAAAACGGTTCGTAATGAAGTATACCACAGTGAATGGGGTAAATGGTTTTGACGGAGTTAAAAAAGAGTCTAAAAAACAAGTGGTAAACACTATTTAATCATGGGTTTAAAGAAGAACATAGAATTAAAAGATAAAGAGCTACCTTCCATAGAAAAGATAGCAGAGCTCAATAAAAAGTATGCAAAGCTTAGTGTCAAAGAACGTGTGGAAGAACTGTATAAGGATTTCCCTCAAGAGGAGGTCATGTTGACCTCATCCTTTGCTACCACTTCTGCATTTCTTCTTAAAATATTTTCTGAAGTTAATAATAGCCAAGAGGTTCAGTTTATAGATACAGGCTACCATTTTAAGGAGACACTTATTTATAAGGAATACCTTACTCAGCTGTATGAGTTAAATGTAAAAGAAATAAGGGCAGATGAGGATAAGCACGTTTTTACTTTAAAAGATGAGACATGGCGAAAAAACCCAGACTTCTGTTGTTCTATAAATAAGGTGGAACCACTAGATAAACTAAAGGACCAATACACTGTATGGGTTTCTGGGTTAATGGCATGGCAAAGCAAGCACCGTTCAAGCCTCGATATATTCGAAGACCGTAAGGGTATTTTAAAATTTTATCCATTACTGGATGTGAGTAGGGAGGAGCGAGAAGGCTTTATAAGTTCACACCATTTACCTTTTCACCCGTTAGTTTCTAAAGGGTATTATTCAGTAGGCTGCCATCACTGCACTAAACCAGGAGAGGGAAGAGAAGGCCGTTGGAATAACAGCCCTAAAACGGAGTGTGGATTACATTTGTAACTGATGAAAGTAGAGTTAAAGAGAAAAAACCAAGCATTCCATTACGAAGCTAAGGCGGGTGAACATGTAGTAAATATAGACGGAAACCCGTCTATAGGTGGAGAAGATAAAGGAGCGCGCCCAATGGAGATTCTGCTTATGGGGGTAGCAGGATGTGCAAGCATAGATTTAGGGCTCATACTGAAAAAGCAGAAGCAGGAACTGGAAGATTATTCGGTAGAAATAACTGGCAAAAGGGATAAGGATGATGCCAAAGCGTTTAACGCTATTCATCTCGTTTTTAAATTGAAAGGGGGTATTGACGAAAAGAAGGCGAATAGAGCCGCAGAATTAGCTGTTACCAAGTATTGTTCTGCTATAAAAAGCCTAAAAATGTCGATTAAAGTGACTTTTGAGGTGATAATTCGCGCTTAAATCTAACTTTTAGTGGTTTTTTAGTGGAATATTCGATAAAAATTCGCTCTTGTATTATTGAATATCTAAGTTTAAATCTGACTATAGATTGAGTATGTTTTTATCAGAGATTTCTAATTTATAAAATTGTCATGTTTTATCCAATAACATTGAGATTCAGATCAATTTTATTGTAAGAAATAGTTGTCGAAAAATTAATAAGCAAAGGCGAATAATTGCATCTTATTCTAAGAATCTCAAACACCATGATCTATACATTGTGTAAGAAGGACATTAAAATATTTGCGCACACTTTATATTTGTTATAATATTGGTCAACCAATTTTTGGTCAACCAATTTAATGATTAGCTTTTACGAGCCCAAACACTATACATGATGAAACGCTTACACTTATTTACTTGTTTAATAGTAGCAATCTTTACTGCTACTGCTTCATTTAGCCAAATGACTGCTACCATTGGAGAAAACTCTTCTTCTTCAAGCACTAGAGGCCCTCTACAAAGATCTGACACTGCTTCTTCGACAGTGTTTTCTAGATGGGTCCAAATTTTCACTGCTGATGAATTATCCACTGCTGGTATTACCTCTGGAGCCTCTATTTCCGAACTTAGATGGGAATTAGCGTCTTCCAATACTATCATAGGAGATGGCGATGCTAACGTAAAAATTTATGTGAGAAATTCAGCAGCTACCGAAGCTATTTCAGACACGTGGGTTAACTACACTGCCGGTTCTGAATTACTCTATGACACAAACTTTAACACTACCAATAACTTCCCTGGAGCTAATGGTTGGATGCCCTTCGCTTTAACTAGTGAGTTCATGTACACAGGTGGCTCTCTAGAAATAGCTGTAGACTGGGATTGCTCTCAGGTAAGCACCCCTGCTTTTTCAGGTGATGGATCATTAAAATGGAGGTGGACCACTACGGATCCAGCTTTTTTAGTGGCTAAGAAAACATCAAGTTCTTCTCCATCTTCTACGCTCTCTGATTTAAGAGATGAACGGGCTAACATTCAAATTGTTTATGAATTAGGTGCAGCTTGTGCGGCTCCAGACGGGGCTGAAGCAATAACTATTAACCCGACATCTGCAGTTTTAGAATGGAGTTTTGTGGAAGGAGCATCGGAATATAATTGGAAAATAGTACCAGGAGGAGAAGGTGAAGATGGCACAGAAGTAGCTTCTGGAACCACTCCAGCACTAGTGGCGTCTGTTGTAGATTTATCTGAATTGACAAGCTATGATTTTTATGTTCAATCTGTTTGTGCAGGTGACGAATTAAGCTCATTTTCAGGGCCTTTCAGCTTTGCCACATCGGGAAGCTCTACTTTAATAACCACTATTGGTGATGGCACATCTTCTTCGAGTTCAAGAGGCCCGTTCCAAAGATCTGATACTTCATCATCCACAGTATATTCAAGGTGGGTGCACATTTATACCCAAAGTGAATTAGCTGCGGCAGGAATTTCAGGTGATGATATTATTTCAGCAGTAAATTGGGAGCTTGCCTCATCAAATGTGATTATAGGAGACGGAAACGCGAATCTAAAAGTATACGTCAGAAACTCTGAAGCCACCGAAGCCACTGCTGGTGATTGGGGTGACCTTACAGCAGGATCTGCTTTAGTTTATAACAATGACTTCAACACTACCAATAATTTTCCTGGAGAAAATGGGTGGATGGCATTCGATTTTACAGCACCCTTTACTTATACAGGTGGGGCTATTGAGGTAGCCGTAGATTGGGATTGCTCTCAGGTAAGCACGCCTGCTTTTTCAGGTGATGGTTCTCTAAAATGGAGATGGACTACAACTGAGCCTGATTTCTTAGTGGCTAAGAAAACCTCAAGTAGTTCTCCATCAAGCAATATTTCTGACTTAAGAGATGAACGAGCAAATATTCAATTCGCATACTCAGAAGGTAGTTCAGAGGTTTTAGGTTGTATGGATTGTTCCGCAGAAAATTATAATCCTGAAGCTACTATGGATGACGGCTCATGTGAGTTTTTAGAAGAGTCATGTAAAGGAGACTTTAATGATGATGGAGCTATAACTATTACTGATTTAAGCGGGTTTTTAGCAGCTTTCGGTACTGTCTGTGATTAGACCTTATAAATTACTTTTATTAAATGAGGAGATTATCTGCATGGATAATCTCCTCATTTTTATATCAGTTAAACTAAATCCATATTATTTTGATAAAAGGGATACAGAGAATAGTTCTTTTAAGCATTTGTGTAAGCGTTGCAACGCTAGTAGAAGCTACAACTTATATGGTTAACAGTCAAAACACGTTTAATTCAGCTCAAGTGAGCGCATTTTCTGAAGACTCAATTATTTGGCTCAATGGAACGTACAATGATATATTTATGCAAGTCTCTAAGGATGGGCTATATATAGGAAGTCAAGATCTAGGCGAAGTAATATTTACAGGAAGCTCTAGGGTGAACATTAGCGCAGACAACATCACCCTAGAGGGATTCCAGTTTTTAAGCGGAGATATAGGCACTAATGATGTTATTAATACTTACGGAAGCTATAACCTATTTACCCAACTTAACATTAAAGATTACTCTTCTTATAAGTACCTAAGAATTAGAGAGTCTAGCCAGTTTGTGAGTGTTACCCATTGTAATTTTGAAAACAGACTTAATCTAGACGATCAGAACATACTTTCAGTTTTAGTTAATGAGTTCACCCCTGGATATCATAAAATACAATATTGTTCTTTTAAAAATTTTGAAGGTACTGGAAATGATATGGGCATAGAGCCTATAAGAATAGGTTTAAGCACTCAAGCCAATAGAATTAGTAGAACAGTAGTGGAGTACTGCTATTTTACTCAATGTGATGGAGATGGAGAATTAATTTCGAGCAAGGCCACTCAAAACATTTACCGTCATAATACATTTGAGAACAATACTAAAGCCGAGCTTGTTTTGAGGCATGGTTCCGAAGCTATAGTGTACGGGAATTTTTTTTTAAATGGAAAGGGAGGGGTCAGAGTGCGTGAAGGGCAAAATCATTACATCTATAACAACTACTTCTATGAATTAGAGGATAGAGCTATTTATCTTCAAAATGATGAATCGGATCCGTTAGATAATATAAATATTGCTTTTAACAGTGTCATAGATTGTGCGGATATTATTCTAGGTAGTATAGGGGATCATGAGCCTACAAATGTTCTTTTAGCTAATAATATTTTTACTAATCCAGATGATGCGCTATTTGAACAAGCTACTGGAGATGAAACATGGCTTGGAAATATTGCATCTGGCTCATTTGGAATGTCAGTTCCGCCTGGAGTTACTGTTATGGATCCAATGATATCTGCTAATAACTTTGGTTTTTTTGGATTAACCGAAGAAAGTGGAGCCATCAATGCGGCTGTGGCAGGCTATCCTCTTTTACCTAATTTCTTTGGAATCACAGGAATAGATAACAGTGTATTGTTGGACTTAACCAGAGAACAAAGGCCCTCGGAAGTTAATTTGAAAGATGCAGGTTGTTCGGAATTTCCGCATGTTTGTTCCATAAGACCTAAAGCAAATGAGAACAACACAGGGCCATTTTACAATTTTCCTGATGATGAAATTCTTTGTAAAGGTGATTTCAATAGTGATGGATTCATAACCATATCAGATTTGAGCGGTTTTTTAAGCTCGTTTGGCACCATTTGTAATTAGACTAAGACAAGATTATCATCACTTTATGAATTAAAACTCTTCAAAGGTTTAAAAAGTACATGAATCTTTTGGAAGCTGAAATAATTTAAGGTAATATTGGTCAACCAATTTTTGGTCAACCAATAATTGATAATATTGAGACAATTAACAAACAAATGAAACCCCTAGAATAAATGAATAGATCCTTACATATTTACTCCTTACATATTTACTCCTTACTATTAGCTTGTGTTTTTACTTTATTATGTGATGTAGGGACGTCACAAACTACAATTACTATTGGTGAAGGAAGCTCTTCTTCTAGCACAAGAGGACCTCTCCAAAGATCAGACACAGCATCTACGACTGTCTTTTCAAGATTCGTTCAAATTTACACTCAAGAAGAGTTAGCTGCTTCAGGAATGATTTCTGACGCTTCTATTACAGAAGTTCAATGGGAATTGGCCTCTTCTAATGTGTTAATTGGAGATGGAGATGCCACACTAAAAGTATACATAAAGAATTCTTCTGCTACTCAGGCTACCGAAGACTCTTGGGAGAACATCGTAGCTGGTTCTTCATTAGTGGTGGACAACAGTTATAATACCACAAACAATTTTCCTGGAGAAAATGGGTGGATGCCCTTTACCTTTAACTCTGGTTTTACTTATACTGGTGGTGCCTTAGAAATAGCGGTAGATTGGGATTGTTCTCAAGTAACTTCCCCAGCCTTTTCTGGAGATGGTTCATTAAAATGGAGGTGGGAGTCTGTAGCTCCTGACTTTCTTGTGGTTAAGAAAACTTCTAGTAGTTCGCCCTCTACGAATATAACTGACCTTAAGGATGAAAGAGCTAATATTCAAATGGTTTTTGAAGAAGGTGATTCATGTCAAGCTCCATCAGATATAGCCGTATCAAATGTCACAGCGTCATCTGCGGATATTTCTTGGTCTGATTCAGAGTCAGCAATGTCTTATTCTTGGTTCGTGGTGGGATCTGGCACAGGCGAAGGAGGAACTCAATTAGACTCAGGAACAACAATGATGACTAACATCCAGTCGACCGGATTGTCAGATCTCACGGGTTATGATTTTTACATTCAAGCTGATTGCGGAGATAATGAGCTAAGTGACTTAGCCGGACCCTTTGGGTTCAGTACGACTGGAGCCGTGTCTAACACAGCTACTATTGGTCTAGGAACCTCCTCTTCTAGCACAAGAGGTCCTTTCCAAAGATCTGATACAGCTTCAACTACTGTTTTCTCAAGATTTGTTCACATATACACAGCAGATGAACTCGCAAGTGCTGGTTTGGTGGCAGACAACACGGTTACTTCTTTGAACTGGGAACTAGCTTCATCAAATGTGATCATAGGAGATGGAAATGCCACTCTTAAAGTTTATCTTAAAAACTCTTCAGCAACCATGGCTGAAGCAGGAGATTGGGATGACCTAATAACAGGTTCGGAACTGCTTGTGGATAACGCGTATAACACTGACAATAATTTTCCAGGAGAAAATGGGTGGATGGGATTTGATTTCTCTTCACCATTCGTTTATACGGGTGGTGCTATAGAAGTGGCTGTTGATTGGGATTGCTCTCAGGTTTCTACACCAGCTTTCTCAGGAGATGGTTCTTTAAAGTGGAGATGGGAAGCCACAGCTCCAGATTTTCTAGTTGTTAAAAAGACTTCTAGCTCATCGGCATCCTCAAATATTTCAGATTTAAAGGATGAAAGAGCAAATATCCAATTTATTTATGCTGGCGTGCCAACTTCATGCGATGCTCCTTCTGGATTATCTGTTGATAATGTTACAATGACCAGCGCAGATGTAGTTTGGGAAAGCGCTGATGATGTTTCTTCTTATAACTGGTTAGTAGTAGATGAAGGAGCAGGGACAATGGGTGTAGCGTTAGGTGAAGGGATAACGTCTGATTTAACAGCGAGTTTAACTTCACTTACGGCAGGTACTTCTTATGATCTTTATGTAGAGTCTATTTGTGGAGATGGAGAAACAAGCGGTTTTGCTGGACCATATAACTTTATAACAATCTGCAGTGACACTCCATTTATTGCAGCTTCTGAAGTTACTGATATAGATTGTAATGGAGACGAATCAGGTATGGTAGATCTTACTATTTCAGAGGGGATAGCTCCTTTTACTTATAACTGGAGTAATGATTCTGAATTAGAGGATTTATCGAGCGTTCCTGCTGGAGACTACTCTGTTACAGTTACAGATGCTAATGGATGTACACTAGAAGTATCTGTTTCTATTACTGAACCCAATGCTTTAACCGTATCTGTAACCGGTACAGATGACAGTAACGGTTCAAGCACAGGTACCGCAATGGCTATGGCAGATGGAGGTACTCCTCCATACAGTTACTCATGGAATGGAGAATCTGGAACAGAAACTTTAGCAGACCTTCCTACCGATACTTACGAAGTAGAAGTTACAGATGCTAATGGATGTGTTGTCACAGGAAGTGTATTCGTTGATAATATAGTTGGAGTTGAAGAACTAGATGTTTTTAGTGGTTTAAGTATAGCTCCGAATCCTACACAAGGAATAGCAACATTGACTTTAGACCTTACTTCTAATTCTGACGTATGGATTACGGTATTTTCTTTAACAGGAGAAGAAGTAGAAAGGTATTATCAGCCAAGTGTAAACGGTGTTAGTCATACAATAGATCTGTCGTCTTTTGCAGAAGGTTTGTACTTCTTAAGAGTAACCACTGAAAATCAAAGTACCACTAGAAGATTGATTCATTTAAAATAGTTTTTAGCATGATAGATAATTTCTCTCAAATAAAAATAGAATCTCCTGTAGATAAAATCATCCGACAGATAAGAGATTCAATTTCTTCCGGTCAATTAAAACCTGGAGACAGGCTCCCTTCTGAACGCCATTTGAGCGAGAAACTAGGTGTAGGAAGATCTCATTTAAGAGAGGCCATCAGAAAGCTAGAATTTTATGGCATCTTAAAAACTAGACCCCAAAGCGGAACGTTCGTGGCTGGCCTAGGGATCCCAGCCTTAGAAGGTTTAATAACAGATATGTTAGGTTTACAAGGAAGAGACTTTAAATCCCTCGTAGAAACTAGAGTTATTTTAGAAAGTAATCTCGCTCAGTTAGCAGCGTTAAACAGAACCGAAAAAGATTTAAGAGATATCGAAAAGGCACTAAAGGCTCACAGGGTAAAAATTGATGCAAATGAGGACGCGGTAGAAGAAGATTTTTTGTTTCATATTAAAATCGCAGAGGCCAGCAAGAACTCGGTTCTAAAGTCATTAATGCTAATAATTACACCAGATATAATGCATTATTTTAAGAAGCACAATGTATGTGGTGGAGGAAGGTCTAGTTCTGCTATAGATCAGCATGAGATACTTTTAAACCATATAGCCGAAAGAAATCCAGAAAAAGCTGGAGATACTATCCGGGAACATTTAGCAGATATATCTGATTATGTGATGAATCTGAAAGAAGGAACCATTCTGAATGAGAATGGTTCTCTTTCCAATGGCATAGATAGCCTATTTTGAGAGAAAACTAACCATACGATTTACTAGAGTTCCACATTAGTTATAGGAGGGTGCTTTTATAAATGTACACCTCAATCATAAGTCCATTAGAGCTTGTGTTGAGTAATGTTACACCCTATAAATTGTGAAAATGAGCTTTTTTTAATAAGTTAAAAATGAAAAAACAAGTACAAAAAACACTAGTGAGATTCGGGCTTTTCTCATTTCTTACTCTTCTTTTAAGCTTTGCAGCTAACGCCCAAAACATCAGTGTTTCTGGTGTAATAAAGGACATATCAGGAGAGCCCTTGCCAGGAGTCACAATAGGAGTGAAAGGAACTAACATAAATGTAGCAGGAAGTGTAGAAGGAAAATATTCTGTTTCTGTTCATCCAGATTCACTACTCGTTTTTTCTAGCATAGGGTTTAAAACACAGATAGTTCCTGTGGGAGGAAGGACTATAATAGATGTAATTATGAATGAAGAGTCAGAGGAAATAGATGAAGCTGTAGTTATCGGATATGGAACTATAAAGAAGTCACATTTAACTGGGTCTGTTTCTAAAATTAAAAATGAAAAGTTAGATCAAATACCTCTGTCTAGAGTGGATGACGCTTTAGTAGGCCAAATAGCTGGTGTAAATGTCCAACAGACTAACCCTGGAGCTGGTGAAGCACCTGTTATGAGAGTCAGAGGGCAAGGGTCGATTTCTTTTGATTCTAATCCTTTGATAGTAGTAGATGGAATAGTTGTAGGAAACGATGCGGATTTCCTTTCTAGTTTAGATATGAATGATGTAGAGTCTGTGGAGGTTCTTAAAGATGCATCTTCAGGCGCCATCTATGGATCCAGAGGAGCCAATGGTATAATAATGATTACCACTAAAAAGGGTGTAGAGGGACCGACTAAGTTCTCCTATCACGGTTATGTGGGAATTAAAAGTGTACCGGATAATGATGTGTTAACCACACCCAATGATTGGTTTGATTATGTGCGGGAGAATAATGAAGGAGCTCTTACCGAGAGGCTGCAGTATGTTGAAAGGTTGGGAACTTACACAGATTGGACAGATGTAATGTATGATGGAGGAATAATTCAAAGTCATGCTATATCAGCTAGGGGCGGAACTAAAAACACTAAGTTCCAAACCTCACTTAGTTATCTAGGAGATGAGGGTGTTTTATTAACAGATAACTTCCAAAAACTGAACTTCAGAGTAAAGGTAAACACTAAACTGAGGGAAAAGGTTTCATTTGGTTTTAATTTAAACCCCTCATATACAACCCAAAGAAGATTCCCTATAGGTGTTCATGATGCAATCCGTCAAAGCCCCTGGCTACCACTTTATCTTGATGAAGACAACATTGACTACGTCAATAGATTCAGAGAAAATGGCAGATGGGAAGATGCTCAAATAGGAGATTATGCCATGGAAAGAATGTTCGATAATTATGATCTACTTTTAGGACAGCCAGACCCAAATGACTCAGGGACTTCTATAAGTACTACTTCTAACCAAGGATCTTTAGCTAAAGTTCTAGAAAGAGACAGAAGAAAACATCAAACAAAAGTATATGCAAATACATATCTAAAATATGACCTTACGGATAATATATCTTTTAAACAAACTTTTGGTGGAGATTTTAGATACACAAAAAACTCAAGATATATAGGTGTAGATGCTACTAGGAATGGGATTACTGACTCAGAGTCTACTTGGAATGGACAGGTTAGATGGCATACTGTCAGTGAAAGCACAGTGAACTGGAATAAGGAGTATGGCGGTCATTCTATCAGTGCGGTTGGGGGTTTTGCTTATGAGGCGTGGAATACAGAGATAACAGATTTAGAGGCGGTAGGCTTTTCCAATGACCTAATTCAGACCTTACCCGCATCTAATTTATCTGGTGGTTCAGTCATACGATTTGAAGAAGTGTTAGTGTCTTATTTAGGAAGGGTTAATTATAATTTTAACGAGAGATACCTCCTTTCTGCAAGCTTAAGAAGAGACGGAAGTTCTAAGTTTGGCCCAGATTCTAAATATGGTTGGTTCCCCGCCATTTCTGCAGGTTGGATGGTGACAGAAGAATCTTTTTTCCCGAAAAACAGCATATTTAATGAGCTTAAAATTAGAGCTAGCTATGGAGTTACAGGAAATAATAATGGGATAGGAGAATATGATCATTTAGGCCTAATAGAACCAGTAGGAACTGGATTTGGCTCTATAGGATATAACGCGATTAATATTGAAAACCCACGCTTACAATGGGAGAAATTAGTTGAGGTGAATCCTGGAATAGACGTCTCTCTCTTGAATGAGAAGATCAACATGTCTCTGGATTATTATAATAGAGTTAGCCAAGACCTTTTGCTAGATGTGCCTATACCATCTGTAACAGGGTTTGAAACGGCACTAGTCAATAGAGGAGAGGTAAAAAATGAGGGGGTTGAGTTAGAACTGTTAACTAGAAATGTGACAAAGAGGAATTTTTCTTGGTCTACTTCAGTCGTTGCAACGCGAAATAAAAACACGTTAGTAGACTTTGCTGGAGCTGATGGATTAATAAGTATAGTAGACGATAAAAGAGCTGCAGAGTGGATAGCTCTTGAAGGAAACCCAATTTCTTCTTTCTATGGATATGTGGTAGACGGTGAAATCCCTCTAGAATTTATTAATGATCCATTTTATCCGATAAATGCTCAGTCTCAAGACGTTTATGTAAGAGATTTAAATGGAGACGGGTTAATAGACACTGATGATAGAACCGTTCTAGGGTCACCATATCCTGATGTCGTGTGGAGTGTGACAAACAACTTTAAGTATAAAAATTGGGATTTAACCTTTATGTTTCAAGGGTCTCATGGGGCAGAAGTTAGAAACATCTCTTCACAATATTACAAAAATGAGATAGCGAGTAGTCAAGACTTTGTGACTGGGTTTGAAGACGCTAACCTTGTAAGAGAAAGGATTTTCACCAGTGATGATATACAGGATGCTTCTTATCTAGCTATTAGAAATGTGAATGTTGGTTATACTTTTCCAGCAAAGATTATGAGCAAAGCTAAAATTAGAGGGGCAAGAGTCTATGTCTCTGCACAAAATTTAATTTACATTATGGCTGAAGATTATGTAGGGTTTAATCCAGAAGGGATAGACCAAGGGTTAGGTAACCCACTTACTTATGGATATCAAAGAGGTCCAGCGCCACTTTACAGATCATTTTCAATTGGGGTAAATCTGGACTTTTAAATCAAAAATCATGAAAAAGATATTTATATACATAGCAGTTACAGCAGTTATATGCTCGTGTAAGAAAGATGTGCTAGAATTAGATCCTATTTCAGAAATAGGCAGTAGTGAATTTTATTCTAATACTCAAGAAGTAGAATTAGCCACATTAGCTATTTATGATGGCTTACAGGCCGTACCTCTTAGAGAGTTTGCACTTACTGAAATGAGGTCGGATAATACTAAAACAAAGTCTAGTGAAGGCGATTGGGCTCAATTTGAGCAGTTTACCGTCCAACCTACTAATCAAGTAGTAGCTTCATATTGGGCGGCTAACTATAATGTGATTTTTAGATGTAACCGAGTACTTGAGAATTTAGATGCTGTAACTAACTCAAGTTTAAGAGCCCAGTTTGAAGGAGAGGCTAAATTTAGCAGAGCGTTATCTCATTTTAATTTAGTTAGGGCATACGGAGACATACCACTTGTAGATAGGGTTTTAGGAATTACCGACACTGAATATTTTGATAGAGACCCAGCTGCAGCGGTATTGGACTTTATTACTCAAGATTTAGTTGATGCCAGCTCGTTACTTCCTGGAAGAACCGCGATGGATTTTGGCCGAGCTACTTCTGGTGCGGCTCAGGCCCTCTTGGCTAAAGTATATTTAACCACCGGTAATTACTCTGGCGCAGAAACACTATGTGCATCACTAATTGGCGGCACCGAATATGAATTAGAGGCCGATTATTCAGATGTGTTTTATAGTGAAGGTAATAATGAAATAATCTTTGCTATACCGTATTTAAACGATAATTTACTGGAGAGCCAAGATTTTTCATTTGAAATGACTTTAGGAGGTGTAGTTAGTGGATTAAATTATCTTACAGATGATTTCAAATCTAATATGGATCCCTCAGATAGCATTAGACAAGAAGTGCTCCAGAACCCCCTAAATCAAAACGAAGTAGGGAAATACCTAACTACTAGTTTAAATGCTAGACTATGCGGAAACGACTGGATAGTATTACGACTAGCAGATGTTTACCTAATGCACACTGAAGCTATTATGGCTGGAATGGAAGCCACACAAAACCTTGAGGCTATCTCTTCATATAATGCTGTAAGGGAAAGAGTTTCTTTAACACTTATTGAGCTTGATGGAAATGGAGAAGTAACATTAGACATGCTTCTGAAAGAGAGAAGATATGAGTTGGCGTTTGAAAATCATAGAATGTATGATTTGATTAGAACTGGACAAGCGTTGAGTGTTTTAGATGCCTTCGCAACTAGCGAGGGTTATATATTTACCTCTACAGACTTATTACTGCCTTTGCCATTGGCAGAGATTAATGTGAGTAATGGACAGCTAGTTCAAAATCCAGGATATTTTTAGAATGCCTCCAATGATTTTATTTATATAAAAAGAGAAAAATGAAACTTATAAATCAACATAAACCAAACATCTTTGCTAAGGCTTTATTTAGCATAACTGTTATGGCTATCATTTTATCAGGATGTAAGAAAGAATTGCCAGAAGCAGGTTCTATAGCAGACCTGACACCTCCATCTGCTTCTTTTGGCTTTTCGCAGATTTCACCAGATAATTTTTTAGAGGTAACATTTTCAAATACTTCGGTCAGTGCTACAGACTATTTCTGGGATTTAGGAGATGGCACCACCTCTACAGCATTAGAACCGGTGCATACTTACCCAGAGGAAGGAGTTTATACGGTTACACTAACAGCTACCGACAAGCTAGATGTAAGCAGCACCGTGGAAATGGAGATAACTCTAACAGAACCAGCTTTTTTCATTCCACCCATTTTGGAATCTAGTTTTGAGGATGGACAACTTGAGGGAGGAGAAGGGGATGGCCGTGATTCATGGAGAAATTCAGATCTAGGCGGAGTCATTCAAATTACAGATGACCCAGTTGCTTCAGGAAATCAAGCAGCTAAACTCACTGGAGACCCTAGTGATCAACGAATAGGATATCAGCTAATAACAGTTTCAGCTAACGCTACTTATGATTTATTCTTCGAATATACCATGTTAAGCGATCCTGATGGTTTTTTAACAGTATCTATATTAGACGGTCCGGTAACATCTCATGAAGAAGCACTTGCAGCTACCATAGGATCAGTTACTGTTAATGATCAATCTAATCCAGACTTCTATACAAATGGAATTGTAACATTCAACTCGGGAAACAATACAGAAGTAGCTATTTACTTTTTTAATGAAGGGTCGGTAGAAACTAGACTTGATGACTTCTCTATAGATATCAGTACTAGCACAGTGCCACCTTCAGCTGCTTTTACATATCAAATAAATCCGGATGATTATCAAGAAGTCTCGTTTACTAATAATTCGATAAATGCAGTAAACTACAGTTGGGATTTTGGAGATGGAAACATATCTGACGAGGAGGAACCTACTCATAATTACATGGATGAAGGTACTTACACAGTAATTCTTATAGCTACCAGTTCAGAGGGAGAGAATAGCCAAGTAGGAATGGAGGTAGAAATAGCAGTACCTAGCAGTATAGTTATTACTAATCCGAGTCTAGATGATTTTGAGGTAAATAACGATAACCGAGAAGCATGGAGAAATAGCACCTTAGAATCAGATGCAGATGATTTCTTTAACTTTAATGGCTCCTGGGTGTTACAAATGTCTTCTACAGCTCGAACCGGAAATTGGTCAGGTAAATTACCTACAGCAGAAAACTCCGATAATCCTCAAAGATGGATGTATCAGGCTATAACAGTAGATCCAAATACCGATTACCTCATTAGCGCATGGATAAGAAATAAAGATGCTGGAGTAGGATCCACAGTTACCTTCACTATATATGATGCCCCTTTTAACAATGCATCCACTATTGAAAATACGGGATCCATTATAACTTCGGCAGACTTTGATGAATCTACAGGACACGACACCAATGAGTGGACAGAGGCTACCATTGAGTTCAATTCAGGATCTAGCTCAGAAGTGGTTTTATTTATTACTAACGACTATACATTAAATGGAGACCCAGACACCGAGGAATCAGAATCATTTTTAGATGATTTTTCTATAACGGAACAGTAGTTTACATTGTTAACACAATATATGACCACAAAATTTAAAATAACCTTAGCTGTAGGTTTTGGCTTTGTATTTGCGTTGCAATTAGGGTGTAAAAATGAACTCCCAGAAAGACCAATGCCTCCATGTGAAGACGTCATATATTTAGATCTAGAAGAAGAACCAGTAGGGAGTTCTATAGATTTATCTAATTGGAAAGTAACTCTACCCATTCCTAGACCAGATGGAAATCCTCTAGAAATAGAACCACCTGCTATTTTAGATTATAGCACGAACGAAACACTGCTACCATTTTTGTTTGATGATTCATCGGATTCATCATTAGTGTTTTATACATATCCAGGAGTAACTACAGCTAACTCATCTTATTCTAGAACAGAACTCAGAGAACAGATGGTCCCTGGAAGTAATAGTGTCAATTGGACCTTTGCCCAAGGAGGAGTTATGAGAGGAACTTTATCAGTGCCTGAAATCACCCTAGATAATAATGGAGACACGCATAGAACCATGATTATGCAAATTCATGGCAGATTAACAGATGAGCAGAGAGACCTTATCGGTGAAGATGATAATAATGCCCCCCCAGTGTTAAAGATTTTTTGGCAGGACGATAGAATATATGTAAGAACTAAGCAGCTTGAAAACCTAGCCGCCACATATGAAGATATGTTATCTGCAGACGCCTGGGGTGATGATGACGGAAGGTTTTTCGAAAGAGTTGTAGGCACTGAAAGGTTTACTCTTGAGGTAATCGCTTCAGAAGGGTTTATGTCAGTCACACTAGATGATGAGGAAACTTTTGTTTATGATGATATTCACATGGAGAAGTGGGGGGTATTTGAAAATTATTTTAAGGCAGGAAATTATCTAGTTACCACAGATGAAGAAGCATCTGCTACTGTAAAATACTATGAATTAGAAGTAAGTCATGATTAAAGAAATCGGATACATATTAGCAGTAATGTTAATGTCGTTGAGCATAGAAGCTCAAGACATTGACCTAAGTCATTGGAAAATCACTATTCCAGAGGGTAAGCCTAGCGAAGTAGAGCCACCAGAGATTCTAAACTTTGAATCTAATGAACTTTTAAAGCCATTCTTTTATAGAAATAAAGAAGATGGGGCATTAGTGTTTCATGCATATCCAGCTCAAACAACTAGAAATACGAAGTACTCACGTTCTGAGTTAAGAGAACAAATGGAGCCAGGAAGTAATAAGGTTAATTGGACTTTTGAGCAAGGCGGAATGATGAGGGGAACACTTTCAGTTCCTGAAGTCACACAAAATGAAGTGGGTAATTACCATCGAGTAATTATTATGCAGATCCATGGAAGACTAACCAATCAGCAGAGAGACTTAATAGGTGAGGACGATAATAATGCTCCTCCAATTTTAAAAATCTACTGGGATGAAGGACGAATAAGAGTAAAAACTAAAGTGCTCAAAGATGTAAATGCCTCAGACGAAGAGATCCTCCATGAACACGCTTGGGGAGATGATAAAGGAAGAAACTTTCAGCAGATTGTAGGGAATGAGAAATTTACACTGGAAGTAAATGTTTCTAAAGGTTTAATGACGGTCACTCTTAATGATGATGAAACTTTTGTTTATGATGGAATAGATATGGAGAGATGGGGTGTATTTGAAAACTACTTTAAAGCGGGAAACTACTTTCAGTCCAGAGATGAGGGCTCTTATGCTAAAGTAAATTACTATGAATTAGAAGTAAGCCATGTCCCTGAAGATATACAAAAGAAAAAGGCTAAACCTGCTTCATCCATTCGTCCTTTCACCTCTGCTTTAAACACGGCTTTTGATTTAACTAACTGGAAGTTAGAGCTCCCTTCTGGATACCAAGCATCAGACTGGAAGTTATCTAACTATCAAAATGATAAGTTTGTTAGTCCATTCGTTTATTTAGACCCCATGGATCAGTCATTAGTGATGAAGGCATACCCTTCAGAAGGAAAGTCTAAAGCGAAGTACACCAGAAATAATTTAAGAGAGCAAGTTCAACCAGGAACTAATGACGTAAACTGGACCATGAAAGAAGGTGGGGTTTTAGAAACTGAACTTCAACTAACAGAAATCTCTAAGGATAAATCTGGGAAATACCATAGAACTTTGCTCATGCAGGTAGATGGCAGAACTGATGAGAAACAAACAGAGGAGCTGGGCCTCAGAAAACCTAATAACATTCCTTTTATCAAGGTGTACTGGCAGGATGAACGCATCTATGTCACTCGTAAGGTATTAAAGGACGATTCCACTGTGGGGGATGCCCTTTTAATGAAAACATCTTGGACAGATGAAAAAGGGATTTATTCAAGAGAAAAAATCGGATTCGATAAAGTTAAAATCACCATTACGGTTAAAAAGAACAAAGTTACTGTGCAGATTAACGATGAAAAACCTATTCAGTATAGAGATCTTAGTGTTAGTCAGTGGTATTTCGAAAATTATTTCACAGTAGGAAATTACCTACAGTCTAAGGATGAAAAATGTTATGCGACAGTAAAATACTTCAAATTAGAAGCTACTCACGAAAATAAAAAATGATCAAAAAATTACTCTACTTACTTATTGTTCTTTCATTAAGCGCGTGCGTTGCAAATAACTCTTCGAATAAAGACGCAGATATCAAAAAAAGCAATACTGAAAAATTACTTCCAAACGAAGTAATTCCGTTTTTCAAGCACTGGAATCTAATTTTAGGAGACGGCACCAATGCAGGTAAAGCTACATCTTCTGATTATGAGGACTTTTTCTACACATCTACTGATGCCGAGGGAGATTGGGTGGTATTTAAAACACCTAACGCGGGAAATACACATGGAACCTCTAACAATACCAGAACTGAGCTAGCCCAATTAAAAAAGTGGTCTCCTCAGACTGGAGGTAAGTTAAAGGCTTCTGTGAAGGTCATGAATGTTTCTAAAACAGGAGACGCTCGAGTGGCTTCTACATTCTCTGTAGTAATAGGTCAAATACACAGTGCGGATGGCCACGAAAACGAGCCATTCAAGCTATTTTATAAAAAATTCCCAGGACACACTAAAGGTTCTGTATTTTGGAACTACGAAATAAATACAGCAGGAGATGATAACTCTGGACGCTGGGATTATTCTTATCCTATTTGGGGGTATGATTTTTCAGTAGTGGGGTCTGATGAAAACACCTTTCCACCAGAGCCAGAAGATGGAATAGCCTTAGGCGAAGAGTTGAGTTATGAAATAGAAGTTAAAGATGGAGTCATGCACCTTACATTCATATGTGACGGTCATGAAACCAAAACTTTCACTAAAAATCTAATTTCTTCAGAATACGCTGAAAAAGAGAACATGCCAGAGCAGGTAAAGAATTTATTTGTACCCATTGGACAAGATGGAGTAGAAACTCCTGCAGCATACACAGATCAAGGCCTTTTCTTCAAACTAGGCTGTTACAATCAGACTAATGGTAAAGATCCAAAGGTAAATAAAGTATGGTGTAATGGCGCAGAAACCCATGGTGGAGATATCCAGAAGCAATACGCTGATGGTAACTACGCAGAAGTGTGGTTTAAATCTGCTGAGCTTTCTGTAAGTGACAAGTCAATTTCTAATTCAGGATACTTTGCGGCTAACGATGGCTTAAGTCAGAAGGTAGTGTATCCTAATGAAGTGATTCCATTTATGGATAAATTTAAAATACTCATAGGAGACGGAACTTCTGTCGAAGATCTTACCACCTATGAGAATAAGGACTTTTTCTATACAGTAATTGATGGAACTAGAAGGTGGGTAGTTTATAAAACACCTAATTCCGGAGTTACCTCTAAAAATTCGAGCAATACTAGAACTGAACTTCATGAAAAAAGAGAATGGATTCCCGAAGATGGTGGAAAACTGACAGGAACTTGCAAAGTAATGCAAGTATCGACTTCTGGAGATGCCAGAGTAGCAGCTTCTTTCTCGAGTGTTGTTGGTCAAATCCATAGTGGAGAAGGCCATGAAAACGAACCATTTAAGTTGTTTTATAAAAAATTCCCTGGGCATACTAAAGGCTCCGTTTTTTGGAATTACGAAATAAATACTGCTGGAGATGATAATTCTGGAAGATGGGATTACTCTACTGCTATTTGGGGCAATGATATGTCTGTAGTAGGGAATGGCAAGGACGACTATCCAACAGAGCCAGAGGAAGGTATAGAATTAGGCGAGGAGTTTAGTTATGAAGTAAATGTCTTTGAGGGTATTATGTATCTGACTTTCGCATGTGAAGGCCACGAAACGAAAACGTTCACTAAAAACTTGATTTCTTCTGAATATGCCAAAGAATCAGACATGCCAGATCAGGTTAAAAAACTATTTGTGCCTATCGGTCAGGATGGAACCGAACGGGCAAATGCCTACAGCGGAGAAATCATTTATTTTAAACAAGGAGCTTATAACCAAACCAACGGCAAAGCACCTGAAAAAAACATGGTATGGTGCTCAGGAGCAGAAACCTACGGAGGAGACATTGCAAAGCAATATGAAAACGGCTGCTACACAGAAGTTTGGTTCAGAGAAGCCACTGTAGGACCAGGAACTTTAGCCAAATAAAACATATTCGATTACAATTATTGGTTTTATAAAACAGAGAAAATTAGAAAACATGGAAAGATCTAGCAATAAGTATATCATCACTAAAAACATGGAATGGGAAGAACTCGGAGGAGGAGTATCCAGGAAGTTTTTAGGGTTTGATAATCAGATTATGATGGTTCAAGTAAAATTTGAAAAAGGGGCTATAGGTGCGCCTCATCACCATTTCCATACCCAGGCTACATACATAGCTAAAGGGAAATTTGAGTTTCATATAGATGGTGAAAAACAAATCTTAGAAGCCGGGGATGGAGTCTATATAGAGCCGAACCTAGTTCATGGGGCAGAATGCTTAGAAGATGGAATGTTGATAGATGTTTTCAGCCCTATCCGAGAAGACTTTATGGATGGATCAGGGGTGTCTTATTTTGAAAATAAAGACAGCTAGTATGAAAAAATTGAAAGGACTGAGATGGTGGGTGGTTAGCTTAGTAGCTTTAGCTGCAGTTATAAATTATATAGATAGACAAGCTTTCGGTGCTCTGTGGCCTGATATAGCCTCAGATCTTTTTCCTGAAATGAATGTAGATGAAACTAAAACAATCTACGGAACTATTTCGGCCATTTTTATACTTTCTTACGCTGCTGGTCAAACCATTTTTGGGAAAATTTTTGATTGGATAGGCACTCGAATTGGATTTGCTATTTCCATAGGAGTATGGTCAGTAGCTACTATGATTCACGCTTTTGCTAAAGGAATAATAAGCTTTTCCGTTTTTAGATCAATACTAGGCATAGCAGAAGCAGGAAACTGGCCTGGGGCAGCTAAAGCAAATGCAGAGTGGTTCCCAACTAAAGAGAGGGCTTTTGCCCAAGGAATATTTAATTCAGGTGCTGCTATAGGCGGAATAGTAGCATATCCAATAATTGGGCTCTTGGCTATATACTTGTCTTGGCAGTCTATATTTTTATGTGTAGGACTTATTGGCTTCTTATGGCTGCTGCCATGGTTTTATATAGTAAAATCTTCACCAGAAAAACACCCATGGTTATCAGAGAATGAAAAAAATTATATCCTTTCCGGCCAAAGGAACCAAGACATTGACGAAGACGGTTCATACGATGAAGGTTATAGTCCGAAAACCGCTGAGCTACTTGGGAGAAAAGAAAGCTGGGGAGTAATTATAGCATCTGCAGCTATAGACCCTATTTGGTGGCTATTTATAGTGTGGATTCCTATTTACTTAAATGAGACTTTTGGCATGAACGTAAAAGATATAGCTTTCTCTGCTTGGGTTCCTTATGTGGGTGCTATGTTAGGGGCTTGGTTTGGAGGGCTTTTAGCACAAAACAGACTGACTTCTGGATGGTCAGTAAATAGAACTAGAAAAATGGTCATTACGCTAGGGTGCTTAATCATGGTTCCATGCTTCTTACTTTTAAGATCACCAGGAGGGCCTACCATGCTCAGTATGTTTGGGGTTAAAGAATCTACAGCACTCACTATGGTAGAGCCAGATGTTAAGGAGGTTTTAAATAATAAGACACTTAAGACTTTATTCAATGATTCGGAAATAGATGTGGTTTCGCAGATAAAAGGAAAAAGCGCAGATGAAATTATGGCTAACAGTTATATTTCAGAAGCTATTTCTACTGCTCTTGAAAGGCAAGAAATACAAAAAGCACCTAGCAAAATTACGATGGGGAAATTAGCTGCCATATCGGAACTCAAGATGGCACAAGAAGCCGCAGCTATTATTGCTATTATGATAATGGCCGTGCTTCTATTTGGGTTTCAAACAGCCATAGGAAATGTACAAACGCTACCCAGCGATATGTTTAGTGGAAAAGTCGTAGGAACACTTTCTGGATTTGCAGGAACCGCGGCTAAATTAGCCGCTTTTGGGCTTACCGCTTTGGTGCCAATTCTGACAAAAGGAGGAAACTACACTCCTGCATTTTTAATAGGTGGAGCATTGGCGGTTATAGCCCTCTTAGCAGTTTGGGGTCTTTGCTCTAACATTAAACCTCTAAAACCTAAAGGTTAATTAAATTAGTGCGTTGCAATAGATATGTATATTGAATTTCAATAAAAAAGTAGTTATTGCAAGGCAAAAAGAAACAAAAAATAAAATAAGTATATTAAATGAGCAATCAAGGAAAAGTAGCCATTGTAACTGGTGCTACCAGTGGCATTGGCTTTGAAGTAGCCAAAAGGCTAGGTAAGGATGGGTTTACTGTTGTTTTAAATGGTATTCAAGATAACGCAGGAGCTGAAAAGGTAACTGAGCTAAAGAAACTCGGAATTACCGCAGAGTATTTCGGTTTTGACGTGACTGCTGAAGACGCAGTTTCATCGAACATAAAAGCTATTGGAGATAAATATGGTAGGATAGACGCTCTGGTGAATAACGCTGGGGGCTTAGGAGGTAGATCCAGGTTTGAAGAAATGACTACAGAATTCTATAGAAAGGTCATGGCACTTAATTTAGATTCTGTGTTCTTTGCTTCTAGAGCCGCCATCCCTTATTTAAAAAAAGGAGAGAACGCTACTATTATTAACTATACATCTAACGCGGGCTGGAATGCTGGTGGTCCAGGAGCTGGAATCTATGGAACTTCTAAAGCCGGAGTACACGCCATTACCAGAGCTTTAGCTAAAGATTTAGCTGAATATGGAATAAGAGTAAATGCCGTTTCACCAGGAACTATTGACACTCCGTTCCATGCTCAAATAAAATCAACTAAGCCAGAAGTGTTTGCTTCTTGGGCTAATAACATCATGTTAGGAAGATTAGGTACTCCGGAAGATGTGGCTGGTGTGGTCTCGTTTTTAGCCAGTAAAGATGCTGCTTTCCTAACTGCTGAAACTATCCAAGTTGGGGGTGGACAAGCTTTAGGTATTTAATTTAGAATCGTTTAAATAAAATTTCATGAAAAAAGTAGTCACTTTCGGAGAAATAATGCTACGGTTGGCTCCTCCAGGATTCCTAAGATTTTCTCAAACCAACTCATTCGATGTGATATATGGCGGTGGAGAATCTAACGTAGCTGTTTCACTGGCCAACTATGGTGTGCCGGTAGAATTTGTTACACGGCTTCCAGATAATGATATAGGCCACTGTGCACACATGGAAATGCGTAAGAGAGGTGTAGGAACTTCTCACGTAGCTTGGGGTGGAGACCGTTTAGGGATTTATTTCTTAGAAACAGGAGCTGTGTCTAGAGGAAGTAAAGTAGTTTATGATAGAGCGCACTCAGCCATGGCTGAAATCTCTACTGGAATGGTAGATTGGGATAAAGTATTTGAAGGTGTAGAATGGTTTCACTGGACAGGCATTACTCCAGCCATTTCACAAGGAGCGGCTGATGCATGCTTAGAAGCAGTAAAAGCAGCTAGTGCCAAAGGAGTGACCATTTCTACAGATCTAAACTACAGAAAAAAGTTGTGGAATTACGGAGGAGATCGAGAGGCTATAATGACTGAGCTTACATCTTACTGTGATGTGATTTTAGGAAATGAAGAAGACGCAGAAATGCACTTTGGTGTAAAGCCTGAAGGGCTGGATATAACTACGCAAGGACATGAGGTGAAAGCAGAAGCTTTCCTTTCAGTATGTCAGCAGATGATGAAGAAGTTTCCTAGAGCTAAAAAAGTTATTACTACATTAAGAGGTTCCATTTCAGCTTCTCATAATACATGGGCAGGTGTGCTTTATGATGGTAATAAAATGTATGAATCACCACAATATCAGATTACAGATATAGTAGATCGTGTAGGAGGAGGAGATTCATTCATGGGCGGACTTATTTATGGTTTAATAAACTACCCAGAAGATGATCAAAATGCTCTCAATTTTGCCGTAGCGGCCTCTTGTTTAAAACATACTATTAAGGGTGATGCCAACTTAGCTACGAAAGACGAAGTAGAAAAATTAATGGGAGGAGATTCTTCAGGAAGAGTCGCTAGATAAAATCCTTACAGATGGAAATAAAAAAGATCATAGATCTCATGCTAGAAACCAAGGTAATCCCTTTGTTTTATGAGTCAGATAAGGAGACAGCTAGAAAGTTAGTAGATGCATGTTATGAAGGTGGTGCTAGAGTGATAGAATTTACTAATCGCGGTGCAATGGCTATAGAAGTATTCACAGATTTATTGAATTACTGTAATGAAAACTATCCTTCTTTAGCATTAGGAATAGGGTCTATAGCAGATGCTAATCAGGCCAATCAATTCATGGATTTAGGTGCACACTTTTTAGTTTCTCCATTCATAGATGAAGAAATAGCTAAGGCATGTGCTGCTCGAAAAATGTTTTGGACAGGTGGATGTGCTACTTTAACCGAAATGAATACAGCTCATAAGTGGGGAGTTCCATTAATGAAAGCATTTCCAGGAAATATTTTAGGACCTGCATTTATAAAAGGAGCTAAAGCTCCCTGCCCATGGCTTAAAATCATGCCTACTGGTGGAGTAAAACCAGAGAAAGAAAACTTAAGATCATGGTTTGATGCAGGTGCCAGTTGCGTAGGAATGGGTTCTAGACTTTTTGTAAAAAATGAAGACGGAAGTTTCGATTACAACCTAATATCTGAATTACTAAAAAATAGTATTCAAATAGCTAATAGCTAATAGCTAATAGCTAGAAGGACGAATAAAAATCAAAAAAGGCTAGATTTCTTAAGAAGTCTAGCCTTTTTAGTACCCGGAGTGGGAATCGAACCCACACTCCAATGGAACACGAGTTTGAGTCGTGCGCGTCTACCAGTTCCGCCATCCGGGCATTTGAAGAGTGCGAATTTACACTTTTAATTCAGGAGGTTCAAATACAATAGTTACGAATATCTTTGCAACGCAAAAAAGAATTAATCATGGCAGGAAAAAGCCCTATAGAATCTAGAAAAAGACATATAGCTAAAACGCTCACTTGGAGAATTACTGCTACAGCCACCACGGTAATTATAGCATGGATAGTAAGCGGAGATCCTGCTACTGGATTAACTGTGGGTGGTATAGAGTTTTTTGCTAAAATGCCTATTTATTACTTTCATGAAAGGGCTTGGTATAAGTCTAACTTCGGGTTACCTAAAAGAAAATAAGTGTAAGAATGGAGAATTTATTTACCCAAAACAGCCAAATTACTAGACCAGAAAGAGAAAAACTCCTAGGTCAAAAAGGAAAAGTGCTATGGTTTACAGGCCTCTCTGGTTCTGGAAAATCTACACTAGCAGATGCGCTTGACCAAAAGCTTTATGAAGAAGGAAGACTGACTTATATTTTAGACGGAGACAATGTGCGACAGGGATTGAACAAGGACTTAACCTTTAGTGATGCCGATAGGACTGAAAATATCCGCAGAATATCTGAAGTGGCTAAACTTATGGTTGATTCTGGACTTATTGTACTTACCGCATTTATCAGTCCTTTTTTAGAAGATAGAGCTGCCGCCAGAGCCATAATAGGAGAGGAAGATTTCATAGAGGTATATGTGAACACTCCCTTAGAAGTGTGTGAAAATAGAGATGTAAAAGGGTTATACAAAAAGGCTAGGGCTGGAGAAATCCCATCGTTTACTGGAATTAGCTCGCCTTATGAAGCACCAGTGAACCCAGAAATAGAAGTAAAAACAAAAGACAAGGGCATAGATGAGAGCACGAACCTTATCTTTGTACATCTTAAAAAATTGATTTAAAAGTGAATTACAATTTAGACCATTTATCGGAGCTGGAATCTGAGAGCATGTTCATCATACGAGAAGCTTTCGCCCAATTCGAAAATCCTTGTATCCTATTTTCTGGTGGAAAAGACTCTATAGTAACCACTCATCTGGCATTGAAGGCATTTTACCCTGCCAGATTACCTTTTCCGCTAGTGCATATAGATACGGGACACAATTTCCAAGAAACTCTAGATTTTAGAGATAATTTGGTTAAAGAGAACAATGCGAGGCTCATAGTAGGTTCAGTACAAAAATCTATAGATGATGGTAAAGTAGCCGAAGAAACTGGTGTAAATGCTAGTAGAAACAAGTTACAAACCACCACCCTTTTAGACACTATTGAAGAAGGTCAGTATGATGCCTGCTTAGGAGGCGCTAGAAGAGATGAGGAAAAGGCCAGAGCTAAAGAACGCTTCTTTTCACATAGAGATGATTTTGGGCAGTGGGATCCTAAAAACCAGCGTCCTGAATTATGGAACATATTGAACGGTAAAAAGAAAATGGGAGAGCACTTTAGAGTGTTTCCTATTTCTAACTGGACAGAAATGGACATATGGCAGTACATAAAAAGAGAAAACATAGCACTTCCTAACCTTTACTTCGCGCATGAAAGAGATGTGCTAGAAAGAAACGGAGTACTTTTAGGTTATGATGAGAAAGTACATATGCTCAGAGAAGGAGACAAGGTAGAAAAGCGCATGATTAGATTCAGAACTATAGGTGATATTTCTATTACAGGAGCTTCTGAAAGTACTGCAGATAATTTAGATAAAATCATAGCTGAAGTGGCAGCAGCTAGAGTTACGGAAAGATCAGGAAGAGCAGATGATAAACGCTCAGATTCTGCCATGGAAGATAGAAAAAAGGAAGGATACTTTTAGAGCCCTCACCTAGACCCTCCACTTCGGCAGAAAACGCTCAGAGCAGCGCCTAAATGGAGGGGAAAGAGAATACCAGGTAAACTGAGTAGGTTAAAATTCAAAATCGAGCCAACTCTTAAAAAAAAGAAAATATACAAATGGATTTATTAAGATTCAGCACAGCAGGAAGCGTAGATGATGGTAAAAGCACCTTGATAGGTAGACTTTTATATGATTCTAAAACGATATTTGAAGATCAATTAGAATCTATAGAGGGTGCCAGTAATAAAAAAGGGTTAGATCATGTAGACCTCTCTTTGTTAACTGATGGATTAAGAGACGAAAGAGAACAAGGAATAACCATCGATGTGGCTTACAGGTATTTTGCTACGCCTAAAAGAAAATTTATCATAGCAGACACCCCTGGGCATATTCAGTACACTAGAAACATGGTTACGGGAGCCAGCACTTCTAATTTGGCCTTGATTTTAATAGATGCCAGAAAAGGGATTTTAGAGCAGACTAAAAGGCACTCGTTTATAGCCTCTCTTCTTCAGATTAAACACATTATAGTGTGTGTGAATAAAATGGATCTGGTAGAATATGCTCAAGAAACCTTTGAGGAGATTAAGAAATACTACATAGATTTTGCCTCTAAGCTAGACGTGGAAGACATCAGATTCATTCCTATTTCTGCGTTAAAAGGAGACAATGTGGTGGATAAAGGAGAGAACATGGACTGGTATACAGGTGGGTCACTTCTGAATACGCTAGAGGAAATTTACATTTCTTCAGACAGAAACCTCATAGACTGCAGATTTCCAGTACAGAATGTGATTAGACCACACACAGAAAACTTCCATGATTTTAGAGGCTATGCTGGTAGAGTAGAAAGCGGAGTGTTCAAAGTAGGAGATGAGGTAATGACTTTACCTACAGGATTTACCAGCAAAATAAAAACCATTAATTGTGGTAAAAAAGAGCTCACTGAGGCTTTTCCGCCTATGTCTGTATGCATGACTCTGGAAGATGACATAGACACCAGCCGCGGAGACATGATAGTGCGCGTGAAAAACCAGCCCGAACCTACACAAGACCTAGAAGTGATGTTATGCTGGTTAGGAGACTCTAAACTGGTGGCCGGAAAAAAATACCTCCTGAGACATACTTCTAATGAAGCACGGACCATTATAAAAGAGATTCAGTATAAGGTAGATATAAATACTCTGCACAGACTAGAAGAAGATAAAAACATAGAAATGAACGATATATCCAGAGTTGTGCTAAGGACCACTAAACCGATTCTGGCAGACTCATACCGTCAAAACAGGGCTACAGGGTCTTTCATATTAGTAGATGAGTCAGACTATAATACGGTGGCGGCAGGAATGATTATATAACCAAGAAAAGATGAACTATAACGAGTTATTAAGCATAGCTAAAGAAGCTGCAGTAAGAGCAGGAGAAGCCATTCTGGAGGTGTATGAGGCAGAAGACAGGGGTATAGAACTAAAGTCAGATGATTCTCCACTAACGCTTGCAGATAAGAATGCACATAACGTTATAGTAGAGTATTTAGAAGAAACCAAGCTTCCCGTATTGAGCGAGGAAGGAGCTTCTATTCCTTTTAATGAGCGTAGCAATTGGGAGAAATTCTGGATGGTAGATCCGTTAGATGGAACTAAAGAGTTCATTAAAAGAAACGGAGAGTTTACCGTAAATATAGCGCTCATAGAAAATGGAATATCTACATTAGGTGTGGTTTACATTCCTATTACTAAAGAGCTGTATTCTGGTAATGTACATGATCAAAAGGCTTATGTATCTGCAGATACGCAAGAGGAAGAGCTTATATCTCATAAATCTGAGCGTTCTACACAGTGGTCTGTAGCTGAGGGAAACATAGCCCAATGCCAGGGAGATGAGAGTATTCCTGTAAGAATAGTATGCTCTAGATCTCATATGAATGATGAAACCAAAGGGTTCATTCAGCAGTTTGAGAACACTTCAGAAGTCCCTAAAGGCAGCTCACTTAAGTTTTTAAAAATAGCAGAAAACCAAGCAGATGTGTATCCCCGTTTTGGCCCCACTATGGAGTGGGATACGGCCGCGGCTCACGCAGTAATTAGTGCCTGTGGCTACCACATAAAGCAGGTAGACAGTTTAACAGAGCTTCAGTATAATAAAGAGAACCTACTGAATCCATTTTTTATCGCATTTTAAATTTATCGCATTCTTCCTTTAAGGACATGGTGTGCCGAATGCGGCTAGAAATCCAGATAAATCTCCTATGGTTACTGCACCATCGTTATTGAGATCTCCTAAACAGCCGACTTCATCAAACTCACAAGAACCATTATCGTCTTTATTGACATTAGGGTTAAAATTTAATGCGTTAGGATATCTACATCCCAGCACTACTAGCTCTTGGCAGGAACCATCTTCTATAACAGCTTCTGGGTTAAACTCTATGAAATCAGGATTAGTGCAGCCTTCTGTACCATAAGTGCAAGAGCCGTCATTGGTATTAGCTTGAGGGTTAAAGTTGGTAGCTTGATCATCTGTGCACCCTAAAATCTCCACCCAGAGCCACGCATCAAAAACCAACTCCTCAAAATCTATGTAAGGATTTCTATTTCCCTGAACCTGTTCTACCCTATTATTTCTCTGTAACTCAAGGGCATCTGCAGGATCGTTTAAATGCCACTGGTATAAAGTGTTTACATCTGCTAAGTTAGAAATAGGGCCTGCTTGAGTAGGGTAAACCGTGTAGAAATAGAACACTTGTCTGGCTATATCTCCTTTTCTATCTTCCTGCGGCTCCCATGCGGTGTCTGTTCCTTCGCTAAAATCTGCAGAAGGGTTAGGCTCTGAACCAGTGCTGAGGTAGGCTCCTCCAGATGAAATACCATACCAGTCCGCTTGATTATCTGGAATTTCATCAAACCCAAAGTTGGCTCTAGCTGAGTTGGCATTCTGGTGAGTAGGGCGCAGATTATGCAGATCTGAGCGCATGGGAGAAGAACTCCCAAAGAAAGATTGTGGAATAATGTGTTCTGTATTTATAGGATTTGGAAACGTAGAGTTGACTGCATTCATCTCAAAATCAGTGTATACACAAACGATTTTTCCATTCACCTCATCGGTGTAGGAAAACATTTCTTCTCTGGCATTAGAATAACCTAAATCTGAAAACTCTCCATCGTAAAGATTTGATTTTAACCAGACTCTAAGGTCTGAATTGTGAATGTTAGAAGGGTATTGACCCCACACGGCAGTGGTCAAACTCGCAGCGAGCAGAAAAAAAATCAGTTTAGGTAAAAACATAGCACAAAGTTACGTTCTATACAGATTTAGAAAGAAATATTGCGCTAAAATTGGCTAAAGCGGTGACTTGAATTAACTTGTGTCGTCATAAATCAAAATTGAACCATGAAATATTTTTTAACTATAATACTTAGTGTTGCTGGGCTGATACAACTTAATGCTCAAGACGCAGAAGCTATAGCCACAGCATTAGAGACTACTCCGGCTATGGAAATCAACCCTGATTTGTTGCCATTGGATAAAAGCACTCAAAATGGATTTACATCTTACCTAAACTCTTCTGTAGACATGGCAGAAAAGAAGTGGAAAGCCTTTTTAGAAACTAAATATATGTCGGAAGTGAAAAAATCTAAAGGATATATTACGGCCTTAAACACAATTATGTCAGATATCTCTAAAGCACCCTTAACGGTTACTGCTAGTTTTAGTGAGGATGAAAATGGGTGCAAAATGAATGCATTCTATAACATGAACGGGTCTTACATTAACCCTAAGGAGCACCCTAAAGAAACTGCAGCTATTATGACCTCTCTTAAAGATTACCAAAAGCAGCTATATGTAGAAGTATTCCGAGTGACGCTAGAAGAGCAAAGAAAGGCTCAAGAAAAAGAGCAAAAAGCCCTAGATAAACTAGTAAAAGAAGGAGATGGTCTAGCTAAAGATGTGACTAATGAGGAGGCAGATATTAACAAGTCTGAGCAAGCGATAATAGATGCCGAAAAGAAAATTTCAGAACTTCAGGCTAAGATGCAGGAAATGAAAGGAGAAATAGAGCAGAGTAGAGCTACTATAGGTGAGCTTAAAGAGGCCTCTGCTAAAAAGCAGACCGAAATTCAAGAGCAAACAAGCAAAATTGCTGACCATGCCAAGCGCATAGAGCGCATAAAAGCTAGCTCTGATAAATTAGGGAATTAACCAAATACCAAATAACTGTTATGTGAAAAGCCCCTTCAAAGTCAAACTTTGAAGGGGCTTTTTTATAAGTACACTTTTCAGGTTGTTTATTAATTTAAACCTCTGAAATCAAAAGCTCTTCTCCAACTTTCCAGATCTTTACTAATTCTGCATTTCTAAGTTCTTTAGTAGCCTTATCCCACTTTTTATTACTGAGCTCTACTAGAGATTTAATACCATTTAAAGGTTGTTCGCCAGCCTCTGCTAGTACTTTAAGAATAGCTTGAGCATCGTCAGAAACCACTACAGCAGGCTCTGCATTTTCAGTCTGAAATGTTTCAGGCCTCATCTGCGGGAAGAATAATACTTCCTGAATAGAATCATTACCTGTAAGAAACATGGTTAATCTGTCTATGCCTATTCCCATTCCTGAGGTAGGAGGCATTCCATATTCTAGAGCTCTTAAGAAGTCTTGGTCTATAAACATGGCCTCATCATCTCCACGGTCTGCTAGTTTCACCTGTTCTTCGAATCTAGAACGCTGGTCTATGGGATCGTTCAGCTCAGAGTAAGCATTGGCTAACTCTTTACCATTCACCATTAACTCGAAACGCTCGGTGAGTTCTGGGTTGTCTCTATGTGCCTTGCAAAGCGGAGACATTTCAATAGGATAATCCGTAATAAACGTAGGCTGAATGTAATTCCCTTCGCACTTCTCCCCAAAGATTTCATCTATCAGTTTTCCTTTCCCCATAGAATCATCTATTTCTACTCCTAGCTTAGAACACACATCTCTCAGCTGAGTTTCATCCATGCCATCTATGTCTATGCCAGTATGATCATTAATAGCACCTATCATGGTTACTCGCTTGAACGGGGCTTTAAAATCCACTTCATTTTCTCCAATCTTTACCTTAGTAGTGCCTAGCACGTCCATACAAATGGTTTCTAGCATCTGCTCTGTGGTCTCCATCATCCACTTGTAGTCTTTGTAAGTCACATACATTTCCATCATAGTGAACTCAGGATTATGCGTCTTATCCATTCCTTCGTTTCTAAAGGCTTTGGCAAATTCAAATACCCCATCAAACCCACCTACAATGAGTCGTTTTAGATACAGCTCATTGGCTATTCTTAAATAGAGCGGAGTATCTAGTGCATTATGATGGGTAATGAACGGACGGGCAGCTGCGCCACCAGGAATGGGCTGAAGAATAGGTGTTTCCACTTCTAAGTATCCTTTACTAGTAAGGAAGTTCCTCATGGAAGTCATGATTTTAGAACGCTTAATAAACGTGTCTTTTACTCCAGAGTTGACCACTAGGTCTACATAACGCATTCTGTAACGTAATTCAGGATCAGAAAACGCATCATAGACATTACCCTCACTGTCTGTCTTAACCACTGGGAGTGGCTTTACAGATTTAGCCAGCATGTGCAGCTCAGTTATTTTTACAGAAGGCTCACCAGTACCAGTAGTAAAGGTTTCTCCTTTAATTCCTATGAAATCTCCTAAATCTAGAAGTTTCTTAAACACATCATTGTACAGCGATTTGTCCTCGCCAGTGCAGATTTCATCTCTGTTCACATAAAGCTGCATTCTACCTTCAGAATCTTGAAGGTCTGCGAAAGAGGCTTTCCCCATGATATTTCTACTCATGAGCCTCCCAGCCATTACCACCTGTTTACCTTCAGAAAAGTTCTGTTTGAGCTGTTTAGAAAGCGTATCTACTGGGAATAATGCTGCTGGAAACGGCTCTATGCCTCTTTTTCTCAACTCATTTAATGCTTCTCTTCTTTGAATTTCTTGTTCAGACAATTGAATGGCCATAGGTGTTCATTTATTTTGCGTTGCAAAGGTAGGTAGAATCAGAGAAAGAATTGTGGTTTTCCCTCCTCCACCCATCTCCCTTCGGCTACCCCTCAGGGAACAACCATTGCACAAAAGACAAATTATTTAAACGAAATCCACGCTCTAAGCTATAGCCGAATTGGCAACAATCAAAGGCAAAACTTTTCTCTAGATCTAAGGATTAGATTTCATCTCTAAGTATTTGTAACCAAGCATAATCAATTCCTTCCCTCTGGCCCCCTATACAAGACGAGCCTTGCGCTTATGTTTTTGATATAGTTCAAGGCGCTAAGCAATTAATTCTCAAATCCTCAATTCCTAATTCTCCCATTTCTCGTTCTTAATTCCCAAATTCTTAATTCCACATTGAACAGCATCAGTTACATTTGTAAACCGATTTTTAAACCAGACTTATGAGAAAGCTTATAGATACATTTCCGCAGCAGTTAGAGGATTCCTTGAATAATGGAACACTTACCGGTAAAATAAGCATGTCTGAACCTATTCACTCATTAATTATCTGTGGCATGGGAGGAAGTGGAATTGGTGGGAAAATCGTATTAGAGTGGCTTTCAGACACTTTAGAGATTCCATGTGTGGCGCATAACTCTTATGGACTACCAAACTTTGCCAATAAGCAAACACTAGTCATTATTAGCAGTTATTCTGGAAATACAGAAGAGACTCTTTCCAGTATGGAAGTGGCTATGGCCAAGCAGTGCAGAATAGGCTGCATTACTTCTGGTGGAAAAGTCAGGGACTGGGCTAAGCGTTGGCACAGTCCTTACTTAGAAGTAAATGGAGGTCAGCCTCCTAGATCTCAGTTTGGGCAGAGCGTGGTGCAGCTATGCAGAATGCTAGAGAGCTTTGGACTCATAGGACCATCCA
The DNA here is from genome assembly GCA_045104985.1 of Flavobacteriales bacterium. Classification (GTDB taxonomy): domain Bacteria; phylum Bacteroidota; class Bacteroidia; order Flavobacteriales_D; family Sanyastnellaceae; genus ASP10-05a. The sequence continues at coordinate 10,728 of JBGCDA010000008.1, read as the reverse complement.
TTTACAGTGATCTTCATGCAGCTGCTAAAATGCTTATGGATGAAGCCAATTCCATACAATCTACCGCTAGTAACATAGCCTCAGACATTAATGCTACTACACCCATTATTTATTCTTCTTCGGCTTATGAAGGATCTGCCATTAGATGGAGACAGCAGATAGGTGAGAATGCTAAAATGCTGTGCTGGCACCATCAGTTTCCCGAAATGAATCATAATGATTTAGTGGGTTGGGAAAGCGGAAACGAAAAGTTTTCAGTGGTTTTGCTTCGCAATGAGGATGATGCTCAGCGAGTAAAAGTGCGCATGGACATTAGTAAAGAAATATTCAAAGAGAAAGGAGCCAAAGTGGTAGAGGTAAAATCCAAAGGACTCACTAAGCTTGAGCGCAGCCTATACTTAGTTCACCTTGGAGATTGGGTATCTCTCATCTTAGCAGAGATGAATGAAACAGATCCTGTAGACATAAAGAACATCATTTTACTCAAAGATAAATTAGCTAAAATTCAGTGAAAAAGGTAGAGTTCAGAGATTTAGGCCGGATGGACTATAAAGACTGTTGGGATTTACAGGAAAAGTTATTTAAAGCCACAATAGATCAGAAAATAGCTAATCGAAAAATAGAAGATACCTCTCAGCATGTGACTCCTAAAAATCACCTGCTCTTTGTAGAACATCCACATGTATTTACTTTAGGAAAAAGTGGTGATGAGGCCAATCTGCTTTTAAATGAGAAACAACTCAAAGCTAAACAAGCTACATATTATAAAATAAATAGAGGAGGAGACATCACTTACCACGGTCCTGGTCAAATAGTAGGTTACCCCATTCTAGACCTCGATCAGTTTTTTACTGACATTCATAAGTACCTGCGCTACTTAGAAGAAGCCATTATTTTAACCTTGGCAAAGTATGGGATTAAGGCAAGTAGACTTGAAGGTTTGACAGGTGTATGGTTAGACCCAGACAATCCTGAAAAAGCCAGAAAAATAGCGGCTATGGGAGTAAAATGTAGCCGATGGGTAACCATGCACGGGTTTGCCTTCAATGTGAATTCAGACCTAGATTATTTCAATCAGATTATCCCTTGTGGCATTGATGACAAGCAGGTAACCTCCATGCAGAAAGAACTTGGTGTTAAAGTGGATTTTGAAGAGGTAATGGTGAAACTCAAGATGCATTTAGCAAAGTTGTTTGGCTTTCAATACGATTGAAATCAATGGCGTTAAGCTAAAAAATGCTTCTAAAGCTAATGGCTATATTCAGAAAGTCAGTGAAACGTTTGATTTCAAAGCGGTTTGAGACCGGAATAGATTTTCTAAGACTTAATTCGGGTTTATAAAGTAATCTTATTAATCTTACGCTGTTTATGCCTTTCAGCCTTTCCTTTTTCACACACTATTTTGAGATTTTCTTTAGCGTACTCGTCACCCATTTCTGCAGCAGCTGTCCAGTCAGCACATGCCTGGTCTAAAAGGTGTAGGTAAAAGTTAGCCTCCGCCCTGTAAAAGAGTGCCTCAGCTTTGAGTTCAGAGTTAGATTCTATGAGGTCATTTAAAATAGCGAAGGCCTCATCATAGGACTTGTTATACACTTGAGCCAGCGCTAAATTTAGAGTGGTTCTTTCATGCGTAGGGTTCAGATCATGCGCCATCTGAAAACACTCTTCGGCTTGAGCATATTTGTCCAGATCTACCATAATGGCGCCCTTTAAATACCATGCCTCCATATATTCAGGGTTCATGTCTAAGGCTTGATCCACAGCTTCTAAGGCAGTCCTATATTCCATTACTTCAAAATCTATAACACCGAAATAATAGTAGACCATAGGGTGCTGTCCTTCTACATCCTCAAACCTGAACAAACTGCGCTCAGCCGATACTAGGTCTCCCATACTAATTTCACAGATAGCTTTATTTAGGAAGTAATCAGGCAGTTCAGTAGATTCATCAGAAGAAAGTTCATAATACATGAGCGCAGACTCGAAATCTTCGAGCTTATGAAACGCATTAGCTATTACGAATAGGGCTTCGGGTTCTAGGAGTTCATCATCCACTAATATCTGAGTAACAGCGTGGTAGTCTCCTTTATAATAAAGATCTTTAAGTTTCTGGGTATGTTGACCCACAGAAACTAGAGCGCATAGGTAGGCGCAGGTGAAAACAAACAATCTAGTCATAGTTACCCGTTTGTACGGGATTTCTTTTGAAAAGGTTTTGGATTAGCGGTGCAAAGGCAGAACCGTCCTATTAAAAGGAAGGACAAGAAATGGTTCTATACTTTGATCTTGTAGACGAGTTGTATTTCAATGCATACGAGCCGTCTAGTTCAACGGCATAAATAAGCTCTATGGACTGTGAAACTCCCTGCTCTAATTTGAAAACCCACGTAACATCTCCAGTTTCTTCAGTTAAAGTGGCATTGGACAGTTCTATGATTTTGACATCATTGTATTTGCTTTGAGAAATAGGAATTTGTTCAGATAATTCGAATGTTATCGGGAAGGGGTTGTTATTTTTTACTATGTATCTATATGCGAGTGTACTTTTATTTTTTTTACCAGAAACAGATTCTTTGAAATACTGTTTGTCGGCTATTTCTTTTCTTTCAAGAAACACAGAATTATCTTTTCCTATTGGCAGCATTAGTATTTCTTCAGACTCACTAAATTTTAAAAGTGTGCGTCCTAGATCATTCCCCTTATAATTGATGTTGCATACTCCATCAACTAGGCCGAGCGAACTCCAACCATTTATTTCGCTTACCAAATATGTCTGAGGTTCAATAGAAGGAAAGCCAAAATAATAGAATGTGGCTGGTAAGTTCTCTTGTAGAATAGGAAAAGTAAAAATGGTACTATTCGATTTAATAGAAAAGAAACCGTCTAACCGTCTTAACTCCAGCATGTAGGGCACTTTAATTTCTTGATATTTGATTCCTTCCAATTCATCAATTTGTTCAAGCTTCTCTGTGTTTTGATCACCTTGAGTTGGGTTAGCAAGCTGCAAATCTCCTTTTTTCAACACCCAAGGCTCTTGAGGAAAGGGCAGCTGGGTAGGTTCTTCTAAAGGAAAAGATGAAGAGAAATTCACTTTGATGTTTTCCCAATTCTCTCCAGTCTGGCTCATTACTTTGGCCATATACTTTAACCGAAGATTGGATTGAGCAGCATCTTTAACAGTAATAGCATAAGACGGACTCCAGCCTATGCCACCACATACATACCTCATGGATAGTTTAAACTCTAGCTCATTTTCTACAGAGACTAATAATTTTAGAATAGCTGCATCTTCGTTTTGAAGCTCAATTTCATTTAGATTTTCGGCTTTTACAATAGCCAGATCGATTTTTCGGAGTTGTTTTTTGATTTCTAAAGTTTTGGTTAAATAGAAATCAGTCATGGCTTCTAAATCTTCTACTTCGGAAACAAAGCTTTCCTCACTAAACTTATTCTCAATTAGTTCCAGTTGTTTTGAGAGGGCTTCTTTTCTGTCTAAGAGTTGGTTAAATTCTTCGTCAGTGAGTTTAACGAGTAGGGTTTTGTTTAGAATCGTAACCTCCTTATTCTCAAATCTCAGAGAGTTGAGGACAGTCTTTTTAGAAATGTTATCTATGCGTAGTTCATGAAGCCCAGGCTTTAATTCTGATTGACTAGTGCGAGTAACTAATGCTCCCGAATGGTATATGGTTACTTCTCGAACCTGAGTAATAAGTTCGGTTTCGGCAGAATATGATAAAGAGCAAGCCATAAAGGATAGCAGAAGTAGAATTAAGGTTTTCATACACTGATAACGACCAATGTATAATTGGTTACAGGTTTCTATGAAAGAACTAAAGTGCTGTTTAGAATTTGTTAATTCATCTAGATATTCTCATCATAGGTTGCATTTGATTAACCAAGCCTATTACCGTATTTTGTGGTTATGAAAAAAATCATTCTTAAAGTCCTAGGAACATTGGTGGTTATTATATGCTTAGCAGCTCTGGTAGCCGTAATTACTGGTAATGGATACTTGATAAAGGGTGTTTCCTGTACTTACCTCAGAGGGCATAGCACCGCACATATCTATGACCTAAGCTATTTTGATGCTAGAGAAGTGGCTAATGCCACTGCACAGCCTTGGACAGAGAATGAGAAACTCGGTGCTATTAGCCTAAATGCAGAAGAGGAAGCCATACACCAGCAGTACAGATCGGCTGCTTTTTTAGTCATAGAAAATGATGAGGTGCTGTTTGAGAAATATTGGGGTGAGCATAATGAGGAAGCTATTTCTAATAGTTTTAGCATGGTAAAGAGTGTTACAGCTTTAATGATAGGTATAGCTCATGATGAGGGTTTGATCAATAGCTTAGATGACCCTGCCTGTGATTACATTCCTGAGCTTTGTAACGCTTCTGAGAAAAACAAAGCCATTACGGTGAGAGACTTACTTACTATGACCAGTACCATTAACTTTGACGAGCATTATGGAGATCCTTTTGGGTTCATGGCCAGAGCTACTTATGGGAGTGACTTAAAAGAAGTGACCTATGATGAGCAGTTCGTGGCTCAGAAAGAACCAGGCACCGAATGGGAGTATTTAGGGGGGAATACCCTTCTCTTAGGCTTTATAGTAGAGAATGTGACCGGAAAAACACTGAGCCAATACCTGTCTGAGAAACTCTGGAAACCTATGGGGGCTGAGGCTCCAGCGCAGTGGGCATTAGATTCTGAGGGCGGACATGAAAAGAGCTATTGTTGCTTTCACGCCAGAGCTAGAGATTATGCACGGTTTGGTAAATTACTATTGCAACGCGGAAACTGGAACGGCCAGCAGTTAGTAAGCCAGCAGTTCATAGATGAAATGATCTCACCCATAACCGCTCCAGATAATAAAGGAGTAGAAGCAGACCATTACGGGTATCAAATATGGTTAGATAACCAGAACGGAGAAGAAATAGTCAATTACAGAGGCATGCTGGGTCAGTACATTACGGTAATTCCGGCCAGAGATTTGATCATAGTAAGGTTAGGGCACGCCAGAGGAGAGCGAGATAACCACTGTCCGAGTGACTTAAAGGAATGGATAAGAATGGGGTTAAGAATTAGCCAAGAAGGATGAAAGAAGACATAGAAAGACCGAAGGTAATTAATGTAGGAGTGGCCATAGTAAGAGAGCTTACTAAGCTAAATAAATATGAGTATAATGCTTATGTGTTTAACCTCCGTGATGATGCCATTACTAACGTACTGGTAAGCAGCAGAGGTTATGGCGAGCTGAACGGGCAGAAAAAAGAAACCACTTTACTTAGGCACTTCATAGAAGAGGTAGGCCCTTTAGATTATCAGAAAATAGAACCTGTCATGCCCGATGTTTTTACTTTAAATAACGAGTACTGGGTAAGCTTCTACGTAGGCAGTCAGATTTATGATAAAAAGTTCGTTTTCATAAAGGAGAGCATCATTGAAGATAATATGATCGACATTCCATTTATGGATGCTAGAGGGGTTATGATTAGGTAATGTCTGGGTTTTCTAAGCGTTGCAATGTTGTGCTCTAAATACGTTCTATATTTCACTTTTCTAACTGGTATTTAATTGAAAAAGAGTTGACAGGTGCTTCAGTCGCGCATGCTTCACACTTTTGAACCTTGAATTATGAAGTGTAAACCTCAAACCGTGAACCCTTCGCTGCCCCCTAACCCTCTGAAGGGGAGACCTACCGCTCCAACCTTCAACCTCGGTTACCGAGCTTAACGCTTTGGAGTCGAATGTGCAAACCTCAAACCGAAAACTATTCAGATGTTCAGGAGTGTAATGGTTATCGTACATTTGATCAAAGAACTATAAATACTCCCATGCTTCATCATATAGACTTAGAAAAAGTATTGTTTCTGGATATAGAAACCGTGCCACAGGCCGAAGGGTTAGGTGAGTTAGATCAAGACTTTAAAGATCTATGGGAGTTAAAAAGCAAGTACTTTAGAGAACAGCAGGGCATGAATCTGGAAGAGAGCTATGAACGTGCTGGCATCTATGCTGAATTCGGGAAAATAGTTTGCATCAGTGTAGGTTATTTAAGCATGGCAGATGGATCTAGACAATTTAGAATAAAATCGTTTTCCGGAGATGACGAAAAAGCTATTCTGGAAAATTTTTCAGCACTTTTAGTCAGTTACTTTAATAGATCAGATCAGCAACTGTGTGCTCATAACGGAAAGGAGTTTGACTTTCCATACATAGCCCGCAGAATGCTCATAAATGGAGTACCTCTTCCATACCATTTAGATTTAGCAGGTAAGAAACCGTGGGAAGTACAGCACTTGGACACCATGGCTCTTTGGAAATTTGGAGATTACAAGCATTTCACTTCTATTAAGTTGCTCACCAAGATATTTAATATTCCCACGCCTAAAGATGACATAGACGGCAGCGATGTGGCTAGAGTCTATTACGAAGAAAAGAACTTGCCTAGAATAGTGGAGTACTGTAATAAAGATGTGCTGGCCGTGGCTCAAATAGTGCTTAGGTTTAAGGGAGAAGAGCTGCTTGAGGATGATGAGGTTTTAATACTTAGCTAGTTTTATTTTCTTGACAATTGTAACTTCACTGATCTTCTAACCGTCTCATGATCAAATGAAAGCTATATTTTATTTTACGCTATTTGCTGTCGTGGTTTCTTTTGCAGAATGCACTGCTCCCGTTAATCTGATAACAGGTGAGCCTTGCAAAGCTGAAAATGGATGGCACTATTTAAACAAAGACTTTAGCTGTGTTGATTCAGCTTCGGCTGTATGTAAAATGAGATCTATTCCGCTAAATGGGTTCGATTATTTTACTTCTACATTCTTTCACCCACCCTTTCTAAAAATACTCGAAGCTAAATACTCTAGTGATACCAATGGTCCTATACCCAAGCTAGATGGGCATTTTGAATTCAATGAAAAAACCAATTTAGAAGCTTCGGTTTTTAAAAACGGTGAGCTTCATTACCATTTGACCGCTAGATCTGAGAAAGATGAATGGGAATTAATGGTGTATAAGGATTTGTACAGAGGCCAGAAGTATTTCACGACTTACCATTTAAATAGCAGGTTAAAAACAGTATCTAAAGTAATTCTGACCACATTAGATTCTTCTGAACGCCCTGTAGTAAAAGAGCTGCCTTTCAACTGGTGGATGCGTGAGAGTTATCAAGTAGAACTCAATGACTGGACACTCCAAATAGAAACCGAGTTCAAGTATTGGAATGCAGTAGAGGAAATGATAGGGTTTTTAAAAGAACAATAGAAAGTCATTTATAATTAACCTTGAATCAAGAAAGAACTATAAACAATATCTGAGCTATAATTATCTTCATAATCAGCGCTATAGGGAAGATCTGTGAGAAGCCAAACATTGGAATTCGATTTCCGGTTCGTTCCATGGCAAAGTCCAGTATGGCCGGCTGATTGGCCACCATTCCTGTAAGAAGACTGAACGGCATCTTGCGGATTTTATATCCTACAAAGAGCATGGCCAACGCTGTGAACAAACTCACGCCAGTTCCCGCTAGAAATACCCACAGTTTATCCATGCCCATGCTGTCTATAAACGCAGCACCAGAGCCAATTCCTATAGAGGCTAAAAGCAATATAAGCCCCATCTGCTGAAGGGTAATGGTAGAACCATAACTCATGGTCCACACTATTTTTCCAGTTCTTCTGAGTGCTCCTAGAACCAGCCCAGCTATAAGTGGACCGCCAGCATAACCCAGTTTAAAATCACCAGCGCTACCAAGTGGAATACTAATGCTACCTAAAAGTAACCCAAGCCCAATTCCTAAACCGAATGAGAATAGATTCACCTTGCTAGACTGTTGGTAGGAGTCTCCAAAAAGGGAGCTTAGCGCTTCTAAATCCTCTCTTCTGGCTATGAACCTGATTCTATCTCCTAGCTCCAGAACAGTTTCTCCTGTGGCTATCATTTCTACATCTCCTCGTCTAATCCTTGTTATTAGCGCGTCAAATTTTTCTTCTAGGTTTAGAGATGCTATAGTCACTCCAGTAACTTCTGCATTAGAGACAAATATTCTCCGAGAATCATACTTGGTTTTATCATTTACGGTAGGAGATAAAGTTCTTTCACCTAGAATGCCCACTAGTCTTTCGAGTTCTTCTTTTTCTCCCACAGCTATTAATCCATCTCCTATGTGGAGTTCAGTGCTCCAAGTAACTAGGCTCATGTTTTCTCCCTGAAATATTCTCCCGAAAGAGACGCTGAGATTGTACTTTTGTTTGAGGTCTCTAATGTTTAAACCTTCTATGCTTTCATTAGTGACTCTAATGGTGGCAGAAGTAAGCTTGTCTGCCAGAGGAAATTTAGACTTGAGTTCGTTCAGTTCTTTTTTGTAGTCAATTTTAAGAAGCTTTTCCATGATGATAATGGCGAAGATGCCACCCAGCACTCCCATAGGGTAACTGAATGTGTAGCCGATTACCGCCTCTTTTTCTAGGGCCGCTGCGGCTTCTGTGGTTGTGCCAGACTGGTTAATGAATTCTATAACACCTGCTAGAGCGGCCGTATTAGTAGTACTTCCAGAATACACCCCTGTAATGGTAGCTGCAGAAAAATCAAAGAGCCACCAGAAAAAAGCGGCTATCAGTCCAGTTAGCACCAGCATGCTCATGGCAAATATGAAGTCCTTAGCCCCATTTTCTTTATAAGCCTTAAAAAACACAGGCCCAGAGCTTAACCCTACTGAGTAGACAAATATGGAAAGCCCCAGTTGGAATACAATGGGAGGAATGCTAAACCTAGGATCTATGGCACCAAAAGCCAGCCCTGTGAACAAAACAGCAGCTACACCCAGCCCATTTCCAGCTACCTTGATATTTCCTATCAGGTAGCCTAAAGACACCACTACGAAGAGTAGTACTAGTGGATATTCCACTAAATAATCAGTCATTATGCATTTGTTTTGCGTTGCAAAGTTCGGGAACTATTGCAACGCGAAGTGTAAGAAAATTCTTTTTTATCAATTACTTAACCTTTAATGGCATAAGCGTTTAACGAATGGAAAAGCAGAAGGTTGTGAGTTTTAAGGTAAGATTAAGACCCCAAACTACTCTTTTATTTGAGGAACTAGCTTCTTTAGCAGAATCCAAAGCGCTTCATTAGCAGGAACACCACCTTTTTCCATCTCTAGGAATACTTCCATAGAACGCTCCTCTTTGTAAGATTTCTTACCAGTGAACACCTCAGTCTTCATGCCTTCTAAAGTCACTTTTCCTGCAGAGAGCATTTGATTAAATCTAGGAGACGTAAAACTGTACTTGGAGTCTTCTGGTAATTGCAACGCTATCATTTCAGCCGTGTCCTCAGAGAAAAACATTACCTGCCAGTGATGGTCTTTTTTGATCTCTAAACACTTAATGCGCTCTAAAGACTTCTCATACACTATGTCTGAAAACACCTCTATAATGCCATGACAGCGGTCTGGCTCGTCACTTATCATCTTCTGCCAGTCGGGCGCAGTTATACTTTGCGATGCTAAAAAATCTATAAAATCTTTCTTCAACTCGCCTAGCTCTGCGTTAGATAACCGTTTGTACTTGAGTGCCATTACTCTTCAGTGTCTGGAGCGGTAGTGTCTAGAAATAACTCATCTAACTGCGCTCTGTCTATAGGAGACGGAGAATCTATCATCACATCTCTTCCGCTGTTATTCTTAGGGAATGCTATGAAATCACGAATAGAATCACTTCCTCCGAATAAAGAGCAAAGTCTATCAAATCCTAACGCCAGTCCACCGTGCGGAGGCGCTCCATACTCAAAAGCGTTCAATAAGAACCCGAACTGTGCCTGCGCTTCTTCCTTAGTGAATCCTAATAGGTCGAACATTCTGCTCTGAATGTCTCTATCATGAATTCTAATAGAACCACCACCTATCTCTACACCGTTAATAACCATGTCGTAAGCATTGGCTTTTACCTCGCCAGGCTTAGTCTCTAGTATGTCCATGTGCTCTGGCTTAGGGCTCGTGAACGGGTGGTGCATGGCGTGGTAACGCTCAGAATCTTCATCCCATTCTAACAGCGGGAAATCCAGTACCCATAGGGGTTTGAAATTATTAGGATCTCTTAATCCTAGGTCAGAACCCATTTTCAGACGAAGCTCATTCATCTGTTTTCTAGTCTTATCTAAATCACCGCTTAGGAGAAGAAGTAAATCTCCAGCTTTAGCGTTGCAATGCTCTGCCCATGCTTTTAACGCTTCTTGGTCGAAGAATTTATCCACGGAAGACTTGAACGTCCCGTCCTCATTACATTTGCAGTAAACTAATCCTTTAGCTCCCACTTGTGGACGCTTTACGAAATCAGTCAGAGCATCTAATTGCTTTCTAGTATAAATAGCAGCATCATCTACCTTAATTCCTATAATCGCTTCCTGAGAATCGAATACCTGAAATCCTTTGTTCTTAGCTACAGGCGCCATGTCTACGAACTCCATTTCAAAACGGATGTCTGGTTTGTCAGACCCGTACATTCTCATGGCATCATCATAATACATTCTAGGAAACTCTCCTGGGTCTGTGCCTTTCACCTCTCTAAACAGGTGCCTCACCATTCCTTCGAACGTGTTCAGCACATCTTCCTGCTCCACAAACGCCATTTCACAATCTATCTGTGTAAACTCCGGTTGACGATCGGCTCTTAAATCCTCATCTCTAAAGCACTTCACTATCTGGTAGTAACGGTCGTAACCACT
>JBGCDA010000007.1:0-59715 GCA_045104985.1 Flavobacteriales bacterium | reverse complement strand
CATTAATTTCTTCTAAGTCAGTCAGTCCATCATTATCAGTGTCTGGATCTAGTGGGTCTGTCTCAGTGTCAGGATCATAAACGCCATCACCATCTAAGTCTTCTTCATCGTTAGTTAATCCATCTAAGTCACAATCGTTGGCACCTATAGCATAAGGGTTAGGATCACATGGATCTAATGGATCGCTTCCACCTGCTATCTCGTCACCATCATTTAAACCATCTCCATCCGTATCTGGATTGGCTGGGTCTGTTTCTCCTGCATCGACTATTCCATTTCCATTACCATCTTCTAGGCCATTAGAAATTCCATCGTTATCACAGTCGTTTCCTGGAATGGCGAATACACTAGGATCACACGGATCTAATGGGTCTGATTCATCTCCTGAATCTGCTATACCATCATTACCTAATACCTCTTCCCCATCATCTATTCCATCTCCATCTGTATCTGCATTATTAGGATCTGTTTCGTTGTCATCTACTATTCCATTTCCATTAGTGTCTTCTTCCTCATTGGTTAAGCCATCATTATCACAATCTGCGAGTGGATTGTTAGCTCCACCATTAGGATCGCAGGCGTTCAATGGATCTGTTCCGTTATCTACTTCAGTTCCATCATCTATTCCATCTCCATCTGTATCTGGATCTCCTGGATCAGTTCCTAAATCATCTTCTTCCTCTGCTGTTAAGTCATCATTATCACAATCAGAAGTAGGTATAGCTGAAGGATCAGGATCGCATGGATCTAATGGGTCAGACTCATCTCCTGAATTTGCTATTCCATCAGGACCTAATACCTCTTCTCCATCAAGGAAACCATCACCATCTGTATCTGAATTATTAGGGTCTGTTTCATCTACATCTACAATTTCGTTTCCATTGGCATCTTCTTCACCATTGGTTAGACCATCTTCATCACAGTCTGCATCAGAAACAGCGAAAGGATTAGGATCACATGGGTCTAATGGGTCTGTTTCATCTCCTGTATTAAAGCCTCCATCTAACCCGAGGAATTCATCTCCATCATTTATTCCATCTCCGTCTGTGTCTGGATCTAATGGGTCTGTTCCTAAATTATCTTCTATTCCATTGGCTAAGAAATCACCATCACAGTCTCCAGTAGAGATAGCCAACGGATTGGGGTCACAAGGGTCTAAAGGATCAGACTCATCTCCTGAATCTGCTATTCCATCTTCACCTAAGACTTCATCTCCATCATTTATTCCGTCATCATCTGAATCCACGTCTAAAAGGTCTGTCTCACCAGCATCTACTATTCCATTGCCATTGGTATCTTCTTCAGCGTTAGTTAATCCGTCATTATCACAATCAGCTAATGGATCATTGATATCCCCATTAGGATCGCATGCATCTAAAGGATCAGTTCCATTATCTACCTCTTCCCCATCATCTATTCCATCTCCATCTGTATCAGGTTCTCCTGGATCAGTTCCTTCGTCATCCTCTTCATCTGCCGTTAATCCATCGTTATCACAATCTGAATCTGGAATTGCGGCCGGATCTGGATCACATGGATCTAGTGGGTCTGATTCGTCTCCTGATATTGCAACGCCATCCGGACCAAACACCTCTTCCCCATCTTCAAATCCATCTCCATCACTATCTGGGTCTAAAGGATCAGTTTCGTTAGCATCTACTACTCCATTGCCGTTTGTATCTTCTTCTCCATTAGTTAATCCGTCATTATCACAGTCTGTGAGAGGATCAGCCAAACCATTAGGATCACATGGGTTTAGTGGATCTGTAGAATCATCTATCTCGTCTCCATCGTTTATCCCGTCTCCATCCGTATCTGGATTTTCAGGATCCGTTTCTCCATCGTCTTGTTGGCCATTTCCATTGGTATCCTCATCTCCATTAGTTAATCCATCTCCATCACAATCATCTGTAGGAATAGCATAAGGATTAGGGTCACATGAATCTAAAGGATCACTGTTTAAGTCCACCACCTCTATTCCATCATCGACACCGTCTCCATCTGTGTCAGGGTCTAACGGATCAGTTCCTAAGCTGTCTTCCACTCCATTAGCGAGTCCATCTCCGTCACAATCTGCCGTTAAGACAGCAAGCACATCAGGATCACACGGATTTAATGGGTCTGTAGAATCATCCACTTCATCTCCATCGTTTATTCCATCTCCATCTGTATCTGGATCTGAGGGATTAGTTCCGTTTAGTTCTTCTTCATCATTAGTTAGACCATCATTATCACAATCAGAAGTTCCGAGTGCCAAAGGATTAGGGTCACACGCATCTAATGGATCTGTATCATTATCTAGCTCATCACCATCGTTTATTCCATCATCATCTGAATCAGGATCTAACGGATTAGTCTCTGCATCCTCTTCTTCTTGATTAGTAGCCCCATCCTCATCACAGTCTTCAGAAGCATCAGCTAAATCACAGTCTGTAATAGTAATTTCTACTTCTGCTTGATCGCATATTACAGGGTCTCCATTATCGCATACACTATACACGTATGTATCTGTGCCAATAAACCCTAAATCTGGTGTATAAGTAATAGTTCCATCTGGGTTAACTGTTACTTCTCCGTTAGTAGGATCGGTAATTATAGTAACTGAAGTAGGGTCTAATCCATTTTCTGGATCAATATCGTTATCTAATACATCTGTAGTAACATCAGTATTCTCAGCAGTCTGATCTATGTCGTCTACAGCCAGAGGAGAATCATTCTCAGGATTTACTGTTATGGTAACTTCAGCTTCATCACATAAAGCATCTAATGGGTTTCCATCATCACACACTTGATAAGTGAATGTATCTGTGCCATCAAAATTTTCATTCGGCTCATAAGTAACTGTGCCATCTGGGTTAACTGTTACTGTACCATTTACAGGATCTTCAGTTATGGTTACTGTATTCGGGTCTATGTTTCCAAGTGGGTCACTAGGATCCGAATCGTTATCTAAAATGTCAATATCCACAGAGTCATCTTCATCTACGGTAGCGGTGTCGTCATCTGCTACTGGCTCATCATTCACAGGGTTTACTGTAACAGTTACGGTAGCTGTATCACAGTTTCCATCCTCATCACATATTTGATATGTGTAAGTGTCTGTTCCGTTAAAGTTAGGGTCTGGTTCATAAGTTATAGTTCCATCTGGGTTAACTGTTACATCACCGTTAGTTGGTGGCGTTGCAATGGTTAAAGTAGAAGCTTCAATATTGTTATTAGGGTCAGTATCATTATTTAATACCTCTGTAGTTACTGAACCTTCTTCATCTAAAGAATCTGTATCGTTCACAGCTACTGGAGAATCGTTAGAAACTGTAATAGTTACAGTGGCATCATCGCACTCTACAGGTGCTGGAACTCCATTATCACATACTTGATATACATAGGTGTCTTCTCCTAAGAAGCCGGCATCTGGTGTGTATGTAATGGTTCCATCTGGGTTAACTGTTACATCACCGTTAGTAGGGTCTGTAAGAATAGTAACCGTGGTTGGGTTTAAAGCTCCACCTGGGTCAGAATCATTATCTAACACATCTGTAGTTACATCTGTATCTTCTTGGGTAGAATCTTCATCGTCTACAGCTATAGGTGATTCGTTTACCTCGTTAACAGTTATAGTTACAGTAGCTTGATCACACAACCCTCCTGGTGCTGGGAAGCCTTCATCGCATACTTCATAAACGAATGAGTCTGGTCCAGAATAACCTGGATCTGGTTCATACGTGATAGTTCCATCTGGATTAACTGTTACATCACCGTTAGTAGGATCTGTAATAATAGTCACAGATGAATCATCTACATTTCCTTGCGGATCTAGCGGATCAGAATCGTTATCTAAAACATCTATATCTACCGAACCATCCTGATCAACTGAGGCTGAATCATTATCCGCCACAGGGGCGTCATTTACAGGAGTTACTGTTACTGTTACAGTTTCTGTATCACAAGATCCTTCATCATCACAGACTTGGTATTCAAAAGTATCTGTACCATTAAAATTAGCTGACGGAATGTAAGTAACAGTTCCATCCACGTTTACAGTAGCGGTACCATTATCTGGTTCGTCTGTTATAGTTACTGAATCTTCATCTAGAGCACCTTCTGGGTCTGTATCACCATCTAATACATTTATAATTACCCCATCTGTATCATCTTCAGACACTGTGCCTGAATCTGCATCTGCTACAGGAGGAGCATTACCAGTACAAGCAGGTTGATTATTAGAATTTGTATAAGCTGTTCCAGGCGCGGTGTATCCGTCTGATCCAGAAGTCACCACTCCATTGTCGTCCTCTGAAACTGGTGTTCCTCCTAATATTCCATCATCGTTAGCATCTGTAAAACCTGCTTCTAAAACATCAAAACATCCGTCTCCATCTGAATCTAATTCATATGCATCAGCAATGTCATCATCCGGACTATCAGAATTGGCTAGAACATAATCAATGCTTCCGTTATCATCAGCATCCACAGATTCTGCTATGCCATTAGAATTAAATGGCCCATCTAAAACTCCATCTGTATGTGCTTCTCCAGAACCAGATTCTACTACATCATATATGCCATCATTATCAGAATCTAAGTCTAAATAATTAGGTATTCCATCTCCATCAGAGTCTGTGGAATTACACCAATTCATACCAAAGACAAAGGCTATTTTTTGAGAGCCAAACTGTGGGCCACCTGTTACATTTCCGAAAGTTACTACTACACTATCTATAGCCACAGGGAAATTTACCGTAACTCTTCCTTGAGGATATGCTCCTGCATTACAAGCTCCACCAATAAAACTATTATTACCTACAAAACTAGCACAAGGCACAAAGAATATATTATCTGGATCCCCTATAATATAATCTGCAGCTGTTATGGAATATATCGATCCATTACTGTACCCGTCAAACTTTATACTATCGTGCCAGTTCGCTCCTATATCTACATCCAATACTGTAAACTCTAAATTATTGATGGGCTGATCCCATTCAAATGAACTTGTAGTCTCAGCTCCTACAGTAGCCGTTTGAGAAACCTTGTAAACATGGGCTAAGCCATTTTCAGTTTCTATAGAACCTTCTATTAAGATACCATCTGGATCTTCTCTATCCAGAGAAAGGGCCACACCATCAAAGTTTAGAGGTGTGAAAGGCGCATCGGTAACTGGATCTGAATTATCTAACCAAAAATCTTCATAATTAAAAACCTGCACATTCGTGCTATCACACGGAAGACTTTCATCTTCATCAAGGATACCATCGTTATCATTATCTAAGTCATCTTGATTAGGTACACCGTCATTATCACAGTCGTTTGGAGGGCCTATGCACTGAGAATGCATGTCGCCAGGGCTAAAAGCGATGAATATCATCAACATCCCTAAAACTTTAGAGAATGATAAAAAGCCAGATTTAATAGATATATTAAACATATTATTAATTTTCATTTATTCTTATCTCAGAACTAAACATGTGTAACACGCTTAATCATTGAGCTTTACTTATTGAACAATTCAATCTACTGTTCTACACTGATGTACATAAGTACCTCAGAACCTAAAGTTTAATATTGGTTAATTGTTTTGAATAGGGTGCATTCAGCCTTTTCAGGCTATTACAGTTGTACACTGTATAACAAAGAAAGTTTCAAAGTACAGGCGAAATATGAAAATTTCGACTTTTGATTAACTCATAAATGTGGAAACGGAAGCTTAACATATAGATTTAGAAAAAGTTATTGACTAGCTATCAAATATCCAGAATAGTAAATTCTGTTCTTCTGTTTAACTGATACTCTTCTTCTGTGCATTTTACTCCATCTATACACTTGTTTAGCGGCTTTAATTCTCCATAACCTTTGCTCACTAAACGATTCTTCACTATACCCTTTGAAATGATATAATTTACAGCAGATTGAGCTCTTTTTTTACTCAGGTTTAGGTTGTAAGGCGCTGACCCTCGCGCATCTGTGTGTGAACTTAATTCTATTACTATAGTTGGATTTTCTTCTAGAATAGAAACTAACTTATCCAACTCTGCGGCTGCATCAGGTCTTATGGCTGCCTTACCGTAGTCATAATAAATGTTGTCTAACTGAACAGTAACTCCTACTTCCATTTTAAACATTTTGAAATCATGCTCGAATAATGTAGATTTTCTGTTTCTGGTGTCACAAATGACTGATTGCAACGCGTAACCTCCTACTTCACAAGTAATTCTATACTCATGCCCTTTATATAGTCCGAAGCTGTAATAGCCATCAAAATCAGTGATGAGTTCTTCTATGACTTTTCCAGTTTCGTCATATAAAGTAACCTTCGCCCCTGGCATAAAACTCATATCGCTGGCTTCTCTTACGGTTCCTTTGGCTAAGTAATCATACTTACTCAAGTTGAAATCCACATTATCTATGAAGCTAGATGTAGGACTAGATGCCACAGTTTTCTCTACTTCGAAGTATCCCTTCTTAGATGCGGCTATATCAAAAACTTGTTGATAAGGCGCAGTGAACGTATACATACCATTATCATCTGAAGTGGCTGCTATTTTCATTTTAGATGGGTTTAACTCGTCTCTCACATAAATAGTGGCTCCTTTTAATGGAAGTCTAGTGGCCTCATCTATTATTTTACCTGAGAGTGTTATAAACTCAGGAAGCGAAATAAAGAATTTATAAATATCATCATCTCCTTTTCCGGCAGGTCTGTTACTAGCCATAAATCCAGTTTTACCTTCTTTATCAAAGATGATAGAAAAGTCATCATAAGCACTATTTAAAGGGAATCCTGCATTTTGTACTTGAGATTCTTCTGAATTTAGGTCGATACTTTGAAGATCTAAACCACCTAGCCCCACATGGCCATTACTAGAAAAATAGAGCACACCTGAAGTATGGATGTAAGGGAACATTTCATCACCTGAGGTATTCACCTGTGGCCCTAAATTTTCTGGCTTAGTCCATTCCCCTTCTTTTTTAGTGGTTCTATAAATGTCTGTACCTCCTAATCCTCCTGGCATGTCTGAGGTGAAATATAACGTAGTGCCGTCTGCCGAAACACTCGGATGACCTACTGAATATTCCTTGCTATTAAAAGGAAAAGGAATGAGTCCTTCGAATGCTCCGTTAATTTCTTTAGTCGAGTAAATGGCTAAATTTAGAAATCCTTCTTTGTCTTTCTTTTTAGTTCCTTTTAGGAAGTTATTTCTGGTTATAAAAAGCGTGCTATCTAGCTGATTGAAAGAAGAGGTACCCTCATGGTATCTGGAATTAATTTCCGCCTCTAAAAGCTTAGGTCTAATCAAACTGCTGTCTGCAGTTAGTTCTGCCTGATATAGATTTAGGTATGCCTGCTGATTCCAGTTATACTCTCTAGCTTTACTTCCCGCTTCTACTCTAGCAGAACTAAAAAGTACCGACTTCTTATAAAAGCAAGGTGCAAAATCCGAAAACTCACTATTGGCATCAGAATTTTTCATGCTGAATAAAGAGCTGTCTCTATTAATTTTATTAGCCCAATCTCTATTTTGAGTGTAGTTTTCTACCAGCTCATTACCAGGATATAGTTTGGCATATTTATCATAAGTGTTTAGAGCTTCTTCATAATGGGCATTGCTTTTCTGTGCGTTAGCTAAAAGTATAAGATCTTCTTTCTTCGCTAGTTTTAACGAATCTAGAGCCAACAGTAAACGCTCTGACGATTCTGAATTCTGTAATTTCTTATGACAAATGGCGCCATTCTTTAGAGCTATATAGTTGGCAGGGTATTTCACCAACACATCTTCATATATTTCTGCCGCAGCCTGAAAATCATATGCTTCCATATAATTCTCTGCTAAGTCTAACTTTAAATTTTGAGCAGTTAATGCGTTGCAAAGCAAAAACACCGCAAAACCAAGCGTATATCTTATATAATATTTTAACTCGAACATGATCTTTTAATTAGGGTGGTAAGTATTCAAGCCCTAGAAATATCTAGGCGATTTATCTCCTTTAACTGGTTTACCAAAGTTCATTCCTAACATGACTTCATGGGAAGCTCCTGAAAACGAGGCTAAATCTGAAATGACATAATCGTAAGAGTAACCCAGCCTGAAGCGGTCGTTAATTTCATATTGGAAAATCATACCTATAGCGTCTGAAGTTCTATACATAAGACCTGCCCAGAATTTATCATAAAATAGGAAGTTAGCCGTTACATCTGCTGAAGGTGGCGCACCATCTACTAATCTTAAAAGTACTGTAGGTTTGAATTTTATATAATTGTTCAGGTCAAACACCATTCCTCCTCCCACAAACATATGCCTTCGTTCATCGTTCATCTCAAAACTAGGAACTTCACCATCTATTAATTCATTATTAAGCAGTTTAGGTAATGATGCGGACACATACCACCTTTCTGAACTCCAGAACATTCCGAAGCCAAAGTTAGCTAAGGGCTTATTCACTATATCAAACTGAAAGACTGGGTCATCTCCCTCTAGCGGACTCAAAGAAGTGAGATCAGCTTTGTACAAGTTAAGCCCTCCTTTTAAACCAAATGCTAAGCTGGAGTTATTCATTATTAGCCTATAAGAAGCATCTAAGAATATCCCTGTTTGCTGGCTCGGCCCATTTCTATCGTTGAGAATAGTTCCTCCTATGCCGAGCTTTTCTTTATTTAATGGGGCATGAATAGTTACCGACTGTGTTCTAGGAGCACCTTCAAAATTTACCCACTGACTTCTATGGATCAGGTTAGTTTCTATCATACCTGCATGACCTGCATATGCAGGATTAATACTTAAGGTATTAAACATATACTGGGTGAACAAAGGATCCTGCTGAGCCGAACCACTTTGAGACATAACCATGAACGTGGCTACTACTAGTATGTATATAATTTTCTTCATAGTTATCAACGTTTTAAATACACATAACCTTTGAAATCAGCTGAGCCATTTCCGAGGTCTAGTACATAATAGTAGGTTCCTACTGGTAATTCATCTCCTATGGTAGCTGGATGGTCTGAAACTCCGTTCCAGGATCCATCATAATCCGTAGCTTCGAATACTTTAGTTCCCCAGCGGTTAAATACCATTAAAGAGTTTCCTGGGTATTTATTTAAGTTAGGTATGTCCCAGGTGTCGTTTATAAAATCTCCGTTTGGCGAGAATGCATCTGGCACTTGAATGGTTAAACAGTCTATCAACTCATAATTCACTGTATCTTGACTACTGCCGCACGGCCCGTTATTAACGGTGTATAAGAAAGTGTGCTCTATAACTTCTAATGGCTGACTTAGTTCTCCTAGACTAAATATCTCAGGGTTAGACGTGTTTAAAATTGACTGGTCTAATTCCGCATTTCCAGATAGGATACTCCATTCTACAGTGGCCGGAGCGGTTACTGGACTGCCTTCTAAATACAACGGAGATAAGTTTATAAATTCGTCTTCGCAGATACTCTGATCTTCGCCAGCATAGGCATCTGGAATAGAAGGATCAAAGATGTGGATCTGAACGTTATCTTGGGTAATTCCGCATTCTCCATTATCTACTGTCCAAGTAAATTCATATGTTCCATATCCAAAACCAGAAATCAGTGTTGTTTCGTCAAATTGGTCTACATAGTTGATAATAGCACTACCTTCTGGCTGACTGAACGTAGACCAACTACCAATAGCTGTTTGACCCACTACGTTATTAGCTTCTAAGAGAAGTTTATCAGGAATATCGCAGAAATCTTGGTCAATACCCGCAAAGGCATCAGACTCTTCCGAATCAAAATGGAAAATACTAATTGTGTCAGTAGTAATTCCGTTTTCGCATGGTCCGTTATTTATCTGCCAGATTAACTGTGTTTCACCGAAACCAAAGTCGTTCATAACAGCATTTGGATCATTCACATTTGAAATATCTGGTTCAGAACCAAAAACTGTGATCCATGTTCCTTGAGCTGGTGGTGTAGGAACACTAGCTGTCATTATTGCCTCACTACCTGTAACTGGATCAGTACAAATAGACTGGTCAGAACCAGCATTCGCCACAGCACTATTAGGATCAAAAATTTCAATTTTAATGTTATCAGAGCTAGTTCCACAAGGGCCGTTATCTACTGTCCAAGTTAAAACATGTTCCCCTATTCCTGTATCACTAAAGATGGCATTAGGATCATTAATATCAGAGAAAACACCATCTCCAAGAAGGCTCCAAGTTCCTATAGACGGGAACGAAACCGAATCTGCAGAAAGCTGAATATCTGAAACGGGCCAGCAGAACTGTAACGAATCTCCTGCAAAAGCAGGTGCTTGATTAAAGTCGTAAACATTCACTATTACTTGATCTGAAGAGGAGCTATTGTCTACACAAGGACCATTGTAGACAGTCCATTCAAATATGTATTGACCTATGACTAACGCTGATAGCTCAGCGGATGGATCTGTTACATCAGTTATACTCCAGCTACTAGGTCCACTAATTAGTGACCATGTTCCAGAAGATGGTGTGCTAGGTATGGCTGCTCCTAATTGGACTGAGGACTCTCCACATAAGTTAATATTTTCTCCGGCATTAGCTAAATCCGCATCTTCAGAGAACACTCTCACACATACAGTATCTGTAGTAACTCCATCAACACAAGGGCCGTTATCTACAGTCCACACGAAACAGTTTTCGCCTACTGGTAAGCCTGTCAGTTCCGAAATCGGATCATTAATGTCTACTATGGTTCCTCCTCCAGAAATTAAACTCCAATTTCCTGTGGCTGGATCTGATGTAGGTAAGGCGTTTAATGTAACCGAATTATCTGGGATACAAATTTCCTGATCTGCCCCGGCATCTGCTGGCGGATGATTAGGATCATATACTAGAATAGAAGTCTGATCTACAGAGTTTTCTGGATCACATGGGCCATGATAAACATCCCATGTGAAGACATTAGTCCCTATTCCTAACTGACTTACCTGTGTGTTCGGATCATTCACGTCAGTTATGCTACCACTTCCTACTGTAAGTGTCCAAGTTCCTACTGACGGAACGTCTGGAGTAAGCGCATTTAAAGCTAAACTATCTAGAGGTGCACAACGCTCTTGGTCTTCACCGGCATTGGCTAATTCAAAATCATTTGGGAACACATAAATACTTACAGTATCCATGGTAACTCCATTTTCACATGGCACATTATTTACTGTCCAAAGAAATAGATTTTCGCCCACTGGTAACTCTGTAATTTCAGAGTTAGGACTATTTATATTTTCTATAACTCCACCTCCACTTAATAAAGACCAGCTCCCTATGGCAGGGAATACTGCAGGCACAGCAGTCATGTTTGCGCTATTCTGCGGTAGACACATTTCCTGATCTTCTCCAGCAAAAGAATCTGGAGCAGCATCATCAAAAATGAAAATAGAGACAAAATCAGTACTTACTCCACCGCAAGCTCCATTGTCTACTGTCCAGCTTAAAATCGTTTCTCCTACTGTAAGATTAGTGATTTGGGTGAGTGGATCTGTAGGATCCGTTAAATCTCCATCACCTATTAGTATCTGCCATTCGCCAACAGCTGGAAAAATGAGTTCTGAACCTTCTAGTGTGGCGGTATTCACAGGTGTACAATAGCTTTGGTTATCTCCAGCGCTAGCTGCTAGCCCTTCATTGCTAAACACCTCTACTACTAAGGTGTCTGTAGAGGTTCCACACGGGCCATTGTTTATTTCCCACACAAAGATGTATTCGCCAACAAAAAGATTGGTAATTTCTGTTATTTCAGAATTAATGTCTTCTATTATGGCATCTCCTTGAATTTGTATCCATGTTCCTACTGCTGCATTGAGTGCTTGATTAGCGGCTATTTCTATAGAGCTTATTGGGTCACATACTTGAATATCTTCTATGGCTAAGGCATCATCTGCATCAGGATCAAAAACGTTAATCAGTATGGTATCTACAGAAACTGCATCAGGACAAGCTCCGTTATTTACAGTCCATGTGAACATATTGACACCTATAGCAAGTTCACTCACATTACTGGTAGGGTTGAAAATATCTTCTATAGTCCCACCACCAGATAATAAATTCCATTGCCCCACTGCTGGGGATGTCAATGCATTGGCAGAAAATGATGAACTATTGGCTGGAAAACATAGTTCCTGATCATCTCCTGCACTAGACTCATTCTGATTTTCATCAAAAACATTAACTGTGACTACATCACTAGAAATTCCGTTTTCGCAAGGCCCATTATAAATAGACCACTGGAATGTGTTTATACCCACGCCTAAATTTGAAACGCTCGTATTAGGATCATTAATATCAGCTATATCTGCTGGAACTCCTAATACCTGAGACCATGTTCCTACACCTGGTGAAATAGGCACTGATGCTGAGAGTGAAGCGGTAGTGGTAAAACTACATAAGTTTTGAGCATCTCCTGCTTCGGCTATAGGGCTATTAGGGTCAAACACTGAAACCACTAAAGTGTCTGTAGTGTTAGTATTGGCACAGGGCCCGTTAAAAACCGTCCAAACAAAAACGTTATCGCCTTGAGATAAGTTAGAAACTGGGCTATTAGGATTATTCGAATTATTTATAGAACTCGTTCCTTCGATTTGTGTCCATGTTCCTACCCCAGGAAATACTGGTAAACTTCCAGAAAGATTTGTAGATGTTTCTGGCAGACATAATTCCTGATCTTCCCCTACAGAAGCATTTGGAGCCGAATCCTCATAAATAAAGATGGTGACTAAGTCATTTGTACTAGGCGGATCACATGGGCCATTTTGTATTGTCCATCTTAAAATCGTAACTCCAGGACTTAAGTTAGTTATGCTGGTGTTAGGATCCGTGGGGTCTTCGAAAACACCAGTTCCCACTACTTGCGACCAAATGCCTGTGGCAGGAAGAGCTACTGTGTTTCCTGCTAAATCGACTGAGCTTACAGGTGTGCAGAAAGACTGATCTGGGCCAGCATTAGCACTACTTAAATTTCCGTCAAACACATTTATCGTAATCTGATCTGATGAAGCCGCAGCACATCCTTCGTAGTCTATTGTCCACTGGAACACATTAACACCTAAGCCTAAATTAGTTACTGTAGAATTAGGATCATTGACATCAAAAATGTCTGCAGTTCCAGAAATTAAACTCCACGTTCCTGCACTTGGTATTGGTGGAGCAGCTGCATTCAGAGTAGAGGTGATAACGTCACTACCACTTTCACAAATATTTTGATCTTCTCCAGCAAAAGCTTGAGGGAGGTCTTCTTGATATAAGCTAACTAACACAGTATCTGTTAGAAATTCTGGTGCGGTGCAATTTCCATTGTACACGGTCCACACTAATACATTTTCACCGATAGACAAGTTAGATATTCCTGAAGATGCATCGTTCTGGTCTGAAAAGGTTCCTGATCCTTCAACTACGCTCCATGTGCCAAATGCTGGTAGCGCAACGCTAGTAGCATTTAAATCTGAACTATTATCTGGAAGACATACTACGAGATCCTCTCCTGCTTCTGCTGGAGCTAAGGTAGAGTCGAACACGGTAATAGTAATCTGATCTGCCTGTGTTCCACATGTGGAATAGTCTAAAGACCACTCAAACACATAAGTTCCTACAGACAGGTTCGTAATGGCTGTATTGGCATCATTCACATCTACTATGTTCACTGAAGGATTACCACTTAATAAGCTCCAGGTTCCTATGCCAGGATTCACTGCTGGATCTGCTGACATACCTGTAGTAGTGGATGGAGAACATAATTCTTGGTCTGCACCAGCTTCTGCAGAAGGTGCTCCAGAATCAAATACGAAAATTGACACTTGATCTGTAGTCACAGCATTAGCACAATTTCCATTAAATATGGTATAACTGAAAATATTTTCGCCTACTGTTAATCCTGTAATGCCTGTATTTGAAGAAGTAGGATTAATTATGATGCCATCCCCTGAAACAAGTTCCCATAGCACAGTGGCAGGAAATAGCGGACTATTGCCAGATAAATCTGCTGTGGACTGAGGTGTACATAAAAACTGATCTACTCCTGCATTGGCATTTGGTGAGGTGCTGTCAAAAACAAGAACATCTACTGTATCTGATGTTAAACCTTGTCCACACAAACCGTTATCTATGGTCCACACGAATTGATTTAAACCTACCGATAAGTTAGACACCAAGGTATTCGGGTCGGAAGTATCTTGTATAAATCCAGAGCCATTTATCAGTGTCCATGTTCCAGAGGCCGCTCCTAAAGCTACATTGCTTGATAAATTTGTACTAGTGTTAGGCGTACATAATTCTATATCCGCACCGGCATCTGCTTCTGGAGCTAAAGTATCAAAAATAGAAATAATTACTTGATCTGTAATAGGTTGTGAATCACAAGGCCCTACATCTATTTGCCATTGAAACACATATACACCTGGAATTAAGTTAGTCAAAGTAGTTTGCTGAAGGTTAGGATCAAATATGGCTGAGTTAGGACCAGACACTTGAATCCAAGTACCTGTAGCTGGTAGCACTGGCTCACTTCCGCTCAGCTGAATTGATGAGACAGGTGTACATTCTTCTATATCGTCTCCAGCATTAGCCGCGGGGTGATTATCTTCAAAAATATTTATACTGACCTCATCAAATTGATCTCCCTGCTCACAAGGACCAGCGCTTACTGTCCATCTTAAAACATTAATACCTTGGCCTAAATTAGACACTTGTGTATTAGGGTCTGTAGGATCATTAAACGTACCTGAGCCAGAAACTAAAGTCCAGAATCCTGTAGATGGCGTCAATGGTGAATTGGCAGATAAATTAGTAGAATTTATAGGTTCACATAAGTTTTGATCCGAACCGGCAGAAGCTGAAGCATTTCCTTCTTGAAAAAGAGAAATAACCACATCATCTTCGCTAAACACTGGGCTACAGGCACCGTTGTCTATAGTCCAACGGAAAACGTTGTTTCCTACTGAAAGTCCTGTTACTGTGGTAAAAGGATCCGTATCATCTAGGAATAATCCTGTTCCAGAAACTACAGTCCAGAATCCTGAGGATGGACTAGAAGGCACTACAGCCGATAGTTCTGCCGAAGTAAGAGGTGTACATACTTCTTGATCTTCTCCGGCATTAGCTTGGTCTGCATTTATATCAAAAACCAATACAGTAATCTGATCATTATTAGCACCACCAGAACAGGGTCCATTATTTACTGACCATTCGTAAATGTTCTCACCTATATCCCAGCTTGAAACTTCTGAGTTGGGATCATTTGGGTTAGAAAATACTCCTGCGCCACTAATTACATTCCACTGACCTGTGGCTGGAGCGGTGAATGATGTAGCATTTAATGTTACTGCACCGAAATTATTACAAATCTCTAAGTCTTCACCAGCATTGGCAGCTACTACATCTTGGTTAAACACAGTAAGTATTACATCATCAAAAGTGCTTGGCGGGTCACAAGGCCCGTTATTTATGGTCCATCTGTAAGTATTTGTTCCTAGGGTGTAACCTGTAATTTCTGTATTAGGATCTGAAGCATCTGCGAAAACCCCTGAACCCTGAACCACTGTCCATGTGCCTGCTGATGGCGCAGAAGGGCTACTAGCGTTTAAGTTAGCAGATAATTGGTCTGAACAGATTTCAAAGTCATCCCCTGCATCTGCATCAGGCTCGAATTGGTTAAACACCTCTATAGTGACTTGATCTAAATTACTTAGCACATCACATGCACCGTTATCTATGGTCCATTGGAATGTGTTTACTCCTATAGATAAATTAGACACTATGGCATTAGGATCCTGAAAGTTAGAAAAATCGCCTGAACCTTCTATTACTGTCCACTGGCCAAAGGCAGGGACTTGAGGAATGTTAGCATCCATGTTAGCAGTAACGGTGGCACCTACACTGCTGCAGAACTGCTGATCTGCGCCTGCATTGGCTGGAGCTGTATCTACATTAAATACCGTTATTGTTACCTCATCAAAATTATTTGCAACGCCACAACCCCCATTTTCTATGGTCCACCTGAACACATTTTCTCCTACTCCTAAATTAGAAACTACCGAATTAGGATTATTGGGATCTGCTATAGCTCCACCACCACTCACTAGGGTCCACGTTCCAATGCCTGGGGCTAGGGGTGCATTACCATTTAAGTTAAAAGAAGTAATGGGTGTGCATAGCTCGGTATCTTCTCCCGCATCAGCATTTACCTGATTATCTGGAAACAATAAAATGGTTAAATCATCAAAATTGTTTCCACTGGCACATGGGCCATTATTTACTGTCCATCTTAAGATATATTCATTTGGCATAAGACCTGAGACTTCAGCATTAGGATCTGTTATGTTTGATAAAATGTCTGCAGCATTAACTCCAGAAGGAGATTCTACAGACCACACTCCTGTGGCAGGAAATGAAAAGTCAGAAGCATTTAAAAGCTCAGTAGTAAAATCAGATTCACATAAAGTAATATCGTTTCCAGCTTGAGCAGAGGCCACATTAGAATCATAAACAGTGATAGAAACCTCATCAAAGAAATCAGTTTCTGTGCATGGCCCATTATCTATACTCCACCTGTAAGTGTTAATTCCTATACTCAGATTAGTAACTGTGGCATTAGGATCATTCACATTTGAAAAAGAACCTGAACCGTTAATTAAAGTCCATGTTCCTACAGCTGGATCTGTGGTTAAATTAGCACTTAGATTATGGCTCCCTATAGGTGCACAATACTCTGTGTCTGGCCCTCCATCAGGCGCAGCATGATTAGGATCAAAAACCCTAATCTCTAAAGTGTCTACTTGAGGAAATCCAGGGCAATCTCCGTTTTCTACATCCCAAACAAAGGAATTAGTCCCAATTTGCAGATTTTCTATTAGCGTTTGCGGGTCTTCTACATCATCTATTACACCGAATCCTTCTATTACAGACCAAGTTCCTACAGCTGGAAAGAATGGTTCTACATCTACTGCATTAGCCGTCACACTGGTATTACCACTGGCAGCTGCACATAGCTCTATATCTTCTCCTGCATCAGCATCTGGTGCGTTTTGATCGAATACGCAGATGATCATTTGATCTACAGTTTCTCCACCTGGACAAGGACCATTGCTGATGTTCCATTCGAAGATATTACATCCTATTCCTAAGTTAGTTACTTCTGCATTAGGATCATTAATGTCATTGATAGTGGCATTTCCAAACGTGATTTCCCAGGTACCAGTAGCTGAAAACAATGGATCATTGGCTTGCATGGTATAATCAGTATCAAAAGAACAAAGTGTTTGGTCCTCACCTGCATCTGCTACGGGCGCTTGGCCGTCATAGACTGTAACCGCAGTTAAATCAAAAGTTGACTGGCAAGGATAATCTTGTCTCCACATGAAAATACTTTCTCCAAACGGCAAGTTGGTAACTTCTACCACAGGAGATGTTTCATCTACTATAGTTCCACCACCCTGAAGAATTACCCAATATCCTCCCACGATAGGGTCTGGATTAATAGCTTCTATGAATGTGCTGTTTGCCGGAGAGCATAATTCCTGAGGCGCACTTACTGTGGTAGGGTTTGAAGGGTCTGCTACTACAAAGGTGAGTTCTACTGTGCTGCTTCCAGTTACATTACCATTACTATCTGTATTAGTTAATTCTAAAGTAAACGTATCCTCACCTACAAAATCTGCAGGGCCAGTATAAGAAATACAGAAGTCTAAGGCTGAACCTGGTGGAGAAACTACTACTTGACCCAAGTTTCCGATTACAGATATAATTTCTACTTCCTCATCACACCCTGAAGTGGTCAAGCAGAAAATGTAAGGATCTCCTTGGCAAACGGTATCTACTACGAAAGCATTACTGACTAAGTTAGTGTTAGGATCTAGTACTTCTATGCAATCTCCTCCTACGAGAGGAGATGATGTAGCTGCTAGTGAATTAGACTCAAGAAAAAATCCTAAGATTAAAATCACAAACAGATTTAGAGAGTAAGGGCAAGTGGGGTGGTTTACCATAATCTACTGGTTCAGTGTATTATAAGTGCGCGTTTAATGTTCTTTCAAGAACAAAACTAGTACTTTTTAGATCATTTACGTTAATTAAAAGAAAATGATACAAGTTTCTGGTAATTCTAGCTTCTATCTTTGCGTTGCAACTTCATGAATTTATACTCAAACAAACAGCGTTGGAAGATTCTACTATTTCTAGTAGCAGTTATAATTATTCTAGCTAGCCTTTGGTATTCTAACTTTATTTCTGGTAAGATTCAGGAACGGGAAAAAGAAAAAGTAAAGCTTTGGTCTAAAGCAGTTCAGAAGAGAACAGCGCTTATAAACCTCACAGGAAACCTGTTTGAAGACCTCAAAAAAGAAGAGCGAATAAAAGCTGATTTATGGGTAAAGGCATTCATAGAAATTAGTAATTCTGATGCTACCACAGACCTAAGTTTTGTCTCTGAAGTGTTTTTTTCAAACACGACTATCCCTGTTTTATTGGTCAATGAAAAAGGTGAAATTTTAGGCGATAATAACCTGCCTAAAGACTGCACTACACCAGAATGTAAGACTAAGGCCAAGGAAAGCATGGCGCGTAAAAACAGGCCTATAGAAGTCTCTATTTCAGATGATGTAAAACAGTATCTCTACTATAACGACAGTAAAATATTCACTGAGCTGAAAAGTACCTTAGATGATTTAGTAAATACATTCATTACTGAAACTGTAGTGAACTCTGCTTCTGTGCCAGTTATTCTTACTGACAGTACTCAAACGGTAGCATTAAGATTTGGTGGTTTGGATAGCCTTACGGTGGAGAGTCCAGAACTATTGCAACGCAGAATTAAAAGTATGTCTACTGAAAACCCTCCTATTAGCATAGACGTAATAGGCCAAGGAAAACAATTTCTATTTTATGAAGACTCATATATTCTTAAACTATTACGTTATTTCCCCATAGTTCAGTTATCACTCATAGGGCTATTTCTGTTCGTAGCATATATGATCTTTAGCACATTTAGAAAAGCCGAACAAAACCAAGTATGGGTAGGAATGGCCAAGGAAACTGCTCATCAGTTAGGCACTCCTCTCTCTTCTTTAATGGCTTGGATGATGCTGCTAGAAGAAGAAAATGTAGATAAAACAGTTCTTTCGGAAATGTCAAAAGACATCACCAGATTAAGCACTGTAACTGATCGTTTTTCTAAAATAGGTTCCACACCGGAGCTCATAGAAGTAGACTTAAATGATGTGGTAGGCGCTACCTACCTATATCTAAAAACTAGGCTGAGTAAAAAAGTAGAATTTACCTACACCCCACTTACCGTAAAGGCTCCAGTAAAAATATCTAAACCATTATTTAGCTGGGTGTTAGAAAATCTATTTAAAAATGCTGTAGATGCCATGGATGGCGTAGGAAAACTAAGCATAGACCTCTGTGAAGAGCCTAATGGCTGGGTCATAGACATTTCAGATTCTGGAAAAGGCATTCCTAAATCCAGTTTTAAAACGGTGTTTTCTCCAGGGTTTACTACTAAAAAAAGAGGCTGGGGTCTGGGCTTATCGCTCACTAAAAGAATAGTAGAGGAATACCATAAGGGTAAAATAATGGTGTACAAGAGTGAGCTTAACGAGGGCACTACTTTTAGAATTATTATGCCCATAGCATAATTCAGCCATACTCTTTTGTAGAATCTAAATTACATTTGTAAGTATGAGAAGTATTTTTTGCGTTGCAATACTCCTGCTATGCCATACGCTAAACGCACAGCTTTTTAATGATGTCACTAACAGTGCTGGTATCTTTCAGGTACCTCTGCATCAGTCTCTAATGGGAGGTGGTCTCTGCTGGATAGATTATGATAATGACTCCCACACTGACCTTTATTTTACCGGTTGCCGCCTGAGAGATGCTTTATTTAAAAACAATGGTGATGGCTCCTTTACAGAAGTAACCATACAGGCTGGCCTCATATTCACCGATGCTTTTAATACCATGGGTGTAGTAAAAGGAGATGTGAATAATGATGGTTTCGATGATTTATTTCTAACCGTTTGGAACGAGTCTTCCTCCGGCAGTTTAGAGCGTAACATTCTCTTCTTAAATAATACTGATGGCACGTTTACAGATATTAGCCTGGAGGCCGGAATTACACACGAATCCTTTTCTACTTCTGCGGTATTCCTAGATGTGAACTTAGATGGGTTTCTAGACATTTACGTTCAAAACTACCTGGAAGAAACGAATTTTATTTTAGATGAAAACGAAGACATAATAGGCTTTAACCACCAGTGTTATGATGATTATTTATACATGAATAATGGAGACCTCACCTTTACGGAGTCTGCCGAGCTGTATGGCGTTAACAGCGCTGGATGCGGCTTAGCATTGAGTACTAGTGATGTAGATAAGGACGGAGATCCAGACATTCAGCTGGCCAATGACTTTGGGGAATTTGTGACACCTAATCAGCTGTTTATTAATAACTACCCAGATGCTGGATTTACAGAAATAGCCGAAGAAGCTGCATTCGATATAGGTCTATATGGCATGGGCGTGGCTGTGGGTGATGTAGACAATGATTTAGATCAAGACTTTTACATTACTAATATGGGCAGAAACTCTCTGCTTTTGAGAGATAATGAAAGCTTGGTTTACACAGATATTTCAGATGAAGCAGGCACATCTAATACCGGTAACGACTCTTTACTTTACACTGGTTGGGGAGATTTTTTCTTTGATGCAGATAATGACCAACTGCTAGACCTATTTGTGGCCAATGGACACATGACTTCTGCAGAGTTTATAGCCAATGAACGAGATGACCCTGATAAATTATTCATGAATAATGGAGACCTCACCTTCTCTGATAATTCAGAAAGTAGTGGACTAGCATACCAGGGTATCTGCCGTGGAGCAGGGTATGGCGACTATAATAAAGATGGAAAGCTAGACATAGCAGTGAGCGGAATAGATAATCCCTTTTTCCCAATTCTAGAAGGAGTAAGACTATATGAAAATAACAGTGATGCCGGTAACTGGATAGCTTTTACTCTGGAAGGTGTGCTGAGTAATAGAAATGCCTATGGAGCTAATATTACTCTCCATGCTGAGGGACAATCTTTTTACAGAGAACTTCTAGGAGGAAGTAGTCATCTTAGCCAAAATGAGTCTATGCTACACTTTGGGTTAGGTGAGTTTACTGCTATAGATTCTATACGCATAAACTGGCCTGGGCAGCCTTCAGAATTGGTATTGGATTTAGAAGTGAATACTTACCATCATATTATACAAAGTATTCCAGATTTTACTTCAGAAATAGGGGCTGAGTTAGTTCAGATTTACCCTAATCCGATGCGTTCTGGAGCTCAGCTTAGTCTTCGAGGAATAACTGGACCTACTCATTTTTCGATTCACAATACACTGGGTAAATTAGTTTATGAAACTTGGCTTTCTAGTAATGAAAAGTCTGTTACCTTAGACCTCAGTTCTGGCATGTACATTGCTACGCTTAGAACCGACCACTCTACATGGGTAAATCACTTATACATAGAACCGTAATATGCATCTTCATTCTGATTTATGGAGGAACTGAAGCTTTTCTTCAAGAAACAGACTCCCTGATTTATAGTAGTAAAGAAGCCCTTTCAAGAGATCAATACCGAGCCATAGTTCTAGATGCCAAAGAACAAATTATAATAGCTAAGCCTTCAAGCGAGAACTCTTCTATTACCTTTTCTATTTACGATTCAAGTCTGCTGATTAAAAAAGATGAGTTCAGTTGGGCGCCAAAAGTAAGAGATAGCAAATACTTCAATGTGATTTCTGTAGCAGTATTTAGGGGTAACATTCTGGTGATTTCTTCGGACGTAAATAAGAAAGAAAAAACCGAAACAGTTTGGCTAGATGTTCTCAGCCCAAGTGGAGCGCAGGTTTCTTCCATAGTAGTAGAGAACCGCGAGTTGACCTCTATGGCCAGTGATTTTAGCTATGAGCTCTTTACCAGCGATGATGAGCAGTTCCTAGGCATTTCTTCTGCTAATGAAAACAACAGGGCTAATCAGTTTGAAATTAGACTCTACATCTACAATGAGTCCTTGGTTAAACTTTCTAACCAGTCTATAAACTTGCCCAATATTAAGAGGGTAAGCTTTCCTAGTAATTTTACTTTAGACCCAGAAGGCACTGTATATTTTTTAAATGGTTTACAAAATCAGAAAGGTGATGAAGTAAATGATATAGGGCTAAATAAGAGACTGTACCAGCTATTCAGGTTTAACCCTACGGATGAAAAACTAAAACAGTACGATGTTTCTATAGCAGACAAATACATTACGGATGTAAAGATGAAAACTGATCCTGAAGGAAACTTAGTGGTGTTAGGGTTTTACAATAATAGCTACGAAAAATCTGCTGAAGGCCTATTCACCATGGTCATAAGTAGAGAAGATGGTGCCATTATTCTCTCAGGTAAAAAGCCTTTTAAAGGAGAGGTTCTATCCGATTTCAAAACAGGAAAGCAGGTTAAGAAAAACCCCATCATTAATAACCTATTCTTAGACCACTTCTTCTTTACAGAAGGAGGCACTATGGTCTTACTGGCAGAGGTATTTAATATAGAGCAGCGCCTGATGCAGGACGCAACTGGCATAAACATGACCACCTCTACATATTATAATTTTGACGAAATACTGGCTTTAGAAATAGAACAGAACCTGAACTATGTAAGGCATCACACCATTCATAAGCGGCAGAAAAGCATCAACTTTATGAATCCTTATTGGAGTTATGCTGTTCTAAACCCCACTGCGCCTGAAAACCTTAAAGTGTTATATAACTATGTTACTCCTAAGGGAAAGAAAAATGCTGTTACTATATTATCTGAAGCTAGAACCAGTACTTGGTGTCAGGGTGTGTTTTCTAAAAACAGCCAAGCCATAGAGGCAGATAGAAATCTTAAGGTGGCTCCACTGCACGCTCCTAAGCACTTAAATAACACTTTAATTCTGCAAGACAAGAACGAATACAGACTGGCTAAGATACTGCCAGACAATGCCTCCAAAGACTAGTTTTCAAATATAGAGAACCCTATGTTTACTATGCCTTCCAGCTGGGTTTCTCTGCTGCCCTGCTCAAACTGAAAAAGGTATTTTCCTTCCTGCGGAAACTTTACATTCTTCTTCCATAGAACTCGGTTATCTACCAGATCTCCTAGCCCACTGCCATACCACTCACCAGCAGGATTAGCCAGCGGAATATTGAGTGTATCTGTGTATACTTTACCGTTAGGAGCTATTCGCTTAGGAAAGACGTAAAAATTAGCAAATTCAAAATCTGCTGTATGCCTGACGTCTACAAACCACAGATAAGATGCGGAAGTGTCTGTAACTTCAAAAGTGAATTCTTTCACATCTTCTACATCCCACCGGTAATTATCAAAATCATAAGACTTAGAGTAGAAATAATCATCTCTACAACTGGTCAGCAAAATGCACGCTACCAATATGCCACCTAGCAGAATTCTCATCTAGTCTTTTTTGGGCGGCCTAGGTTTTCTAGGCGGCCTTCTTTTAGGCTTGCTGCTATTGGCCGCTCCACCTCCAGAGTTTTGGGGCTTAGAGTTTCCAGTATTTGGCTTGCCTCCTTCCTTCTTAGGTCCGTTAGAGTTTGCACCCTGCTTATTCTGAGTATTAGTTCTCTTCGGCTTTCTATTAGGCTTACGCTTAGGCCTGTTAGGGTCTTCTCCAGATTTTCTATTCTGTGCCCCAGAACTCCCTGCGTTTGTATTCGGTTTTCTCTTATTTCTGCGCTTATTAGGTCTTTTCTTCTTTCGAGTATCGAATCGAGTTAAGCTATCCTGACCCACTACATTCAGGTAATCAGTGTCTTCCACTACTGGATCTACTTCTACCTCGAATTCTTTTAGATCGTCATACTTATCCCCTGCCTTGTTAGCCGCTATAATCTCGTTTACAGTTTCTACATCTAAAGCCACAGGAGCTCCACCCACCATGCCATCATCATACACATAGTAAACCAGCCTTTTAAAAATATCGGTTTTTAAATGGTAAGCCACACCCTTTTTGGTATGCAGCTTTACTTTAGGATCTGGAAACTCTTTAACCGCTTCCATATACATGTCTAGCTCATAGTTCAGGCAGCATTTTAACTTGCCACACTGCCCTGCTAACTTCTGAGGATTTAGTGAAAGCTGCTGGTATCGCGCAGCACTGGTAGAAACGCTTCTGAAATCTGTAAGCCATGTAGAACAGCACAGCTCTCTTCCGCAGGATCCTATGCCTCCTAGTCTAGCAGACTCCTGTCTGGAGCCTATCTGGCGCATTTCTATTCTGGTCTTGAACAGATCAGCCATTTTTCTAATGAGCTCTCTAAAATCTACTCTATCATCTGCAGTGTAGAAAAACGTGGCTTTCTTTTTATCTCCCTGATACTCTACATCACTAATTTTCATAGTGAGACCTGCCTCTTTAGCTAGCACTCTAGCCTTATGCATGGTGTCATGCTCTAGCTGGCGCGCTTCCTGCCATTTCTCCACATCTTCTGGAGTAACCTTACGCAGTATTTTCTTAAGCTCAATAGTGTCTTGAACTTTTTTCTTTTTCATTTGAACTTTAACCAGTTCTCCTGTGAGTGAAACCACTCCTACGTCATATCCGGGCGATGATTCTACGGCTATTACATCTCCTATCTGAAGATCTAAACCTGCTGAGTTTCGGAAAAAAGCTTTTCTAGTGCCTTTAAATCTAACTTCAGCTATATCGTATTTTTTTTGGCCTGGGGCTAGTTCTACTCCTGATAACCAGTCGAAAACGTCTAGTTTATTACAGCCACTAGTACCACAATTGCCATTATTTTTACATCCACCCGGTAAGCCGCCTCCTGAACCACAACTTGAACATCCCATGCTTGCCGATTTTTAACTTGTTTTATTGGTCATGATAACGACCAACTGGGGCAAACTATTTTGCCCAAAACTATGCTCACAAAAATAGGAAATACCGTGGGTAAAAATCCAGCTAGTTATTAGTCTGAATCTGTTAGTGAAAACCTCTTGATTATTCATGAGGTTAAAAGGTGGTTTGAGGGGCGTTGCAATTATGCTGTTCGCACCAAACTCACTTCACCACCACCCGCTCAGAGTGAATCCCGATATCCATCGGGACCTGCCCATCACTCACCAGAGATAACATATACACACCACTAGCCAGCCCAGACACATCCAACACCTGTTCATGAGCAGTAATCTGCGATGCAAAGACTTCTTGGCCTAAAGTATTTCTTAACAACACTTGGGTATGGTTAATAAGAGGTAAAGTTGAGTTCAAACTAACCGTGATTCGGTCTGAGGCAGGATTTGGGTAAACTGAGAACTGAGAACTTTCGAACTCATACACATTATCTATAAACTCACAACCTAAGTCTTCTCGATCTCCACAAGCGTCTAGTTTTAGTAGCCAAATATTCTGAGGTTCTAAAAGGACATTAGACCCTGCAGTGG
Organism: Flavobacteriales bacterium; assembly: GCA_045104985.1. Taxonomy (GTDB): domain Bacteria; phylum Bacteroidota; class Bacteroidia; order Flavobacteriales_D; family Sanyastnellaceae; genus ASP10-05a. The sequence continues at coordinate 34,242 of JBGCDA010000007.1, read as the reverse complement.
ATCCAGAACAAATAAACCCACCATCCAGAGAAATTTCAAAGTCATACATGAAGCTGACTATTTCTGATGTGATATCTGCTTCGTAATATTTCATCCACTCCTCTTGAAAGTTTGCATCTACCTTTTTAATAAAACTTCTGGGTAGTCCATTACCATGAATTCCTAAAATGGCATAACCACCATCTGGTGTCTGAAGAAAATCAATAATTAAATGATCTTCATAAAATGTAGGATAGGTAATTTCATTGATCACTTCCATATTTTCACCGTCAAATTCCATAATGGCGAACTGATAGTTGTTACCTGAACTTCCCTGACCATTCCACGATTCTTCATCAGTTTGAGCAAAAGCTAAGATTTCATTTCCATCAGCAGATTGAATCATATCACCTCCAGTTTGAATGGGTATTTGTTCGTTGAAAAAGTACAAGTTTGATTCTGTATCCTCTAAAACTCCATTAGATCCTACTTTCATTAAAAATCTCTCATTTATAGACCTATCAGTACCTTCTAATAGAAAGTGATCATTATCTAATACAACAACGTCTGTAATAGTAGTCAACTGAAGAAATTGAGAATCAATTTCTTTAAACCATAAAGAATCACCCTGTAAACTAGTTTTAAATAGAAACACTGGATTCTCCGTAGCTCCATCTGCAGCAGAAATGTAACCAGAAAACAAAAAACCATCGTTTAGCTCTATTACAGAAGTAAAAAACTCATCTTCTTCATCAGTGTAAGGAAAAAAGTATTCCCATTCTATAGCATAATTTTCATCAAATTTGACTGCCCATTGCCTAAGAAATTCATCTCCTGCATAGATAGACCCGCCATCTGAAGTGGTAATGAACGTATCCGAAATTCCGTTTTCAGTTAAACCTCCAGTATTCAGATAGAACATCGATTCTATTTCAGATAGAACATCGATTTCTAAAATGCCAAAACCAAATCCATTACCCTCATTTGGTGAACAGGCTATAACATAACCACCTTCTGAAAGCTCTATTTGGGCACCGCCAGAAACCTGGCCCCACGGTTCATAGGGCCAATTTTCTTCAAAGTAAGTGAATTGTGCACTTGTTTGTAAAAGACTAAAAACTGAAATTATGAAGGCTATTAATACTCTCATTACTTCTTAATGAACTTTTCTACTGTAATTAATTCTCCCATGTCTTTCAAAGATAAAAATTTAGATCCAGCAAGAGGAATCTTATACTACAGGATTCTACTAAAAACAAACAGTGCGAAGGTATGATAGAGATGTAACTGAATCAAACCCTTGTGCACCTATCAACCCTACTGGTATTAGAATCTGACTTATCAACTTCACCAATATTAGAATCCGCTTAACCTATCCCTTTCTAGGTTTAATCCTCCTGAACAACTCTATGGCCATGTCTAAAAGAATGATTTTAGCGTAGCCATTTCTAGCTATGTCTGCTTCGGCTTTTGACAATTCTTCGTAGACTTCTATGACGTTACTATGGTTAATGAAAGGCGAGAACTTATTGGCAAAGGCGCTCTCTTGATCATTTAGTTTTCTCATGGCTACTCCTGCATAGTTTCCTATGATGCACTGCCTCACCATATGCATGGAATAGGTGAGAAACTGCTTTAGGTCCTCACGTCCCAGCTTATGCAAGCTGTCTGCCCAGTCTATGGCGGCCACTATGTCTTTCTTATAGGCGGCCCTCATTAACACAGTGAAGATTTCTAAGTGATTGGCATCTGGGTTTTCATTCTTAGCCAGGTGTATGGCCTGAGCTACATTTCCATCAGCCAGGCGCGCACTCTGCGCAGCAGATTCTTCTGAAACACCATAATTCTGGGTGAGGTAAGTGGCCACTTCCTCATCTTTAGGAATGTTCAGCTTTACGAGTTGGGTTCTGCTGAGAATGGTGCTAATGATGTTCTCAAAATTATTGGTAACCAAAATGATGAGTGTTTTTTCTGGTGGCTCTTCTATGAGCTTTAATAGCTTGTTAGCTGTAGGGGCTTTCATGTATTCTGCCAGCCAGATTACCATGAACTTATAGCCTCCCTCGTAAGACTTTAAACTGAGCTTTTTAGAAATCCGATCCGACTCTTTTACAGGAATATTGAGCTGCTTTTTTTCGGCTCCTATCATTTCTCTCCAATCTACAAATGAGAAGTAAGGCGTTTTAGAAATGAGTTGTCTCCACTCTGCTATGAACGCATCTGAGTCTGAGATCTTAGCTCCGCTAATTATAGGAAAAGCAAAGTGCAAATCGGCATGAGAAAATGAACTCAGCTTTTTACACGTAGCGCATTGGCCGCATGAGTCTGTTTCTGAGCGGTTAGGGCAAGCTATGAATTGAATATATGCCAGAGCCAGAGGCAGCGCTCCTGCGCCTTCTTTGGCATAGAACAGCTGGGCATGGCTTATTCTGCCATTGTTAACGGAGTGGGTGAGTTTGGTAATTACCGACTCCTGACCTACTGTTTCTGAAAATCTCATAGAAGCCCAAAAATAGTGGTTAACAAGAAAGCTTACAGTGACTCACTCCACTATATTTTGAAGTTTCTCAGCTTCGTTTATTTATCGTTTTCTGAGTTAGGGAAAGAGCTATGTTGTAGTCGTCTCGAATGAGTTACTATTACCTAGAGTGCTTTCTATGATCTGCTTATATGAAGATGCTTTTGCATAGCAACTACCCCGACTTGCTAGTGAGCGCTACCTAGTAATTTTAAAATAAGGTGTTTAGCAAGTCACCCCTCCACTGAGGGGAACTTGACTTGTAATAACTTGAACCGTGTTTTTGGATGTGTTAAACCCTAGCTAAGAAATCTGAGTGAATTGAGCAGGTTAAAAGAAACTCTTAACAGAGACTATGAAATTTCTTCCTGGAGAGCTTAAGCCTGAAGCAAAGGTTTTATAATGCAGGTCTAAAATGTTTTCTACAGCCACCTGAAGAATTACGGTTTTAGACACCTTAGTGCTGGTTCTAAGATTAAACGTGTGCCATGCTGGAATACCCTCTTCTACTGCTTCGGCTAAATTATCAGTAGTACCTGGCCCGAACCTGTCAGCATCTTTAGAAAAGGCATACAGCATAAATGCTTCTGCGGTGAATCTGCCTTTCTGATATTCCACATTCACTTTCCCAAACTGAGGAGAAATATGAGACATAGGCACATCATCAGACAAGTCTTGGCCATAAGTATAATTATATGTGGCTGAGGCTAACCATTCGTCATTAAGCGAGTAACGCACCTTAGCCGATATTCCGTAAATGTGAGCTTGGGCTGCATTTTTATTAGTAGTGACCTTGGCTAAGTCTCCTTCGAAGAGGAACTGATCGCTTCCATTTAATACTGTATCTCTGCGCACTATGGCATTAGTCAAATAAGTATAATAAGGTGTGGCTGAAATCAGTAACTTCTGCTCTAGTAATGCCCGCTCTACAGTGAAGTCTGCAGAGTACACATACTCGGATTTTAAATCTGAATTAGGCACTACTACGAATCCATCTCGTTCGAACACTTTTCCGTAATCATCTACATTAGGACTCTTAAACCCACTGGCTATGCCTCCTGCTATTTTCCACTCAGTGTTAGGCCTGTATAGTAAGCTTACATTTCCTGTAAGTGCTCCATCATTAATAGTAATGCTGTTATATGGCAACTCAAAGAACTCAGTACTGAAAAACTCAGATTCTGCAAGCGTGTGATTGTACCTCAGCCCGAAATTCCACTCCAGCTTTTCATTTAATTTTTTATTTCTACTGGCATAAACAGCCATAGTGCTGTAATCACTGCCACCATTCGGGTATCTGGTAATGGCGTCTAAAACTTCTCCTGTTTGAATGTTAGTTTCTGTAGAAGTGGATTCTACATGGTTATAAGTGACTTCTGCTCCGTAAAACCAAGTGGTAGTGGGATTCTTTTCTAATGAAAAATCTGCATTTAAGCTGACCACGTTTACATCTTCTTCATTCATAAATCTAGAAGTCCTGCCGAAGCCTCTGTCTATTCTATCTTCATCTATGCGCTGGTGAGCCAGAGTAATATTAGCCTCAGTAAAGTGTTTTCTATCGGTAAGGTGGGCGTTTACAGTTGTGAGGGTTCTTCTCTGCGGACCATAATACCACTCTGCAAATCTGAGTTGGCCATCTCTCACATCATTTAACCGGTCGAACCTAGGAATGTCTGAACTGTTACTGTACTGAAAATTCACATTGAACTCTGTGCGCTCAGAAGCCTTGTAGGTGAATTTCTGAAGAAAATCTATCTGGCTATATCCAGTGTATTTCTGAATGTTAGGGTCTGCATTATCTCTAATCACATCTACTCCTTCTTCTTGGGTAATGTACTGTGGCACTAGTCCCCATTCTTCATAACCGTGCTGCCTATTGGCACCCATTCTTAAATCTCCAAAATCCGTGTGTGTAATGGAAGTGAGCATGCCCCACTTTTTAGCGCCATACATTATATCTGCATGTAAGGTTCTTTCCTGACTGGCGCTGGCCATTCTTCCCATCACATTTACCCGCGTAATATTTTTATTAAACTCTTCGGCTAAAACGGGTTTCTTCGTTTTAAAATGAATTACCCCTCCTAGCGCATCACTTCCGAACAATACTGATGACGGACCAAAATACACCTCTGTTTTATCCAGCACATTGGCATCTACTGTAATGGCATTTTGTACATGTCCGCTTCTGTATATGGCATTATTCATTCTTACACCATCTATAACCAGAAGTACTTTATTAGCTTCAAAGCCTCTTATCTGAGGGCTCCCCCCTCCTAATTGGCTCCTTTGAATAGAAACCAAACCAGAATTCTCTAATACAGAAGCAGTAGTGGCAGGGTTTCCGAATTGGATTTTTCTAGACTCTATAACTTCTATTTGCTGAGTAGCTTCAGCCGCTGTACTTTCTCCTTTAGGAGTGACATTAGCTGTTTCTAAATGCATGGTTTTGGATGTGAGTTTAATGGTAGGATCTTTTTTAGAAATGTCATTAACCACCACTTTTCTAGTGTAATACCCTGTGTAAGTCACATAAATTAAAGCGTCATTTTTAAAAGTATCTAATTGAAAAATGCCTTTTCTATTGGTAAATACAATTATACCTTTATCATTAGACACTTCTGCCTTAGCTAGTGCTTTTTGGTCATAGGCATCTCTAATGATAATATCCTGACTTATTCCTACAGCACTCACTAAAATACTCAGCACTAATACTACTATACTTCTCATCCTCTTCTAAAAATCAAATACTGTATCTAAAACATCTAGTGCAGCTACATTTTTAAGATTAGGCACATGAATGATGTAGTAGTTCACCAACCCATTCAGCAGAGCTTTTCTAGCTGACGGAGCCATTTGGTGAATGCTCAATGTATCAAAATTCATACCCAAAATATTATTCAGCTCCCGTGAAGTACTTACGTCTAAATGTGGGCCGAATAGATCTGTTTCTAAAGTAAACTCGCCTGCCTCTAAGTTAAATGAGATTCTCTTTCGCGTTGCAACGCTAAAACGTGTAGGATGAAACCCAAAATACTTACTCAACTCTAACAAAAACCACAAATGGAAATTCTTAACATGCTCAGTTACATCTAATAACTGAATGGCATTTTCAAGGAATTCATAAAGGACATCATTCTGATAATTCTGTTCTATGCTCTTATGCAGAATCTCATTTATAAACATGGTCATGCACCCTTTCACAGGATCTGAAACCAACTCGAAAGTAGGTCTGGCTAGACTAATATCTCTGACCTGCTGTAAAGACTTATTATCTCTGTCTGTGACCTGAAGATCTAAGATAGCCAAAGGAAAAAGTAAGGATCTAGGGCTGTTTTTTTTCTTAGAAAGTCCTCTTAAGAAATATGCTTTTCTACCAAACTCTTTAGTGAATATCTGCAGCACCGCGCTGCTATCTGAGTGCTTTATAGTGTGCAGTAAAATGCCCTGTGTAGACAGAATCACAGCTTAATGACCCTCGAGGTTATAATCTGACCGCTACCCAGAGTAAGTTGTAAATAATATATCCCAGAATTTAAATCAGACATGTCTATTCTAGAACTTTCAAGTCGGTCTAACTCCCACACTAAACTGCCTGTACTATTCAGTAATACCACATGATTTATTCCGTTTTCTGAATCAATGCTTAATGCATCCAATACAGGATTTGGGTAGATAGAGACTTTTTCGGTAAGTACATCCGCTATGCTATTTACCACACAAAACGACTGTGAACCATTAGTTTCAATGGGTAACCCAGGGGAAAGATCTTTATCCTCAAACCCTTCATAGTCTGGGCTATACTTATAAGCTCGGAATAACCATTTAATGTGTCCAGCTGGGTCATCTCCTTGTTCAAAATATTCATTTAAATCATTTATTGGAATTTTATACTGCCACACCACTTCTTCTTGTTCGGTAATTTCCAAAATGGTTCCGTTAGACCCCGAACAGATAAGCAAATTATCATTAGGCTGCATTTGGGCTCCAGATACTTTTCTAGACATTAATTCAGGAGGCAACTGAAATTCATAGCTGGGCACCTCAGGTCCAAAAGTACTACCGCTCAGTTGGTAATTCCCAAATTCATCTAATTCAGGATCTAAGATTATAACATTGGAGCTCAATGAATCTCCAGCAGGAACTTGATTATTAAATACCATAATTTTTCCTTCATGTCTCATTCCACTTGGAATCCAATGTGGGTTATGCTGAAAATAAAGTTTTACATCCTCTTCATTACCGTTACCATAAGAAGATGGATTTCCCCATCTGTAAATCAAATCTCCTGCGTCTGTGGCAGCTTCTTCTTGTGTTAAACTATGGTCTATGATCCAGAACTCATCAAAATGAGGCACACTCATTATAATCTGGTCTAACTCTGTATTATAATCTATACCATTAGCATGAAGCCAGTCTGGCTGAGTGAACTGTACATAATTTAAATTGATTTTCCCTGGCTCTTCAGCCACTACTCCGAAATTTGGGAGAGCATCATCATGGTCTTGAACCAAGTGATCCCACACGTGCCACTGCCAAACTTCAGTGGCAGAATTATTCTCTTCTAAATTAGGTTCTATTTCTACTAAATATTCAGACCACACACCACTATTAGCGCTTAAATCTTCAGGAATACCTCCCTGCGCCACAGCTTCTTCATAAGTATACGCATCCCAAACTAAGATCAATAAATTTCCATTTGGTAATAATTTGAAATCATGGTGCATACACTCCTCTGTGCTGCATCTTTCATAACTCCAAATAACTTGACCTTCCCAATTAAATAACTCTATAATTCCTCCTCTACCACCTGTTCCTATTAGGCCATCTCCAGGAACCTGACCTGCCCTCCATAAATTTCCTTCTTCTGTTATAAACACCTCATTCCCTGGCGAGTACTGACTTTCCCACCTATTAACCACTTCACCACAATTATTTATAAGGTAAGTACTGTTATGTCCTAATGGGGCCATTAACGTATAACCTTCTTCTATGAGCTGGCTATTGAGTTCTACAGTTCCCACCGTCTGGGAACAAAGTGCTATAGTTAAAAAGCTTGCAAAAAGGGTATAGAGTACTTTCATCATTTTCATAATCGTGTGTTGTCTAACAAAGTTAGAACTATTATTGGCTTCTAGAAAGATCATTAACTTCCTCTTATTAGTATGCTAATGCTGAAATAAATTAAAAACCCTCTTGTTTTAGCTTAGACTTCACCTCCTTACTTTCAGCCACATTTCATTTAATCTTTAGAACTTAGAAATAGATGAAACAGTCACTTTCTCCCAACAATTATTGACTATTAACCAATTAGCTTTCATTTGTTCATTAGAAACACTATATTTGGAAGGAATTGATGAGGTGAAGACCTCAGAGATTTTGTGTAAGTATTACACATAGTTTAAAGTTAGGTTAGGCAGGGCAATTCGTTGCCCTGTCACTTTTTCATAGATTTTGGCACCTCATTTTCTGCGTTGCTGAAAAATTATCTGACCTTCACGAACTAGAGTGCGCTTCAGCCCAGAGAATTTTTCGCGCCTTGAAACTGTGAGCCTAAAATCACTGAAAATACGTCTCCGATTTGTGATGTGTTTTGTTTGCTGGCTCACTTAGGTAATCACTTCGCTCTGCGGGTTGATTCTTTTTTCTGAATTCGCTTCGCTCTTTAACACACTGCTCACTTCCCATTTCCAAATTCTTCATTCCTTCCTCCCAAATTCTCCATTCCCAAATTCCTCATTCTCAATTTCTACATTTAAAAGAGCTTGGCCTTTATTCTAGATTCTATGCCTGGTATTCCTTGAAGTCCACCGGTATGAACTAACAGTGCGCTTCCATCGTTAGAGACTCTGCCAGTTTTCATATCGCGTAGCATTGCTGATAGGGCTTTTCCCGTGTAAATGGGCTCTAATTTGATGCCAGTCTGCTCGTAAAAATGCTGTATCATAAGAATGAGCTCTGGAGTAGTTTTAGCATAGCCACCGTAATGAGCATCTGTAATTAAATTCATTCGCTCTAACACTTCATCTGTAATTTCATCACTCACTGTAGACCAGTAAATCTGCGACTTAATGTCGTCTCTGAGAAACTCACCTCCTTTTAAAGCGCTTACTACGTTTACTCTGTTTTTACCACCTAAGAGCACTCCGGCAGCTGTAGCTCCTGTGCCGGCTGCCATGTACACTTCTGTGGCTTCTTCAGGAAAATGCGGTGGAATTTCCATGCAGCCTTGAACACCCAGAAAGTTAGAACCCCCTTCTGGCACCAGCTGAAAACTACCAAACTCATCTCTGAGCCAAGCCTTAAAATAATCTTCGTTTTTTTCTCTGTATTCTTCTCTAGAAATGAAATGCAGTTCCATACCACATGTTCTGGCATGCTTTAAAGTATCGGAATAGTGTATTGGTTCTTCGCCTCTTATAATGCCTATGGAATTTAAGCTGAGTTTTTTACAGGTAGAGGCGGTGGCATAAATGTGATTACTCCATGGGCCTCCGAATGTGAGAATGGTTTCTTTCTGGCGTTGCAACGCTGAAAAGACGTTATACTTTAGTTTAAAAAACTTATTTCCGCTGGCGTCATCACTCACCTCATCTAAGCGGTTAATGGTAAACTTATAATCCTCTCCTTCCCAGTAGAATTCTACTTTTTGGTTTTGAACTTTAGGAAAAGTGAAGAGTTCTTCGGCTTGAGTTTGTGTGTTCATTAGCTTAAGTGTAAAATTAAGCCAAGCGGCTGTTAGAAGAGAGACGATTTTTAGGTTTAAGTTTTTAACGCTCGACCTAGAATGAAACAGTCAGAAACATTAATTAGAACACTCATTTTCATAGAGTTTAGCTAGCTCTAAGTAGGTGTTAGCACTAGTTAAAACTGCCTCTTTAGACTCTATCTTGTCTAAAATCACCGGGCAGTCTTCAAAAAAAGTAACTAAACTCCCATTTACGGAGAAGTTGTCATGCGAAAAATGCGCTTGATTTTCTTCCTCTTTTTTCCTGATTACATGATGATATGTAACATCCCCAGTAATAATATCGCCTTGAATACATGTGTGGACCAAAAGAGCTTCACCATCATGTTCTCTGCACATAAATAATGTTCCATCCGAAGACAAGGTGTTAACACTATCATAAATAAACCATTTTTCTGAACTCTTAATTGTAAAGCCTGAAATGTCTTTAGCAGCATAAAATTTTCGTTTGCCCTTCACTATGGCTTCCATTTTTTTGTACATAACTAATCTTTCTCCTACGTGTGTAGTTCTGAGATTTCGAAGAACGAAAGTACATTCAACAGTATCATTATTTAGCATGATAATCGTCCCCTCACACTTCTCAGCATATGCTATTAGACTTACTAAAATTAAAATTGAAACTACTAGTATTTTTTTCATAACTCAAATATAAGTAGATCAGTTAATACTGATGTTTAAAGCTAAATGTAATTCCTGAATTTTATTGCGCTCTATTTCAACTAATTGTTTCATAAGCTCTATTAGCCTATATACCTAGATCTTTAAACGAAATTGTTCTGTAGCTTTGGAGACAGAAATTAAGCCAAACAGATGTCAGAAGAGGGGAGTTTCGGGAAATTTAATCAGCTAGATCCTGAAGATTTTTATTATAGCGAGGAGGGATTTGTAGTGTTTACTGAAAAGTACCACCTCAAACGCGGCCACTGCTGCAAGAGTGGCTGCAAACATTGCCCTTATGGGTATGATAAGAAAACAGGGAAATTCAGTAAATAACCCATGTCTATTTACCCTTTCTATTCACCTCAAAATCATCAATCCGCTTAGATAATACTCCTAATTTAATGGCTGGAACTGCTGGAAACAGGTGGTGCTCTAAGTGCAGCATCATGTTCATGGTTAGGAAGTTAATTACTTTGCTACGCTGAATATTAGCCAGTTTATGCTCATCACACCTATGGTGTACGACCCATACTGTGAAAAACGGGAGCAGGCACTCTGCCAGAATCATAAACGCCATATGGTAAATCAGAAAGTGAATCTGAAAACCCATGGCTGCGGTTAATAAACCCAGCACTAACACTAATTCTAATAGAATATGAGGGGCCTCTTTTCTCCTTCCTTCTTTTAGTGCCACTCCATGCATATATACCCAGTGAAAAGGGCCATGAACGAGTGCTCTCCACCATTTCATTTCTGCTATTCTTCGCTCATAATCTTCATGACTAAGAGCTTCCTTATGATGTTTCATATGGTTATGCTTAATGGCATGCAGAGAAGCTAGCATGAATGTGCTATTGAAATAAAGTGTACATCGCGTCCAAAACTGGGAGATGCCTAGCGCATTATGATAGCCGTTATGACTCTGCCTACGTGAGGTCAGAAAATACATGGCTGAACATGGCAATGCCAAAAGATAATACTCATTATAAGCGGCCACTAAAGAGGCTATGAGCCAGGGAAAGCACAGTGTGTTTTCTATGAATTTTTCTCGAGGAGTGAGCTTTACGAGGTCTTTCCACTTGACGTTTTGTTTGATGTGTTCTAGATTCATTTGTATTTGGTTTTAACCCCAATCTGTAATTTTCTCCTTCTTAGGTTCTATTCTGTCTTTAATCTCTTTAAAGGCGTGCTGTAATGTTGAGTATTGAAACTCAAACCCAGCATTTATTGCTTTCTCAGGTAATAGGAATCTACTTTTCAAGGCCAGCTCAGGCTCAGTTCCTATAATGAGTTTAGCTACATGAAGCATCCAGGCTGGAGTAGGTAATCCAAAAGGAATTCTCCATGTTTTTCTGAGGACCCTCATAAATTGTTGATTGGTTTCTGGTCTAGTACTAGCTGCATTAAACTCACCACTCAAATCTTCCCTTTCTATGAGAAAAGCCACTAGATTAGCCAAATCACCCTCATGAATCCAGCTTATTTTTTGCTGGCCATTGCCCTGCTTACCACCTAAGCCTAATCTAGTTACAGCTAGGAGTGGTTTCATGGCTCCTCCATTTTTACCTAACACTATGCTGGTTCTGAGCAGCACCTTTCTAGTGTGAGGAGTACTGATATTATTTATGGCGCCTTCCCATTTATGGCACACATCTATAGAAAACCCATGGCCAAATTCATGATTACTCTCTGTGTGAGCTTTCGTCAGACTGTGTTTATAAATGGTGCTACTGGTAGTGCTTAGCCATAGTTTAGGTGGCTGTGTTAGGCTATTTATTAGTTTTCCTAGAGCCATGCTCGGCTTAATTCTACTATCATAAATCTCCTGCTTATTTTCTTCTGTATACCTGCAGTTTACACTTTTACCGCAGAGGTTTATAAGTGCCTCCGCCTTCTCAAAAATGCTAAGATCTGCTAGAATATGTTCTCCATTCCACTTTACATACTTTACGTGTTTAGTATCCATGAGGTGCTTTCTACTGAGCACAATCACAGCATGGCTTTTTTCGAATTTTCGGATTAAGGTTTCTCCTATAAAACCTGTTCCTCCTGCTATAATTATCTTTTTCATTTTAGGTTAGTTTTAAAATTAAACCCATAGAATAATGGGGAGTAGCATTACACGGTAAAATAGCCAGGTGAGGCATAACTGTACTCCTAGGCCTATACTTTTTACTCTTCTGTAGTGAATCACAAACATGAACAATACTACACTAAAGAAATACACCATGGCCACTTCCGCAGGCACAGCCCACAAGTAATTCAGCAACATTAGTGGCGTTAGCAATAAGGCGCCTTCTAAGCTCACTGTCATCATATTCCCCAGGTAATCCATGGTTTTTTCTTCTCTTCTAATTGTGAGGAGTGCAGCGGTTTGAAATATGATCTGACCACCACATATTAATATCTCTCGCCAGAATGTGCTGGCCGGAACGAGTGGCTCTAGCAGACTAGTAAATCCAGCTAGAATAACCGCGCTAGTAATCCAGGCAAAAAGCAGGTACAATCCTCTGTATTTCAAATCTACATCTGGAATACAGGTGATTTTAGCTGCATTCCTAGCTGGAGGCGCTATAACTTTTCTGTTATAGCTTATGAAGCTGTAAAATTTCTTCATGCACCAGTGAAATGGTTTCCAGCCAAACAGCGGTTTTAAAAAGCCAAAACGATGACCTACGACAGTAAACATGCTATCTATGCCATAAGTCACCGTTCCGTTTTCATAGTTAACTAAAGCTATTTCATTCTTAGCCCTTTCGGCATCCCATTCTTCAGAATCGCTGGCTTTATCGTTATATGGTTCTCGTCCGTTCTCATCTAGCACCCCTGCTTTAATAAAAGCACTGGTGTACACACAGCACATAGGGCAGTCTTTATCGTAAATAAGAGCTTGGCCGTGGAGTGGTTTTCTTTTCAATGTATTCATAACTTTCAGTATTTAATGAAACTTCTAGTTAAAAAAAAGAGGCTATAGTTTACTAGCCAATTTAAAAATCCAATTCTTTTTAGAGTTAATGAACTTGCTTAACAGCCCGTCTGCGCTGTCTGCGAATTGTCCTAAATCGTTTATTAGCTTCTCAAACTCTTTCTCTTGTGGAGTAGTGGCTTTATCTAACTTTAATTTCTCTAATGTGCGTTGCAATGGCTCTAACTCCCTCTTCTTCCTCTCTCTAGCCACCTGCTTGGCCATGGCCCAAACTTCCTTACCGGCCACAAAGAATTCCTTACGCTCACCAGTTAGAAAACGCTTATCTGCCAGCCCCCAATCTATGAGCATTCGTACATTCATATTCACATTTCCACGGCTGATATTTAACTTCTCCATTATGTCTTCTGCAGAAAGCGGCTCTATGCTTACCAGTAAGAGCGCATGAATCTGAGCCATGGTTCTATTCACACCCCAACTACTACCTAAGCTTCCCCACGCTCCTATGAATTCGTTATGTGCTTCTTTTAGTGTCATACCCTTAGTAATACGGTGTAAAGATACTAAATGTTTTTAAAGTTTCAGTAAATATTGAAATTTAACTCAGACCTTATAGAGCGTGAAAGATTTTATTGGTTTCATATAAAATTAAATTTTAACTAGTCGATGAATCGAGAGCCCTCCACTTTCAGAAGAAACCTGAAGAAAATAAACTCCCTTATTTAGATCCTGAGTAGTTAAGCTCTGTTCTCCAATCGAAATTACTCCTTCTTGCACATTTTGTCCTGCTGAATTCAGTATTCGATAAACAGCATTTTTAGAGGAGCTTATAGAAAATTTCTCATTGAAGGGGTTAGGAAAAACACCGACCTCTATTGATTTATTTTCAATAATAGAAACATTGAAATAACAAGCTCCCTCCCAATTGTAAGGGTTCTCATGGACAGTTTCACCATTCTCACTAAAACAGATGTAAATCGGGTTATACATACTTATGAAAGCTTGAGCATAGGTACTAAACAGCTCACCACTCACGTCACTAATAGTAGAAACTCCTTCTATAAACTGGCCTCTCCCCCTTGCTGTACATCACTATACCAAAACTGGAACCTGTCCTGGTCACCGATTTGTTCTACAGAAATAGAATCTATAACTCCTCCGGTAAAATACCCATATTGGAAAATACTATCTCCAACTTGATAATTGTAGTTAGCTACCAGTTCTTCAATACCCGATTCGATTTTATAAATGCTTCTTTCCTGCTGTCTATACAAACCATAAGATCCCTCATAGTAAGTTGGACCAGGACAACTATTCGCCCTGATCCTTCCAAAGAATATGTCGTGTAAACTCTATAATTAATTACTTTAAACGGAGTGTCATCTACAATACTATCTCCAGCTACAAAAAATACCTTTTCGTCATTATAAATACAAGGGGGGTCTCCTGAAGCGTCTATCCTCCACTCTGGATTATTTCCGAAGTAATCTGGAATTTGAGCCGAAGCAGAAAAAAAATGAAGAATACTAGAGCAGATAAAGTGAAGCGTTCCATTGTGTTCAGTTTTGCTCTGTAAGTATACAAAACATTACCGCTTATCTTTAATACTACCTTCTTCTATGCTCTAATCTTAAAATCTAATACTCACTCCCACTGCTGGCATAATAGCCACAGAACTGCTCTTGAAGTTACTAAACGAGGTGTTTCCATGACCTTGGAAACTGAAAGTACACAGGGCGTTCAGCATTACTTTTTCTGAAAGCTTTAAACCTAGAGATGGCGTAACTCTTCCGCTCAAGAAATTTGAATAACGCTGGTTGGACTGTGAGTAATCTATTACTGGAGTTTCCGCTCCTAGGAGTCTGCCTTCCTGACCAAAGACGAACGAATAACTGGCTCCCAACCCAAGGCCAAACCTCAGTCTTTCAGTATCTTTAAACAACGTAAACTCTACAGGAATGCTCAGAACCGATACCTTATTATAATGCCTAACCGTTCTAATATTCACCGCGGGAACCAACTCTTGATTCATGGTAACCATGGTGTCTGTGTTAAATACGTTGTCTAATCTATCGTTCCACTGGCTGTATTCTAGTCCTGCTATAAGGTTCCAGTTTTTTGCTTCTTTTAATTGCAACGCTCCACCTAAGCGGTAACCTAATTCTGGGGTAATGCTAGAGTTTAAACTTTCCTCTAACTCAGCTTCTGAAGCGCTGAATTTACTCTGAGCTAGCACTGTTCCAGCATATAAACTGAAGGTTAGCGGCTTCCTGAAATCTGTGCTATTCATGGTTCCGCATGGTTTAGTGGTGAGGGTACTTTCAGTTAGTGCCCCTGTTCTAAAGGTCATTTCTAACAGCTGCTCATCTTTTTCTAAATGACTGATATTATCTGAATATTCTTCATTGGGAACAGTCAAATCTTGTTCTCCCCTATTTACTTTAAGTGCATGAGCTATGGCATCTAATTCCGATACAGGAGGTTCATCTGTTTTCTTTAATGTATTCTGGGCACTATCGGTTTCTATGTAATTAGACTGATTTTCAAAAGCTACAGTTTTAGCTTCCTTACTATTATTCTCAGAATAATCTAGAGCATCCCTCTCATTTTCATAATAGTCTATGTCGTTTATATTCGGGAAATTAGTATTTCTAGTCTCGGAATTCTCAATACTAGTTTTATTTGAACCATGAGTAGGATACGATTTTACATCGTTTAATAATTCGCGCTCATTAGCCTCTATTCTCTGCTCTGCTGCGTTAGTCTGAATAGCCGTTGCTTTGTGGTTAGAGTTTAATAGGTAGTTGTTCGAGCTTGATTCGCGTTGCAACGCTAATTCTGAACCTGTGTTTACAGTATTACTTTCCTGCTCAGACGTAAGCTCAACCTGAGCTATTTCTCCTGCTTCTCTAGGTGTATATGCTACTTTCTGAGCTGGCTGAGTAGACATAGCCACGTAAACACAACTAGCTAAAAGGGCAGCTCCTAAGAACCACACAAACCCAAAACGTCTTTTCTTCTCAGGTGTTTGTACTGGAGCAGCATTAGAAATGGAACTCCATAAGCTCTCACTATCTATACCTTCTAGAGAAGCGGACTGAGAAAGTCTGTTTTTTATGTCTTGTTCTAACTTATTCATCTGCTAACTTATTGAGAATCTGTAATCGCCTAGTAATGAGTTTAGGCTTTTAGGTTTAGCCTGCAGCCATGCTCTGGCTCTGGCTAATCTTTTTCTGCTCAGGCTTACTTTAATACTGAGTATTTGTGCTATTTCTTCATGCGTGAATCCATCTACTGTGTACAGGTTAAACACCTCATAATAGTTAGGAGGCATGGTTTTTAAAAACCGTACGAGTTCCTGATCTGTCATCTGGTTCAGCACGTCTGGGGTTACCTCGGGCAGTTTTTCTTGTTTATCTAGCTCACTATAAAATCTGCTTTTACTACTCTTATTATGCTTCAGACTCAGATTGATAACTATTCTGCTGGCCCAGGAGTGAAATGCTCCTTTCTCTGAATCAAACTGGCTAATGTTTTTAAAGATGAGAATAAAGGACTCTTGCAGAATGTCTTTTACATGAGAGGTGTCGTTTAGGTATCTTCTGCAGAGAGCATTTAAATATGGCAATAAAATGTTGTAAAGCTTCCTTTGTGAAGTAGCTTCTCCGCTTAAACACCCCTCTATGCATTCTTTCTCTATTCTCATCCACTTAAAAAGCTTAGCGCACTTCTATTTAAGTGCTCTAAGCTTCCGTTATAAAAGTTGTTTGGCTATGATTAGTCTGGGTTTTCTACACAGTCACAATCACTAGTTACTATTCCCCAACCGCCTTGGCATGGGTCACCTACGTTTAGACCAAGGTTTTGACAGTCTACAGGCTCACAGCTGCAGTTTTCATCAATTATTCCAGTGTACCAGAATCCAGTTCCTACATCTAACGCTTCACACTCATCTCCAAAATTAGCTCCAACTCCTGACTCGTAGAAGTCTGGACAATCGGTAAGATCTGGATTATTAGCTAAACATTCGCAATTTTCACTAATAGCTCCTTGTTCGTTATTCAAAGTCCAACATTCGTCTCCAATGTATCCGCTTGTATAATTAGGACTGGCTCCTGTTAATTCGTAGCAGAAGCTCTCCTCATCATCTACAATACAATTACAGTCTTGATCGACTTGACCACCCACATCACCAACAAAGCATGGGTCACCTTCGTTAGCCTGTAACTCTGGACAGTCAAATTCAACGGTTATTGCTTCACAATAGCAGTTCTCATTAATGAATCCAGACTGATCGCTTGCAGTAGAACATTCATCCCCAATTGAAAAATATCCACTTGGAACTCCTTCAGGAAAATCCTCTAAAAAGGAGGCCGATAAATTTGTAACTGAGTCGCATCCTTCTACAATTATCTCATCACACTCACAGTTTTGAGTTACAACTCCTGTGAAACCCTCACCTTGACATGCGTCTCCATAGTTTAATGCCAATTCTAGGCAGTCAAACTCATCTTCTCCGTTTCCTTGAGGATCTGTTATCACAGTTTCTGTGTCGTCTAAATTCTCTTTTTCACATGAGGCTAAGAAGAGGAGGGCACTACAGCATATCAGGGCAATACTATTTATTACTAAATTTTTCATTATTTAATTTTTTTCTGGATTGATTTAAACTTTGGTAAAAGTTGTAGCGCTACACTACTAATATCCTTTTACATCCATAAACGTGACAGTGGTTTTTAAAAAAATTAGCTAACTATTTGATAAACAATTATTTTAATTTTGAAGTAGAGCAGGGTGCTTGAAAGCTGGCTGATATAAATTAAAATTATCTGGCCGTAGTATAAATCCTATGGATTAGAGGCATAAGTAAAAAGAACCCTAAAAAATAGGATTAGATTCCTTATAGCTTAAGAAAACATCCTATGAGCCCTTTCCAATCCAGAAACCATAGCATCTATCTCTTCTTTAGTATTATAAAAGGCGAATGACGCTCTTACTGTGCCTGGAACACCTAGGCGTTCCATCAGTGGCTGGCAGCAGTGGTGGCCTGTTCTTACAGCTATTCCTAGTTTATCTAAGATGGTTCCTACATCATACGGATGAGCGTCTTTCATATTGAAAGAAATGACTGAAGCTTTTTCTTTAGCCGTCCCTACGAAGTCTATAAAGCCCAATGCTTCCATTTTCTGCATTCCGTAGTCTAGTAATTCTGCCTCGTAGGCAGCTATGTTTTCTAAACCAATGTTGTTTAGGTAATCCATGGCAGCGCCCATTACTATGCCTCCTTCTATGTGTGGAGTACCCGCTTCGAATTTAAATGGCAACTCATTATAGGTGGTTCCAGAGAAACTCACAGTTTTTATCATTTCTCCTCCTCCACGCCATGGAGGCATTTTTTCTAAAAGGACTTCTTTTCCATACAGCACACCAACTCCTGTAGGGCCACATATTTTATGGGCTGAGAAGGTATAAAAATCGGCATCTAACTCTTGTACATCTACCTCCATGTGAGGCACAGATTGTGCACCATCTATTAACACTATAGCTCCAGCATCATGTGCTAGAGAAATCATCTCTTTGGCTGGGTTTAAGGTTCCTAAGGCATTAGAAATGTGGTTAAAGGCTACCAGTTTTGTAGCGTTGCAAAGCAAACCCTTATACCCCTCCACATCTAATTCTCCAGCCTCATTAATATCTATTACTTTAATGACCGCCCCTTTCTCTTCGGCTAGCATTTGCCAAGGCACTATGTTAGAATGATGCTCTAACTGGGTAAGAATAATTTCATCTCCTTTTTGAATGTTTTGTCTTCCCCAAGTCTGAGCTACTAAATTAATAGCATCCGTAGTTCCTGCTGTGAATAACACCTCATGCTCTTGCTCAGCATTTATAAAAGCTTGAGTTGTTCTCCTAGCTTTTTCATATGCATCTGTAGCTACCTGACTAAGATGGTGAACACCTCTATGAATATTGGCATTATAACGGCCGTAATAATCATCTATGGCATCTATTACCTGCTGTGGCTTCTGAGAGCTGGCAGCATTGTCAAAATACACTAGTGGTTTGCCATTAACTTCTTGATGAAGAATGGGAAACTCTGATCTTATTTTTTTTATATCTATGCCCACTTGAACGTTTAAGCCACCTGTTCCTTCCATACCCACTGATATTTCTTTTTAGCTAGGAAAAGATACATAACCGGCACTACTATTAGTGTCAAGAATGTAGCGAATGTTAACCCGAAGATAATCGTGTATGACATAGGACCCCAGAAAATAGTATTGTCTCCACCAACATAAACATTGGCGTCATACGTACTCAAGAACCCTACGAAGTCTATATTTAAACCTACTGCTAATGGAAACAGTCCTAGAACAGTAGTAATAGCAGTTAATAATACTGGACGCAACCTTGTTTTTCCTCCTTCTATAATGGCTGGTCTTATGTGCTCAAAAGGTACGTGCTCATCTTCCGCTAAACCAAGCTCCACACGTTTTCGTGCACGAATTAAATTGGTGTAATCTATGAGCACTATGGCATTATTCACCACTACTCCTGCCAGCGAGATGATTCCTATCATGGTCATCATTATCACAAATTCCATTTGGAATAACTGCAGCCCGAAGAACACTCCTGTTAAACTAAACAACACACTGAACAGAATTATAAGTGGTGTAGAAATAGAATTAAACTGTGCTACTATTATGAGCAGAATTAGGAATACAGCTATTCCTAGTGCAGAAGATAAGAAGCTCATTTCTTTTGCTTGCTCTTCTTGCTGACCAGTAAAACGTATGTTCACACCCTGCGGCAGCTTATGGTCTTTCAATAGCTCGGTGATTTGGGTAACTATCTCCGTGGCATTTCCATCTCCGGCTACGTTAGAGGTAATATTCACTACTCGGTCTAGGTCTTTTCTTTTTACTTGGTTAAAAGAAGACTGTTTCTTTACGCTAGCCACAGCACTAATAGGCACAGATTTTATTTTACCATTGGTAGGATCTCTAAACGTAATAGACTGGTCTAGAATAGAAGAAACATCTGTTCTAAACTGTTCTTGGAAACGGATGTTAATCGGATAATCTTCATCTTTATACTTAAATGTAGATATCTCTTTTCCAAAAATAGAGGTTCTCAAAGCATCTCCTATTTGCCCTGTACTCAAGTCAAATCTTCTAGCTTTATTTCTATCATAGTCTATAAGAAGTTCTGGCTTATCTAAATTCACATCTATTTTAAGTTCTTCATAACCAGAAATAGGAGACGCTTCTATTTTAGCCTTTACTGCTTTGGCCTCTACTACTAAGGCCAAATAATCCTCTCCGCTAAGCTCCACCTGGATAGGCGCTCCCTGTGGTGGTCCAGCCGGGTCTTTAGCTACTACAATGTCTATTCCTTTAATATCGGATAAGATGTGTCTTATGGTATCCTGAATTTGAGCAGTGGTATATTCCCCTCTTTCTCCATTTTTAATAAAACTAACATTAATTCTAGCTTTATTAGGTGTAGGCCCTAAAGCTGGTCCTTCCATAGGGTCGGAAGTTCCGTTTCCTACCTGCCCTATTACAGATTTTACCACTGTTAATTCTCCTCCTTCGTCTAAGTAAGCTTTGCGTAGCAATGAGTCAACCCTCTCCTCTATAATGGTGGCTATTTCATTAGTTTTATCTATGTCTGTACCGATAGGCATTTCTGCATATACATTCAGATAGTTGGGCTCGTTCTCTGGGAAAAATAAAATCTTAGGTGGAGCTACAACCATAAGAACTATAGAGAATATCAAAAGTCCAAACGTTCCCCAGAAAACCAGTGCCGAATTCCATCCTCTCAATGCCCAACCTAAGAATTTTTCATAGAAATTCTCTAATCTTGGAAGAAGCCCTTTTTGGAATAGTTCTGTTCCTTTTTCAAAAACAAATGCATTTAACAGAACCAATATAGCTCCGGCTAGTAATAATGTTCCGAACCAAGTCAAAACAAAGCTGAAAAGGACTCCCAGAATAATCATCACTAATGCGATTTTACTTGCTTTAGCTTTATTAATTTTCTTCTCTTCTACCTTCATGAATACTGAAGTAAACACTGGGTTAATAACCAACGCTACAAAGAGTGAAGAGGCTAAAACTACTATTAGTGTGATAGGCAGATACTTCATAAACTCACCCATAATTCCCGGCCATAAAATCAAAGGGAAAAACGCTGCTAGTGTAGTAGCCGTAGAAGCTATAATGGGCAAAGCCACTTCTCCTACACCTTGTTTAGCTGCAGGAATGGGTTTCATGCCTTCATCCATGAGTCGGTAAATGTTCTCTACCACCACTATTCCATTATCTACCAGCATTCCCAGTGCCATTACTAATGAGAAGAGCACCATGACATTGAGTGTAAACCCAATAAAACTTAGAATAGAGAAAGATAGAAGCATACTAAGCGGAATGGCTATTCCTACGAATATGGCATTTCTTAATCCTAGAAAGAATAACAAAACTCCCACTACTAGCATTACACCAAAAATGATGGAGTTTACCAGCTCATCTACCTGAGTTCTGGTTTGGTCTGATTGGTCATTGGTAATACTGACTCCTATGTTTTCTGGAAGGTATTCTTCTTGGGCATTTTTTACTATTTCCTGTATCTGGTCTGAGGCTGTAAGTAAGTTTTCTCCAGAACGCTTGAATACATCTAGCATTACCACTGACTGATTGAACTCACGTGCGTAACTTTCCTTGTCTTTTTCTCTAAATCTAACCTCAGCTATTTCATGTAGGTAAACCACATCTTGGTTTTCACGCTTGATAATGACGTTAGAAATCTCTTCTGGTGAAGTAAATCTTCCTTCTACTTTTACGGCTCTTCTAAAATCATCCTGAACCACGTCTCCACCGCTTATGGTGAGGTTTTCTTGCTGAATGGCTCCTGCTATGTCGTTAAATGAAAGCTCACGTGCATTCATTTCTAGCGGGTTTACCTCTATGCTTATTTCCTTGTCTGTAACTCCACGTAGTTCCACTTTGTTTATTTCTGGAACTTTTTCTATTTCATCTTCTAGTCTTTCGGCATATTTCTCCAGTTCTTCTACTGAGTAATTTCCAGAGAGATTAATATTCATTACCGGAGCAAATTCAGACATGTTCGAGGCAAACACATTAGGGTCTGCTGGCAAATCCTTCGGGAAATCCGGGTCAGCTTTTACAATGTCTACCTTGTCTTTCACCTTGAGCAGTGCCTCATCTGGAGTAACACTAAAATCAAAGAGGACTTTTACACTTGAAAATCCTTCTACAGATGTAGATGTAATATCATCTACACCGGTAATTCCATTGAGCTCTTTTTCTAGTGGAGAAGAAATTAGCTTTTCTATCTCAGTAGGTGAGTTTCCTGGGTATGGTGTGTTGATATAAATCTCAGGCATCACCACTTCTGGAAATGCTTCTTTAGGTAAACCGCTATACGCAAGCCAACCCGCCAGCACTATAATGGCTGTTATTACATAAACAGTGGTTCTATTATCTATAGAAATATTAGAAAGACCAAAATGCTTAACTACAGATGATTTTTTTTCTTGATTTTCCATTTTGCAACGCAGTATTTAGGAATTAGTTCAATCTTATTTCTTTACCGTCTACTAGTTTTCTAGCACCTTCAGTCACTATTTTTTCTCCACCCTTTAAGCCTGAAAGAATCATGGTTTTCCCGCGGTAAGACATGCCTGGTTCAACTATAGTTTTCTTGGCCATGCTTTTTCCATTCTCCTTTACTACGCAGTAAACAAAGCTATTTTCATCTATGTCTTGAAGAATATTTGATGATGAAATCACTACAGCAGAGTCAGCCTTAAAATCATTGATTTCCACCTCAGCCATAAGATTTGGCCTTAGAAACTCAGGTTTTTCTTTGAAGTTAACTTTTATTTCAAAGGTTCTGTTGGCTGGGTTTATGGAGCTACCTATGTTATTGATCATTCCAGGAATAGTATCCATTCCTTCTCCGAAAGAAATGCTTACTGGAGCATTAGGTTTTACTTTAGCTAGGTACTTTTCACTTACATCTGCCACGGTGTGAAGCTGATTTAAATTGACTATTGAAATGGCTTTGGCTTGTGGATTCCCCATCTCTCCTAACTTGGGATAAATCTTATCTACTACACCGCTAAAAGGAGCTTTCAGCACTGCCATAGACTGCTGACTTCTTTGTGTAGCAATGCTTTTTTCCAGCTGCTCTTTTCTATTCTTAGCTTCAAGATATTGCATTTCTGAACCAATATTTTGATTCCAGAGTCTTTCTTGTCTTTCAAACACATCCGTAGCTAAAGCCAAACTGGTTTCTATTTCTGATATAGCATTCGAGATTACTTCGCTATCTAATGTGATAAGACGTTGTCCAGCAGAAACCTTCTGCCCTTCTTTAACATGAATAGCTTTTATAAGACCAGGAATTTCAGGGTATAGAGTAGCATTTTTATCAGACTCTACATTCCCTTGTACTTTGAAGTAATGATTGAATTCAGAACGGTACACCCTGGTTGACGCCACTAGCGGAGGCTTCTTGACTGTGTCTTTTTCTGCTATTTGAGCCTCAAAGTCTTTGAGCTCAACGGTTAATTCGTTTATTACTCCTTGAACACTATCGCGTTTCGCTATAAGTTTATCTAAGGGAGTATCTGCTTTTTGTGGCTGGCATGCTGTGATTAACATTGCAAGGCTTACTGAAAGGAGAATTAAATTTTTCATTCTAATATTCGGTGTGAGGCTTAGTAATTATTTAGGGCTTCATTTAGGGCATTTGCACTATTCAGTAGGTTAAGAACTGCCGAAACGTACTGACCTTGAGTTTCTAGGTATTGGTTCTTAGCTTGAGTGAGTTCAAAACTGCTGCTTATTCCTTCGTTATATTTTATCTGGGTTTTATCATAGATTCTTTTAGCTAAGTCTTTCGATTCTAAGCTGGTCTGGTAATTATCTACTGCAAATGTCATATCGTTTCTGGTAGATTTTAACTCCATGGTAGCACCTTCTTTAGCTTGCTTTATAAAAAGATCTGCGCGCTCTATTTCTATCTTGGCCTGCTGCACTCTACTTTTTCTCATTCCGCTAGAAAAGATGGGGATGTTCAGATTCAGACCCCATACAGTAGTCGGAAACCAAGGCTGATCGCCATCAAAGAAATTAAACTCATTTCTAAGCGCATTCGTTTGGTAATTAAAAAACGCTCCCAAAGAAGGCTGGTAAGCTGCTTTCTCGTTTTTCATTTGAAGTTCCTGAAGATTCCTGTTAGTTAGAGCTAACCTATAATCTACATCCTGATCTATAGAAACCTCTGTATTCACTAGACCACTGCTAACAGCACTGTTCACTAAGGCTTCTATTTCGCTGGTCAAACGGATGTCTATGTTTTGTTCCAAACCCATCTGAAATTTCAATAGCTCGTATGCTATTGTTTTTTGGTTTTCAGCATTTTGGATCTGGTTAGATAAGCTGCGTATCGAAAGCTCTAATTGCTCTACATCTTGCTCTTCTACAAAACCATTTTCGTAAAGGGCTCTAGTATCTGAAAGAGTTTTTTCTAAAACCCCTGAGCTTTCGTTAAGAATTTTAATATTCTCATCTGCAGCTAAGCAGAGATGATAAGCATCTGCTATTTGGACTTTGATTTCTTCCTCAGATTTTTCTATTTGGACCGCTGTTAATTCTCTCACACCTCTTACGGCTTTTAATCCTATGAGGTAAGAGCCGTCATAAATAAGTTGGCTAGCAGTGATGCCAAGCCCCGCATTAAACTCAGTTCCGAACTGCGCCTCTACAAACGTAGCTTCTGGCTGAGGAGAATCTGAAGGCAACACACCTGTTTCTAATAGTGTTCCGAACACTGCGGGAGAAATAAAATCTGGAATGACTTGAACGGGAATGTCTAAAAAATTCTGAAAAGAACCCTCGGCATTAATTTGGGGAAGACCTATGGCCTTAGTTTCTTTTACCTGCTCTTCTACTTTTTTCAAGTCTAGAAGTGCCGCCTTCACTGAATATGCGTTTTTTAAGGCATACTCTTGAGCTTGCTCCAATGTAAGCTCCTCCTGAGCAGAGAGGCCTGAACTTATAAGAGCCAAGCTAAATGAGAGAATGATTACTGTGAGATTTTTCACGGTGTTTGATTTAGTTGAGGTTATGATTTGCTGTAGTTTTCTTTTAGATAGGTTATGCCTTTTTCACTGGCTATTCCTCTTATGTGGTATCTGAAGTACTCTTTAAATTTCTCAGAGAAGCTAATACCTTCTATGTGAATTTCTGTTTTATCCAAAATCACATCCATACTATTTATGGACATCTTAGCTATAACATCAGCATTCAAGTTTTTTCTATACAGTCCCTCCGTTATTCCTTGCTTGAGGTTAGACATAACACAGTCATAAATTTTAGAATGACGGTTATCCATCATAGATCTTAATATTGTGGGATGATATTTTTCCATATCGAACATGATAGACGGATGCATGTTATTGAGCATTCCCATGGCATGTTTCATGATTTCCATGTTCTCATCAATCGCATTTAAATCTCTAGACTGGATATCTTCTATGGCCTCATCCTCGAGGTCCATCATAATTAGAACACTCTTATGAACAAGGTCATTCTTGTCTGAAACATACTTATATAGTGTCTTCTTAGAAATGCCAAGCTGTCGAGATATGTCATCCATATTCACACTTTTGATTCCAAGTCTCATGAATACTTCAGTAGCTCCTAATATGATTCCTTTCTCTTTTTCTTCCACGAGCGCAAAAATAAACAATAAACCCAACGGAAACGAAACGTGTTGCTAAATGTTTCCTTTGGGTTTATTGTTTTGAGATAAGAAGTATACTCCTGTTGAATTTTCTAACCATCCAATTTCCAGCTGTACCGCACTTTAATGGAACTCTAAAGAAAAGGAAAGGGATTCATTATTGAAGGAATAGTTCCAAATAATGCTACTTTTGCGCTCGAAAAGCAAGGCAGAGCACCTATATAAGGGTACTAAAGTTCATCTCACTACAGCTTTTATTTATGTTAAATATCGTACATAAATAAAAACATAGGAGTTGTTTGCCCCACCTTTGCAACGCAAAAAAAAAGACCCGAATATGAACACCAACGAAGTAAATCAAGATTTAAAAGACATGAGTACACAAACTGCAGTGAAAATAGCCGTGGCTAAAGGTGACGGAATAGGTCCTGAAATTATGGATGCTACACTTAAAATTATGGAGGCCGCTGGTGCTAATATAGAGCCAGAATATATCGACATAGGTGAGAAAGTTTACCTTTCTGGAAACACTGCTGGTATAGACCCTAGCGCTTGGGATGTGATTAAAAGAAATAGAATCATACTCAAAGCTCCTATTACTACCCCTCAAGGAAAAGGATATAAAAGTCTAAACGTAACTCTTAGAAAATCACTTGGGCTTTTCTCTAACGTAAGACCAGTTAGTGCACTTCACCCTTATGTAGAAACTAATTTCCCTACTATGGATATAGTAGTGGTTAGAGAAAATGAAGAAGATCTTTATGCTGGCATAGAGCATAGGCAAACACAGGATGTGGTTCAGTGCTTAAAGCTAATTACTAGACCTGGCTGCGAAAAAATAGTGCGTTATGCTTTTGAATATGCTACAGCATACAACAGAAAGAAGGTGACGTGTATGGTAAAAGATAACATCATGAAACTTACAGATGGGTTATTCCACCAAGTTTTTGATGAGATAGCTGCTGAGTATCCTAATATTAAATCTGAAACTCAAATAATAGATATAGCTACTGCTAGAGTGGCTGCCAGACCAGAAGATTATGATGTAATAGTTACTTCTAACCTTTATGGAGACATTATTTCTGATGTAGTGGCTGAAATAGCTGGTTCTGTAGGAATGTGTGGTTCTTCTAATGTAGGAAGAGACATAGCCATGTTCGAGGCCATTCATGGCTCTGCTCCAGACATTAGTGGGCAGGGAATAGCTAATCCTTCTGGATTACTGAACGGTGCCATTATGATGTTAGCTTACCTAGGTCAAACTGAAGCTGCAGATAAAATTAAGAATGCATGGTTAAGAACCATAGAGGATGGATGCCATACGGCAGATATCTATCAGGATGGTATGAGCACTAAAAAAGTAACCACTAGTGAATTTGCCCAAGAGGTAATAGCTAGAATGGGACAGTCTCCAAAGAAGCTTCCTGTAAGTAACTTATCTGCTGGAAACGGAACCATTACTATTCCTCACTATGTGCGTAAAGAGCAAAAGAAAACGTTAATAGGTGTAGATGTATTTATAGACTGGGCAGGTTCTGATCCTAATGAAATAGGAGCTAAACTTTCTAAAGTAGATGGGCATAACATAGCGCTAAAAATGATTACTAACAGAGGTGTAAAGGTATATCCAGATGGTATTCCAGAGACTTACTGTACGGATCACTGGAGATGCCGCTTTGTAAATTATAGTGCAGATAAGACTTACCTGCCAGTAGAATTTGAGCAGGTAGTAGATTTATTATCTAAATGCCATGCAGCCGGATTTGATGTGATTAAAACGGAAAACCTTTATGAGTTTGACGGAAAGATAGCCTTCTCTTTAGGACAAGGAGAATAATTACAGCGATCAATCTTAAACTTAAAGCCCATCAGAAATGGTGGGCTCTGCTATGTTAGAATGTTTATCATTTATAGGCATTGCTCGGGACTAAACGGCCTACAGCTCAGCTTATCAGCTATTTTCCTTATCTTTGCGTTGCAATAACAAATTCGCCTAAGACTATGAAAAAGTTCCAATACATACTTGGCTTCATTCTTTTTACTTTAGCTTTTAGCTTTAGTTCTATGAACACCACTGCTCAAACCAAGACGCTAGCTTTCCCTAACACGTCTGTAAAAATGGACTTACCTGAAAGCTACAAAACGTCTACAGAAAATGGATTTTCTGGCTTGGTGAATCCTTCCAAGGGGGATCAGTTTGTAATTACAGCCATTCCTGCTCCTTATAACGACATGAAAAAGCAGTTTACGCCAGAGGCTCTAGAAGCTACGGGAGTAAAACTAAAGGAAAGCGAGCCTTATCTAACAAATGGTATGGTAGGAACCCTCTACAGCGCCACCCAAACCCAAGGTGATATCACTATGAATAAGTACATTCTAATTTTTGGAAACGACATTACCACTTATATGATTATGGCGGTCTATAACCTATCTACACCTAGCAGCGAAATCCTAGGGTATCTAGACAGTCTTCAGTTATAGTCCAGATTAAAAGTCCTGTGATAGGGACAACAGCTTAGCCAAATTTATTACACAAATAATTTAATTATTAGATGCCTAGGCTTATCGTATTCTTTCAGATAATTCTAAGTACTTTTAGGGCTTTTCAGAACTTAATACATATTAAATGAGGGACTTAAATAGAGTCTTACTTTTTCTTTCTCTTTTATTTTTTCTATGCGACACCTTAAATGCGCAAAGAAGCTATGAAGTTCAACTTCCCACACGATCTCTTGATGTAGAAGATTGTTTTTTCTACATAGATGAAATCTCAGACCTAAGAGCAGACATCTCTCGCATTGGAGTAGTTCGTAAAGGAAGCTTAAACACACCAGCAGATGGCGTTTTTAATGGTCCATTAAAAGCTAGCCTGAAAGGAGCTTTTAGAACCGCACTTCCATTTGAAACTGATTTTGTACCGTTAACAATGCTAATTACAAAATTCGATATCAAGGAGACAAATGATAGCGGAATGGAATTATGCATTTTTGAGTTTGAAGCGGAATTCTTGCATAATGGCCTGTCAGTCTTAAGTTATTCTGATAAAAGTTACATCACCACTAGTGATGCCTTAGTTATGCATGGAGAGAACATTTACAAAGGCTTCGAAAAGTGTTTTCAAGAATTAGGTGGTGTACTGTTTCAAAAAGGAATCTATAGGGACTTGCCATTTAAATATAGAAAAGGCTCCACCCAAAACGAAACTACTCAACCGACTGCAAAGGAAAAGAATAATTCGGAAGATTATGTACAGGAAACAACTGAGGAACTCCCAAAAGAATATGATGTAAAAAACAGAAATTTAAGCACCTTAGGTTATCAGATAGGAGGTACAACGCTAGTGGGTTATAACTACGAAGTAAGGGTTTCCGATGTTTTTGGTCTTCACTTAGGTGCCGGTATCTCAGGATTTACCGGTGGGCTTAAGCTGCACACAGGTCCAGAAAAAAAATCGTCTTACTTTAATTTAAGTTATAAAGATGGAGGCTTTGGTTTACTAAAAGGAGGCGCCATAGAATATGGAGGCACTTTATTCAAATTAAATAAGAAAACAGACTTAGGCCTACACGTTCAGGTAGGTGTACTGGGAATTATAGATATAGACAGTGAGTTAGAGGACGCTCTTTTTAAGGGTGAAAATGCTCCAGACGCCATCCTTTCTGTAGGTGTAGGGTTAAGTTGGTAGCTTCAACCACGCTTTTTAAAAACTTATGTTTAACTTGTATTCAGAGTGTCATAACCATTTCTAAAGATTTAGAGTAAAACAGAGCCACATGAATGAACACAACATAGCCATCATAGGCTGCGGAAACCTAGGGACTTCTATTCTAAATGGATTGTTAACTAGTGATTATTATTCAAATGAATCTATAACGGTTACAAGAAGAAAAGTAGCCTCATTAGAAAAATACAGAGCCCAAGGAGTACATGTTACAATGGAAAATAAGGCGGCTGTACAGCAGTCAGATATTCTTCTCGTAGGTCTGAAACCTTTTAAGATTCTAGAAGTTCTAGGAGAGCTAAAACCTCACCTCACTAAAGATAAAATTATAGTTTCTTTGGCTACAGGAATTACTATTTCTCAAATAGAAGAAGTGGTAGGAAAAGAAATGTCTGTTTACAGGGCCATGCCTAACACAGCTGCAGATGTCAAAGAATCTCTCACCTGCATTTGTGCGAACCATTCTATTTCTGAATCAGATGAAGTGACTCAAATATTTAATTCCGTGGGTGAATCTATAGTTATAGAAGAAGGCTTAATGGAAGCTGCCACAGTGCTAGGAGCTTGTGGAATAGCCTATGTGCTTAGATTTATACGAGGAATGATACAGGGCGGCATAGAAATAGGATTTAGTGCTAAAGTGGCTACTGATATAGTTACCCAAACGGTAAAAGGAGCCTCTGAATTACTCATACAAAACGAGACTCACCCAGAGGCTGAAATAGATAAAGTAACCACGCCTAGAGGCTGCACCATAGCAGGCCTAAATGAAATGGAACACAATGGATTTAGCTCAGCACTGATTAAAGGAATAGTTACTTCTTTTGAGAAGATTTAGAGACCAACTAATTTTATTATTCTATTTCACACCCTTGAATTAGTTCATCTATTTGATGAATGTATGGGTCAATATTTTTAGCGGCTCTAAAAGATTTAAGTGCATTATCTACATTTCCTTTTTCCAATTGAATAATCCCCAAATTCCTAAAAGCAAACGGCTCTAAGTCAAAAATTTCTGTCAACTCCTTGATTGATGATTCTTTATCTTCATAACCTAGTTTATGTTCCGCTAGGAATAGATTAGCCATTCCAAAGGTATTCATAGGATCTATTCGTAAACCCTGTTTGAATTGTTCTACCGCTAATTGGAATTTTTCTAAGTAAAGAGAAAGATAACCCTGATTTAAATAAACACGTGCATTGGTATCATCCTTAATTAACGCTCTTTCAAAAGATTTTTGTGCTTGTTCTATATCTCCACTGAGAACGTATGAAATGCCTAAGTTAACTTCATCGATTGAGGTTAAAATTGTCTGAGTCTTAAGAGTTAAGTTTAAGTTAATTGCATCTTCATGTTTTCCTGTTACCAAGTAGTTATATGCCCCTAACCTTAAAAGAGTTTTGTTCTTTGTGAATTTCAAACTTTGATCGAACATAAAGTTTACCTCTTGCAATTTTTTTTCTCTAATTAGATTTGAGATTCTTACTATATCATCAGTATGATTTCTGTTTTCCCATAGGTTCCTTAAGGTCGTTCCATCGTTGTGGACACTTTTTCCATTGGCTAGAATTATAGGGTCATGATTTTTTTCAAGGTTGAACCTTAAGTCCATGGCACTAGAAAAAATTATGATACAAAGCATTATTTTATAAATGCTGTGGAAATCTCCATTGAAAACAAACCATGCAGAAACCACAATGATCAGTATCGAAATAAAAGGACCTGCAGCTACAAAAATCATATTTTTAATTAAGCCTTTTGTAGCATCTGGAGCTTCGCAGACACCTCTGTTCATAGAAAGAATATTTAAGTCAAAATGAACATGAAGTCTTCCAATACTCAAGTGTTTTCCGACATTTTTATCACCATATGATCCAACATAAACATGGACTTTTCCAGAATAAAATACTAGTGCAGCTATCGCATGGCCTAACTCATGCAAAAGAGTGGTGATGGGTCTAACAAATATGGTAATCCCAAGACCAACCAGCATTTTTAAAAACGAGTGCTCCAAACCTGATAATAAATATTATAGAGCCTCCAAACTCACCTCGCCCAGCCCATCACAAGAAGCCTTCACCTTATCTCCAGGTTTTAAAAACACTGCTGGAGTAGCAGCTCCAGCTAAAAGAACCATTCCTTTCTTAAGCTCTATGCCTTCTCTTTTAAATATTCTAGTAGCTTCTAAAAAGGAATTCCATGGGTTTCCTAAAATATCATTTGTAGATCCAGACTGAACTACTTCTCCATTTACTTCTAGTGAAATAGACAGACCATCTATTTTGGTTTCTGCACTTAGCCATTCTCCCAGCAAATAGCCTGTAGATGAGCAGTTATCTGCTACTACATCTTCTAATGAGAACTTAAAATTCTTATACCTAGAGTCTATGATTTCTATGGCTACACATACAGCATCTACATATTGAGGTATGTCTTCGCGTTGCAACGCGCCTTCTATGTCTTTACTGATTCTAAAAGCCACTTCAGGCTCTGCTCTAGGATGCACGTACTTAGAAAGTTCCAGAGTGCCTCCATCTTTCAGTTCCATGTTAGAAGTAAGTCTGCCCCAAATGAGTTCATGCACGCCCATCTGCTCCATTTTAGCTTTAGAGGTAAACCCCATTTTATAGCCTAGGAGTTTTTCTCCTCTTTCTAGTCTTTGGTCCATAGAGGCTACTTGCACCTTATAAGCATCGCTGAGAGAAAGCTCTTGTTCTAAGCTAATTTGCGGAACTGCGTCTGCATTCATAGCTGCAGCGTCTAGGTGTTTGGCTAGATCTAAAATAGGAGTGTTCATAGTGCTAAAATTTTTAGGTAAAAGTAGAAGATTTTAGACATAAAAAAAGCAGACATTTCTGCCTGCTCTTAAAATTTGTTAGAGATGTGCTTACTTCTTTTTACTGTAAGGAAACTTTCTTATTAATCTTCTGTTCACTCGTTCTATGGCTTGTTCAGGAGTAGACTGCCAGTCTATAGAAATTAAGTCTCTGTTAGAGAATAATACGTTTCCTGTGTTAGCGCTTACTGCTGACACATCTACATCTATTTGATAAGTTCTGTTTAACCTATTAGCTACTGGTAGTCCAGCTGTTCCTGTGGCATCTGCTAAAATTCTTACACCTAAATCTATACCGTAAGAACTAGCATCAGATAAGAAACGTTCCTTCGTTATTTTAGTAGATACTACTGCATTTACACCTAAAACCTTGGCCAGATCTGTAGGATTCATTATCCATGATTCTCTAACAGATATGCCTGCTTCGGCTAATCTAGAATTAGTTTCTTGTTTAGACTGTAAAGAGACTACTAGTGGCTTTTTACCTCTTTTAGTACTTCTAATGATACTGCTGTAAACAGAAGTTTGAAATTCTAGACTTTCATACTCTTCTATAGAAGCCACTGCTTCTGGAGTTAAATCTTTAGGGATATTCCCAGTAAAAATCATTTCTACTGGAAGTACAGCTATAGTTTCATGGGAGGAAATTTCCGAATCAAAATTTGAAGAAATAAATCGATTTGCTTGACAAGAACTAAGAACAATGGCAATACATATAGCAAGGATTGTGTAGAGAGTATTTTTCATGATATTAGAATTATAGTTATATCTCCAGTATTACAAGTGATATGCCAAAAATTGCTAAACCATGGTGACCTTTTGCCGAGTCTGCGTTTAGTTAGCTATTAGAAAATTCTAATCTCCAGTTATTCTGAAATAAATTGTTTTATGATTTCACCCAACTGAATTTGTACGGAACCTCTGGAACAGCTATTCTTTCTGAAATCCTAGTAAGTCTAGATGGAAGTGCCATTAAAAAATCTCTAGCTTTTTCAGCCTCTGATGTAAGATCAGTCCTGTGTCCAATGTTCCAGTCTTTTAAAAGGCCTTTCAGAATATCTATATAATCATGCGTAGTATACACATTTATACGCTGAGCTGCATCTGAGAAATGTGTGTAAAGATCGCTAATAGCTCCTCCAGACTCTCTTAAAAAATGAGCTGGCATTACTATTTTTTTCTTCATCATGTCTTGGAAAGCCAACATCATTTCTGACGGATCTAACTCAAAAATTCTCTGAACAAAATCACTGTAAGCTCTTCCATGGCGTGCTTCATCTGCAGCTATGTTTCCACAGATTTTTGCCAGTAAGTCATTTCCTAGTTTTTTACATTGAGAAGCCACTCTTCTGTGAGAAATATTAGTGGCCACCTCCTGAAAACTGGTGTAAATGAAATTTCTATATGGGTCTTTACCTGTCTGAATATCAAACCCATCACTAATTAAATGTTGAGTAGAAATTTCCATTTCTTTCATATTTACTCTGCCCGACAGATATAGGTATTTATTCAGTAAATCTCCATGCCTGTTCTCTTCTGCAGTCCAAGACCTAATCCACTGGCTCCAGCCATTTCTACCATCATTATCTACTCCTACCACAGACATTAACCAAGACTCATAGGTAGGAAGTGCCTCCTCGGTAATAGTATCTCCTATTAGTGTTACAAAGAGGTCATAATCCATCTCCCTTGAAAGCTCTTGAATTTCTTTAACCTGGTCATGAAATCCTTCATCTGCAGCATCTGGAAGGAAATCTGCCGGCTGCCAATTGGTGTCTGGAGATTTTAAATATTTGCTAAGAAGTTCTTCCATAGATTTTTCCAGGGTGAGCATTACTTCTTTTCGAATTTCTAGTAACTTCATGAGCTAAGATCTTTCTTTCTATTGCAACGCTAGAAAGAACAAACATCTTATTCATGACCACCGCAGAATAGCGAAGCTAAGGCTTAAATTGGAATAAGAACGAGCACATATAGATAATAAAGGATTCCTACTTATTCCAAAGACTAGTTTCGATCATCTCCAAACTAAAAACGAAGAAATTTACCATAATTACTCTGAAACTAAAGCTG
>JBGCDA010000006.1:0-5973 GCA_045104985.1 Flavobacteriales bacterium | reverse complement strand
AAAGTCCTGCACGTGATTAAATATATAGGCATCATCAAAGTCACTCTCATAAATAAAAGAGTCTGTGTTTAAATCATACTGCATGACTTGCAACGCACTTAAGTCTCCAAAATCTTCATCTACTCCTTCTACTGTTAAACTTGCTAAAGTGAGCACATCTCCATCTTCTTCCAGAACAGACCATGGCAGCCAATTGTTTTCTTCTTCTTGACCAAACTGCTCATAGCTAATCAAGTTCCCTAGGGAGTCCACTCTGATTATAACTGGATTCCACGGAGAGTAAGTGCTGCCTACCAGCACTAGTTCTCCATTCTCTAATTCATGAATGACACTTATTCTAATGAACTTATCTGGTAAAATATTAAACTCATTCTCCCAAAGTTCTTCTCCTTCTGAGCTGGTTTTTAATAAATAGACATCGCTGTATTCCGGAGAAGGGTCTTGGTCTATGTCATAAATTTTACTACCTATAAATAAACAGGATGAATCGCTTAAAAAAGAACTCATGAAAATATCATTCATATATAAGTCTTCAAAAAATTTATAATAATTCCAGTTAACTCCATTATCAGAAGATAGATTAAGAGCACTTCTGCCCCCCCCTATTATGATCTGATTGTCAGACACATTAATGCTCTCTGCATAGTTGGGTACTAAAATCGAATCCACCACAAAAATGTTAGCAACAAATGCCCCACTTAAATCTAATTTCTGGATAAATGTGCCCTGAAAAGTGTCTTCATTAGAAAACGCCCCATATATGTAGTAATGCTCTTCATATACCTCAACGTTAGTTACTAAAGTAGTATTCCAATCCTGACTCTGTATATCATTAAAGTAGATCGTCTGAGAAAAAGCCGATGCCGACATAACTAACCCTATTAGAAGATTGATCAATTTCATTGACTTAGAGTTTAATAAAAGCCTGTTTACAGATCAATTCTCCTTGGTCTTTTAATAATATATAATAATTTCCAGAAGACATTTTACTAATGTCTAAGACCTGTTGGGTGTCAGAATTAACGTCCTGTTTCAAAAATAGAGAACCATTTATATCCATGATTTCAAAGGTAGCGGAATTAGTTAAAGGGATGTCTTGTTTTTCTATTACCAAAACATTGGTGGCTGGATTAGGATACGTTTTTAACAGACTTATCTTTTGTGGATTATCCTCAGATTCAGAACCTCTGTAGTTCATAGAAACCTGCGGGTAAAACACGTCTTCATAAAAATAGCTACCGCTGTGTTTTTCTATTAGGCTTTGTGCGTAGGCAGAAGCCGTAAATTCTGGATCATGTGCTAAATTGGTTAGATCAGCTGCTATTGTTTCAAAAGAAATGGTCTCTTCATCTAATTGCAACGCGTATTCTAGGACCTCATCTATAGCAGAGAGGCGTTCAAATTCTTGAGATTCTATGGATAAGCTCGGCAATACATTACCTATTACAACTTGTGCTTCACTTAACCTATTCCAGCCTATGAGTCGTTCACATTCTTCTAGGGGTGTTTCTGGAAAATCTGATTGGCTAATGAGTGCTTCCAGCGGTGTTATTTTATCTATAATATTGCTGTCTTTTAAAATGGTGAGCATCTCTAGGCGTTCTAAGCCTCGGTAATCTCTGCGTAGCTCGTTCATTTCAGATTCTAAGGTTTCTTTCTGACTCACCCAAGTGAGTCCTTCGTTAATTTCTTCTCTCATGTATTCTGGCAGAGGCATTAAACGGTCATCTAGGCCTTTCTGCACTTTAGAGGATTTAGCCGCCTGTGGATTACTTGCTAAGATTTGCTTTAGCAGTACCATAGGCAGATCATACTCTTTTTCTAGAGCTTCTATCATTACTTGTTCACTGAGGTTAGGACTCTTAGACATCAAATCATAATACAGAACTAACGCATCAGAAAATTCTGCATTTAGTACTTCCTCTGTAAGTGCTTCGGTGTCTCCGCCATCTACCAAGTAATCCCACTCTGCTTTGGCACCAGTGAATTCAGTGTATAAGTCATTTTTATCTGAAGTGGTGTTCATACCAGCAAATGGCCAATCGCTTGGAGGGAGTTGAGAATCGCATGGATTTGCAAAATCAACCACTATAAATTCATAATTATATGTCTCACTTTGAATTGGTTGAGTCTCTACATATTGACTCCATCTATTATAATTATGGTCAACTCCTGTTTCTAGAAAATTCACCAACTGTTCGGCATCTACTAAGTCATAATTATCGTCAAAGAAATTATTTGCTGACTCTCCATTGGCACCTTGATTCTGCGAAGCACCACAGTCAGTACAAGTAGAAAGCTCCGCATTTATTTCTACGTCTAAAACATTTCCTGCTAAGTCATTACAGCGGAACTCTGCTCCTGGAATTTGAAACTGGTTTTCTCTATTTCTGTTCAGTAGTTTTATGCCTGTGTCGTATTTGTAAATTTTATTGTTATACAGCGGTCTGGTTCTATTAAAGGTGTTATTTAAAATGATACCCGAGCTTTGCGCAAAGCCGTTTCCATTTAATAGGTTTTCTTGCACATCTGCACCTACATTACCAGTGAGGTAAATGCCATAACTTCCTAAGAGGTATGGATCGTTAAAATCTCCCTGTATATCTGTATATCCTATGGTTTCTAATAGACTTAAATCAGCTCCCAAAAGGTCTTCGTCTAGCGTAGAATTATATATGGGGAACAACTGATTTCTGTAAAGATTTGTTTCTTCTGTTGTATTCATAAATATTCCTCTATAACAGAACATGCGCACTTTTTCTACTTCATAAAATCCTATTCCACCACCAGTAGCTCTGATGCCGTATGGGAAACCTATAATGTAAGAGAGTATAGCATCTTCTGGATAATCGATAATATTCGGAGAAATAGAAGCCATTCTAAATGGAGCATTCACAGCCCGTACACCAGTTAAACTGAAAACTTCAGGTTCAGCAAAAAACGCATCATTTTCATTTCCTAAAAAACAGTTGGTCAAGAGAACATCTTCTGCATTCTCTAATTCTATTCTAGTGGCTGGGAAATTGGCTGAAGCAAAATAATCATCGTTTAATTGAGAAACTAAAGACGAAAACTTGAGAAAATCACCACCATTATGATCAAAAATCCAAAGGTCTTTTTCATTGTTATTGAACCTCACCATATCATATTTACCGAAACATCCACCACGGTTAGGCACTCTATTAAAGTTAGCATCTAGCTCTCCCATAGAAATACCTACTCTGGCATTGTTAATAGTAGATTCTGTTATTTGTATGAAACCCTGTAAATCATACTCCTGAGGGTCAGCAGTATTACCATGCACTTCTATTCCTCCCCACTGGACATTACAATTTTCTACGGTATCAAATTCTGAATTATTCACTTCTAAATACCCTCCTATTTCTACTACTATTTGAACATCAGACCCAAAACTCAGGTCGCTATTATTTATCCTTAAAATACCTCCATCATGCACCATAATGCCAGCATAAAACTCATCTGTAAGATTATTCCAAGTAATGTCTTCGCCATTATTTATATGAGTAACCTGCGCAGAGGGATCTTCACAGCATGAAGATTCTTCAAGACCAATGGTAACAGCATCAGTGACTTCACAATCATTATCTGGATCTATTACAATGATAACATAATCTCCTTCAGATAATCCTGAAATGTCTATTGATGCCCCTGAAATGAGAGATTCATCATTTATAGTAATGTCTAGCAAATTATTGAATTCATCTTGCAGAAATACCGAATAGCTAGCATCTTGAGAATAGGTGAATGAAAAAGCTCCGTCATTGACGAAAGGACAGGTTTCATTTATTAGATTTGAAGTCGTTAGTGTGCCCAGAGGTAATATAGTATCTATTACAATCGTGTCTATTAAAGGACAATTTACTTCTTCATCTAAAACGGTTAAGACATATTCTCCTTCTAGAAGGTTAGAGATAGTAGTGAGGCCATTCTGTTCGGTTACACCAGTCTCTGAAAAATCATTGGGTCCTTCTATTAGATATGTTCCAGTTTCTGTATAATTAAACTCTATGAACCCTGATGGGTCTGGGTTGCATTCTACTCCTGTATTCTCTAGTGTGTATTGGCCTAAAGGGTCAATAAGTTGTAAGCTAATGCCGTCTATTCTGGCCTTTAAAAATGGAGTGTTCGGTGGTAGGTGCCTTGGTAGAAAAGAAAATACTGTTTTACCAGTATCGCATATTAGAACTTCTTTACACAGGCTCACCCAATCTCCTCCTAGAACGACTCCTGGTATTTCATCTTGGTTTATAATTACAAAATCTTCTGGTGGATTCACTCCCAAGAAATCGTCTACCGAAGGAATTTGAGAAGATAGAGCGAAATCTATTCCTCCAAACTCAGTGTCATTTGGAGAACACCTCTGATAACTATAGCTGAGAGAGTAGTTTCCCAGGATTATTGGTTCTGCCAATTCTTGGTACAACCCTTCAAAATCTTCTCCACCACATACATAAGCTAAATTGCTTGGGCTATTGTTATAATTTTGAGAGACATTACATTGATTAGAGCTGTAAGAAAAATAATCGGGTGTTGCTACGCCCATAATATTCCAGTCATCTATAATCCAATTAGAACCAATCGCTTCTCCTATAAGTGGCACTGAATCCAATAATCCTGTCATGGAATTGACAAAGTAAAAATAGACTTGTGAAGCATCTTCAAAATCCCCATTCGATAAGATATTATTCTGAGCAAATGCATTACTAATATCTACACTGTCTATTCCGCTGCAATTACCACATTGATCTAGGATAGTAAGCAGGTAGCCTCCATTGATTAAGCCACTTACAGTTTCTTCTATACCAGATGACA
Source organism: Flavobacteriales bacterium (assembly GCA_045104985.1). GTDB lineage: Bacteria > Bacteroidota > Bacteroidia > Flavobacteriales_D > Sanyastnellaceae > ASP10-05a. The sequence continues at coordinate 1,140 of JBGCDA010000006.1, read as the reverse complement.
CAAGATCATTACTCGCGACATTTGTAGATATACTTCCATCTAAATCTAGAAGATCAAGTGAGTAAGTTCCATCTATAGGACTTGTAAAACTCAGAGACCCCAGATCTGGATTGATACAAGGTTCCACATTTACTATCGGGCCTAGGTCTACCTCATTACAGTTAGCCAATTCTAAGGATAAACCATCTAAATGGGTATAGGCAATTTGAAAGGCGTTTCCACTAGATATCCAAGAACTTATACCCAACTGATTAAGACCGGGTTGGCAAACAGTAATACTTCCAGATAACTCTATCCAAAAATCATCATTATCTATCATACTTTCAGATGCTGTCATAGAAAGAACCACACTCTGACCAAAAGCATTTAAATTGTTATATTCTCCATCATTCAATCCAACGGATATTTCTACATCATTGAACGCAAAATTTGTGCATTCTTTTACCCAAACTGAAAAATTATATTGGCCCAAAGGCAAATCATACCCTAGATCCAATTGGATTAGTTCCATATAGCTATTGTACCTCATAACACAAGCAAAGTTTTCATTGTTGGGATCATTGTCATAGCTGACTCCAGTACCTACAGTATTGCCATTGATAAAGGAACAGTCTTCATTTATAGGAATAAAGTCAGGAGTATTAATACCTGTCCAACAGTCAGCTTCACCAGCAGTCATATCTTCAAAACCAGGATTAGGAATTAAGTTAGTGTTAAAAGGAACATTTGTTCCTGTAATTACATTACCACCATCATCTTGAACGGTGCATTGAGCATTTGACTGAATGGCGATTGACATAAATATTAGGCATAGAGAGATTGAAAGAAAGAACTTCTTCATGGCATAGGGTTTTAATAGGTAATATAGGCAGATTTATACTGCTCTAAAGTTTTCATTTACAGCTATAAAGTAACTGAATAAATTTTAAACTTCCAAAAAACCTAACCCTTCAAGCCTTTGGCAGAGTGTTTAATATCATGTTTCTTCGGTGTCCATAAGACTTGCCAGCCCTCCGCGTGTCTAAAATGTTTTCAACAAGAAAAAACCCAATCGGAAACATCCAATCGGGCTTTTAAATATCTATTTAATAGAAAGCTAATCTCTTAACTCCAAGAAGCTATTTTTTCTGCTTGGTACTC
>JBGCDA010000005.1:0-7778 GCA_045104985.1 Flavobacteriales bacterium | reverse complement strand
AGAAAAAGACCAAAAAGATACAGACCTGAAAAGGGCAGAAGTGCTAGCCAAACACTGTGCAGCTAGTTCAGAAACAGTGCTCCTAGATTTAGGCTGCGGAAAGCCAACTTTCCTTCAGGCGTGCCAAGAAAAGTTCCAGTGCCAAGCCCACGGCATAGATTTCTCTGATGAAGGCTGGAAAGAATCTGCGTCTGGTTATGAAAAGTTAAATTTATCGGTAGGTGATGTTCATTCTATTTCAGAAGATTTAAAGCCAGACATCATCTCAATGTGGCACTATCTAGAACACGACTATGATCCTAAAACCACTCTAAAGAAGCTGGCCAGTTTAGCCAAGCCCACCAGTAAGCTAGTTTTAGAAATCCCTAATTTCAGTTCCGAGAGTAGAAAGAAATACGGAAAAGACTGGGCAGGTTACCACACGCCTAGGCATACTTATTTATTCTCTCCCAGTAATATAGAAAAGCTGTTGGCTGAAACTGGCTGGGAACTCACCTACTTGGATGAACGAGGAACGCTAGACCCATATAACCTCTACTGGATGAGTGAAATGGAAAAGAAGCACATCGACTGGCAGAAAAACATGGACTCAGAATTCTGGGGTTATGTGAGAGGGATGGTTGGGTTTAATGTGAGGCGGTTTTTATCTAGACAGATGAGTCATGGCGTGATGACTATTGTAGCGGGGAGGAGGTGATTTGAGATTGGAAGTTTGAAATTCGAAATTCGGGATACGAGACCTACTTGCAGAAGACTAGTTTTAAATATGTGCTAAATACTCAAATTAAAAATTTCACCTCCAAGAAATGTTCATGAAGAATGAAAATGAGGTTCTTACGGATGTTCCATTCAATTGAAAAGGTGTAATCGGTTGATTTATTAATGTTTTTCTAATAGATTCAGTGAATTCTATAGGAACTGGCCGTAAAAACTCTATGGTTTCTATTTCACCTTGTTTGTTGAGAGTTATGCCAAGCGATAATCGGGAAGGAGGGTGAGTTGAATTTTCAACGTTTAATCCAGTCATTCCTTCGTTTATTAAATGAGAAAGTCGATAATTGTTTTCAGACCATACTGCCTCATTTTCAGGTGTGTCTATTTCTGAGAGCTTGTAAATAGGCGGGCAAATCGTGTCAAAAGGAAAAGTCTTAAAGGAGACTTGAGAAATTATACTCACCAAATCACCATCAGAATAGAGCTCAATGTTTTCTGCGCTATAATCTGAATAGTAGCGTTTTACTAATCCTGATTTAACATCAGGATTTCTAGATTTCAATGTGCCAAATTCTCTTTTTTCAATGCTAAGCATGCCACAATCAACTGACATGTAATTTCTCCAATACTCATAATGAATCAAACAACTGGTAGAATCTGTTTTGTAAACATTAAAGCCTGTTTCAGCAGATTTTACAGTTATAGAATCTCCAAACTCATCCACATAGTCCTGACTAATTAATACGGTGTCTATTTGCCCCAAAACCGAAAGCGGGCAAAAACAAAATATGAGTAATATGAAGATGATTGATTTATACATTTCTAAATACTATTAGCTAAGTTAACAATGTAAGAGGAGTTCTGTTTCCTGATCTATCCAAAACAATTCTTATTAGCACCTGTCTAATCTCAAGGGAGCCCGCGAACAAATCTCAAATCTCAACCCCATTCCACTCCCCAATCATATTATAAGGCTGAAAACGAGCAAACAACTCCTCTGAATACCAATCTAACTCTCTAGTCATTTTAATGGCTTGCTTGTGTTCTTTACTATTATAAGCGAATTTTCTCACATCTTCCATAGAGTTCCATAGGCTGAATGTGGCCATTTGTTTTATAGGGATTTCACCTATCCCTTTGGTGTAAAGTAGTCCCTCAGCATTTTTTATGGGTCGCTGTGAGGTAGGTACATACTTCCAGAATTTGAGCAGATTTTTATTCTTAATGGTGGCTCTGGTAATTACCGCCATTTTATCGTTAGACTCATCTAGCTCAGAAGAAACCTGGAATGGTTCAGTGCCGCTCCACTTTCCGTGTGCTTTTCTATTACGCATGAACAGCGTGGCCTGCTGGCTGGTATGTTCTGTATAGTTTTGAATCAGGGGAGATGTGTCTAGGAATTTTAACGCGCTTTTTTCATCTTCCCACACCTGAAGTAGGCAGTACATTCCCCAGTCTGGCAGTGGATTAAAACCAAGTCCTTTTCCGCTCCCCATTAGTTTGTAAAAGCTCATTCCTTCTATATTTTGAAGGTATTTGTGAGCAAACTGCATCATGCCAAATGCCCAGACTTTATTTTTAAGACCAGTGTATTTGCATAAGGTAAGCGTAGTAATTTGGCGGGACATGCAGCTAAACTACTCAGTCAGATTCAGAAAATGCTGTTTTAATCTTAAAGATTATTCCGCAGCTTTTAGCGCTTGTATTAAGTGCCTCTCATTGTGGTAAATGACTACTCTGAATGTGTCTCCTAGTCGGAGTTTGATCCATTTAGAAATGGTAATGGATGTTTTTGTTCTAGTCAAACTTACAGTTCTGGCTTTGTCTAAAAGTTCTAAAGTGGTTTGCTGTTGAGAAATGAAAGTACTAATTGGAGCTTTAGTAAGCTGGCTTCCAGCAGGATTCATTGAAGGAAAGGTCTTCATTGTATTTAGTTTCTCCTTATATTTCATGAAGTTAGAAAAGTAATTTCCTAACCAGTTGCTCTTGAACCTTTCTTCTACAGAATGGGTAGATTCAGAAATTCTCATTTCGATTTCTGGCATATAAAACCTGCCATATTTGTTAAGGTGTTCTACGCATTCTAAAGCGCTCCATCTTTCATTACTAGGTTTTTGGTTTAATTCGCTGAGTGATTTGTTCATCAATTTCTCGGCACTATTTAGATTCTTACGAGTGAGTTCTACGAGTTCTAAAATGAGTTGTTCTGAGTTGAATTTCATGGCTCTTTGTTTTTTTGACAAATTTCAGCGTTGCAATGCCCAAAAACATTGATTGAAATCAAGACTTTTTTAGTCTGGAAAGTGTTTCAGGACTCATTCTAAGGTAAGAAGCGATATATTTATTGGGGATTTCCTGAAATAGCTGAGGGCTTCTAGAAAGTACCCTTTGGTAGCGTTCTAATGGAGAGGATGTCAGAATATCCCTTTCTCTTTCCAGTTGCTGGAACACCAGTTGTTCTATTATTCTGAGCCAGAGTTGTAGATGGGTTTCAGAACTATTAATGAAAGCCATAAATTTGGTTTTAGTAATGGCCTTGAGGTGAGTTTTCTTTAATGCTTGAATATAAAGATCAGAAGGTAATTCTGAGATGTACGAGTCTAGAGCGGCTATAATATTGTTTTGATAACCGAATCTAATGGTGTGTTCTTCAAATTCTTCCAAAACAAACACTCTCAAACTTCCCGACTTTACGAAGTAAATACGTGTGTCAATGCTTCCCTTTACTTTTAGATACTCGTTCCGTTCTAAAAGCACCTCTTTTTCCCAAAGGTTATGGGTTGAAAGCAAATGTGTCAGTGTTTCTAAAGGATTCATTCGTAGTGGTTGGTAGAATTAAAAGAACTTGGTTAAAACCATTTTTTCCGTCTAAAATACCACACGCTTAATATGGTAAGAAGTGCCATAACTCCCATTAAAATTAAGAAGCCATATTCATGCTTAGCACCAGGAATATGGTCGAAGTTCATTCCATAAATGCCTGCTATAAATGTAAGCGGAATAAAAATGACCGAAAAAATAGTAAGCGTTTTCATTACTTCATTTAAATGGTGCCCTTGCATGCTAAAAATAAGGCTGATACTACTTTCTAGTTGGTGAAGTTCAAAGTCTAACTCGTCTATCAGATTATGCGTTTGATCTTTGAGCTCACTGAAATAGATGATCTTAAAATCATCCATTTCTACTTTTTCCAGTTTAGTTATGGTATCTCTCAAACTACTGGCGGCTTTTTTAAATAGAACTAGTTGATACTTTTTAGTCTCTATTTCGGCACTAAATTCTAAGGTCGGTTTTATGAGTTGTGGATCCAGTTTTTTAAGATGTTCTTTGGCAAAACTCTCAAATGTTTCTTGGTAATGGTCTATAATGCTTTCTAGCATTAGAAAAAGAAGATAGTCTGCTTTCTTTTTTCGTGCTAGTCCTTTATTATTGGCCAAGCGCTCTCGAATAAAATCAAAATAGTCTCCATATTCTTCCTGAATACTCCAAAGAAAATTAGTGGACATGATGAAATACATGTGCTCAGATTCTAAGTCCTTATTTTCCGTTTTAAGCACTCTAGCCGAAAGAAAGATGACATCTTCTAGAACTATCAATTTGTTCGTTTTATGTTGATCTACAATTAGTTTGATCAGAAAGTCATCGAGGCCATTTTGGGAAATGACCTGTTTCATCTCGGCTGTATGTCCTAAGCCATAGGTGTTCACCCATTCCACAGCTTCCTTGTTTTGAGTGAGTTGTATTTCTGAAATAGAGTGGATTTCAGATTTAGAATACTCAGACCTACTGTAAACTATGGAGGTAGAGTTTTCGGTGAAACTATCCTGGTTAGGAAATGAAGTGCCGCTTTTCATTTAGAAATAAATATTTGAGCATTTGAATCATAATAATGGTCTTTAGAGTTTCCATCCAGATCATACGTGGTGAAGTCATCTAAACCGTCATAATCTAAGTCTGAAATTTCCATGTGATGAAAGTCTTTCGGAGATTCGAATAAGGTGTCGTTATTAGCATTTATCATCAGTACGTAAGTGCCCAGTCCTGTGCTGTAAACACCGTCTTGAAAACTGTTATTATACTGATTAGGCGCGCCTGTTCTATGGTAATAATACCGGTCTTTTAACCACCTGACTTTCCTGTTGTATTCGTCCTCAGTTCCTTCTGTGAGAGACTGTTCAGCAGCGTATACCTCGTCATATCCAGGTCGTAATAAGTGTGAAACCTCTCTACCTGAAAAGGTCAAAAGGACAGCACCTATAACACCAAAAGGCAGCGCTCTGTATAAATAGGATTTTGCAACGCTATTCTTACGTTTTACAACAGCTATGATTATTAAGATGAGAGTAGGAGGTAGTGCTGCGGTGAGCATGACGTTAGCCCCAGGCCAAAATTGAATTCTGAACATGATGCCCACCAATAGGGTAGACAGGCAGAACAGACCAGCCAATATTGAGAAAATGGCAGTTTTATGACCAATGGCTGAGTAACTTTCTTTTTTAAATATTTGCCTAAAGCCAATGCCATGAAACAAGAAAAAGCTAAAAATAAAATAGGTCATACTTAAAAAAGTAAGCCCAATAACAAATAGCGGCCCAGCTCCTGGCCAGTGCATCAGTTTAAATAGCGCACCTATTAGGAGTAAAACTATGAGTGTTTTTTCTAAAATTTTCATTTCCTATTATTGGTTTAGCGGACTTAGATGGTCTTCAAGAGGTTATTAATGCATAAGCATGTGCTAAGATATGTGATGGTTATCTGTAAATAAATCTCATCTCGCTGATGGTGCCATCTGTTACAGTGTAAATGGCAGTCACATAAAATTCCCCTTGGTTATCCTTGGAAAAACCCGTAACCAGTTCTTCATCGATTACTACATTTCCTGTTACTATTCTACTTAGAATTTCACTGTGGAGATCTCCGGCCTTTGAAAAGAAATCTGTAAAGGATTTAGTGAGCGCTTGTTTTCCCTCAGATCTTAATATATCTGGAAAGGTATAGACTTTAACACTATCTGAAAATGCGTCTAAAAATGTGTCTAAATCTTTAGCATTGTACGCCTCTAGCTGCGCTCTAACTACTTTTAAGGCGTTGGCCTCTATGACTTCTGAATCCTTTTCTATGTGCTGAGCCGTTAGCGATAGACTAAGTAATGATAGCATTAAGGTATATAAAACTAGTTTCATTTTATGGGTGTTATTTTCTAAAATAATCCGTTCAGAATTTATGGTAGTGTCACTTATTTTAGATTTTTTTTCGGAAGTTAAAAAATGCAAGACATCAATTTACACTAAGGCTAAATTAAGTTCTAATATTTACTAGAGTAAAGTTTTCTGCAGTGGTGTGAATTGATGATTTTTATCAGCGTTGCAGCGTAGATTCTAACTCTTATTTTTCTTTTTAAGAATCTTAGTGGTACAGTTAAAGAGTGACTTTATTATGCCATAAAATTCTTCCAAATTGATTTCAATTTACCTGTTGTTTTCCATAGGTTTTATTGTTTGGAGTGTTCTTAGCTTTAATAGTACCAGTGTACACGTTTTTTATTCTTAAAAAAAACTTGGAGTACAAAATGCTAGAGTTATATCCGCTGCCAGTGCATCCGACATAGCTGTTCCAGCCGCCAAGAGGTTGGCTGCTCCTAAGGCCTATTCAGGACTTTACGTGCCCATGGCTTTAGCTATTACTTTTCCATTTTACATCACTTTGGGAATACCACTCTACTTGTTCATCATAAAGCATGTCTAGAATTCTAGGTTTGGAAGGTTTCCGCGGTGCAATAGTTTATTTCTTCAACAAGTCCTCCAACGTGTTTTTCAAGTAAGGAAACCTAAACTTGTAACCACTACTCTGAATTTTAGTAGCATCTATTCTACTGCCTTCCAATACGATTACAGACATTTCACCAAACATTAGCTTGAGCATAAAACTCGGAATCTTGAAGGGCCAAAAAGGGCGTTTCAGCACCTTAGCCAGAGTCCTAGTGAATTCGGTGTTAGTGCAGTGCTCAGCCGTAATGGCATTGTAAGCACCACTCATTTCAGTGGTTTTCATGGCATGAATGTACATGCAGCACAGTTCGTCTAGATGTATCCAAGGCATGTATTGTTTTCCCGTTCCCGCTGCAGCGCCAGCACCTAATTTTACAGGAGTAATAAGCTTCTTAAGAGCACCACCATTTGGAGTAAGTACCACACCAGTGCGCAGAGCCACCGTTCTAATATTCAGTTTATTGAATTGAAAACTTGATGCTTCCCATTCTTTGCATACACTGCCTAGGAAGTCAGTGGCAGGAGGGTCTGTTTCTTTAAAGATTTGTTCAGTACTAATGGCGCCATAATATCCAGTGGCACTGGCGGCTATAAATGCTTTTAGGTGAATGTTTTGATGTTTAACTTCTGAGAAAAGAAGATTTCCAGATTTCACCCTGCTGTCTAAAATAGCTTTCTTGCGCTTTTCAGTCCATTTACCTTCGCTCACATTAGCACCTGCTAAATGAATTATGTAAGATGCATTATCTAAGGCTTCTGGTGCTAAGGTGCCAGCATTTAAATCCCATTTATACTGAGGAAACTTAGCCTTAAGATTCTCTGTTCTGCTGAGGTGAACCACAGAATATCCACTTTCTGAAAGAAGCTCAGATAAACGCATTCCTACTAATCCTGTACCTCCTGTAATAACCACTTTTTCTGCCATGAGGACAAATTTAGACTAACCTAAACGGGTAAAGTTAACGCTAAAATGTCTTTAAGTTGCCAACTGCCAGAGCACCCCAGTGTCATAGTGATTTGAATTTTTTTGCACAAAAAAAAGCCTTCTCATTTCTGAGAAAGCTTTTAATAAATTTCTGGAAATAAATATGTTATACAGCAGTTACGTTCACTGCGTTTAATCCTTTTCTACCATCCTTAAGTTCGAACTCTACGTTGTCTCCTTCGTTAATGTCTCCGTTTAATCCAGAAACGTGAACGAAATGTTCTTCTTGAGTTTCTGCGTCTACAATGAATCCAAATCCTTTAGACTCATTGAAAAATTTTACTGTACCTGTTTTCATTAAATATATTATT
>JBGCDA010000004.1:0-19860 GCA_045104985.1 Flavobacteriales bacterium | reverse complement strand
TCCTTCGAACGTGTTCAGCACATCTTCCTGCTCCACAAACGCCATTTCACAATCTATCTGTGTAAACTCCGGTTGACGATCGGCTCTTAAATCCTCATCTCTAAAGCACTTCACTATCTGGTAGTAACGGTCGTAACCACTCACCATTAACAGTTGCTTAAACGTTTGAGGTGACTGAGGTAGCGCATAAAACTGCCCTGGATTCATTCTAGAAGGCACCACGAAATCTCGCGCTCCCTCTGGAGTAGATTTTATTAAGTAAGGCGTTTCTATTTCGAAAAACTCTATGCTGTCTAAGTATTTTCTAGTCTCTATAGAAAGCCTGTTTCTAAGCGCTAGGTTCTTCATTACAGGATTTCTTCTTAAATCTAAGTAACGGTATTTCATTCTAATATCTTCACCACCATCGGTATCATCTTCTATGGTGAACGGAGGGGTTTTACTAGCATTAAGCAGCTCTAATTCTGTCACCTCTATTTCTACTTCACCAGTAGCCATTTGGTCGTTTTTAGAACTACGCTCTATAACCTTACCAGTCACTTTAATCACGTATTCTCTTCCGAGTTTTCTAGCGGCTTCACATAGAGCGGCATTGGTGTCCATATTGAACGCCAACTGAGTAATACCATATCTATCTCTAAGGTCGACAAAAGTCATTCCCCCTAAATCTCTAGATTTCTGTACCCATCCTGAGAGGGTAACCATTTCATTTACATGGCTGATTCTTAACTCTCCACAACGGTGCGTTCTGTGCATTTTCTTAGAATTTTAATTCGCGTGCAAAGATACGGTGTAATTGGGAGTTACGTTTCATGGATTTGGGAGGAATTTAGGAGTCTGGTAAGTCTAGAATTTATGGAAATGTCGGAAAGTCTGGCTTTTGAAATTGGTTTGGGTGAACTTAAAGTTGAAAAAGGGAGGAGATATTTGCTAGCTTTATGTTTTAGATTCAATCATAATGGCTACAATTCTAGCTTCTCAGATTTTTATACTGGTTATGTTAATAGCTTGTGCGATTGTATTGTTCTTAGAAGTAATTAATGTCCTTTTTAGAAGAAATAAACCCAAATTCAATTACAGTTTGATTTTTTTTAAAATGGTGTGGAATGCTATTTCTAATTATTCTCACTGCGTTTAGCACATGGGATTTAATAAACATCACAGAAACACACCTATTCATAAGTGACATACCCTTTAACGATAATTCTAGCAGTCACTTATTCTGGCTTTTAGACTGCCCAATTTTAATCATTGGATTATTATTTTCACAATTATTATGGTTTAAGTTTTTTAATAGCTCTAGAAATGGAAAGATTATTTGGGTTTTGCTAGTTTTGATACTGGCGTCAATGACTCCATTCATAAGTGCACTTTTCGCAGAGGATGCGCAGTGGTCAGTAAATCAAATCCAAGCCCATATACAACACAGAGATGTTCCTATACGTCATGGTGAAAATCAAGCGGGAATTGTTTTAACCAGCTCAAGTAAACCATACATCCCTGCTTTAATTATGTTTGTTATTGTTGCTGTACTAGCCTTAATAATTGCAAGGCGAAAAGAGCCTAAACCATCGGAATTGGTGAGTCAATTCACCAAAAAGCATAACAATTGGTGAAATAGAACAAAATCTAGGCTTAGAGATCCATTCTATTATCAAATCTCAGAATAATCATCACTTTTGCAACGCGTATGAAGCACTCCTTATTTAGAAATAACACCTTTTGGTTTTTAGGTATTACGCTGGCTGTATTTGCATTACGGTTTCATCAGCTAGATGCTAGAGACCTCAGCTTGGATGAACCATTCACATTATTTTTTGCTCAGGGTACAGCAGGAGAAATAGTGGCTTTATCTGGAGAAGGAGAGCCTAACCCACCGCTGTTTATGCTGCTCGTGCATTACTGGCTAAAATTGGTAGGTTATTCTAGCGTGTCACTCAGAATTATTTCGCTAGTGTTTCACGCTTTAACTGCAGCAGTAATATTTAGCATAGGGAGACGATTTTTTGATGTCACCGCTGGCCTTTTGTGTTTGGGTTTGTTTTTAGCCTCCAATTACTTTACGTTTTTCAGTTGTGAACTTAGGCCATACGGCTTGTTTTCACTCCTCACCGCAGGGTCGTTGTACTATTTTCTGGCAGCTTCCTCTGCTGAAAATAAGAAGGCTTTTTGGCTACTGTGGTTGTGTAATGTTTTGCTGTGTTACACCCATTACTTTGGGTGGATAGTGGTAGGTGTTCAAGTGGCAAGCTCACTTATGTATCTAGATAACAAAATGTTTCTAAAGCGAATGCTCTTAGTGGTATTAGGAACTTCAGCCTGTTTCCTTCCGATTTTACCTAGTGTAATAGCACAGTTTCAGGTGAGCAGTGAGGGCACATGGGTTACAAAACCTTATGATGGCTCTTACAGAATGCAGCTCAATGCATTTTTTAATTCTGCCCTCTCATACTATTATTTGTTCTTATTCATTATTCCTTTTGGGTTGGGCATACTATTCACTCATTGGTATTTTCAGCGGTTTAATAGGCATTACTTAGTCTTGGTGTTTTGGTGGTTTTTACCATTCACCCTCATGTATTTGGTTAGTTTTAAAATCCCAGTATTTGTAGACCGTTATCTGCTGTTTTGTGCCATTGGTCTATTTGTGTTTATAGCAGCGTTACTTCACCTTTACATTAAGAACAGCTGGCTTCGCGGAGTGGCTAGCGCCCTGTTTTTAGGGGTAATGTTGGCAGCATACTCTACAAATGAAGATTATTACCATAGACCATTAGCAGAGGCCGTGGATGCTGTTAAAGAATTATCATCTGAAAAAAGTGTGGTGGCAGTGTTTCCAGAGTATGCCAAGTTAAATTTTAGTTATCACTACAGTTTACCAGCATTTATGGCTTATGATTCTATAGGCGCAGCGTTGCAAAAAGAAAGCGTATTTCCTGTGTGGCATTATGAAGAGCTAAGCACTCAGAAGGAATTTGAAACTACCGATACGGTAATATTTTTTACTAATATGGGTGCCGATTCAGACAAAGCCAAATTGTTCTTAGAAAAGCTAGACAAGGCCATGACCAGGGTCTACTATAAAGAGTTTTCAGATGCTGTTTGCGTAGCTGCTTATAAAAGATAAGTAGAATTTTAAGCGCTTATAACTCCAACTTAACACCTATAAAATACCCACTCACCCAAGGCTGCATTTTATACTCTACGTCATAAGGTAAATCTACGGTTTGAAGTTCATGGGTAGGTGTAATAACCACCTTTTCATCTCCTGCAATAAAAGCGATGATCATAGGGTAATTTTTAGGAGTGTTTTCATCCCACTTGAACTTTAGCTGAGCAGTTTTAGAAGTTTCATTTAAAAATACTGAGTAAGCCAATCCCGGTGCTTCAGCTTGCCTAAGCATCACGTCAAAAATAGGTTTAAGCTCACACTGACAGTTTTCTAGAAAATACGCTTCGAACTCCGTGCTACTAATAGTCTGGTCTTTAAACCTTACGTTAGCTTCTTTGAGGATTCTAAAAAACAGCTCATCATTCTCCATTTGGGTTCTAAGGGTGTGCATGAGCATGGCTCCTTTCGGGTAGATGTCTCCATCGGCTCTGTTAGCCCAACTGGTGTAGCGCACATCAGGCACCTTCTGAATAGGTCGTTTATTAGCTATGCTCCAGTACATGGTGTTTCTGCAGTACTTGAGGTATTCCTCCTTTCCAAATAGACGCTCAGCTATGAGCGCTTCTGAGTAAGTGGCCATGCCTTCATGCAGCCAGATGTCTGAGTAATCTGCAGCTGTAATGCTATTTCCCCACCACTCATGAGCTATTTCGTGTGCTAGAGTGGTATTAATGTCTTGCCAGTCTGATTCATAATAGCTGCCCATGGCTATGCACCCCTGGTGTTCCATGGCACTGAATGTAGATTCCACGAATTTTAACCCATCATTCCACCATGGGTACACCCCGAATAATTCTTCTGCATGTCTTAAGATTTTAGGGGTTTGATTATAAAAATCTCTTGCTTTAGCTTCATTTTCTCTGAGAACGTAAAACCCTAGATCATAAGCATTTCCATTTACAGCCTCGTAAGGCAGAGTAAAGTAAACGAAGTCTCCTATGTTAAACGAAATGTTGTAAATGTTTATAGAATTATCTACGTGCCACTTGGTAGTAGTTTTACCGTTTGATGTAGAGTTTTCCTTTAGAGCACCATTGGCAGCTGTTTGCAGTCCCTCTGGCACTGTAACTGTAATAAACACATCATCTGGCTCATCTATAAGTAAGTCTTTACAAGGGAATAATTTTCCTACGCCTAAGCCCTCGGTCTGGGTAGAAATCCATGGCTTGCCATTGGCATCTTCTTTCCAGGTAATGGGCCCTTCATCTAGAATGGTTGGAGATTTTCCGTGGTAATAGAACGTAATTTCTACTTGATCTCCTTGTTCTGGAGCTTCGGTAAAAATGATATAGACTAAATCTCTTTTTCTTTTGTATTTCAAAGATTTAGAACAAACTACTGAGTCTATTTTTAGTTTTCTAGAAAAATCAAATAGCAGTGAGTCTTGAGCAGATTCTATGTCCATCCAAATTTCCATTTTGCCTGAAATAGACTTGGATTCGGGAAACACTTCTACTTCCCAGTCATAACGTGTTACATCATAACATGTTCTGAACTCATTGTTAGCACCAGCCAGCTTACTATACTTTCCAAAGCTTGGCAGATCTGTTTTTTTACTAGTCGTTTGATATTTAATGAATGGCATGTACTTGCAGCCCTGAGCTAGAGACAAGGTAAATAGTACCAAGCTTATCTTTAAAAAAACGCTAATTAGATTCATTCTACAAATCTAATATTCTATCAGCGTTGCAACGCTAAGAATGAACCTCAGACTTGCTAATAAATTAGAAAATACTCTTATTCAACAACAAGCTTCTGAGTTAGTATACCTTTAGAATGAGTTATGTTAACTGTATACATACCAGAGGCTAAGTCTGAAGCATCAAAGAAGAATTTCTTTTGTCCCTGAGGAAACTGACCAGAGAATATGCTCAATGCAGTTTTTCCCTGAGCATCTATTAAGTCTATAGTTCCTTCTGTAGCTTCTTTAAATGTTACAGGGATTACTGTAATGGCAGACGCAGGGTTAGGATAGACTTCCGAGAACTGAGCTAGCTCATTATTCGGGATGTTTACTAAACTTCCTACCACATCAAAATACCAATACCCTTCAGGAGCAGGCATAGGGCGGTTCTGCTCTTTACCAGAAGTAGCCTCCCCATGAATATAGTATTCTATGGTAGTGCCCGCAGGCTGTGCTGGAATAGCGGCTTGCCAGTCGTTTCCACCTATGCTCATCATGGGCACTTCAGAGTAGTCTGTTCCACCTTCTAATCTCCAGAACATAGTAGCTTCTGTAATTCCTGATCTGTGATTAAGATATGCCTCTACTATGTAGTCATCTGTTACATTATCCGTGTCTTCTAAAGGATTATGAGAAATCAAAAGAGGATCTTCTACACCTACCGAATGAGTAATGCAGTGAAGTGCACCTGCTGAAAAAATGATAGGATCTGGGTCATCATCACAATCTATAGGAATAACTCTATACCCAGGTAGTTCTTCAGCATATATTCTTCTAGCTATGGAATCATACTCTTCTCTGTAGCTAGGGAATAAAATGGTTTTATTTATAAATATACTATTTGTAAATGTTCTATAGGCTGGACCATTAAAACTTCCATTAGGCCAGTTACCTTGAGTCGTAGGCACCATAGGTATCCATCTCACTTTCCACGGAGTCCCCCATTTAGTGGTAGTGTTTTCTAGGATGAATTCAATATTAGCCTGAATTTGTGGACCGTCAGATACATTTCCAAAGTCTCCTACTAGTAGAGTCTCTTCATCTAGCAGTTTCATGTGCATGTCTATGTGATGGATGAGGTCAAAAGGTAGGATAGGCATAAGGTTGTAATTATCTATTCCTAACCACTCATTTAGCAGACTTTCTATTTCTTCTGAGGATTTCACAGATGCACCATTTGGGTTACCAATGTCATTTTCATCTAGAATTAAATCAGAGGCAAATGCATTTCCGAACCCATCACTCATGTAATTTCCTCCGGTATTTACGAGGTCTGATGGTTCTTCAGTTAAGCAATAAAGATCTAAACCTAAATGATTTGCTATGTAAGAAGGAGAGGCATCATCTTCTGGTCTAGTAGGCCTGTTATAAATCCAATCTACTAAAATAAGATCGTCAACCTCATTTCCATAAGCTGCATTGGCAGCATAATCCCTCATCCAGATGGAATTAAAATCTGCCTCTAGAATGGTTACATTATCCATGTTTTCGAACGAATCACCACCTGCGTTATTCGCCATGAGGTAAAACTCCACTGCGAATGGATTATCCGCTAACACTATCACCTCACATTCATCTTTAGCAGCATGAATGATCTGTTTTAGAATAGAAGGAAAGGCAGTCCAAGCTACTGTGAGCGCTTGAATTTCTTCCCACTCGGCCATGTTTCTTATGTTATCGTAAGGTGGAGGTGTTTCTATTCCTCTAGAACAAGGAGCGGTTATGTTTCCTTCTGCTATTTCTCTTAGTTCGCTTTCTGTAAGGTAATTAGGCAGGCCTTTATCTTCAGAAAGGACTTCTATTTGTGCATTTACAGCTAATGATATAAAGCTGATAATCAGCAGTATGGATGGGTTTTTCATTGGTCAGGTCTTTTTTCGATTTTCGAAGATACAGAATATGTAAAGTTTTTTTGTGGAATTTCTATGTAGAAGGCATCTATAGTTTAGAACGCAGGAATTCAATAATAACAGATTTCCTTTTAGTTCTCTCCGGAGCTTTGTTCAACACTAAAAAACATAAAAGATGAAAAAGTATTTAATAATGATAGGAATGGCGCTAGTGGCTATGACCATGGGAGCGCAGAATTTTGGGGAAATTCATGGAAAAATAGTAGATGAAAAAGGAGAAGGCTTACCTAGTGCTTACGTCACTACTGAGGGCGCTACAGGTCAGATAGCCACAAGTTCTGACGTCAATGGAAAGTTCAAATTAAAACCACTTCCTCCAGGAACATATAATCTAACCATAAGTTTTGTAGGATGTGAGGATAGAACCATTAGGGGTATAGAAGTGGAGCCTAATAAAATCAAGTTTATAGGTAGCACAGAAATGATAGAAGGTATACTAACTAAAGATGTGTTAGTTATAGAATATAAGGATAAACTCATAGACCCAGAGGCTACTACTGTAATTACAAAAAGACATGCTGAATTCATTAAAAGTCCGCTGGCTAAAACACCTATGAAATATATAGCCACCATGGTACCAGGCTCTTATGAAAAAGACGGTGAGCTTTATTTTAAAGGCTCCAGACAGGGTGCAGTACAGTACCATGTAGATGGGGTTAAAATGACTACTAATGTGAGTAATATTCCAAGTACAGCCATAGGGAGTATATCGGTCTATACTGGAGGAATTCCTGCTAAATATGGAGATACTACTGGAGGTGTAGTGGTATTAGAAACTAGAAGCTATATAGATTTATACAATGAGGCTAAATATGGTTCTAACTAAAGAAATTTTGCAGAGTAGCAGCGTTGCAATGGAAAAGCAGAGTAATTTTAAGGGTCTCTACCTCCATTGTAACGCTATAGTTTAACAATTGATAGTGTGAAAAAGAGTAAAGAAAACAGTGAAATTATTTAAAACACATATTTCTAAACGTTCTGATAAAGAACTGATTTCAGCGTATAAGCTAGAAAATCACCAGAAATATGTTTCGGAGCTTTTTTCTAGATATGCTCATCTGGTTATGGGTGTGAGTTTAAAGTACCTGAAGAATGAGCCAGAATCTAAAGATATGACTCAGGATGTGTACACCATTATAGTGAAAAAGCTAAAAACACATGAGGTTTCTAATTTTTCAGCTTGGTTATATCAGATTACTAAGAACGAGTGCCTCATGCAGCTCAGAAAGCACAAGCGAATAGAGCTAGTTCCTGTGAATGAGGAAATTATTCAAGAGGCCACTTCAGATGAATTATCTGAGAAGATGCTCTTAGAAGTTAAAATAGAGCATTTACTCACTGCTATAGATGAGCTTAAACCACCTCAGGCACAGTGTGTAAAGCTATTTTATATGAAAAAACTGAGCTACAAAGAAATAGTAGCGCAAACAAAATTCTCTGAAAAGGAAGTAAAAAGCTACATCCAGAATGGTAAGAGAAATATTAAGAACCAATTAATAGAACATGCAGAATTCAGAACTGAAGAAACAACTTCTAGGACCGCATAAGGAAGTTTCTGCTAAAGAGCTAGAAAACTACCTGAGTGGTAAACTGTTGGCGTCAGAAGCCAGAGCAGTAGAGGAGAAGCTGCATTCGAATGAATTTAGTAATGTGGCTGCAGAAGGATTTGAAACGTATGGAAATACTGCTAGTATCTCTGAGGTAGGAAAACAGTGGTCTACTCCTAATTACACGTGGCTCATTTTAACTACTCTAGGGGCCTTAGTCATATTGGCAGCAGGAGGAATCTGGTATTCGAGCAGTCAGTCTAATCCGGTAAGTGATACAAATTCGAATGAATTAGTAGTTCAGACCACTGTAGATCCCGAAGAGCAATTAGACATTAAGGAGACTCCAGTTGAAACTAATACAGAGAAGATAGTTGAGCCTAGTCCTACTGTAGAAACGATAAAAATTAATGCTGAAGAAAAATCACCTGAAGCTTCAGAAGACAATAAGAATAAGGCCCCTGAAGAGGAGCCGGTTTTATTTTATACAGGAATAGAGGATGAGGTATTTAAGCTAAAACCTCTTTCTATTAAGAAAGGTGAGCTCACACTAATGGAGCAAAAAACGAAACTAAAGACACAAAAAGCACGACTTCGTCACTATAAGAACTTTAAACTGGTAGACCAAGGAATAGGAATAGATCAGTCTCTGTTAAAGCCCATTCTTAATGGGACAGAGCCATTCAAGGAAACTATAGAAATAAACCCGAAGTATCCTGAATGGATGCCTGCAGACTCAGTATACAGGGCCAGTGTTAATGAAGCCATAGATTGGATTTTAGAAGAAGACTATTCTAGTGCTAAAATGCGATTTAAACGGCTCCTAGAAAATACACCTGAAGACCTCACGGCCACGTTTTATATGGGATACACGCTGTTTCTAGACGAAGACTATAAGCAGGCTATTTACTATCTCGGAAAGGCACAGGCTCATATGATTCAGACCTTCGACCAAGATGCTAGATTCATAGAAATAAAATGTTTACTCCAGACAGGGAGGGAAGAAGAAGCCTTAAAACAAGCAAAGTATTTAAAGGATATAGACAGTTTTTACGCAGGCCGAGCCATGGAATTAGTGGATTAGAATTCTAAATCATTTGACTGTAAAAAGCCCCCTTGAGTTTAAGATCGAGGGGGCTTCTAAATGAGAAGAAAATAATGAGGAGTGTTACTCTGTAATTCCCTCTAGCTTAAGAAAGAACGCATACTCTAGCGCATATTCTTTAAGCGCAGCGAATCTTCCTGAGGCTCCACCATGTCCTGTATCCATATTACAGTCCATGATCAAAATATTGTCATCTGTTTTATATTCTCTAAGTTTAGCTAACCATTTGGCTGGTTCCCAATACTGCACTTGACTGTCCCAGTATCCTGTGGTAATCAGCATGTTCGGGTAATCTTGTTTTATGATGTTATCATAAGGAGAGTAGCTTTTCATATAATCATAATACCTTTTCTCTTTAGGGTTTCCCCACTCGTCAAATTCTCCAGTAGTGAGAGGGATAGATTCATCTAGCATAGTAGATACTACATCTACGAATGGTACTGCGGCTATTACGCCATTAAAGTAATCAGGCTGCATGTTAATTACAGCCCCCATAAGCAACCCTCCAGCGCTTCCGCCCTGAGCATACAGATGGTCTGAATTAGTGTATTTCTCATCCATGAGGAATTTAGCACAGTCTATATAATCCGTAAACGTGTTCATTTTCTTGAGCATTTTTCCATCTTCATACCACTCTCTTCCCATTACCTGACCACCTCTTATGTGTGCTATGGCAAATACGAACCCTCTATTAAGTAAGGTGAGCCTTAAAGAACTGAATCCTGGGTCTATGGTAGAACCATAAGAACCATAAGCATAAAGCAGTGTAGGATTAGTGCCATCTAGTTCCACCCCTTTTTTGTAAACCAAAGAAATAGGCACCTTAACTCCATCTCTAGCGGTAGCATAAAGTCGTTTAGAAGTGTAATCTTCTGGGTTATGGCCACCCACTACCTCACTTCTCTTTAGTAGTTCCTGTGAGCGATCTTTCATATTCCACTCATAGGTGCTAGAAGGAGTAGTCATAGAAGTATACCCGTATCGTAATACTTCCGTGTCGAACTCCATATTTACTCCAGTGCCAGCAGAGTAGGCCTCGTCTTCAAAAGGAATGTAATATTCTGCATCTCCTCTCCACGGCTTCACACGCAAGTGTGTTAAGCCGTTTTTTCGCTCGTCTAATACAAGCCACCCTTTGAATAACTCTATGCCTTCTAAGAACACATCTTCTCTGTGTGGAATTACTTCGCTCCAGTCGGCTAAACCTGGAGAGCTGACAGGAGCTTTCATTAATCTGAAATTCTTAGCTTCATGATTAGTCAAAATGTAAAAATTGTCTTCAAAATGGGCAATGCTGTATTCTAGATTTTCAGTTCTAGGCTGGATCATTTTGAATTCAGCATTTGGAGTATTAGCATCTATAAACTGATATTCGTTAGAAAGTGTGCTGTAGCTACCTACTATAATGTACTTTTTAGATTTGGTTTTATACACAAATGTTCCGAAAGTCTCATCGGTTTCTTCAAACACCAACTTATCCTCAGATTGAGGAGTTCCTAGAACGTGTTTGAAAATTCTATTGCTACGCAGAGTTACAGGATCTTTCTTAGCATAGAAAACCGTCTTGTTATCATTAGCCCAAGTAATTCCGCCTGTGGTGCCTTCTATTACATCTTCCAGATAGTTTTCAGTGTTAAGGTTTTTAAATCTAACACTATAAATTCTTCTAGACACTGTGTCTTCTCCATACGCCAAAAGTTCATTATTAGGGCTTACGGCTCTGCCTGCTATAGCAAAGTAATCGTGACCATCTGCCAGTTTAGGCCCGTCTAACATTAACTGTTCAGTAGCTCCATCTTTATTTTCTTTTCTACAGTAGAATGGATATTCAGCGCCTTCTTCAGTTCTTACATAATATTGGTAGCCATTAGAAACATAAGGCACGGACTCGTCCTGCTCCTTAATTCTACCTTTCATCTCTTCGTAAAGCTTTTCTTGAAAAGCTTCAGTGTTCTTCATAATGGCTTCTTTGTAAGTGTTTTCAGCATTAAGGTAGTCAAGCACATCTTGGGTTTGGTCGTCTGGAGTTTCCGCATTCTTTTGTTCATCAGAAAGACGCATCCAGAAATAATCATCTACACGCATATCATCGTGCATTACTAATTCCTTAGGGATTTTCTTTGCTACAGGTGGTTTAGCCATTGTTGTATCGTTTGTATTCGTTTTTGCTGTTTGTTTAGATGGCTCAGTACATGAGCTTATAAGCGTTGCAATGCTTAGTATGATTAGGATTCTGTTCATTTTTCAGGGAGGTTTAATTTAGCGAAGGTATAAAACAGATGCCTTGTTTCTACCAAAATAGAAATACCAAATACTAAAAGAATTAAACCAAAAAACCCATCTATTAGAGATGGGTGCTAGACCTTTGTCATTTTTCAGAAAAGGGTTGTGTCTTAAAAATTTATTCTGAGTTTTTACACAGCGAATTTCCCAGTAAACATTTGAGCACCGTCTAGAATGTATAAATAGTATTCGCCTAGATTAAGGTTTTTAATCGTCAGTTTTTTTGATTTTTTATCAATTTTTCCAGACTTAAGAAGCTTTCCATTAGTATCGCATAAATCGAAAATAGGAGAGTCATCCTTAAAAGAATGCTCAACTCTAAGAGACTGACCTTCCTCTACCTGAATTTTAAGTGGTTTCTTTAATCCTAACATGGCTATTTATTTATTGCAGTTATGTAGTTTTACGAAGAGAAACTTATTTAGTTTCTATTTTTCAGACGAAATTTTTTAGCCAAAGTCACAACTGGCTTGACAAACAAACCATGAACCCAACTTTAACAGCGGTAATAATAGATGACGAGCATCATGCTAGGGAGAACTTAAAATTCTTAATAGAAGAGTTTTGTCCGGAGATTAAAGTGTTAGATTTAGGAGATGGCATAAAGACTGGCAAAGAAATAATTTCTCGCCACAAGCCTGATGTAGTCTTTCTAGACATCAGAATGCCGAGTGGGTCAGAAGGCTTTGATTTACTAGCCGAGCTAGATGAAAAAGAGTTTCAGGTAGTATTCGTGACAGCATTTAAAGACTATGCTATAAGAGCTTTAAATGCCAAGGCTCTTCATTATATTTTAAAGCCTATAGACATAGAAGACCTTAGAACTGCCACAGAAAAACTCCTAGATTATAATAGTTCATTCATAGAAAATAGGTTCAATAAAGAGTATTATAAAGAGAGTCTAGATAACCTAAAGTCAGAAATTTTAAAACTATCTGGAGAGCGAAAGATTACCTTATTCCACGCCAGAGGATTTAAAATAGTCAAGGAGAGTGAAATCATGTATTTACTAGCGGATGATAGTAGAACTAAGCTATTCTTCTCTGACGGAACCGCATATTTAGACAGTAAAACCATAAAAGTGTTTGAAGAAATGCTAAGTGGTGATAGTTTTTTAAGGATTCACAAGTCGCATATCATTAACCTTCACTTTTTGAAGGAATACCATAATCATCAAGGTAACATAGTAGAATTAGAAGATGGTACTCAGCTCACAGTGAGCAGAGCTAGACTAAACACACTTATGGAAAGAGTAAAAGAATTGTAGGTGTTCTCATGTTTTTTAGCCTAGCTTCAACCTACCGTTCCTTTTGTCTAGAACCTATTTAACCAATTTTCAGGAGTTATGATCTGCTTTTTTAACGTTATTAGTATCATATTTTTTTAACATGGCTGAGCTAAAAGCACTAATTGTGGATGATGAAATGCACTGCAGGGAAAATCTGAAAATGTTGGTAGACGATTTTTGCGAAGGAGTATCAATTTGCGCCTTAGCGCAGAGTGCTGAGGAGGCCAGAGAGCTAGTATTAGAACATAAACCAGATGTAGTATTTCTGGATGTAATGATGCCTAATGAGGACGGTTTCACCTTTTTAAAGTCCATAGTAGATCGAAAATTTTCTGTGATTTTCACAACCGCTCATAACGAGTTTGCCTTGAAAGCCATAAAAGAATCTGCAGTAGACTACTTAGAGAAACCTATAAATATAGACGAGCTCATGAATGCAGTGAGTAAACTGCAAAAATCTGAGGATAAGCCACAGATAGACGTATCTGCTTTAGATGCGATTCTTAAAAAGGCCTCGTCATCTCAAAAGCCTCAAAAACTGGCAGTACCCACCAGTAACGGATTAGTAATGATAAATACGGAGGAGCTAATTCACTTGGAAGCCAGCGAGAGTTACACCACATTATACTTATCTGCAGGAAAGCGCTTAGTAAGTAGTAAAACCATTAAGGTATACGAAGACCATCTGTCTTCTTCTGATTTTTATCGGGTGCATAAATCTCACATTATTAATGTCACACACCACTTAAAAGAGTTTAACAGAACAGAAGGAAACATGGCCATTATGAGTAATGGCACCCATGTGCCAGTGAGCAGAAGAAAAGTAACAGAGTTTGTAGATTTCATTAGCACATTTTAATGAGTTTGAAGCAGACATTATGCGCCATTTTGTGCCTCATTACATGTTCTAGTCTTCATGCTCAGAAGTATAGCTTCTTAAACTATACCGTAGATGATGGTTTGGCTCACAGCCAGGTGAGAAGTATTTTCCAAGATTCTAATGCCGAATTATGGATAGGAACCCTCGCGGGCATAAGCAGATTTGATGGGCAGGAATTTGTTAACTATTCTATAGATGATGGGTTAGTGAATAATGAAATTAGGGCCATAAATCAGGCTGAAGACGGGACTTTGATCTTTGGAGGCATTGGAGGCATTTCTGAACACAATGGAAGGGAGTTTACGAATTTTAAGTTTAAAGAAGACTGGAAAGACGCGGCAATTAATCACATTTTACTCAGTGGAGACAGTCTACTAATTTCTACCGAAGAAGGCCTAACTTCTTTTAAAAATGGAATGTTCACCTATTACCCCACCTTATTCAGCCTAAATGATGCTAATCTGAGAAGTGTACTTCCTTATAAGGATGGTCTTTTAATCCTTACTACTAAGACATTAAACATTTGGACCCCTGAAGAATTTACAGTGCTAGTAAGCGCTAATGATTTAGCTCAAGGAATGGATGTGGGTCTTACACTGTTTAATGACATGGCTGTAGATGTGAATCAACATGTTTTCATTACCACATCTCTATTGGGTCTTCTAGAGTACTTCGATGATACGGTGGAGTTTTTAAGTAAATCCGAAGGGTTAGCTAGCGCTAGGTTGGGTAAAATAATTATCAGTGATTCTGACGAGTTAATGATTTGTTCGGAAGAGGGAGTGAGTCATATTAAGCAGAAAGAAATTAATGCCATAGCAGAAAAAAACGGTCTAAGATATACTGATGTGCGCACGGTTATCCAAGATAATGAAGGCCGCTTTTGGTTAGGTACTAATGGAGGAGGATTATTCAAGTTCACCGGTTACCTCTTCACTTATTATACTACAGATGAAGGGCTTTCGAGTAATGCAGTCATGACCATTTCTAAAAATGCCTCAGACTTTTTAAGTTTTGGCACCTTTGATGGGGGCATCTCTATTAACTCCCCTGAAGGTTGGAGCTATCTAAAAGACAATGATTTGAACAGCAATACCATCTGGACCTCCACTACAGACGGATCAGGTAAGCAGTGGTTCGGAACTTCTAGAGGAATCCATGTGGTAAAAGATAAAAAGGTGGTTAAAACCTTTAGCGTTGAAGGTGCCTTAAATCATGCTAAAACTACCGCCTTATGGTATGATAAGCTAAGAGATGCCACTTGGGTAGGGAATAGGCAGGGCATAAACCTCATTCAGGGAGATTCAGTATATGGCTTTGAAGAATTTAAAGGAAAGAAGATAAGAGCCATAGAATCTTCTGACTCTGGAGAGATATTCTTCGGGTCTAGTCAAGGGGTATGGATGTACACTAATAATGAGTTTAAACAGCTAGATATTACCTCTGAGCTTGATGATAGAACCGTATATTGTTTAAAATGGTTAGGGAATAAGCTTTGGGTTGGCACTAAAAACGGACTCTTTACCTGGGCTAAAAACGAAGGCAGTCAGAAAGTAGTACTGTCATCTAATCTCTCCGTAAACGCTATTAATTTTTTAGAATCAGACCCAGATGAAAGGCTCTGGGTAGGCACTAATTTAGGGTTGTTTTTAGTAGGTAATGATTTAAGCATAGAGTCTTTTTCTAAGCAGGATGGGCTAACCACATTAGAGACTAATTTAAACTCTGTCTACTCGGATGATCTTAATTTATGGTTTGGAACCAGTGAGGCGTTGCAATGCTTAAATTATGCCGAACTAGCACGAATAAAAACTCTGAAACCGCTAGAAACAGTGTTAACAGATGTTCGTTTAAACTTAGAAAAAACAGATTGGGCTTCTAGAGGAAACTATTTTATCTCTGGAACTAATATTCCTTTATTCCCTGAGGTAACATATAAAAACAATAACTTCTCTTTTAGATTTCATTCTAAATCTGTAGAGGAGGCTAAAAATCTGCGTTACCAATATATGTTAGAAGGGTTCGATCAAAACTGGCAGCCTGTTACGGCAGAGGCTTCGGCCACATATACTAACCTTCCTTACAAGGATTTTGTGTTTAAAGTGCGCTCTAAAAGACTGAGCCAAAGCTGGGGAGAACCATTCGAATATGCATTCTCTATAACCCCACCCTTTTGGCAGACCTGGTGGTTTATACTATTGGCTATAGGTGTCACTAGTTACATCTCGTATTCTGTATTTCAGTATAGACGAAGAAACTTAATCACAGCTCTAGAGAAAGAAAAATTTGAAATAAAATCTAAAATGTTGGCTTTAGAACAACAGAGCTTAAACAGTAGCATGAATAGACATTTTATTTTCAATGCGCTTAACTCTATTCAATACTACATTAATAGGCAAGACAGGCTGGCTGCTAATAGGTACCTTTCAAGTTTTGCGAAGCTCATAAGAAAAAACTTAGACAGCTCTCAGGTTAATTTCACCTCTTTAGCGGATGAAATAGAACGGCTTAGTTTATATCTAGAAATTGAAAACATGCGGTTTAAAGATAAGTTTGATTATAGCATTAATGTAGCTCACGCCATAGATGAAGAGGTGGTCCAAATTCCATCTATGCTGCTTCAGCCGTATTTAGAAAATAGCATATGGCACGGCATACTTCCACAGGAAAAGAAGGGAGAAATTTCTGTAGACATAGACAGAAACGAAATAGGGCAGATGGAAATAAGAATAAAAGACAATGGTATAGGAATTTCTACGAGTCAGGCTCAGAAAAATGGAAAAGCTGCTCACATTTCTAAAGGTATGAGTATTACCAGCGGAAGAATAGATTTACTTAGGAAAATTACAAATGAGAAGGTCATATTGATAGGTCCATTTGAGCTAACCGATGATCAAGGAGAAGTATTAGGCACTCAGGTAACCATTAAGCTCCCTATTGAGTATAAGGAAGAAGACCTTGGATAATCGAAAGGAATTTTGTATATTTACATATTACAATGAAAAAGATCATTTACATATTAGCGGTTTTAGCCCTTATGGTTTCATTCAGTTCGTGTACTAAAACAGAAACTGAAGGATTTGAGGAGGCTACTATTCAGCTAAGGTCTAAGGTGGATCCTGATTCTAATGGCATAGATAGTATAACTGAAGAAGAAGCAGTTAGATCAGATAGAAATTTAAGAGGGGAAGGAGAACTGGATGAAGAAATTACAGATGATGATGACGATGATGAGGAAGGAGACAACATGAAGAGCAAGTAGTCTTCTAATTTATTTGAAAAAAATACAGATTAAATCCTTCGCATACAGCGAGGGATTTTTTATGCTTGAACTTTTCATTGCAACGCTATAAAGACCTTAGAGCTGTATATTATTTAAAAGAATTATACAGATCAGTTTGGCAGAATACTCGTTTTAAATATTACATTTCTAACGGTATAAATTTTAAAACTAATTTATCATGTCAAACAGAGCTTCAGATCAACTTCACAAACTTATTAAATCACTTTCTAAGCCAGAGAAAAGATACTTTAAAGTTTTTTCTTCTAGGCACGTTATAGGAGATAAGAATAATTATCAGATCCTCTTTGACGCCATAGATAAGCAAGATGAATACAACGAAGAGAAAATTCTAAAGAAGTTTAGCAAAGAAGCCTTTGCCAAGAGGTTCAGCATAGCTAAGAGTAGATTATACATAGCCATTCTTAAAAGTCTGGACAGTTATCATGCTAATAGTTCTGTGGAAGCACAAATTAAAAGAGACATTCACTGTGCAGAAATTCTATACAAGAAAGGACTGTATGATCAAAGCGCTAAACTTCTTAGAAGTATTAAGAAGGTAGCTTTGAAACATGAAAAGATTACTTCACTAATAGAAATCAGTAAGTGGGAGAAACAGCTCATAGAAAAGGATAATTATGAAGGAATTTCTAAAAAAGAACTGAATGAAATACTAGCCGTAGATTCTAAGCTGGTAGGGAGTCTTTCTACATTCAATAATTTGTGGAATACGAAATCTAGGATTTTTGAAGCACTATTTAAAAGTGGTAAAGCTAGAAGCGCGAAAGAGCTTATGCAATTTGAAGAGATCATAGAAGAAGTGAAGTTGACTCACGCTAAAGAAGACATGACGGCAGAGAACAGGTATTTATATAACCATCTTTATAGCGCCTATCACTATGGTTCTGGAGATTACAAGCAGTCATTTCCTTATATAAATAAAAACAGGGAGCTAATAGAAAACCACCCTAAACTATTTAAGGAAGAACCTAATATCTACCTCAGTGTCATCTCCAATCTTATGTATGTAGGCATGCAATTGGAAAAATTTAATGAGGTAGAAACCTATTTAGATCAGCTAAATAAACTCCCTAAGGAGCTCATGGAAAATGCCACAGATAACCAAGCCATGCGCATATTTGTCTTGGAGATGAGCAGTAGGCTAACACTCCACACCCTAAAAGAAGAGTATGATAAAGGCATAGAACTCATCCCTGAAATAGAAGATGGTATTCTTAAATATGGAGATAAACTCAGTGCGGTTAGACGATCATTCTTCTACTTTAACATAGCAGTGCTGCATTTTTGGAAAGGCGAGCTAAACACTGCCCTTAAATGGGTTAACCAACTGCTGAACAATATTGACATTGATGATACTCAAGACATTCACTGTATGGCTCAAATCTTCTATTTAATCATACATTTAGAATTAGGTAATAAGAGTCTCCTGCCATATTCACTGAGAAGCACTAAGCGTTACCTAGAAACTAGAAACCGAGTGTATAGGTTTGAAAAAGTTCTTCTAGACTTTGTAAATGAACAATTAAAGAAGCGTCAGAATAAGTCAGAAAAAGAGCTATTTCAAGAACTCACCTCAGAATTAGAAATACTTTCTAAAGACAGTTTTGAAAAACATGTGTTTGAATACTTTGACTTTTTAAAGTGGGCTAAAAGTAAGGTTTAGCCCACCTTATTATTAGTCTTCAACGACTAAGCTAAAGTCAAGTTGTTTCTTTTCTAGGTTAGCACCAGAAACCACTATTTTAACCTGGTCTCCTAACGTAAACCGCTCACCTGTTCTACGGCCTATTATAGCATATTCCTGTTCATCGAATTGGAAGGAGTCGTAGGCTATAGCTTTGAGGCTTACCATACCTTCGCACTTGTTTTCATTTATCTCCACGTACATTCCCCATCCAGTAATACCAGTAATAGTTCCTTCGAATTGTTCTCCTATTCTGCTGGTTAAGAACTCCACTTGTTTGTACTTAATAGAACTTCTTTCTGCTTCCGCTGCCTTGCGTTCTAACATGCTGGAATGCTTGCATAATTTCTGATAATCCCCAGCATTGGCACTTGGCTTTCCATCTAGATAATCTGCCAGTAGACGGTGCACCATAACATCTGGATACCTTCTAATAGGTGATGTAAAGTGAGAATAGTAGTCAAACGAAAGCCCAAAATGCCCAATGTTATTTATCGAGTATTCAGCCTTTGCCATAGTTCTTATAGAGAGCTGTTTTACAGATGCCTCTTCGGCTTTACCTTCTACTTTTTGAAGTAGTTTATTTATTTCTCTTTTAGCATTATGCTCAGGGTCTAGCTGAGGCACATCATATCCTAAATGTCCTACAAAAGTTCTTAGCTCTGCTAATTTTTGCTCATTTGGAAGATCATGAATTCGGTACACAAATGTCTTAGCTTTCCCTTCGGAAGGCTTAGCTATAAATCTAGCCACTCTTCTGTTAGCCAGTAGCATAAAGTCTTCTATCAGCTTGTTGGCATCCTTCATAACTTTAGTGTAAACACCTAGAGGTTTGCCGTTTTCATCTAGTCTAAACTTTACCTCCTCAGAGCTGAAATCTAAAGAACCATCTTTAAATCGTTCTGCTCTTAGCAGTTTAGAAAGTCGGTCTAATTCTAAAATTTCAGATTTAAAATCACCCTCAGCACCTTCTATTATTTCTTGTGCTTCTTCATAAGTGAATCTT
>JBGCDA010000003.1:0-105638 GCA_045104985.1 Flavobacteriales bacterium | reverse complement strand
CTTAATTTTGATATCAGATTTTAGACTTAGATTAAAGACAAATGAAAATCATATCATGGAATGTGAATGGCATAAGAGCCATAGTAAAGAAAGATTTTTTCAAATCGCTAGAAGAAATAGATGCAGATATAGTTTGTCTTCAAGAGACTAAAGCTCAGGAAGATCAAGTGCAAGAGGCACTATTTGGTAGTGGCTATGATGTGTATGCCTATAGCGCAGAAAAGAAAGGCTATTCCAGTACGGCCATTCTCACCAGAGGTATCACACCTCTTTCTATTACTAAAGGCCTAGGCATAGAAAAACACGATAATGAAGGGCGAGTGATTACTGCAGAATTTGAAGGTTTTTATGTGGTAACCGCTTATGTGCCTAATTCTAAAGGAGGCCTTGTAAGACTACCATACAGGCAAGAGTGGGATGCGGATTTATTGGCCCATTGCAACGCGCTTCAAGCTAAAAAACCAGTGATTTTAAATGGTGATATGAATGCGTGCCACCAAGCTATAGACATAGCCAGACCAGAGGCTAATTATAACAAATCTCCAGGGTACACTCAGCAGGAAATAGATGGCATGACTAATTTTATAAGTGCTGGTTTAATAGACAGTTTTAGGCATTTTTATCCAGATAAGGTGAAATATTCTTGGTGGAGCTATAGAGGTGGAGCTAGAGAGAAAAATGTGGGCTGGCGTTTAGATTATATGCTGGTTTCTAAACCACTCATGCCTAAGGTAAAAGATGCATTTATTCTTAATGAACATTTAGGTTCAGACCACTGCCCTGTAGGTCTAGAATTGGCGTAATTCACACTTCTGTAGAGTTATTCACAGTACACCTTTTTTGCGTTGCAATGGTCTATCTTAGTGCGTCCGTTTGGCTGCCTATTTAGCCTCTTCGGAATGCATTAATACCTGAGCAGATGTACATCATATTTGATACCGAAACCACTGGATTACCAAAGAACTGGAAAGCACCAGTTACAGATTCTGATAACTGGCCTAGACTAGTTCAGCTGGCATGGCAGCTGCATGAATTTGACGGAAGTCTAGTAAGCACGGGAAACCTTACTGTAAAACCAGACGGTTTCGATATTCCGTACAATTCAGCTAAAATTCACGGAATTACTACAGAAAAAGCTCTAGCAGAAGGAATTCCGCTGGCAGATGTACTTAATCAGTTTCATGAAGATTTAGCCAGAGCCAAGTATGCTGTAGGACACAATGTTGAGTTTGATATAAACATAGTAGGTGGAGAATACCATAGAGATAATAGAGACTTTGAACCTGTAACGCTAAAAAAGCAGTTAGATACCAAGGAGTTTGGAACAGATTTCTGTCAGATTCCAGGAGGTAGAGGAGGAAAATTCAAGTGGCCTACTTTAACGGAGCTGCATCAAAAATTATTTGGTGAGCCTTTCGAAGACGCACATGATGCGGCTTATGATGTGCACGCCACGGCCAAGTGTTTCTTTGGGTTAATAGCTCACAACGTGGTGCCTAGAGAAGAGGGCATAGCGCAGGTAACTTATGAAGAACCTAATCTAGACCAGTCGAATTTTGAGAAAGCCAAGGGACCCACACCATCAGTTTCTGAAACAGCTGGAGTCCCAGATCTGCCCACCGAAGCAGTTTCTGATGAGGTAACAGACGCCACCTTCGTGCATCTACACTGCCATTCCCAATTTTCTATACTGCAGAGTACTTCTACAGTGTATGATTTAGTGGGTGCAGCTAAGAAAATGGGAATGCCCGCCATAGCCATTACAGATCATGGAAATATGATGAGTACATTCTCATTCGTAAGAGCGGCTACAAAAGAAGGTATAAAAGCCATAGTAGGATGTGAATTTAATGTATGTGTAGACCATACAGATAAATCTCATAAAGACAATGGTTATCAGGTAGTTTTAATAGCGAAGAATAAAAATGGATATCAGAATTTATGTAAGCTTAGTTCTAAGTCATTCACAGATGGTTCATACTATGTGCCTAGAATAGACAAGCAACTTATAGAAACATATAAGGAAGATTTAATAGTACTTTCGGGAGGTTTATGGGGAGAGATTTCTGGGAAGATTTTGAATGAGGGAGAGAAGCAAGCAGAAGAAGCTTTCCTCTGGTGGAAAGAGCAGTTTGGAGATGATTTTTATGCTGAAATAATTAGACACGGAGTAGAAGAAGAAGATGTAGTAAATAAGGTCATTCTCAAATTGTGTAAAAAACATGGAGTAAAGCCTGTAGCTACTAATAACACCTATTATACACAACAGAGCGAGGCAGAAGCACATGATATTTTACTGTGTGTGAAGGATGCAGAAAATGTAAGTACACCTAAAAAATACATCGGGAAAAGAGGTAGAGAGTTCAGGTGGGGGTTCCCTAATGACCAGTTTTACGTGAAGTCTCCTGAGGAAATGAAACAGCTGTTTGCAGATGTTCCTGAAGCCATTTTAAGCACTCTAGAAATAGAAGAAAAAGTAGAACCATTCATTCTAGAACGTTCAGTACTGCTTCCAGAGTACGATATACCAGAGGAGTTCATTCACGGTGAAGATAAAGAAGATGGCGGCAAGCGGGGTGAGAATGCTTTTTTAAGGCATCTCACCTATGAAGGGGCTGAAGAACGCTACGGAGAAATTACACCAGAAATAGCAGAACGGTTAGATTTTGAATTGGAAACCATAGCTAAAACTGGATATCCTGGTTACTTTTTGATCGTACAAGATTTTTGCCACGCAGCTAGAGAAATGGGTGTTTCAGTAGGGCCAGGAAGAGGATCTGCAGCTGGTTCTGCAGTAGCCTACTGTAATGGAATAACCAATATAGACCCTATCAAGTACGACCTACTATTTGAGCGATTCCTTAATCCAGAAAGGGTGTCTATGCCAGATATCGATATCGATTTTGATGATGAAGGAAGAGGCCGTGTAATTGATTACGTGATAGATAAATATGGCGCTAACCAAGTGGCTCAGATCATTACTTATGGAACTATGGCCGCCAAGTCTTCTATAAGAGATACTGCTAGAGTTCTGGAACTTCCTCTGCATGAGGCAGATAGAATAGCTAAACTCATTCCCGATATGAAGCTGCGCAAGCTCTTCGGTATGAACGAGAAAGAGCTCAAGAGTAAGCTTCGGAATGAAGATTATGACCGTGCAGCTGAGCTAGTTAAAATCTCTGAAGGGTATGGAGAAGAGGCTAATGTCATCAATAAAGCTCGCCAGTTAGAAGGTTCGGTTAGGAATACTGGAATTCATGCTTGTGGTGTAATCATCACTCCAGATGATATCACCAACTTCGTTCCAGTGGCCACGGCTAAGGATTCAGACATGGTGTGCACGCAGTATGATAATGCTGTGGCAGAAGATGCAGGCCTACTAAAAATGGATTTCTTAGGACTAAAAACATTGACTCTAATTAAAGATTCGGTGAAGTTGGTAAAGGAAAAGCATGGCGTAGATCTGGATCCAGATAATTTCCCACTAGATGATGAGAAAACTTATGAGCTCTTTCAGCGTGGAGACACCATAGGCATATTCCAATATGAATCTCCTGGCATGCAGAAGCACATGAGGAGTTTAAAGCCTACAGTGTTTGCCGATTTAATAGCCATGAATGCCCTTTACAGACCAGGGCCTATGGAGTATATTCCATCATTCATAGCCAGAAAGCACGGCACAGAAGAAATCATTTATGATTTAGATGCGTGTGAAGAATATCTGAAAGAGACTTACGGAATTACGGTATATCAGGAGCAGGTAATGCTGCTTTCCCAAAAGCTTGCAGGATTCACTAAAGGTGAGGCAGATACACTGAGAAAAGCCATGGGTAAGAAGAAGTTAGATCTTCTGGCCAAAATGAAACCACAGTTCTTAGATCAGGGAGAAGCCAAAGGGCATGATAGAGCTACATTGGAGAAAATTTGGAAAGATTGGGAGGCATTCGCATCGTATGCCTTTAATAAATCTCATTCTACCTGTTACGCTTGGATAGCTTACCAAACCGCTTATCTGAAGGCACATTACCCAGCCGAGTATATGGCTTCAGTGCTTTCTAATAACATGAACGACATTAAAACAGTGTCATTCTTTATGGAAGAGTGCAAGCGCATGAAAATAGAAGTTCTGGGTCCAGATGTAAATGAATCAGCCTATAAGTTCCGTGTAAATGATGAAGGAGCCATACGTTTCGGTATGGGAGCCATAAAGGGAGTAGGAAGAAATGCCATAGAGCACATAGTAAGAGAAAGAAACGAAAATGGGCATTACACCACCATATTTAACTTCATAGAACGTATGGAAAGTAAGGCGGTGAATAAGAAAAGTTTAGAAGGCTTAGTTTATGGTGGAGGTTTCGATAGTTTCGGCATAAAACGTAGTCAGTACTTGGCACTAGATTCTAGAAACGTGCCTTTTATAGAAACATTAGTAAAGTATGGCCACTCGCTCAGAGAGCAGGCTAACTCTAGTCAAGTATCTATGTTTGGTGGAGAAAGTGGAGATGGTGATATTCCAGAGCCTATTATTCCGCAGTGTGAAGAGTGGACTCCTCTAGAGCGTCTAACTCGTGAGAAAGAAGTGGTAGGCATATTCATTTCTGGCCATCCGCTAGACGACTTTAAACTAGAAATAGACCATTTTACTGATGCCAATGGGTATTTAAAAGTGCTAGACCCAGGCTCATTTAATTCTAGAGAAATAAAAATAGCAGGCATTCTCTCTGATGTACAACACAGAACCACTAAGACAGGTAAGCCTATGGGAATCTTTAATATAGATGGCTATAATGAGTCTGTAAAGGTCATGCTCTTCGGAGATGATTACCTGAATGTAAAGCCTGTTATGGAAAACGGTTGGTTTGTTTATCTCAAAGGAAATATGGAACCCAGAAGGTGGGGAGATCCCACACAGCTGGAGCTAAAGGTAAAAAGCATGGAGCTTCTTACTGAACTTAGAGACAAAGTAGCCAAAGGCATTAACATTAAATTTGCTATAGACCAGTTGAATGAAAGTCTACTAGAACAACTTGATTTTTTAACAGAATCTGAACCTGGCTCATGCCGCATTAACTTTAGCGTAAAAGGAAGTAAAGAGGTGCTAGAGTTTTCTAGTAAGAGTAAGAGCATCCGACTTTCTGATGAGGTAATAAAGCGCTTAGATAACATCCCTGAAGTAGAATATAACCTGGTTTCATAGGGCTAGGATGTCAATAAGTCAGTAAATGAATCTTGGCAGAGGTTTTGACTAAAGAGAAAAAGAAATAAATTTGAATAAAAACTAAATAACAATAAAATGGCTGTAGAATTCACAGACGCAAATTTCGAAGAGTTAGCATTAAAATCAGATAAGCCTGTATTAGTTGATTTTTGGGCGGAGTGGTGTGGACCATGTAGAATGGTAGGACCTATCGTAGAAGAAATCGCTAATGATTATGACGGAAAAGCCGTAATAGGTAAAGTTAATGTAGACCATAACAAGGAGATTTCTGCCAAGTTTGGTATTAGAAACATACCTACTATTATTTTCCTTAAAAATGGAGAATTGGTAGATAAGTCGGTAGGAGCAGTTCCTAAAAACGTGCTTACAGAAAAGATAGATAACCTATTATAATCTTTAAGAAATTATAAGCTTTGAGCCTGTTCTGATTTATTCTGAACAGGCTTTTTTTTTGCGTCCAATATTCTGTGAATTAGATTTTGATGAGTTGTTTCTGAATTACTTCAGAATCAGAGTGTGCACTTAAGACGTAAATACCACTGGTCAGAACATTCATGAAAAACCATGTTCGTAAAATACCATTCTCGAAGTTAGATTCATACACGCGATTTCCTTGGGAATCATGTATTTCTATTTTGTAGATGATCCTACTGCTGGAAACAGTAATAGAGTTTTGGGCAGGATTAGGCCAGACGTTAAGGCTCAGTTCTGCGTTGCAACTAGATACTACACGATAGAGTTTAGACGGAGCTCCAGACTCTACATCTTCTGTTAAGAAACATTCCTTAGCCGGGGTGAAAGAAATTCCTTCTACTTGAGTAGCTTCCACTTCTGATGTGCAGCTTTGGTTTCCTAAAAATGTTTCTGAATAGTCTTGGTACCACGTAAGTCTCTCATTTGAACACAGAACCAGTTCATCTGACTCAGCATCATAAGCCGCTCCAGTGGTCCAAACTTCGGTTTTAGTGCTGTCTACTAGCTGAGCTGTATATGAGCCTATGGCATTTGGTAACGTATATCTTTTGGTATAGGTAGGGTCTCCTTGGTTTTTAGAAAACAAGTGTATTTCGTCATTTAAAACGATAAAACCTTCTGCATCAAAAGGTGTGTTCTTATCAGCTATAGTGCTAACTTGATCATTGTAAGTAAAAGAGATTATTTCTACATTCTCGATAGATGTTTGGTTCAGCTTTTCTTCAATGTAGGGAATTACATAGAACTTAAGATCTGCGCGGTTTCCAAGGTTATTTCCGATGTCTCCAATATATAAGGTGCCATGTTCATCTAACTGAAGTTCTTCCCAATCTATATTTTCAGCGTTTGAAATAGCTATGGAGTGAATCACCTCTCCCGTATGGCTTAGCTCGTAAATCTTAGAAGCATTACCACTATCACCTATTACTAAGATATGACCATTTTTAGTCATTACTACCCCAGAAACTTCAGTGACTTCGCCTATGATTTCTCCTAGAAGTATTTGATTGGATTCTTGAGCAATGGTTTGAAAAACTAATGTCAAAAAGCCCACAACTAACACCATTAATTTCATGGCATTACGAATTTGGCTGTATGAGATTCATCATTTAGTTGAGCTCTTACCACGTAGAGTCCAGAGCTTAAATCTGGACATGTCACATTGATTTTATTTTTACCGGTTTCTATGATTTCTCTAGCAGAGTGCACTAGTCTTCCATTTACATTATAAACGTCCATAGTGGCCAAACCGCTGGTGGTAGAATTAAAGATAGCTTCTAATTGATTGCTTTGAATCAGAGTATTGATTAAAAAGAAATCTTCGGAAGAGTCATCTTCAAACACCGCAGTGAGTGTTCCTGAAGTATTGAAGTCTTTCTGAAACCCTAGATCGGTGCTTTGCCTTATAGTATCTGTAGAATAATCCCATCTTAGAAAAGTCATATTTTCAAAAGGAGTTACTGAAACATCTATAGCATTTCCACTAAAGTAATCTCCTGTAAAAGGTAGTGACGGAGAAATGGTATTTATCTGTATTTCTCCAGCATTTTTTGGGTAAACCTCAAAATTTATTTGGACTGTGTGGTCAAGCCCAAAGTGACTAATAGCATGTTCTTTCACATGATCTCCTCGCACAGAAAAGAATTCAGGAATACGCTGATCTACCTCAAAGTTATACCTCTCTATATCTCCACCCCAGCGGCTATAATGCTGATTTATTTCAGGAGCCATTTCGTTTACTATATCATTTAACACGCTTAACAGATTCTCTTCTGTAAAAGAGGTGTTCATGAGATCTGCCAGTCGGTTAAGGAAGCTTCTCTTAAACTCGGTGTTCTCCATTAGTGACATAAATATCTTAGAGTTCATAGACCATGATTTGCTATCATATATGAAATCGAACATGTCTACATCGAAAGGAATGAACTCAAATAGTTCCATGGTAGTATCTAAGTCAAACATAATATACTTCCACTTTCCTTGGGTAGGACTGGGTTTCCAATATTTTATGTTGTTAGCAGGCCAATCTAGATTTCCTGCAAAAATTTCTGTGGAGAAATAGTCCATATAGCTGCCTATATCTAGTTGGTCTTGAATTACATTATAGTTTTCTTCCAAACTAAGGTCGCTATTTATTGCTAACTCCTTGAAATTATAAAAGTGAATGGTGTCACCTCTCACTTGTTCATTCTCTTTTTCTCCTATTAAAATCGAGTCTGGTTCTATGGTATTTGATTGGGCTATAAAATATTCACTCACACGTTCTCTAATATTCATAATTCCCCAGTACTGACCATTTATCAACACCACCGCAGGCTGAAATCCGAATACGTCAAAATCTAATCCTTCCTCTAAAACTAACTGATGCCAATAGCCATCTCTAAAGTTACTTATGAGAAAATCTGCTCCTGAATTTCTTAGAATAAGGTGTTTAAAGAATTCTTCTTGGGGTTTTTCCTCGAATAAGGTAAGTGGAATAAATTCCTGGCCATACTTATCTCTAGCAGTTATCCGTAATGGACGCTGAGCTTTATTTCTAGAGCTTTTTCCACCATGAATTTTAAGATCTACTTCTTGTTTAATAAGTCTCTCATCATCTCTGAAATACTCCAAAGTACTTTTTACATGCTTGTCTTTCCAGTAGTTTGCGCCAAAATATGGCCACTCATCATCTGCGTCTGGTCCTAGCATGTAAATGCCTAATTCTGGATGAAACAGTGTGTCTTCTGGCAGACTAATAGCTATTACTGGCAATTTAGAATAGTTATTCATTAAATAAGTATCTGTTTCTACATAAGACGGAAGCTTGTTTTCTTGAACGCAAATGGCTTTAGTTACCACTGTTTCAGTAACATCAAAACCGTCTGAAATGACCTCATTAGCTTCTGTAGGAAAACTACCATCAAAAGTGAAATGCATCACGCCATTACTACAGAGGTTAGTTAGATCTACATATATGTCTTCAAAATAGAGACCACCTTCAGGTTCAAAAAGAATCTCTTCTGAATAACCTGTTTTAGGTGGAGCGTTATTTTCTTCATCAGGGGTTAGTTCACCATAAAAATAGTAATCGTCTGCTACGGGGTCTTTTCCATAGCTATTATTCAGCCTCACTTCTGGAAGTTCTAATGCTTGAACTATACCTTCTAAATTTTTAGAAAGCAAAATGGTTTCTCCATCGTTACTAAAGCCGAAAGTAATGTGCTCACTATCTGAATAAGATAATTCAGAAAAGAAAACTACCAGTTCTCCAGGGCTTAGAATATAGAGTGGAAACTGCCACTTATATATGTTTAATGGATCGTCTGAAAGAAAATAGTTATTAAGATTAATAGACTCATTTCCAGTATTTTTAATCTCTATCCAGTCTGGAGTTTCTCCGTATACATCTGCCACCAGTTCATTTCCTGGGCACACTTCATTAATGATCACTTGGGCATTTACAGATGAAATTATACTGAAAAAAGAAAATAAAAGAAGGACTCTTAACATCTAATACTATTGGTCTGAAAGATATACAAATGTTGATATAAATAGCCTAACCTCAAAGAGCCTCCACTTGAGGTTTTTAACATAATCTTTGCATCCATGGAGTCTTCCTTGAGCTTCAGCTTCATAAACTTTCCTGTTTTCAGATTTCATAAAACCAAATTGTAGTTAGTTCAAATTTACATCCTTGTTATTCAGTAGTTAAGCGTTGCAACGCGAAAAAAAATAGAAATTAAGACCGAAAAAAATGCAACCCACCAAACACTTCACTGTCTTTAGGCTAGAAATAATGAAAAACCAACTCACAATGAAAAATTTAAAATTAAACCTAGCCGTAGTTATGATGGCTGCACTAAGCCTAGGGTCGTGTAAGAAAGTAATATTAGATGCTGGAGATCTCACCATTGAGAATAGAGAAATCAACGATGACTTTACCGAAATCCAACTAAAAGGATCTATAGATCTATACATAAATGACGACTCAGATGAGCTCAGAGTAGAAGCTGGAGAAAACGTGATCAGTCATATAGAAACATTTGTTCAAAATGGTGTTCTGCATATAGAGGAGGAGAGTAATAATTTTTTAACTACCAAGCCTAGAAGAGTTTACGTAAATATAAATTGGTTAGATAAACTAAAAACAGACGGTTCTGGAGACGTAGATATAGTTAACCTAAACTCTGGCGAGTTTAACCTAGACACTAAGGGTAGTGGAGATGTAGAAATTAGTTTTGATTCCGTGAGTACAGTAGATGTGGATTTAGATGGATCTGGAGATGTCAAGGTAACTGGACAGTGTAATTCTATAGTGTTAGGAGTAAACGGTAGTGGAGATATAAACAGTAAGCAAATGAATGCTGAATCTGCCGTGGTGAATGTAAATGGCAGTGGAGATGTGGATGTAACAGCTACAGAGTCTTTAATAATAAACATTAACGGAAGCGGAGATGTAACCTACTGGGGAAATCCATCTAATACTGAGTTTAACACTAACGGTAGTGGAGATATAAGCGGAATTAACTAATTCTATTTAGAGACTAATTAAAATTGAAATCACATGAAGTATTTACTTGTAGGAATAATCATGCTTTTAGTAAGCTTGGGCTTGAAAGGACAGAGGTCTAACGAAGAAGAAACGGAAAAGAAAACACTACTTTCTGATAAGCCATTAACGGGAGGGGCGATAAGCTTTACAGGAAAAGGAGGAGAAATTAGTAATCAAGAAGCACTATGGTTAGGTGGGGAAGTATTTACCGTGTTTGATCACAATTTACATTTAGGAGTGGCTGGGTATGGATTAGTAAATACTATAAAAAGTATAAACACAGATGTGGATGAAAAGCAGCTTCATTTACAGTGTGGTTATGGAGGGCTTTTTATAGAACCAGCTATTTTAGAGAATAAGCTTGTAAACATTAGCTTTCCTGTTCTGCTAGGTGCTGGTGGAATAGGTGAGACTAGGGTGAGTGGGTTTGTTGATGATCTTAGTGGAATAGATGATTTTGAGCTCGAAGGAGATGATTTTTACAATTCAGATTTCTTTTGGATAATAGAACCAGGAGTAGGTGTTAATCTAAATATATCTCAGTGGATGAAACTATCTGCAGGTGTGAGCTACAGATATGCCTACGATTTAGAACTACCACAGACCAGTTCTACACTATTAGACGGGTTTAATGGAAACGTTAGCCTTAAACTCGGATGGTTCTAAACCGTACTTTTACTCCTAAAATATTCACTATTTAGCTAGCCCATTAAAAGGCATGTCAGTTAACTCTCTAGACATACATAGCCAGCTCATAGAGCGCTGCAGAAAAAATGAACGGAAGGCTCAGCATGAGCTTTACCAGCTATACAGCACGCCTATGTATCATGTAAGTTTAAGAATAGTAAATAATACGCAGGAGGCAGAAGATATTCTCCAAGAGGCATTTATAGACATGTTCAGAAAGTTAGATACCTTCAGAGGAGAAAGCACATTTGGCGCGTGGTTTAAACGCATAGTAGCTAACAAGTCTATAAACGCCATTAAGAAAAAGGTAAGGTTTACAGAAGATATAGATTCATTACCTGATCATCAAGAAGAAGAAACAGAGGGGGAGGAACCGGAATACACTGTGGAGCATATTAAACTTGCCATGAGTGAGTTAAGCCATGGCTTCAGAACAGTGTTTGCACTATATATGTTTGAAGATTACAGTCATGTTCAAATAGCAGAAGAATTAGGGATTAGTGTAGGCACATCTAAAAGCCAGCTTAGCCGAGCTAAGCTTAAAGTAAGAGAACGATTATTAAATCAGAAAAAGGAGCCATGAAAGAAGACAAGTTGAAGTCATTTATTCAGAATAATGCCGAGGAGTTCCACGCAGAAAAGCCTTCTAATAACCTATGGAGTGGCATAGCAGACCAGCTTCCAGAGGCTAAACCAGAGGTGAGAATGATTCCTGTGAGAAGTGCTTGGAAAGCGGCCATTTCAGTAGCAGCGGTATTTGCAGCCGTGATTTTCGCGTTGCAATACTCTGACAACTCCTCTCCACAGCTGGCAGAACAAACTGTAGAACAAACTGAGTTCTCCGATGTCTCTCAGTTAGAAAGTTACTATGCTTCTCAGGTTAATGATCGCATA
Source organism: Flavobacteriales bacterium (assembly GCA_045104985.1). Taxonomy (GTDB): domain Bacteria; phylum Bacteroidota; class Bacteroidia; order Flavobacteriales_D; family Sanyastnellaceae; genus ASP10-05a. Next base: position 93,831 of record JBGCDA010000003.1, on the reverse strand, counting down.
GAACGTCTCAAAATGTATGAAGTAGATGAAGAGCTACTAGAAGAAATAGCATTTTTAAAAGAAGAATTTGAAACTTTAAAAAATGAAGCTGATAAAGGAGTAAACACAGAAGACATCTTAGATTCTATGATAGATAATTATAGAATGAGAGTAAGTATACTAGAAGAAATTATGAGAGAAGTACAGCAGAAATCAGAAACTACCAGCCATGAAGTGGAGCAGTAAACGCATACTCATAGCACTGCTCTGCCTAACGTATTCATTTACTGTAGAGGCAGAAATAGATGCGGATGCTCAGGAAATGACTAAAGATCTGAGTCGTTCATTCGCAGTTAACGAAACCTCTAAAATAGAGGTAGAGAATAAGTATGGAGATATATTTATAGACACCTGGAATAAAGACAGTGTGCGATTCGAGATAGAAATAGTAGCCTACTCAGAAAAAGAGGAGCACCTAGAAAGTCTCATAGATATGGTGGATATAGAGTTTAATGATTACTCCTCTTTTATTCTAGTAGAAACTAAAATAGGTGAAGACAGAAACATTTTAGACAAAGCTGCTTTCTCGTTTTCTAAAAACATTTCAGGCACTAGAGAGGTGCGCGTGAATTATAGAATTTTTATTCCGCCAAATGTTAAACTGAGTATAGAAAACAACTTTGGAGATGTGTTTATAGATGAGTACAACGGAGAGTTTTCCTTAGACATAGCTCACGGAGACTTTAGGGCTAACCTGCTCAGTGATATGAAAGTGGTAAAGTCTAAGTATGGAGAAGTAAAAATAGACGAAGCCACTGGTGGTCGATTTGAATTCAGTTTTGTGAAAGGTGCAGAACTAGGTTCGCTAAAAGATGTATTCATAAAATCCAGCAGTTCTGAAATAGACATAGAATATATAAACGAGCTCAGGGTGGAGTCTAGGCTAGATGAGATTTATATAGACAATCTGGATCAGGTTTCGGGTAAAACCAACATGACAAAACTGCACATAAAGTCGCTAGCCCTAGGAGCAGAGCTTACCAGCAAATATGGAAATGTACGTGTAGATGATCTTATGCCTACAGCAGAACGGGTGCGCATGGATGGTTCTAATACAGATTATTCATTGGGTTTTACAGCAGAAACTAAAGGCACCTTTGACCTGCAAATGAGTACTTCTAAAGAGTTTAGCACAGACCAAACGAGGGTGAATATTAGTGATACCTATGTTGTGGACGATAAAACTAATCAGTACACTGGAACCATAAATAGTAAATCTGGATCTTTAAGGTTATTACTCACTACTAAGAATGGAGAGATTAGCATGGGGAGGTAACTGATTTACTACTAGGTTCTAGATTGATAAATAAGCTATGGAGTCTTTATGCCTTATGTGTTCTGTTAGAGGGCATGCGAAAGGAAAGCTGTGCGGTTTTAAATTTCATCTACTCCGGTCATTTTGAATACGTAATAATAAATAGATTTAGACTTTAAATCAAGATGCTAAAATTGATGTGCAGATGTTGGAATCGATTTTACGGATTAAAAATTATGTTGATTAAACGTTTTTCTATCAACTTAAGAGGTTTCAAAAACAGCATCCCAGAATCATAGCATAGACAGACCTAAAAGCTACCTTTACTTCTCTTAAGTGCAAACCCACCATTTCAAATACCAAAACCACACTATTTCTTACTTGCAAGTAGGGAGCGGAGATCAGCTCATTATGGCCTTCCATGGTTTCGGTATGGATAGATTCTCGTTTCAGGATTTTCATGGCTTGGTGACTGATAGCCAGAAACTGGTTTCTGTAGATCTATTCTCTCATGGTGAGAGTGAAGCCAAGGATTTTAGTGGGCTAAGTAGGGGTGAGTGGAGTGAGTTATTGCTGGCTTTTCTAAAGCACTTAGGCCACGAGTCTTTTTCTATGATGGCATACAGCCTGGGAGGCAAGGTGGTGTTGGAAACGGTAAATATGTTTCCTGAAAAAGTGAAGTCGCTATTGCTTTTTGCTCCTGATGGGTTCAAGAGGAATCGGTTTTATGAGTTTTTGAGCCTTTCTGCTCCAGGCAGATGGACTTACAGAGGGGTCATTAGAAAACCAAAGGTCTTCTTGGACTTTGTAGATGGGTTGACCAGATTTAAGTTGCTGCCCATTAGGCTGAACAAATTTGTGCATTACCACATCGGAGATAAAACTAGGCGGGAATTGGTGTATGATACTCATAGAGTCTACAGACACTTTTTACCGGATTTAAAAGCATTGCAACGCAGAATAGAAACACACCAAATCAAGGTGATATTTATTTTTGGAGAACATGACAGAGTGATTCACCACAGTTTAGCTAAGCAGTTCATAGACCAACTCACCAATAAATCTCTGGCAGCATTACACCTTCTGAATAAAGGCCATGTCATTTTAGACGAGTCTACGGCTACTTATGTGAAGAACAATGGGCTTTGGTTCCAGTAAGTTTTCCGAAGAGTCATGGCCTAATCTCTTACATTTGTCAGCAGTGAACGTTTATAACCACATAACGGCTATTCAGTCTACTAAAAAGCGTGGCCTAGCTGTGCTATTAGACCCAGACAAGTTAGGAGATTTTGCCAAAAGAAAGCACATTATTTCTATGGCTTCTGAATGTGGGGTAGATCTGTTTCTGGTAGGAGGTAGCCTTATGACAGAGGATCATTTGAATGCCTGTTTTAACGACATTAAAGCACTCACTTCCATTCCCAGTGTGCTGTTTCCTGGAAGTCCGGTGCAGTTAAGAAAAGGAGCCAATGCGGTGTTATTTCTCTCTTTAATTTCGGGCAGAAACCCAGAGTTACTAATAGGTCAGCACGTGGTGGCAGCACCATTAATTAAACAGTATGGCCTAGAAGCCATTTCTACAGGTTATATGCTAGTAGATTGTGGTCAAAGTACTACTGCTTCATACATTTCAGGCACCCAGCCGCTGCCTTATGATAAACCGGAAATAGCCGCGGCCACTGCTTTGGCTTCTGAGATGCTAGGCCAAAAACTCTTTTATCTGGATGGAGGTTCTGGTGCTGCTAAACCTGTTTCTTCTGCTATGATTTCTGCTGTTAGAAAATCTGTAAAAGGTCCGCTGGTGGTAGGCGGAGGAATTAAAAGTGCAGAGCATGCAGATGCTGCCTATGAGGCAGGCGCTAATCTTCTAGTCATAGGAACAGCTTTCGAAGAAAATCCAGATTTGATTTTTGATATTAATGCAGTTAGGGAACAGGCTTAATTCTTAACTATTTCTCTAGCTAAAACTCTTTTATCCCCCTCAAAAACAACCACCTGATAAACCCCACTTGCCAATTCAGCAACTGAAATCTGATCTACCATTCCAGACTGCACTAACACTTCTCTTCCTGTAGAATCATAAATGACTATTATGGAAGCGCTGAGGTAAACATCTGATTTTATAAATAGTGTTTCCGAAACAGGGTTCGGGTAGATTAAAAACTCCAGATTAATATCTGGAATATTGTCTGTAAAGCATTCTGGAACGGCATAACTAGTAGTGTTACAACAGGCATTTAATCCGCTGGCGCAGACTAAAATAATGTCTTCGTCTTGCTCTCCAGGACTTATTCCACTTAGCGTAAGAGGTAAATCTGAGATTCCGAAAAGTCCTTGATAATCCAAGTTCACTGTAACTTCTACAGAATCTGTAGGGCCGTTTATAATTTCTGCATTAAAGGTCAATTGATAAGTACTGTCTGAATCACATTCTATAGATGAAACTATGAGGTTTTCTACTGCACATAACTCAGAAGGGCAGTTTCTAGCACCGAAACCTATGAGCACTGAGCAGTCTTCATGTTCTGAATCAGTAAGCACTAAATCATACACCGAAGTACCATCTCCTGCAAACGGCCCTATTAAAAACTCGTCTTCGTCATAGGCGAATGTTCCAAAATTCACATCATCTACCTCTACATAAAAACTATCTGAGGTATTAGAATAATCGAAGAAAAAATTAATCATAAACTCGCCATCCACGCATTCTAAGCGCTCTACAGAAAGACTAGAAATTTCACAATCCTCTTGAGTTACCGATCCACAAGTTTCACTCACAGCCACCTTAGCTAGATAAGGGTACTGAAAAGCATCGTCTAAAAAGTCTATAATCTCTTGTTCGCCATTAAAATCAAGGTTATCTGTATGCACATGAGAAACTAAAATTTGGTTTTCATGAGTAGCTACCTGGCCGCTTAAAAAGCCTGTACTACCAGCTATTTCTTTTTCATCTATGAGTTCTAGGTCTAGGTCATACAGTAATAGCTCTTGAGAATCTTGGGTGCCGCTATTTTGTGAAAACAAACTCACATGACAATCACTTATGGCTAGGTCTGGATAAGAAAAGCCTAGACCCACTGCTTGTGGTGGGTTTACTTCTTCTAATAATTCTCCAGATGAGTTAAGCTTCCAAATGGAACTGGTTAAAGGAAGTATATCTACATCTAAAATATGCTGGAATGAGTAAATGCCATGCTCATTAGCTTCTATTTTGCTATCTACTGCATTCAGAGAGATATCGGAGTGTGCCCACTGCGCTATGCCAGTGCTGTCTATAGCTAAAGTAAATGCCATGATTCCTTCCTCATCTGCAGGTATGAGCACATTTCCTGTTTCTAAGTCTTGGCCAGATGAGGTCTGACCTGCCACATAAGTCCAATTGTTGTACATAGCTACATCTCGTATGGCATAGTCTGAAAGATTTATGTCATTCAGTTGGTTTCCAGTTGTATCAAAGTACATGATGTGGCTGTTTGTGTTGAATTCTTCATGGCATTGCAACGCTACTGTGCCATTATGCTCATCTAAACTGGTCAGCTGGCCTTCTCTATCCGTAAACTGATGAAGCCATCCAAATGAGCCATCTGAGTGGAACTTTATGAGAAACATAGAAGGAGTAGAGAGGGATTCTGCGAATACCAAGCCGTTACATTGGAGCACATCATAAGATTGACCTACTATTATGACATCTTCTCCCACAGTTATAAGGTCTCCTAAAATAATATCTGAACCTAAATATTTAGTCCAGAGCATATTTCCTTCAGAGTCTGTTTTAGTAACATAAGCCTCACCTTGGAAAGGATAGGAAATAATTCCAGTATAAATTCCTGTAAGATAAGTTTCACCAGCAGTGTTAATATCCATGCCTGCCACTTCTAACGCACCTGGGTTATCTATAAGCTCAGCCCATTCGAACTGTTGGGAAAAACTACTCCATGAAACCAAACATAAAATAGTAAGTGCATAAATCGTTTTCATTCTGTTAGGGTTATAATAAGCGTTGCAATAATGCAATATCCAGCCAACGGTCAAATTTAAACCCTACTTCTCTTAATACTCCAGTTTGTTCAAATCCGTGTTGTTTATGAAACGCTATGCTCTTTATGTTAGTTGCATCTATAACTCCCACCATAGAGTGCGCCTTTTCGGATTCCGCCAGTGTAATAAGTTCATTTAGAAGTAAATGTCCTATGCCTTTCCCTCTGCATTGGTGATGCACATAAATGGAATGTTCTACAGTAAACCTATAGGCGATTCTAGCTCTAAATGCTCCGAATGTGGCATACCCTCTTACGATGTGCTCCTCCTCAAACACAAGAACAGGAAACCCGGCTTCAAGTCTAGTTCTAAACCATTTTTCTAAACGTTCTATAGGCCATGGTTCATATTCATACACTGCTGTAGAGTTTAGAATAGCTTCATTTAGAATTTCTAAAATGGCTGGTAAGTCTTTTATGGCAGCAGATCTAATCATTAATCTAGTACTCTGGTTTTGGTAGAATCATCTGGCAGTTGGCAGCTTTCGTTTTTCCCAAACCACCTATATCTGCGCGTTGCAATGCCTTTATAAATCCAATCTCTAAACACTCTAGGGAAAACGAAAAAGACCTTGAAGAGTTTTCTCCAGCCACCTATGTCTGAGAGAACGTGCAGTGCAGCCGTGCTTTTGTCGTGCAAGACTTCTTCTCTAAAGTACAGGACAGTGTCTACATTTTTTAATCTACTAGAAGGTAGTGTCTTGAAAGCAGTTTCTCCTTGAAGTGAGGCTACGGAAATAGACTTGGCTTTATCGTGTTTTAAAATGTATTTGGCTAGCCCATTGCAAAGCACACAATACCCATCTATAAATACAATTCTGCCTTCCAATGTTTTATGGTTTATTTACAAAGTAACAGATTTCTGTGCAGGTAAGGTCACTATTTTTGACACCTTCTACATGTCACAACTTCAATTCGAAATAACTAAACTAGACTCCGAGAATGAGAAATCTGAGTGGGCTGAATTTGTGGGAGATAGACACCCTGTGTTAGGTCTGGGAAACATCGAGCATAGAAAGGGGTTCGGTACTAAGTTGTGGGCTGTAATTTTTAGAAAAAATGCCAAAGTAGCGGGAGTGGCCTTATTCGAAGAGGTGACTTTTACATTTCAGGAGAATTCTCTGGATGTCTCGAGTTTTGTGAAAAACTTGATTTCGGCCATAAAATTTGTGGCAGGCATGAGAAACATTAGGCTGCTGCTCTGCGGAGATAAAATTTTAGACGGTGCGCTTGGGTTCAAGTTTAATGATCTTTATAGCGAGGTGCAGAAAACGGAGTACCTCTTAAAGTCTGGCGTAGCCATTACTAAGCAGAAAGGAGTGAAGCAGCAGTACATTCTACTTAAAAGTGGAGAGAAGAGGTATTTTCAGCGCCCATGGATTTTTGTGCCTACGGAAGAGTCTTTTAGTTTAGACATCACGTGGGAAACATTTGACGATTATAAAAGTGCACTAAAGAAAAAGTATAGAAAACGTGCCAGTTCGCTTTTAAATAAAACAGCACACTTACGAATCATAGAACCTACCAAAGACTGGTGGAGTGATCATTTAGATAAACTCACAGAGCTTTATAGAATAGCTAGTGAAAAATACCGCTTTCATTTTGATCACTTTGACTTAAATACGGTTACTAACCATTTAGAACGCGAGAATCCGTGCTGGCGCGCTTATGTCTATCTGGATGGAGAAGAAATAGCAGGATATTTTATAGCCGCTAGAAAAGAAGAATCATACTTCATTCATTTGGCCATTCAGAGGTATAAAGAAAATTCCGCCTACAGCGTGTATCATAGAATGCTCATAGACATGGTTAGAATAGGCATAGAGCACAAAATGAAGAATGTGAAGTTCGGAAGAACAGCACCTATAGCCAAGTCTAGTTTAGGAGCCGTGCCTATAGAAACATCCATATTTCTACATTCTAAAAAACCATGGAAAAGAGATTTTCTAAACTGGTTATTTGAACGGACAGACTTTGAGCCTACTGAGCTGAGAAGTCCTTTTGACTAGGAGTTTTAAAAGAGTCTTATTTAGGCATAAGCTATGAAGTAGTATTCAGACCCAGAATTGAAGCAATTACTAAAATCATCTTTACTCAGAGCATTAGAATTAGAAAGAAACCCATTTAAGGTATTCACTTTCATATTGCAACGCTCAAAGAAAAACCCAAACACTTGTTCAGGAGAGGTTTTATAAAAATCTGCAGCTCCCTTTCCGTGTTCGAATATTACCAGAGGCTTATCTCTATTGATGGTTTCTATGGCTCCTTCTAGCACCTCTAGCTCAGCTCCTTCCACATCTATTTTTATAAGAGTAGTTTGGGTTAAATCTTCTTCTTTTAGAATGTGGTCTAGTGTGGTGGTCTGCACAGTAATAGTATCTAGGTCTACGTTTCTATTTTGGTAGTCACGCTCCCTGAATCCACTAAATGCTTCAGCATTTTTTACGTGTGTAAATGTTTTTTCACCTGTAGAGTTAGAAAGTCCGTATGACTTAATAATTACTTTAGGCATATATTTTTCTTTTAAGGACTTGGCCAAATGAGGTATAGGCTCAAAACCTATATGTTTTCCGTTAGGCGCATACTTTAAGAATAAATCTAATATTTCTCCCACATGGCTTCCTACATCTACACAGTTAGAATCTGGAGATAACTTCTGTTCTAAAATTTTCTCCAGGAGAGCATCGTACTTCTGATTTTTAGAAACGTATATGCCTAGTGCGCTTAGAATTTTTTTAAGAAGCTGTTTCAAACGTTGATGTGCTTTATCATTAAATTCAGAATTTACGTTAGTACCGTAAAATCGGTGCAAAGAACCTATATTTTTGGCATTTATGGAATGAAATTTGAAATTTCTTGAATATGAATTTAAAGCTAATCACCGCAGTGCTTTTGATAGGGGTATTTCTCGTATCATGTAAGACCAAAGAAAGCCTAGCTGAAGCACCAGATACTTCAGAAAGCACATCTGACTTAAACAACCCGTACCTAGATAATTCTACCCAGTTTATATCAGTAGAACTTACTCAAAGAACCACTTTTGCAGGGGTGCAGTCTAACTTGGCAGGAAACAGAAACTATAGGTTATCGTTTGAAATTACAGAAATGAATTCCCCAATAGAGTTCAAAAGACTAATGGTAGATTCTATATCCATTCCGTTTTCTACTATGAATGTAGATGGAGATAAAAAGTTAACCTTTGCTGTTTCGGAAACTAAAGAGAAAGTAACGCTAAGTGCATACAGGAATGTATATTCTAGAGATCCAAGTGCACCTCAGATGGTGGAGGAAGTGGAATATGAAAAGTCTGGCTTAAGCCTGAAAGGCACGGCCGTAGCCGAATACATTATGAGCGGAAAGCCTTACTACTTAGAGATTCCAGAGCTTAAAAAGCTAGAAAATATATACGCCCCTTAATCAATGAGTTCTCTCACGAAGCGATTATTATTTCCCCTGCTTCCTGCGGGCATGATCCGAGCATTAAGGAAAAAGCACTACTTAAGGAAATTTCAGGAGTTGACCGGTTCTGATGAGCCAGAAATGAAGGTGATAGCCAGTTTAATAAAACATGGAGATCACGTGTTAGATATAGGAGCTAATTTCGGGGCCTATACTAAATTTCTTTCTGAAGCGGTAGGAGAGTTGGGTTCTGTAAATGCTTTTGAACCTATTCCAGAGGTCTTTGGCTACTTAGAATCTAATGTTAAAAGTTTGTCTTGTAAGAATGTTACTCTACATAACTGTGCCTTGAGCGATAAATCTGGAGAAGCTGAGTTTACCATTCCTAAATTTGATCATAGTGGAGAAAATTTCTATGAAGCTCACCTCACAGAAGGAACTGGAGATATCAAGGTTCACGTTAAAAGATTAGACGAATTAGAACTCCCTGAAAAGGTGAGCTTTATTAAGTGTGATGTAGAAGGAGCAGAGATTAATGTTCTGAAGGGCGCCAAGGCTTTTATATACAAACACCGCCCAGTATGGATGTTAGAAATGAATGAAGGCACAGAATCTATCACTGCTAAGGAAATTATTTCGTTTTTAGAATCCTATAACTATAAGCTTAAATTTCTGGGTAATGAGGTTCTGACAGATAAGTCCTCTTCGTTTCAAGGAGTGAATTACTTTTTTATTCCGGAATAGTAAAAATCTGAGTACAAAAAAAGCGGCTCATTGAGCCGCTTTTTTTAGTTCTTGAAAAATCTAAGATTACTTCTTTAAAGCATCTCTTATTTCAGTAAGAAGATCATTATCCGAAGGACCTGCTGGTGCAGCTGCTTCTTCTTTCTTCTTAGTCTTGTTATAAGCCTTAGACATCATGAATAATACAAAACCAACAATGATTAAGTTGATGATAGTGTTAATCCAAGCACCATATCTAATAACATTGGCAGCTTTATAACCAGCTTCACCTTCAACACCAACAGCTGGATCGAGCTCTTTTGTCAATTGAGCAAAGTCCATACCACCTGCGAAATGACCAACAAATGGCATAACAACATCGTTAACAAAGCTGTTAACTACTAGCCCGACTGCTCCAGCTAGAATTACCGCGATAGCGAACTCAATCACATTTCCGGTCATAATAAAATTCTTAAATTCTTTTAGCATAATTAATTTGGTTAAAATTTGATTCTGCAAATAAGACGAAAAATAAAAAGGGAAGTCACGAGACTTCCCTTTTTTATTCACGAGTTATTATTTAAACTTTACTTAATCTTCTTTTACTTCTTCAAAGTCTACATCTGTAACTTCTTCATCTGCTGTGTTAGCTTCAGCTCCGTTAGCTTCAGCGCCTGCATCTGCACCACCACCTTGAGCATCCTGCTGGGCAGCATACATATCTTGGCTAGCCGCTTGGAATACAGTTTCTAATTCGGCTAATGACGTGTTTATAGCATCTATATCTTGATTCTTATGCGCTTCTTTAAGAGCAGCTAAAGCATCATCTATAGGCTGCTTTTTATCGGCAGGAATCTTATCTCCAAACTCTGAAAGTTGTTTTTCTGTTTGGAAAATCATGCTATCAGCTTTGTTAATAGTTTCTACTCTTTCTTTAGCAGCTTTATCCGCTTCTTCATTGGCAGCAGCTTCCGACTTCATTTTTTCGATTTCTTCTTCAGTTAATCCTGAAGAGGCCTCTATTCTAATGTTTTGCTCTTTTCCAGTAGCATTGTCTTTAGCTCCCACGTTAATGATACCATTAGCATCTATGTCGAACGTTACTTCTATTTGAGGAATTCCTCTTGGTGATGGTGGAATACCATCTAAGTGGAATCTACCTATGGTTTTATTATCTGTGGCCATAGCTCTTTCTCCCTGAAGCACATGAATTTCTACCGATGGCTGGTTATCTGCAGCCGTAGAGAATGTCTGTGATTTCTTAGTAGGTATAGTAGTATTAGCATCTATAAGCTTAGTGAATACACCACCCATAGTTTCTATTCCTAAAGAAAGTGGAGTTACATCTAAAAGAAGTACATCTTTTACATCTCCCGCTAGTACACCACCTTGAATAGCAGCTCCTACTGCTACTACTTCATCCGGATTAACTCCTTTAGAAGGATCTTTTCCGAAGAATGCTTTTACAGCATCTACTACTGCAGGTATTCTTGTAGAACCACCTACTAAAATTACTTCATCAATGTCAGTCTTAGATAACCCTGCGGCTTTAAGTGCAGTCTGACAAGGCTCTATAGAACGCTTGATCAATGAATCAGACATCTGCTCAAATTTAGCTTTAGTCAATGATCTCACTAAGTGCTTAGGAATACCATCTACTGGCATGATGTAAGGTAGGTTAATCTCTGTAGTTCCTGAAGAAGAAAGCTCAATTTTAGCTTTCTCAGCAGCTTCTTTTAATCTCTGAAGCGCCATAGGATCTTTAGTTAAATCTAACCCTCCGTTTTCATCTTTAAACTCTTGTACTAAGTAATCTATAATTACCTGATCGAAATCATCTCCACCTAAGTGAGTGTCTCCATCTGTAGAAAGTACTTCGAATACTCCGTCTCCTAATTCTAGGATAGACACATCATGTGTACCACCACCTAAATCGAATACTACTATCTTCTGATCAGTAGATTTTTTATCTAAACCATAAGCTAATGCCGCAGCAGTAGGTTCGTTGATGATTCTTTTCACTTCTAAACCAGCTATTTCACCAGCTTCTTTAGTAGCTTGTCTTTGTGCATCATTAAAGTATGCAGGCACAGTAATAACTGCTTCAGACACATCTTGCCCTAAGTAATCTTCTGCTGTTTTCTTCATTTTCTGAAGTACCATGGCAGAAATCTCTTGAGGTGTATATAGTCTGTCGTCTATTTTAACTCTAGGTGTGTTGTTATCTCCTTTTACTACTTCGTAAGGAACTCTTGCTATTTCTTTTTGAACATCGGCAAAAGAGCTACCCATAAAACGCTTTATAGAGTAAACTGTTTTAGTAGGGTTAGTAATGGCTTGTCTTTTAGCAGGATCTCCTACTTTTCTTTCTCCGCCTTCTATAAATCCTACTATGGAAGGTGTTGTTCTTTTTCCTTCGCTATTTGGAATTACTACTGGCTCATTACCCTCCATTACGGCTACGCATGAGTTTGTAGTTCCTAAATCTATTCCAATGATTTTACCCATTTTCTTTCTTTTTAATTTTTAAATACAGAAGCGCTGTAGTCAATCTCTGTGCCATCACATATTTAAGTAATTCTGTCAGTTTAGGTATGACAGTGCCATGGAATAGAACTATTCTGCATGACATTTTGACTAGGATTTGCGTTGCAACGCGAAAAAAGAATAAAACCCATTACTAACGCACCACCTGAATAGTGCCGTAGAACTGCTCATAGTTAGGAGCGAAACGCTGCTTCACTTTTATGCTGTAAGAGTAAATGTCTGGTTTAACATAATGATCTCCTCCGTTTATATTTCCTAGCCAAGGTTCGGAAGAATCTGTAGTATAGAACATCTCATTTCCCCACCGATCAAAGATTACGAACTCATATTCATCCTCTTCTATGCCTGAAACTATGGGTTTAAAGACTTCATTCACACCATCATTATTCGGACTAAATGCATTCGGAATAAAAACCAAAATGGGTGTTATAAATTCAAGCGTGTAATTATAAAGGCTGGTGCAGCCATAAACATCTTCAGCTAAAAGCTGAATGGTAAGGGGCGTACCATCATGGCCTGTAAAGTTTATAGTAGAATCTGCCGAAAGTGTATAGGCTATATCAGATAGCACAGTCAGTTCAGTGTTTATAGGATTCCCAGTGCTTAAGTTCGTAATTTCTACCATTGGGTTTTCTATCTGAACTGGATTAGGAGAAGCACTAAGAGATGCATTAATAGAACTTAACGTCTGTATAGTTTCGGTAAAAGTGCTTATACAATTATCTGTGCTGGTTAAGGTATAAGTGAAATTACCAGCACACAGGTTTGAAAATGAACTGGTAGTGCTGTCGTACTCAGCTTGAGGGCTAGATACATTAGCAGCCCCGGTAGACAAGCTTACTTCACCATTACAGGCATCTGCACATGTAACATCTGTGATTACAGAACTTCCTAATTCTGGCTCTATTAAAGCTGAAACAGAAAAACTTTCTGTGGCCGTGCAGCCTATGGCATCAGTAACTTCTACTGTATACTCTCCTGTGCAGAGTTCAGAAAAACTGGATTGTATGCCTTGCCCAGCTCCATTTAATGTATAGGTGTATGGAGCTATGCCATTAGTAGTGGTAACAGATAATTCTCCCGAGCAGTTTTGTGCACAGGTATTTAAAGTATTGTCATAAGAATTTTGTACCGCAGAAAACGAAATTTCCACTTCATCTGTACTGCTACATCCGTTCTGAATAGAAATTAATTGGATGATGTAAACACCTGGTTCAGGTGCAGTAACTACACTATTGAGTGCCGTAGCATCTCCGAAAATGAGACCATCATCAGAAATCCATTCTATTTCTCCATCTCCAGTGGAGGTTCCAGAAAGTTGATATACAGCGTTGCAAAGGGCATCATTTGGCCCTGCGTTAACAGTAGTGGTACTTATCTCATCTACGGTAATTTCTGCAGAAGAAAAACAGCCATTCGCATCAGAGACAGAAATAGTGTAAGTGCCGCTCATTAGATTATCGAAAATTGGATCTGTCTGGGTGTCGGTATTTAGCGTATATGAAATAGGAGCGGTTCCTCCAATAAGATTTATTACAGTAGCAGAACCATTTGCTAATCCACATTCTGCAGGTGAAGTTTCAGTGCTGAAAGTAATGGCATCTGAAGTGCTGAACTCAAAAGTGGTGTTTATAATGCTGTTACCGCAGAGGTCTGTAATGAGACCATCTTCTCCCAGAATCTGCATAGTCATGTTTTCTCCAGACGGAAGGCTAAACCCAGGGATGGGTAAAAAAGAAAGGACTACCTCATTAGTAGTAGAATTAGTTCCAGAACAGTCAGAAGTAAGAGAATTGGGAGATACCATACCTAAACTAGTATTTACAGTAAAATCTGCCAGTTCTAGGTTAGCACAGTCTATGTTTTCTGAAAACTCCACCGTAACATCTCCATTGCATTCTGCCATTACCGATGTGATTTCTGGTGACTCTGCATCAAAAATGGTAGCGGTAGATCCAGAAAAGTCTAGTTCATACCCTTCTGTGGAGCCAGACCAGTCTTGGATGTAAAGCAGGTAGGTTTCTCCAGCATTTACCAGAAGGTCTGCATTAAACTCTGGACCATTGGTGTTTCCAGGGCCATTGCTATTTCCTATGCCACCCATGGCTGAACTAATGCCAGTGGGCCCATTTTCTCCAAAGTTACCATAGGAGTTACAGCTTACTATAAGGTCTGAATTAGAGGAGATTTGATCACAGTTTCCTGAAGAGAAGTCAAATAGCATCCAGTCGTAATCTGCATTGGCAGTGTTAGGGGTTAGAATGAACCCTAGAGCTCCATCACTTTCTACGGTAAAGGTGTACCACACAGAATTAGCATCTATGCTTAGGCAATCTCCAAACCCGCCAGGGAGTTCGTTACTGATGTCTCCAGTGCCTGAATAGCTTTCACTCTGGCTGTAAAAATCGGTGCATACCGGAATGGCTCCAAAGCAGTCTTGTTCACTTTGAGAGTGAGCTGTATTCAAGCCATTTAGAGTAACTATAAGAGCCAATAGAATACGTGAGTCGTGTACAAAATTCATTAGTCAGCCTGAGCTTTAAGGATGCTAAGGTAAAGACTAATGGCGTGAGAAGAAGGTTGTTTTATAAATGATTTATAACAATGTGGACTAGGCACTTGAACTGAAGAATGAGAGTTGAGTATTATTCTGTATGTAAGTAGACTGGCCATGTCAAAATATTCTTGCTTAGGAAATGCCTTGGTGTCTATTATGTATCTATAACGTCTAATGGAGGTCTAGTAAATAGTCTTAAATTTAGACAACAATAATTCTTAGTCATTGAATAAGATTTTAATTATAGTACTTTTAAGTTTTTTGATTTCAGAGCCTCCAATATATGGACAATGGGAGGCTCTAGATCAAGGTATTGCTTATCAAGGGATAAATTCGGGTGGAGTTTATAAGATGCTAATGAATCAAAATAAATTATTGGTAACGGGCTTGTATTTAGAAGACGGATATGACATCAACTACAATGGTTTTGCTCATTTTAATTTTCAGACTAATAGTTGGGAACATATTTTTGACTCCATTTATCCTAATTGTTACTCTTTTGAATTTTATAATAATAAGTTAACTGTATCAGGTTTTTTTGAACTAGGAATGACCCCTCAAATAGATGGAACAATTTTCACTTTTGATAATGATCAGTGGAATTGGTTAGAAGAAAGTCCGCCTTCCACAATATTTAGAATGAGGGAAATAAATAATAATCTCTACATGCTTGGAAGTTTTGATGAGGTAGGAGACCAGCCATCTTCAGGAATAGCTGCGTATGATGGAGAATCTTTTGAGTCTATTTATGATTCTATCTCCCAGAATAATAGATTGGATGATATTATAGAATGGAATGATGAATTGTATATAGTGGGGAAGTCTTTAGGTAGCTCTAATCATACGTATACAGGCCTTGCTAAATTAAATGGTAATACTTTTGAAACCGTACATTCTGATTTTACTGCTCCTAACCACACTTGGGTGTATTCATTAGCGGTTTATGATAACAAACTGTTTATAGGGGGTAATTTTAATCATGGTACTGGACATACGGGTAATGGCATTCAGTACTTTGATGGTGAAGAAATGCATGAAGTGGGAGGTGGTGTAAGTGGTTTTGTAAGGGACATGATGGTGTATAAAGGTGAGTTATACGTAGTGGGTGGTTTTTATCATTTAGGAGAGGGTTCTGAGCCGGGTCAAGAAACAGGAGAATTCTGTAGCAGCGTGGCCAAATGGAATGGAGAAGAGTGGACATGCTTGTTTGATGGTGAGTTTTCTGTATTAGAAAATTCTGGTGTACGCACTTTAGAGATTTATGATGATACACTTTATATAGGGGGTAACTGGGCTTCTATGGATGGAGATACGGCTAAAAGCTGCATAGCTAGAAGAGCCATTACACCAGATGGCGGCTTATCTAGATTAGATGATTTTACTGTCTACCCAAACCCATCTTCAGGAATGATTCAACTTCAGTTTGAAGACAGACTAGAAACTAGAGCAGAAGTTAGTTTATACAATTCTATAGGGCAGCTGGTTTACTCAGAACTACTGCTTGCTTGGGAATACCGCTACAGTTTATCTACAGAAACCATGGCCTCTGGTGTGTATCTAGTGAGAATAAAACTAGGAAGTGCTATTAGAACTAAGCGCGTGGTGGTGAAGTAATGAAGTAAATTCATTGTTATTATTGCAACGCTAATTATGTAGAACTATATGAGCTTCAACGATCAGATCGGAAATACTATATACTTCTCTAAAGCCCCACAAAGAATAGTTTCATTAGTGCCTTCACAAAGTGAATTTTTATACGACCTAGGACTTGGAAAAGGACTGGTGGGTGTGACTAAGTTTTGTGTCCATCCTGAGCATCTGAGAAAAGAATCGGTCATTATAGGAGGAACCAAGCAAATTAAAGTAGACAAGATTAAAGCACTTAAGCCAGACCTAGTAGTGGCCAATAAGGAAGAGAATACCAAGGAAGACATAAAGCAAATCAAAGAATTCTGTCAAGTATATGTAAGCGATATCAAAGTGCCTGAGGATGCTATCTCTATGATGAGTGATGTAGCGAGTTTACTCAGAATGCCTTTTTCAGAACAGCCTTATTTAGAAGCATTGGCTAAATTAAAAGCGGAGAAGAATGATAGAGGTTCTGCGCTATATCTAATCTGGAGAAACCCATACATGGCTGCTGGTGGAGACACCTACATTAACAGAATGTTAGAACTTTGTGGGTTTAAGAATGTGTTGAAAAATGAACTTCGCTATCCGGAGTTAGATGAGGCTAAACTAGTAGAGCTAAACCCAGACTGGGTGCTGCTCTCTTCCGAGCCTTTTCCGTTTAAAGAAAAACACATAGCTGAACTTCAGGTGCTTCTGCCTAATGCTAAAATAGAGTTAGTAGATGGTGAAGCGTTTTCGTGGTACGGGTCTAGAATACTTCCAGCGGTAGATTACCTAATCGAATTAACCAGTCGGTAGCTGAAGATGAAGGTTTCACTGATACTAACGTTCCATCCTACCTTTAATACGGTCTGCTATTCGTTTTCTTAGCTTATCTTCTAAGGACACTAGAGCAGTGGCTTTTTCTAATCCCAATATGGGAATACAGTCTTGGATGAGTTTCGTTTTATTTTGTGCCAGTTGAGTTTCTAGTTGCTCAATTTCCAGTAATTTTTTAAGCAGTACTTCTTCAGAAAGTTCAGCACCTTCCAAAGCTTTTACTTTCTGCTTTATAGAACGTTTAATGGTTTTCTGTTGCTTTTCGAACTGATAAAACACAGGCCAAAAAGCTTCGCTTTCTTTTTCTGTCAAGTCTAGCTCTTCTGTAAAGAACTGAACCTTTAGCGCATCTAGCTGTGCTTTTCTTTGTTCTCTCTCACTTCGGCTTTGTGATAAGCCAGAGCTCAAACAAATGAGGCTTATAAGTATGGTAAGTGTATATTTCATGATGGTGTGCTTAATAGTCTAAAAAATCTTCGGTTAATGTGTTCAGTAAATCTTCGTCTTCTAGTATGTAATCTAGCGTTTGATAGCTTACTTCATCTTCTAGTGATTGAGCGGTGAACTCCAGTTCTTCCAGCTCGTCATAGGTTAAGAGCGCCAGGTAATCATCTGTAGCTGAAACTTCTGTGAGCAGTTCTTCAAATGATTTCTCTTCTGCTAACTCTGAGGGCTGTGAGCCATTAAATATGGCCAGCCCAATAATGGCTAGTATTCCACATGCTGCTATGCTTTGGAACCACCGCTGCCAAGAAGTATTTTTAATGGGAGCTTCCTTAGCAGAAGAAACCAAGTCCTGTTTTAAAGAAGCCAGATATACATCAGAGGCTTTTAGTCCGTGCTTCTTTTTACAGAAATGGTCTAAGAACTGCTCACCTTCAGATATTTCTACTTCTCTAAGAATATCAGTTTTTAGATCATCAAAGTACCCTTCTGGAATGCCTAAACTATGTGCATGGTCTATATTATTCATGTTCTAAAATGGCTTTAATTTTTTTCACGGCTAAATGATAGGACGCTTTGAGCGCTCCTTCACTAGTCTGGGTTATCTCAGCTATTTCTGAGTACTTTTTATCTTCAAAATATTTTAGATTAAATACAAGTCGCTGTTTTTCTGGAAGTGTAAGTAGAGCTTTATGAAGTTTTAAAACCTGCTCATCTCCATCGAAATAAACGTCTGCTTTCAGTTCAGAAAAAAGGTGTTCATTAAATGATGAGGTAGACAATCTCCTTTTTTTCTTATCTAGAAAATTTAAAGATTCATTTACGGCTATTCTATGAACCCAAGTGCTGTGTGTGCTTTCTCCTTTAAACTTATCTAGGTTTCTCCAGACTTTCAGAAATACTTCTTGGGTAACATCATTAGCATCTTCATGCACCAGAACCATTTTTCTAACCACCCAGTACACACGCTCTGAGAGCTGATCTACTAAGCTGGTAAATAGTGCAGTTTTACTAGGTGCTAGTGTATGTGATGTAGAATCCTGTTGCAACGCGTATCTAGAATTTTAAAAGTCTATGTTTTAGACTTGAAAAATACTAAATGGTTTAATCTATGGGGGATTTAGTCTTTCATTAAGAAAACGGAGCCAGTAGAAGCGTTAATGAATCCATTGAATTCATTGGTGTATCTGAGGGTGTAAGTATAAACTCCAGAAGGGTGAATTCTGCCACCTTTAGCCTCTCCGGTCCAGGCTTTTTCCGGATCTTTAGTGTAGAAAATTTGTCGGCCCCAACGGTCGTATATAGCCAGCTCAAAATCATAAGGTGGACACTCAAAAATAGCTTTATAAGTTTCGTTTATACCATCTCCATTAGGCGTAAATGAATTGGCTATATGCATAGGGCAGTCGCAGTAAATTCGGTCTATAAATATAGTGTCGCTTACTGTCCAGCAGCTGTCATCATCTAATATGGTGGCATAATGCCAGCCTTCATTGGGTACAGTGAAAATAGGGTTTGTAGAACCATCGCTCCAATCGAAGTAACCTTCTACATCGGAAACGTCTACTATCATATCTAGTCCTTCACAAAACTCCAGAGAATCTGCCATGAAATCTCCTGGTGAGTAGCTGAACTCTACGAAAATCTGATCTGAAACAGTGCCACATAAATTGGTAATGGTAGCTTCATAATTTCCAGTCGTTGTTATAGAAACGAATGGACTTTCAGATCCTGTGCTCCACGAGTAAATGGAAGTAGGGCCTCCATTAGTGATGTTGTAATCTACTGTGCCTCCGCATACTGCCGTGTCTGGGCCAAAGTCTAATTCTGGAGGGTCTAAGTAATCTACTGCCACGGTGTCTGAGGTTATAAAACAATCATCTGTAACAGTAACCGAGTATACGCCTATAGAGTCTACTAAGAATGTAGGGTCTGTGGAGCCATCGTTCCAGACGTAACTGGGGTTAGTGCCTTCTGCACTCAGAATGAGTTCGGTTCCTGCACACACTAAAGTATCTTGAGTAACATTTAGTTCTGGTTCTAAAAACACCACTATCTGCGCTTCATCAGAAGCGGAGCCGCAAGTATTAGTAACTATTGCGGAGTAAGTGTCTTCTTCTGTTACAGTTATGTTAGAGCTGCTAGCTCCAGTGTTCCATTCATAAGATGAGTCGGCATTGCTTGCATTAAGGACGACTTGTTCACCTTCGCAGATTTCTTGGTCTGGGCCTAGGTCTACCGTTGGCAGTTGAAGGCCAAATTGACAAAAATTAGCTATTCCACCAGCCCCACTTTCAGCTCTGAGAAATACCCAGTTGTGTCCAGCACTAGCGGGCGGCACTGTGAAATTAATAGAACCATTTTGCCAAGCATTGAAACCCGCATTTACTGTAGAAACTTGAGTAGCGTTTATAACGCCATCAGTGTAAAAGTCTGCAGAGTTAGAAGTGTAAACACCTATGGAAAATGGACCATTCGTTTGAATATACCTTGTGTTCACATTAAAGAAGGTGCCTGCCGTGAGATTACCATTTAGTCTGAATCCTACAGCATCTTTTACATTACCCGTAGAACCTATAAATACGGCTCTAGGATTATCGCAAGGGTAAGGAGCGGCCACAGAAGTGCTAGCACCAGTCCAGGATGATCCATTATAAAACCCACCATCTGCACCTCCTGAGTTACTTATATCTCCTGAACTTGTAAAATCATTTCCATTAGATAGAGTAAACATACAGTTATCAGCTATGCCTTGGCCATTAACTAGAAAATAGCCAAGTACCGAAATGATTACTGTAAGGATATGTTTGAACTTGATGATCATAGGGTATAATCTGCGCCTATTAATAAGACTCTAAATTTCAGAAAGAGTTGCCACACTACTTCTCACAATTAGAACACTATATACAGCTCTATGAGTCTAAACCCTATTCTACGGGTGCTGGCTTTTTAGGTTGGGGTATGATTCCTTTGCGTAGCAATACGAGTAGAATAATTCCTACTGCTATGAATCCAAGAGCTATAAGTTCTGCTTGAGTGATTTTAATAAAGTCATTGTCAATAAGGATGTCATTTACACGTATTTTCTCAATAAAGAAACGCTCTATTCCATTCATAATGAAGTATAAACTTATTATAGTGCCAGCCATAGAAACTCTAGTTCTGAGCCTCCAGAGAATTAAGAAAATGATAGTAGCTAATGCCAGTTCATAAAGCGGGGTAGGGTACACTCCAGGGTCTAAATAAGTGCCATAACCTGGGAAACTAGGAATTCCAGCATCTATCATTTCCTGAGTGATGGGTTTCCCAGTGTAACCACCTAAAGGGTCATAGCTCTGCACTACATTTACATTATTAGGATAGTTATAAGACCATAACCAGTCTGGAATCCAACCAGGGTTAGAGTTAGTATTAGCTATGCCCCAGTCTCCATCTCCAGACACATGGCAGCCTATTCTTCCTATACCATAAGCTAGCATTACTCCAGGTGCTAGTGAGTCCATAAAATGTAGAGGGCTGATATTATTTCTTTGAGTGTAAATAATTAAAGCTATGGCTCCTCCTATAAGTCCACCGTAAATGGCTAATCCCCCTAAAAATCCTTCCACGCTCGGCTCCTTGAAAAACCTTAACATATCATTAGGGTCTTCTAATCCAGCAAAAATTTTAGCTCCTAAAAACCCAAACACAGCAGCTACCAGCGTGATAGTTCCGACACGGTCTGATGGTTTTACGAATATGGTTCTGGTTTTAGGTTCAGGCAGTTTTTCCTTCTCAGATTCACGCCATCTAAAAAATAAAAATAGGGCAGCACCTAATATTCCTGCTAGCCAGTTTCCATCCCAGCTTAGTAAGTATTTCTGAGGAAGCACACCATCTGCGAATACATCTGCTCTATTTATAATGATGTATACTATTTTATAACCTAGAATAAACCCTAGAACACCGCTGGTGATATACTCTAGAATGCCAGCTGGCTTACCCTCTACTATGGTTTTCTTTGTGTAGTTAAATAACCCTAATGCCTCTTTACGTTTAAGTTCTTTGAGCAGGAAATAATTGGCCGCTAAAAAGGCTATGGCTACAAAAAAACCGAAGCTATTCATCATTTTGAGCCCAGGCCAGTCTAACCCTGTAAGGTCTAGAAGTGCGTGATATAAAGTAGGATACATTTAAGCGAAAATAGGCTCTTTTACCGTACCAGAAAAAATACAATCTGCATTTAAGTGTTCTAGATGAACCTCCTTAATTTGATTGATTAAATTTTCATCATACGGCACTTGAACTTTCAGGTAGTTAGTAGTGAAGCCTCTAATAAACCCTTCGTGATTTTCAGATTCGAAAAGTACAGGCAGCACCTCTTTTTCAAAAGATTGATAAAAAGAACGCTGCTTCTTGCTAGAAAGGATTCTTAAACGCTTACTGCGTTCTAAACGTGTAGCTTTAGGTATGATGTCTTTCTTTCTAACTGCAGTAGTGTTAGGCCGCTCAGAGTAGCTGAATACATGCAGGTAACTGATAGGCAGCGCATGTAAAAACTCATACGTTTTTTCAAACTCTTCTTCCGTTTCTCCAGGAAACCCTACTATAACATCTACGCCTATGCTGCATTCTGGCATAAGCTTTTTAATTAAACTGATGCGGTTTTTATACAGTTCTGTTTTATAGCGTCTTCTCATAGAAGTAAGAATGGTGTCAGAACCACTCTGTAACGGAATATGAAAGTGAGGCACAAACTTTTCTGAAGCGGCACAGAATTTAATAATTTCATCGCTCAGAAGGTTAGGCTCTATGCTAGAAATTCTCAGTCTGTCTATGCCGTTTAAGGTATCTAACTGGTGAATGAGGTCTGAGAAATTTTCGTCACTGCCATTTCCGAAATCTCCTATGTTTACTCCAGTGAGTACTATTTCTTTAGCAGCAGTAGCAGCAGCTTTTTTGGCTTCTACCATAGTCTGGGCCACAGTGGAGCTTCTGCTTTTACCTCTAGCCAGTGGAATGGTACAGAACGAACAGAAGTAATTACAACCATCCTGCACTTTTAGAAAGCACCTGGTTCTGTCTCCTTCAGAAAAAGAAGGTACAAAATCTCTAGTTTGTTTTATGGCTTCCACATGGTATTCTCCACGCTGCTTCTTTTCTATGTTTTTTAGGTATCCCTGAACATTAAACTTTTCATTAGCTCCTAAAACCACATCTACTCCTTCTATGGCAGCTATCTCTTTAGGTTTTAATTGAGCGTAACAGCCGATTACTGCTATAAATGCACTAGGATTCACATTTAAAGCACGCCTTACTATGTTTCTGCATTTTTTATCCGCATGATCTGTAACTGAGCATGTATTAATTACATACACATCTGGAATATCGTCAAAAGCTACTCTGGCATAGCCAGCGCTTGTGAGCTCCTTAGCTATAGTAGAGGTTTCACTGAAGTTCAGTTTACATCCTAGGGTGTGGTATGCTATTTTTCCATATTGGTTCACTGCGGTGCAAAGTTAGGAATTAAAGAACGTTATCAATAGTGTTAATGAACTCTTGTAATACCTAAATAAAAGAGGTAAGTTGCTCACTTGAAAAAAATCATATTACTCTCACATGCCTGAACATATAGTTATTATAGGAAATGGAATAAGTGGTGTTACCTGCGCTAGGCACATAAGAAAGCGTAGTGACAAGAAGATCACCATTATAAGTGGTGAAACCAAGCATTTCTTTTCTAGAACAGCCATCATGTATATCTATATGGGGCACATGAAATATGAACACACTAAGCCTTACGAAGACTGGTTTTGGGAAAAAAACAGAATAGAATTGGTTCAGGATTACGTGCAAGGAATAGACTATGCATCTAAAAGTCTAGATCTGGCTTCTGGAAAAAGCATGAGCTATGACCAACTGGTTTTAGCAGTTGGTAGTAAGCCTAATAAATTTGGCTGGCCAGGTCAGGATCTGCCTGGAGTTCAAGGATTATACAGTTATCAAGATCTAGAGTTACTAGAGAAAAATACTCATTCGTATGGCACGCCTAAAGAAAAGCAGCGGGTTAAAAGAGCCGTAATAGTAGGCGGAGGACTCATAGGAGTAGAGCTAGCAGAAATGCTGGTAACAAGAAATATAGCAGTTACGTTCTTAGTGAGAGAAAATAAGTTTTGGGGAAATGTACTTCCTAAAGGAGAAGGAGAGTTGGTGAAAAGGCACATCCAAGAGCACCATATAGATCTGCAGTTAGAATCTGAGCTAGACGAAATTCATGCTGGAGAAGATGGGCGGGTAGCCTATATTACCACTAAGTCTGGAAATAGAATAGACTGTGAGCTAGTAGGTTTAACAGCAGGAGTAAGCCCAAATGTAGATTTTTTAAAAGGGGGAGATTTAGCGTTGCAACGCGGAATTACCATCAACCAATATTTCGAAACCAACCAGAAAGATGTATATGCCATAGGAGACTGTGCCCAGTTCGATGAGCCAGTAGCAGGTAGAAGAAATCTAGAACAAGTGTGGTACACAGGCCGAATTATGGGAGAGACCCTAGCAGCCACATTGTGTGGAGAACGCACCAAATACAATCCGGGACATTGGTTCAATAGTGCTAAGTTTTTTGACATAGAATACCAAACCTATGGTTGGGTGTTCGCTAATAACCGTGAGGGTGAAAAGAGCTTTTATTGGGAGCATGAAAATGGTAAAATGTGTGTGCACTTCGTATATGAAGAAAGCTCTGGTAAATTTTTAGGACTAAACACCTTCGGGATTAGAATGAGGCATGAGGTTATTAATGACCATCTTAATAATGAGCGCACCATAGATTATGTAGTTTCTCATCTGGCAGATGTTAATTTCGACCCGGAGTTTTATAAACTGCATGAGGCAGATATAGTGGCTGCTTTTAATGCTCAAACACCTTTTAATGTGGAGCTAAAAAAGAAGAGTTGGAAACGAATTTTAAGACTTAAATAATGAAGAAAATACAATTAATAGCCCTAAGTCTCTTCGTGGTTACTATGCTGGCCTTTATCTCGAGCTTATTTGTGAGTGGGTTTAATGTCAGTGAAGAAACTATTTCGAGCCATTTAGAATCTAAAGGCATGAAATCTGAGATTTTAAAATCTCGGATGCTTACTGAAGTAGCTGGAGTAGACTATGCTAATTCGTTTTCAGCCACCAGTAAAATAAGGTCTGTATATGATGAGACCTTAGAGGTGCATAAAGCTAAAGTTTCAGAATATGAAGCCAGTAAAGAATGGGATAAAGCCAATGACGAACGGCAAAACATAGCGTATGATAAGTCTACAACTTTTGCCTATGATATCATGAAGCCCTCAGGAAGCGGGCATGTTTTCGAAAATAAGGGGCTATGGTTATTTCTCACTTTTGGGTTAGCCATTATAGCATCATTAATTTTTATACTCATAAACCTGAAGGTGCTAGGCCCAGCTGGGATAAAAAATACTGGAATCTATTTTGAATCTGCAACGAATAGAGGCTGGGTGGGTTGGATTACGTTTATATTTTTAGTTCTGTTTTACATCGGATTGTATTTCTATCCTTCGGTAATTGTGAATTGGACCTACATAGTAGACCCTGTTAAAGAACTCTTTGGTGGAGGGGGTGCTTCGCAATGGTTCTTATACGGACTTCTTTACTGTACCGCTATGACTATTATGGGAATTAGAATGATAGTCAAGTATAGGCATAATAAATACCAGATAGTTAGAACTATTTCGGTGGTGTTTTTCCAAGTGGTGTTTGCCTTTTTGCTGGTGGAGATTCTGCCTATGTTTGGTTTGCCAGGTGTAGACTTAAAGAATGCTTGGCCTTTAGATTATGATTTTTTATTCGATTGGAATGTAACCAATTTGTTGGACAGCGGCCACTTTGGGAAATTTGTGTTCATTTGGGGTATTGTTCTCTCTTTAATTATCATACCTACCTTAGTTTACTTTTATGGTAAAAGGTGGTACTGCTCATGGGTATGCGGCTGCGGAGGTCTGGCCGAAACACTCGGAGATCCTTACAGGCAGCATTCTGATAAAACGGTAAAAGCCTGGAAATTTGAAAGGTATATTATTCATGCTGTCTTGCTTTTTGCCATCATCATGACAGTTTGGACGGGTTATCATTCTTACAATGAAGTGTATAATGAGTCAATGTCTTATCAGGATAAGACCACGCTTTTAGGCATGTCTTCGGGAACTATACGGTTGTGGTATGGCTTTTTAATAGGCTCTATTTTTTCTGGAGTCATAGGTACTGGGTTTTACCCAATTTTTGGGAATAGAGTGTGGTGTAGATTTGGCTGTCCGCTGGCGGCTTACATGGGAATTGTACAACGTTTTAAATCCAGATTCAGAATCACTACCAATGGTGGCCAGTGTATTAGCTGTGGAAACTGCTCTACTTACTGTGAGCAAGGAATAGATGTGAGAGCCTATGCTCAGAAGGGCGAAAATATTATTAGAGCCAGTTGTGTAGGGTGTGGTGTGTGTTCGGCTGTATGTCCTAGAGGAGTATTGAAGTTAGAGAATGGACCTGAAGAAAAACGAATCAGTTCAGATAATCCTATCGTACTTGGAAATAATGCGTTTACCATCAATCCTTCTGTGACCGATAACAAATAGTGATTTTTACTGCTGAATAATCCCTAATTTTAACCAACCGAAAAAACAATCAAAATGAATAAAATAGTTACATTATTCTGTGTGGCTTTAGGGATTTCTTCCCTAACTCAGGCGCAGACCTTTACCGATGCCTCTTCCGAACTACCAAATGCTTTTAACAGTGGCGGATGTGTGGCTGTTACAGACATGAATGGAGATGGATTAGATGATATCTTAACTTTAGATCAAAGTACTGATGTAAAAGTGTATTACCAGAACTTAAACGGAACTCCAGGGTTTACCCTAAAAGAGTTTGGATCTGTGAGTACCGCTAACCAATGGGGAATGGCAGTGGCAGACATAAATAATGATGGACATAAGGATGTGTTTAGCGGTGGAAACTTCGATGGAGTGCATTACTGTCAAATTATAGATCCAGACAATTTTCAAATGTTTGACTACAATGACCAACTGTTTACTCAAGGAACTAATCTAGCAGATATCAATAATGATGGCTGGCTAGACGCATTTGGATGTAATGACGTGGGTCATTCTGTAATCTGGGCCAATGATACAGATGGAAATTTAGAAGACGCAGATTGGATAGACATGACTACCACTCCAGCTTCTGATAATTCAGGAAACTACGGAACCGTTTGGTCAGATTTTGATAATGACAATGATTTGGATTTATTTATAGCAAAGTGTAGACAGAATGTAAGTAACCCATTAGATCCAAGAAGAATTAACGCTGCGTTTGTTAACGATGGCAGTAGCAATTATACAGATGAAGCAGGAGATAGAGGATTAATCATTTATGAGCAGTGCTGGACAGTAGACTTTGCAGATATTGATAATGATGGTGACTTCGATTGTTTATTAACCAATCATAGTACTACCATGAGCTTGCTAGAAAATGATGGTAAGGGACACTTCACAGATATTACAGCAGGATCAGGACTAGAAGTCTTAGGGTTCTTTTTACAAGCTAAAATGTCAGACTTTGATAATGATGGATATGTGGATCTGATTACTTCAGGAGGAGATTTTCAAGCTACTTCTGCCGGTTTCTATAAAAATAATGGAGATGGAACATTCACAGACTTAGGGATTAACTCTATCCTTCCTAGTTTTGATATGTTACACTCATTTGGGATAGGGGATTTAAATAGCGATGGATGGTTAGATATTTATGCCAGCTATGGAGACACTTATGTAAATCCAGATTTTAATAATGACGATAGACTTTGGATGAATGATGGTGGAGATAACAATTGGATAGGTTTTGATTTAGAAGGTGTAGTAAGTAATAAGGATGCCATAGGAGCAAAAATTCAAATCTATGGAGACTTCGGAACCCAGATTAGAGAAATAAGATCTGGTGAAAGTTATGGTATTACCAATAGTAACATGGTAACTTTTGGATTAGGAACATTTACATCTGTGGATTACGCAGTAATCAGATGGCCTTCGGGAATTAGTCAAGTTATAGAAAATGCACCTATTGGTGAATATCATTTTATAGAAGAGTCAGATTGCAACGCACCTGAAATAACGGCTTCTGCGAGCAGTGAAACCATCTGTGAAGGCTCCACAGCTATAATGTCTGTAGATGGAGACGGTGTAGTATTATGGAGTAATGGAATGGTGGGTAATGATGTAGAAGTTACTGAAGGTAACCATAGTGCCGTGGTATTAAATAACGGCTGTGCGTCCATGACCAATACGGTGTGCGTATTAGAGATAGAAGATGTAGATCCTACTATAGAGATAAGCGGAGAAACTGATTTCTGTGAGGGTGAAAGTGTTACTCTACAAGCCCCAGATGCTGAAGGCTATGAGTGGAGTAATAATGCCACTTCGCAAAGCATAGAGGTGAGTGAGTCCGGAGATTATTCAGTAACTGTAACTGGAGCATGCCAGGGTGACGTGCAGTCCGAAACCATTACTGTTACAGTATTAGAATTACCTGCCGATAGTCCAGTGGCCGCAGATATAGAGGCTGATGCAGGTATGGTAGAGCTTACTGCTACTGGAGATAACTTGATATGGTTTTCAGATGCTGAAGGAACAAATGAGTTAGGAGAAGGAAACACTATTACTACTGAGTTAAATGTCAGTACTACTGTATATGTGGCTTCACAAACTATTTATGGAGATATAGAAACAGTGAATGGTTCCAAGGAAAGCAGAACAGATGATTCTGGAGCGCACCATGACAATAGTAATAACGGTCTAGTGTTCGATGCATTCCAAGACATGGTAATTAAAGATGTTAAGGTCTACGCTAATGGTGCTGGAGACAGAACTATAACTGTAAGAGATGGCAGTGGAATTGAGATAATCTCTGAGACATTTAATTTACCAGATGGAGAGTCAGTAGTAAATCTAGAATTTTTCATTCCTGAGGGAGAAGATTATGTGATGGTAACTGCAGATAACAATCCACAATTATGGAGAGATGCACTTGATGATAATATCATATACCCTTATATCTTAGGTGACTTGGGTGCAGTAACAGGTACCACTATTAACGGTCAAAATGAGTTTACTTACTACTACTTTTTCTACGATTGGAATGTAGAAAATCCTACTATTTCTTGTTTAAGTGATTTAGTGCCAGTAATGGTAACTATAGTCGGAGTAGAAGAGTTAGAAGGAGTAGCTGCATTCAGTATCTATCCTAACCCTGCTAGTACAGAAATTAGATATGAATATAGCATTATTCAATCTGGCGACTTGACATTGACGTTAAGTGATAACCAAGGTAGAGAAGTGTATAATCTGGAATTAGACGCTAATAATGGAGACCACCAAGGAGTTATTGACCTTACTGGTTTCGCACCAGGACTGTATACCTTTACGATTATGGAAAATGGAAAACTAGCTTCTCAGAAAATTGTAATCGAGTAAGCTATTCGCTAAATAACTAATGTGAACCCATGGCTTCAGAGCCATGGGTTTTTTTACGTCTTAATGTCGCGGATATAAATTTAAGTAGACCCATTTTATGCCTCTTCTGTTACAGTAGAATTTACAGAGGTTATATATCATAAATGCTAGCTTTATCTGATTCTAGAATGCTTTACGAGAAATAGTGAATAAAAAAGCTACTAAGAATTTGGTTAAAAATAGGAACTATAGTTTGTGTCAAGAAGGAAAGACTCATTACTCAACTTGAAATTAAAAATGCTTTTTGTAACTGAAGCACCGTCTAACTCTTTAAATCACGAATGGAGATGAATGATGAAATAGCATGGATATATCGAGAACTCAAAGATTAAAGTTTAACCTTCATTCCTGCTGTATAAGTTGCTGGTTCTGAACCCGACATAATTTCAGCTATTACGCTAGTGCTAGGAAACTGTTCCAGCAGAATCTTAATAAATACGGTAATAGGAATAGACAGAATAAGACCAGGAATTCCCCAGATATAGCCCCATAACATGAGCATTACTAGAACGGTAATTACATTTAAAGAAAACGTTTTTCCCATAAAAATAGGCTCTAGAATACTTCCAAATAAGATCTGCACACCAGTTATAATTAGTATGAAAATAAGCAGTGTGCTAGAAGGATCTAGTTCTACAAAGGCAAATAGGGACAAGCAAATGATAGAAATGATAGAACCTACCATTTGAACGAAGTTAATGGCGAAGGCAAAGAGCCCCCAGAAAATCGGGAAACTTACATCGAAAGCCATACAGGCCAGCGTAAACCCAATCCCGGTAAATAGACTCACTAAAAATTTAACTTTTACAAACTTGATAATGTCCTTCTCTATTCTCCTAAAAGTCTTAACAGAAGAGTAGGTTCGCTTGAAAATAGTAGTGTCTAGTATTTTCTGAAAATTAATAGACTCGCTGAGTAACAGAACCATAAAGAATATGGTCATTAACGTCATGGTAAGTGTATCTCCCACAAAGTCTAGTGTGTTTCCGAAGTTAGACATAAGGTCATTAGTCTGCAGGTAATGTAGTAAGACGTTTTCATCTCCAATACGCTGAACGCCAAAAAAGTCTTCTATTCCTAATATCAACTGGGTCACCTTCATTTCAGCTTCTTCAAAGAAGGTGCTGTCTTGAGAAAGAATTTCTTTACTGGAGAGCTTTATGAGCTCAGCTCCTATCTTAATTACCACACCTATAATAGCCACTACAGTTATTATTCCTAATGGTTTCGGAACCTTTTTAGAAGACAGCCACCTCATTAATGGAATAAATAGAAGCGCTAAAAACATAGACATCACCAAAGGAATAAAAATGAAAGACAGAATTTTAAGCAAATAAAAAATCAGAGGGATCACTATTAAGAGTAAAAGTGTGTTTGTGGTCTTTCTTTCGTTCATAAGCAGATGCTATTAGCGCGGATGTGTTCTTTTCTGTTCCAAATTTAACGTTAAAACCTAACCCTAAATTCATCATTCTTCTGATATTCTGTGAATAAACGCTAAAGATGAAATAGAGTTACTTCTTAGCCATTAGAATTTTACCAAGTGCCACCAGGGGCGAATAGAAAATCTATAGGAGTATCTACATCATAAAGCACTTTAAACCCCTTGGTATTTCTTTCAGTGTATGGCTCTAGCAGATTACTCATTTTTACATAAGACCGAAGCG
The DNA here is from genome assembly GCA_045104985.1 of Flavobacteriales bacterium. Classification (GTDB taxonomy): domain Bacteria; phylum Bacteroidota; class Bacteroidia; order Flavobacteriales_D; family Sanyastnellaceae; genus ASP10-05a. The sequence continues at coordinate 63,160 of JBGCDA010000003.1, read as the reverse complement.
TAAGGCAGCAGAAAAAATCTTCATTGTTTAATGTTTGAATGCCTAAATCCTCATCAGTTATGTGGAGTGCCAGCGTGCAGTTTCTAGGTTCTATAAAAGACAACTTAGCCAGGTTCAGCGATTTTTTATGCTCCAAAATGGCAAAATCTAAAGCCGCCTTGAACTGTATGGCTTCATCCATACCGAAGTTGTAAAGTCTGACCACACTCTCTCCGAATTTGTTCACATTCTCTATAAAATCCAGCTCCATACATTCAGTTTTTTTGCGTAGCAAATATTATAAAAATCTATCCTTAATCTGTAATAGTTCTGGTGTCTGCTATTATTACCCCGAACTGCCCATCTGTCTGAATCCAGTTTTTACTAGGAAGGTAAGTTCTAGAAACAAAACCATCTAGGTAAAGCGCAGAAATACAGCCTTTTTGAATAAAATAACTGGCAAAGTCGTAAAGGTTTACCTTGTCTTTACTCATAGAAAACAGCACTTCTCCACTAGGCAGAATACCCACGCCATTTCTAATATGCACATTTTTAGAGCCATCCGTAAATTTAGGATGAGGTTTGCCGTCCACTATAAGCATGGGGCCAGACTGTGTAGCAAAGGCTACAGAAGCACTAAACTTAAAACTAGTAGAAGGAATTATAGAAGCTCTACCAGCGGAGTCCAGCATAAAAACACCATTTGGCTGCATGTAAAAATTTCCATAACCTTTCTGCTTAACATTGAGTTTATGAAGCAGCTCTCCATGTTCTACATATAAGCCCAGTGGCCCATAAGAGGTGGTAAACATGCCACCATTCATGGCAAAGGTGAGCTGCTTTCCTTCAGCCTCCAGCTCAGTTTTGAGCTTGTCAAAAGATTTATAAGGTTTTCCAGTTCTATCCTTCCAGAACATTTGAAGCTCCGCCTCCTGAGGGTGTATTTGGTAAGAAATAAAACGTTCTTCTGAGCTAGAATTAAATCCATATACTCCTAAAACCAACACTATAAAAAAGAAGTAGAGAAGTCTCATGAGGAACAGTTTTCAGAAGGTTAAAAGTAAGAAAGCGTCCTATCTTAATTACAGATTCCACTAATTTCTCAGAAGATTAAACATATAAATTTAAAATAGCCCAACCCTAGAAACATTTTTCATCGTCTTCTAGGCCTTCTCATGGCAGCGTTTCTCTGTTCCTGATAGTAATTTACCAATGGCAGCTCTAACCCCTCTGCCAGCCTATAGGCTAATTCCAGTATTTTTTCATAATCAGGGTGCTCTAAGAGTTCTTCATGATCACCGGCAGCATTTTCTAAAAATAGTTCAAAAGACTGAGTCTTAGTAGTAGAATAACTGGTGCGGGTCATTCTCCTATTTACGGCTTTGTAGAGCGAGATGCCGACCCTGTTGTAAGCTGGCAAGTTTTCCCATGTGCCATGCTTAAAGAATACAAAGTTCGTGTAGCGTTTAATTTTCCTCGATTTAAAATCTATGTACACACCCTCCACAGAAAGAATCAGACAAACTGCAAAATACCAGACTACTACCGACACATAAACATACCCTTTAGCTAAAGGGGCTATGCCTACAAAAGCCAGTATAAGCCCCTTAATGAGATGCCGCGTAGTAATTCCTTCTTTAATATGTAGATCTTGCTTTTCCATTATAGTTTCTGCGTTGCAATAGTACAATGCTATAAGTTTAGATCAAATCGAAGCAGAATAGAAACCTATTGGAAGCTACCTAACGGAAGTTAAGGCCAGAGAAAATCATTAAATACTAACCTTAGTTAATAGTTCATAGTAGCTGGTTTATAGTTCATCTATCCTAAACACACACCATAATGGAGACTATTTTACCCCACCAGCTTACAGTGGAGAACAGTTCAACTGGCGTATGAGCCAGCCCTTTATGGATGAAACAGAGGCTGAAATATTGAACATATATCCAGTGCCTACTAGTGTGATTTTAAATATAGAGTTAGACTTTACCCAAAGCACTAAAGTACCACGTAGTTTGGTCATTAGAAATGCCCTTGGTCAAATCATAGAACAGGTAGTTATAAACTCTACTCAACAATTCTTATCTTTAAACACTTCTAACTGGGCTGCTGGAATGTATACCGCACAGCTCATGGGAGACAGTGGTTCTCTAAAAACAGAAAAAATTGAAATTATCCATTAGAACCATAAAAGTTATGTTATTAGCACTTGGATTAACTATGATTAATCCAAGTGCTTTTTCACAGGATAGGTTTAATGTGCGTTACAATGTGGAACCGTATCCAAGTACGATTCTTACCAGTGTTTTAGAATTACAAGATGGTTATTCTACCTTAGGAACTCTAATAGATACTGTAGAAAGTGTAAATGGAAGGGTGACTGTGTTTAGTAAATTTGATTCGGTAGGAGAGGCACTCTTCCACAAGACTTATGGAGGTGTAGAAAACGGGCCTGATAGATGGCTTAATAGTGCTAATGATGATCTAGCTTTTCTTAATGATTCTACTCTTATTAGCAGCGTTAGAAGTATAGATGAAAATGACATTCACCAATATTTACTCTTTAAATATAACTTAGACGGAGATACTGTTTCTAGCATGCGTTTTTATTCGCCTACTATAGATCAAGACGACTTTGTAGGGATAGCTCAGGTAGTGAAAAGTTCAGATTCAAATCTACTTTTGAGAGTAAATAATTCTACTGGTTTTTTTGGCACTGGGGGTGATTTTTTCATAGAAAAATTAACTCCAGAAGGAGAATCATTGTGGCAGTATTTATACGCGACTCCTCAATCTCCAGATTACAACTATGTGCTTATCCCTACTGATAGTGGAGGTGCCATTATTATTCCATCCCTCATAGATGAGGATGAAACACCTGTAATAAATCACTTAGTCATAGAATTAGATAGCATTGGACAATTGGTGCATAATGAGGTCACTGATTTTGATTATTCCTCTGGTTCCATAAGAGATGCTTTGCTTGACAATCAGCATTTAGTAGCCGTTTCTACATTAAGAAATGGAGAAGAACAAGAATACCACCCAGCCTTAGTAAAAATGACCATGGATGGAGAGCCGCTGTGGCATGTGCCAGCTTGGCCTGGAGATTTTAACTACTGGCACAGAGGTAAACGCGTAATTAAAACGCAAGATGGTCAGTATTTACTTGGTGGAGATTACAGAACAGATGTGGAAGGCGGTTTTAACTGGCACCAGCAGGACGCTTTCCTGTCTAAATACTCTACAGATGGTGAAGTGCTATGGCATAGGAAATATACCTTTTTAGACAGTGAGCGTCACCACCACACCTTACAGGATTTAGAGCCCACCTCAGATGGAGGTTATATCTTCTGCGGAGAATCCAGAGACGACACCTCAGAAGCCATAGAACCCACCCAGCAGGGCTGGCTAGTAAAATTAGACCAGTACGGCTGCCTAGTAGAAGGCTGCCACCTGTCAGATAACATAGAAGAACAGGCCGCAGACCAGAAGTACTTCAAGGCTGGCCCTAACCCCGCAGCAGATTTCTTAAACATTTATCAAACCAAAGCCCTAGATAACTCCCACACATACCAGCTCCATGACATCAAAGGAAACCTCCTAGAGCACTTCCCAGCCGCAGATTTCCAAACCACCTTCATGCTCCCAGTGCATCAGTATGCTTCAGGCACTTACATCCTTAGCTTATTAGAGAATGGAAGCCCATTGCAACGCGAGAAAGTAATATTACACTAATGAAACAAGTACAGTCAAATGATGAGAGCGGGCAAGCGCACCCTTTAGGCGCTGCACTGAGCTCTTGTCGAATGTGGCTGGGGAAGCGGGTAGGAGAAACCCAATTGCAACGCAAGAAAATAGTGAAAGATTTATAAGGTTTACAGGTTTACTTACAGAAACGTTTAATAAATTGTTAGTCAGTAGAGTAAGGCACGGGTGTCAGGGTCGGTAACTGCTTCAAAGTCTAGAGTCTAACGTCTTAAATCTTGAGTCTGTAAAAGATCTCCGTAAGTTTGCACCCTCAAAAACAGCAGATGATTTCAGTAGACGGATTAGCAGTAGAATTTAGCGGACAAACCCTGTTCAGTGATGTATCGTTTTCGATCAATGAGAATGATAAAATAGCCTTAATGGGTAAAAATGGAGCAGGGAAATCTACCATGATGAAGATTATAGCTGGTGTCCAAAAAGCCAATAAAGGTCATGTGCGTGCCCCTAAGGAAACTGTTATAGCTTACCTGCCGCAGCATTTACTTACTGAGGACGACTGCTCCGTTTTCGAAGAAGCCAGTAAAGCATTCGGTCAGATATTTCAGATGAAAGAGGAGATGGGCAGACTGAATAAAGAACTGGAAACCCGCACAGATTATGAGTCGGATGAGTACATGAAGATCATAGAAAAAGTGGCAGATTTAGGAGAACAGTACTATTCTATAGAAGAGATAAACTATGATGCTGAGGTAGAAAAAGCACTTCAGGGACTGGGGTTTAAAAGAGAAGATTTTACTAGACCTACCAGTGAGTTTAGTGGCGGCTGGAGAATGAGAATAGAACTGGCTAAGATTTTACTTCAGAAACCAGATTTAATTCTGCTGGATGAGCCTACGAACCACGTAGATATAGAATCAGTGATTTGGCTAGAAGATTTTTTAATAAATAAAGCTAAAGCGGTGGTGGTTATTTCTCATGATGTGGCCTTTATAGATGCAGTCACTAATAGAACCATAGAAGTGACTATGGGTAAGATCTTTGACTATAAAGCCAAATATTCTCATTATTTACAACTGAGAGAGGAGAGAAGGTCTCATCAGGTGAAGGCATACCAAGAGCAGCAGAAGTACATAGCAGATAATATGGCGTTTATAGAACGGTTTAAAGGCACCTATTCTAAAACTAATCAAGTGTCTTCTCGTGAACGTATGCTAGAAAAACTAGTGCCTATAGAAATAGATCAAGTAGATAAATCTGCATTAAAGCTCAGGTTTCCACCTGCTCCACGTTCAGGAGACCATCCTGTTACGGTGAAGGATATGAGTAAAAAGTACGGAGACCACGTAGTGTTTAAGGATGCCAATATGAGCATCTCTAGAGGAGAAAAAGTATCTTTCGTAGGGAGAAACGGTGAGGGTAAATCCACCATGATTAAATCTATACTGGGAGAAATAGAGTGTGAAGGAGTGTGTGAACTTGGGCATAATGCTAAGGTGGGGTACTTCGCCCAGAATCAAGCTTCTCTTTTAGATCATGATTTAACGGTATTCCAAACAGTAGACCTAGTAGCCAAGGGAGATGTTAGAACTCAAATCAAGCACATTTTAGGCGCGTTTATGTTTAGTGGAGATGCCGTAGAAAAGAAAGTAAGCGTACTATCAGGTGGAGAAAAAACAAGGCTAGCTATGGTTAAACTTCTTTTAGAACCAGTAAACCTTCTCATACTGGATGAGCCTACTAACCACTTAGATATTAAATCAAAAGAAGTGCTGAAAGAAGCACTTCTAAATTTTGATGGCACGCTAATTTTAGTATCTCACGACAGAGACTTCCTAATGGGACTAAGTCAGAAGGTATTTGAGTTTAAGGATAAAAGAGTCATAGAACACTTTGAAACCATAGACGCTTTCCTAGAAAGAAATAAGATCGAAAACTTAAAAGAAATCGATCTTACGTCTAGTTGAATCTTTTACTTCAGAACAAAGCTAATGGTGATCTCTGAGGTAACTTCTAGTTGTCCCACGGCAAAACTGTCTCCGCCACCACCTCCACTTCTCATGGATTCGGCATCTGCGGCATAAGCCATTCTAAAGTTGTTGTTTTGAGGTCCAGCCTCGGTAATGCTATGGGCTTTACCCACTGTTTGTCCTAAAGCTGCGGTCATAAGCTCAGCCTTATGTTTGGCATTTTCTATGGCTTTAATTCTAGCTTCATCTTTATGTTTTTCTAGCTCAGTACTTCTAAACTGCGGGCTGCCCAGGTTAGTAATTTCTAATTCGAGCAGACCAGTCATGATTTCTTCTAGATCATCTAAGTTACTTACACATACTGAAAAATTCTGAGTGGCTTGGAATTTCTGCTCCTGCGGATTTCTGTCATGCCTGTAGTTTTTTCCTACGGTCAGGTATTGAGTCTGAATGTGTTCTTCCTTAATCCCCTCATTCTTTAAAAAAGAAATAGTAGACCTAGAGATATCTGCATTTTTACGTTTGGCCTCAGAAATATCATTGTCTGAAGTGGAAACAGTAAAAGAAATTAGTGCCTCATCTGGCTGTGCATATACGGTGGCTTTACCAGTGGTGGTAACTAAAGAAAGTGGAGTGTTCATTTGACTAGTAGCAGTTAGGGTTCCAGCACAAAGGGCCAGAGCTAAGATTAATAAGTGTTTCATTTTTTTATAATTTGCCTAAACCATAGGAAAAAGTATGCCATAGTTAGCTATCACTCATAAGCTCCATAAACGTAGTTTTCTTTTTGATAAAAAACCCGAAAATCAAACTCTTTTTACTCATCCCTTTTAGCTCGACATGTTGCTTTGGGAGGCACTTTTTTCTTTTGCGTAGCAATGAAGGTAGTTGGTAGTAGAACATAAAATGTGCTCTTCCTACAGCTATGAAGTTATTAAACTCTCCTCTAAAGAAGAACCGCCAAGCGGCTATACCATCTAAGGCCATTCTGTAAAATACTTTGAGTGGGAGTGAACCTGCGTAGTTCTTAGCTATGATGTATAAGTTATTCCTAAAGTTTAAGTAGGTTTTATGTGAGCTGAGCTTAGAAAGTGTGCCGCCTCCCAGATGATATACCGTGCTCTGAGGAATACAATAATTTGTATACCCTAGATTTTGAAGTCTCCAGCACAGGTCTATTTCTTCCATGTGGGCAAAGAAGTCTTCATCAAACCCGCCAGAGGACTTAAACAGCTCTCCAGAAATAAATAGAGCAGCGCCTGAAGCCCAAAACACCTCCGCCACGGAATCATACTGACCAGTATCTTCTTCTAGCTCACTAAGTAACCTTCCTCTACAGAAAGCAAAGAGGTCTTTATCTATAAACCCACCAGCTGCTCCAGCATATTCGAATTTAGAGCGGTTATTAAGGTCTAGAATTTTAGGTTGGATGCAGCCTACTTTTTCATGAGAATGATAAAACTCTAGAATAGGAGTGAGCCAGTTTTCAGTAACTTCTACATCACTGTTAAGCAACACATAGTTCTGATAATTTAAAAAACTTAAGCCTTTATTATAACCACCAGCATAACCTAAATTTTTATCTAATGCTACTACTTGAATAGTAGTGTAGCTTTCAGTCAGAAATGAGACGCTATTATCTGTAGAAGCATTGTCTATAACCACTACATCTGCTTGTGGGCTATATTTTGTTACTGAAGGTAAAAACCTCTTTAATAAGTCTTTACCATTCCAGTTTAAGATGACTACTGCTGTTTCCTTCACTATTCCGCTGTTGATTTAACGCGGATTCAAATATAGGTCTTTGATGACATCACGAGCGCCATCAGAATTAGATGACCTATTAAACATATCATCGCCTTGATTGTTAACTCTATTGGTTTGAATTCCAGTAATTAGCATATCTAACCAGTTAGCGTTTCTTACTTCGCCTGGCACGTCACATTGAATGAGTTCATAGTCATTAAGGACTTTATCATTATCCATAAATACAAAACGTCTATTTCTAAACTGCTTAGCTTGATAATAGTGCCATATTTCAAATGGTTGGGCGCCAGAAATCTGCTTATCATACCTTCCATTAGGAGGGCCATACTCTAAATAAACCCTACCTCTGTCGGTTTCATAGCCCTTCTTAACCGTAGAACCGAACTCTTTTTCAATTTCTTCTAACAGCAGCTGATACTCGTACCAGGAGTGAGCCGGATCTTCTGGGTTTCTTGCTTCCCAAAAAGTATAAAGAAATGATTGTAGGCTGGCTACATCACTATCTTCACTTAAACTTTTATTGATAGACCAGTTTTCATAAACCGTGGCTTTAGGACTTAGTGACCTTACGTACTCATAAAGCACTCTAGCATTATCATATTCGCTTACGAATGTATTAGAGAGATCTACTTTTTTAGAAGGCTTTGAGAAAATGACACGCTCGCTTCTAATGAATTCTTGGCGTTTTGAAGCTTGAACTTGATTCTGTTGGTCTCTAATTTCAATAACTAAATTGTAGATTCCTTCATCTAAGAAAGAAATGTCTTTTCTTTGGATAAGAGGAATAGCCATGCTTGGGTCATATTTTTTAATCGACTTAGAGCTTTCTATTGGAGCACTTAAAGAGGCATTCTCTAGGTAGTGCACTATTAAAAATTTATCTGTGTTAAAGTATTCTTTAGAGTTATATACCTCTGCATAAAAGGCTAACTGTGTGTCGCTTCCTTCGAAGTAAGATGATACTTTAGGAAGAACATCATAGCCACTTCTGCTTAAGTCATTAGCCTCTACTGAAGCACCGAAACCACTCATGAAAATAATATCTGAGCATGATAGTCTATTGTAATTTGGGATTTCTATGGTGCTGCTGTAAAATATGGGTTCGAGTTCATCTTCAGGAAGATTTAAATCGGTAAGTTCTAACTCTAATTCATATTTTCCAACAGGTAAAAGAAACCTTCTTAGGTCTAAAAAATCCACGAAGGCTGAGTCTATTGCCTCTGGACTGCTGAGAACTACTTTTTCAAAATCCACAATTTCTTCACCTTGCTTAATAAGAATGAGAGCCTCTATTTTAGCTTCCAAATTTCCATTAGCGGTAGGGACATAAGTCATAGTTCCCCCTATAAAGTTGAGGTGCGTTTCTAAATATGTCCCTTCAGTAGGATCTAAAAATGTTTTATAATCAAAATTGACCTGAAGGGCAGCGAAACTATTAAAGGCACATACACTAAAGGCTAAAAAGAGGAAAAATTGCTTCGAAACAGACATAATACAAAGTTAGCAAAACCACGACAGTAGCCTTCTCAAAAAAAAACTTAAATAATCAGTTCAAAAAGCTTGTTTCGTAATTGAAAAAGGAATTACCTTTGCACTCCTTTTGGAGAGTTGGCAGAGTGGTCGAATGCGGTGGTCTTGAAAACCATTGTGCGGCAACGTACCGGGGGTTCGAATCCCTCACTCTCCGCATTAGAAGCTCAGTTACTTCAATCAGTAGCTGAGCTTTTTTGTTGAATTATGTTTTGCGTTGCAACGCTGACATAAAGATAAAAAACAGCCTTTAGCTAAACCAGTTTTCTGCACTAAGAGTTAACTTTGTGCACCTTAATTATAATAACAAGATGAGTAAAATAAAAGTAGCTAACCCTATAGTAGAGATGGACGGGGATGAAATGACTAGAATAATTTGGCAGTTCATCAAAGACAAATTGATATTCCCATATTTAGATTTAGACATCAAGTATTACGATTTAGGAATTCAGAAAAGAGATGAAACTAATGACCAAATCACGATAGATTCTGCAGAAGCTACACTCAAGTATAAGGTGGCTATAAAGTGCGCTACCATTACTCCTGATGAAGACAGAGTAAAAGAATTTGGACTTAAAGAAATGTGGAGGTCTCCTAACGGAACCATAAGAAACATTATAGGTGGAACAGTATTCAGGGAGCCTATCATTATGAAAAATGTGCCTAGATTAGTACCTGGCTGGACTAAACCTATATGCATAGGTAGGCACGCCTTCGGAGATCAATACAAAGCTACAGATGCTGTAATCAAAGGAAAAGGAAAACTCACCATGACGTATACTCCAGAAGATGGCAGTGAGGCTAAAACATGGGAGGTTTATGATTTTCAGGGAGCTGGTGGAGTGGCCATGTCTATGTATAATACAGATGAGTCTATTTACGGATTCGCGCGTTCGTGCATGAATCGTGCTTTAGATAAAAAATGGCCGCTTTATTTAAGTACTAAGAATACCATCTTAAAGGCTTACGATGGAAGATTTAAGGATATTTTCGAGGAGGTATATCAGAATGAATTTAAAACGGAATTCGATAATGCAGGCATTATTTATGAGCACAGGCTTATAGATGATATGGTAGCAGCAGCTCTAAAGTGGAATGGTGGATTTGTGTGGGCCTGTAAAAACTACGATGGAGATGTACAGTCGGATACTGTAGCCCAAGGCTTTGGTTCTTTGGGATTAATGACTTCCACTTTAGTTACTCCAGATGGAGATGTAATGGAAGCAGAAGCAGCTCATGGCACTGTTACACGTCACTACAGACAGCATCAGGCTGGTAATAAGACTAGTACTAACCCTATAGCCAGTATTTTCGCTTGGACCAGAGGATTGGCTTTTAGAGGTAAACTAGACGATAACCAAGAGCTCATAGATTTCACATCTACTCTAGAGCAGGTGTGCATAGACACTGTAGAGGGTGGCCAGATGACTAAAGATTTAGCCCTACTTATTCATGGAAAAGACATTAAAGAGTCTGACTGGTTAACTACTGAAGAATTCTTAGAAGCATTAGATAAAGGGCTACAGGCTAAAATGGCATAACTATTATCACATTAGAATTTTAACAGAGCCATCTCATTTTTGAGGTGGCTTTTTTTTGCGTTGCAATGCAGAAACGGAACTCCGAAGAAAAACTTAAGAGCGTTAAAAGATCAGAATTCCTTAAGAAACCATAAACTGTCCCAGCTGATTTAAATCTTGACCACTTAGATTTCCGCTGGTCATTATGAGGAGGTTAGTGTTTTTAAGAGGAGCCAAGCCCATAATTTGAGAAACCAAAGCTGATGCTTCGGTAAATACAGTCACATTATCAGTACCGAAAGCTTCTGCCACCTCTTTTTTACTTAACTCTGGGAGCCTCTTGTGCTTTAATACCTCAGGAGAGTAATAAACGAATGCTATATCAGCCTCCTTCATTGCGTCTTTATACTGCGGTAGGAACTGTTTATTTAAAGAGCTGAACGTGTGAAGTTCCATTACTGCCACCAGCCGTTTATCTGGGAACTGAGTTTTAACGGCAGAAGTAGTGGCCTTCAACTTAGATGGGCTGTGGGCAAAATCTTTGTAAACAATAGAATCATTGTTACTGGCTATTTTTTCTAACCTTTTAGATGCTCCTGTAAAACTCGCCATGGCTTTGTAAAACTCATCTTTGTTTATGCCTAATTCTGAACAGATGAGTTGGGCTGATTTGAGGTTTTCTACATTGTGCTTCCCTATGATTTGCAACGCATATTCACCTTCATCTGCCAAGGTTACTTTTCCGTTTTCAATAGTGAAATTAGGAGCTTCATAAGAAATGGCTCCTATAGCTATGTTAGTTCTAGCTATTTCTGCCAATGCACTGTCATGTGCGTAATAGAATAACTTTCCGTCAGGCTCTATGAGTTTAATAAACTCAGTGAACTGACTCACATAATTTTCCCATGTTGGAAAAACGTTAATATGATCCCAAGCTATTCCTGTAATAATGGCCAGGTGAGGTTTATACAAATGAAACTTCGGCCTTAAGTCTATGGGTGAGCTCAGGTATTCATCACCTTCGAGAATAACTATAGGAGCTGTGTCGGAGAGTTTTACCATACAGTCGTAACCTTCTAGCTGTGCACCTACCATGTAATCATGTTCGATTTTTAGGTGGTTTAATGCATGAAGAATCATGGAAGTAACCGTGGTTTTTCCATGACTTCCGCCTATTACTATTCTTCTTTTCTGTTTGGTTTGTTCATAGATGTATTCGGGATAGGAGAATATTTTAAGCCCTAATTCTTTAGCTTTAAGTAACTCAGGATTGTCTTTTCTAGCATGCATTCCTAAAATGATGGCGTCAAGATCTGCCGAGATTTTAGAATCATCCCAGCCTATGCTATCAGGAAGAATGCCATCTTTAGCTAGTCTGCCTTTACTCGGCTCGAATATTTCGTCATCACTTCCTGTAACGTGGTATCCTTTTCTGTGAAGTGCTATGGCTAGGTTATGCATGGCGCTACCTCCTATGGCTATAAAGTGAACTCTCATAGGTCAAATGTCAATTAATTTTTAAAATTAAAATGGCTCGGATGGCTTATTTATTAAGGGGTTTGTGTGAAGTCCAGTTTTTATTTTAACATTTATAGGCAACCCCCACATACTAGCACCGTCTTTTAGATAGCAGTTAACTACTGCTAACTATATTATTTTTCGGTGATTTTAAGTGTCTTCCCTCTGTGATTAACCTCACAGAGGGTTTTTTTGTAGCCAATTTTCACGCTATTTGGGTTTTTAAAATAGATTCTATTCAAGATTTAAAGTAGATTTGACAGCAATGAATCAGTTGTTTAAAGGAATTTTAGATTGTTTAAAAGCACACCGTTTCGTCATGCGGAATAAGCTAGGTTGGGTATACCTCATCCCGATTTTATTTTCAATGATTATGGTAGCTGTGATTTTCAAGTTCACAGATAATCTGGTAAATGTCATAGTAGAACCCCTGGTAGAACTATTCCAGTTAGGAACACCGGAAGCAGCACCAGATCCTTTCTGGGATAAAATAATGTATGGTTTAAAAATAGCAGGAGAGTACACACTTTATGGAATCATCTACTTATTTAGCTATTATATATTTTTTAAAATTCAAAAGTACATAGTGCTCATAGCCATGGCTCCATTAATGGCTTACCTTAGTGAAAAAGCGGAAGAAATCCTCATGGATCGTACTTATGCGTTTAATTTTAACTTGTTCTTAAAGGATGTGTGGCGCGGCATACTCATAGCCATAAGAAACATGGTTTTAGAAATCATAGTAGTTCTCCTCATTGGAATAGTTATTTCAGGCCTGTCCATGGTGCTCACTCCTTTAGCAGCTATAGCTGCACCGCTCAGTGCAGTGTTGATATTCTTAGTAAGTTCCTACTATTTTGGCTACAGTTCTTTCGACTACTTGAACGAAAGAAAACGCTTGGCCATATCAGCAGGAAACAGATTAATCTGGGATAATAAATGGCTAGTAACAGGAAATGGAATGGTGTTTAGTGTCCTAATTCTTATGCCTGTTTTGGGCCTTATGCTAGCACCAGTTTTATGCCCAATAGGTGCTGTTATTTCTTCTCGAGATAAAAGTCTTCATTGGGAAATGAAAGACTCCGAAACCGCTAGATTAGAATCAAAAAAGAAATTACTTAACTCTTAAATTTAGTTTTGACTTACAGAGCCAAACACTTTTTGGAGCAGCTCTGTAACACGAGCTTGAGGGTTTTCTCTTATTTGTTTTTCTTCCTGTTCTATATGTTGGAATAATCCATCCATAGCGTTAGTAGTAACATAAGCTTCTAAATCTGGATTCACTTGTTCACCGCCTGATAAAATGGTAAGTAAATTATACTTGCTTACCACAGGTTCCCAGAATTTAGTAAGGTTTACCTTTTTTATGGCTTCGTCTACTACAGGTTTAAATTCGGCCCTGAGTGAGCTGGTAGTTTTTTCTTTTAAGTAATTAGTGGCAGCGTTATCTGGCCCATTTAGAATATTAAAACCATCTTGGATGGTCATTTCAGTAATGGCATCTATAAAAATAGGTGCAGCATATCTAGATGCTTCTTCAGCAGATCTATTGAGAGTCATTTCAAAATCTTCGACCAAACTTCCGAACCCAGCATCTGTAAGCGTGTTTTTAACTTTTATAGCTTCTGGTGGGAACTCTATAAATAGCAAAGGATTTTTATAAAAACCATTCGTTTTAGAGGCCAGCCCTACTGCAGAATCTGTTCCTACTCTGAGGGCTTCTTTTAATCCACTAATCACATCTTGGTTAGTTAGAGCTGCTGTGCCATCACTTCCTAATACCTCATTAGTAGTGCTAAGTACATCGTTCAAGGTTTGGAGTCCTTTTTCAGAACATTGAGAAAATAGGAGAGTAGTGGCTATAGCTAATAAAAAAAGTTTCATTCTATGATGTTTTGTTTAAGAGTAAACAAGTTCTTTGCCGCAAAAGTATTAATCTAAGTTTATGAAGGCAGAAATAATTACAATCGGAGATGAAATTCTCCTTGGTCAAACCATAGACTCTAATTCAGCATGGCTAGGTGAGAATCTGTCTAAATACGGCATAAAAGTACACCGAATCACTACCATAGCAGACGAGCGAGAAGAGATTATTAGTGCCTTAGATGAGGCATTTAGCCGAGTAGACCTAGTGCTAATGACTGGCGGTTTAGGACCTACCCAAGATGACATCACTAAAAAGACCCTGGCTGAGTATTATGATTCTGGCTTTTACACTAATCAGGAAGTCATTTCCGGAATTAAGGCTTACTTTGAGTCTGTAGGCAGAAAACCGCTAGATGTAAACTTGATGCAAGCACAGTTACCAGAAAAGTGTGAGGTAATAATAAACACCAGAGGAACTGCTAGTGGAATGTGGTTCTATAGAGAAGGAAAGGTGCTCATGAGTATGCCTGGTGTGCCTTATGAAATGAAGGGCTTAATGCAGGATGCAGTTTTTGATAAAATAGCCGAGACGTTTAAAACACCGACAGTCTATAATAAAACCATCCTAACTATAGGAGTTGGAGAAAGTACCATAGCCAAAAGACTAGAAGCTTGGGAAAATGACTTAAGAAAAGAGGGGTTAGGACTAGCTTACTTGCCTTCTGCTGGTATGGTTAGGTTAAGAGTTTCTGGAGTAGGAGAAGATGAAGCAGTGGTGAAATCGGCTGTTGAAAGAAGGGTAGAGGAAGCCTTAGAAATTATAGGGGATATTTCATTCGGATTTGATACGGACACCTTAGAAAAAATTATTGCAACGCTACTAACAGAAAGAAAAGAAACACTGAGTTTAGCAGAAAGCTGCACTGGAGGATATGTTAGCCATCTAATCACCTCTGTGCCAGGGAGCTCTGTGTTTTACGATGGCAGCGTGGTGACTTATTCTTATGATGCCAAGAAAAACTGGGTAGGAGTGGATTCAGAATCTTTAGTGGAGCATGGAGCGGTAAGTGAATCAGTAGTAGAACAAATGGCACAGGGTGTAAGAAAAAAATTCGGCACTACTTATGGCATTTCAGCTTCAGGAATAGCTGGGCCAGGTGGAGCTGTAGAAGGTAAGCCAGTGGGCACAGTATGGATAGGTTTGGCGGGGCCAGACTGGGTAAAGAGTTTTATGTTCACTTTTGGTAAAAACAGAAAAAGGAACATTATTATGACTAGTAATGCAGCCCTTAATCTACTTAGAAAAGAATTAATAAAATAGGTTTTGAATTTAGGGTAGAAAAGTAGTATTTTTGCGCTCCTAAATTTTTAAAAGAAGTATTATGGCTAGAGTATGTCAAATAACAGGAAAGAAAGTGATGGTTGGGAACAATGTATCTCACGCTAAGAACAGAACGAAGAGAAAATTCTATCCTAACCTCTTTAAAAAGAAGTATGATGTAGGAGCTGAAGAGCCTATTACATTAAAAGTATCTGCTAAGGGAATGAGAATCATTAACAAGTTAGGTATAGAAGAAGCATTAAAAAGAGCTAAAGCAGACGGTCATTACACTAAGTAGTTTTCTGTTTCAAAAAAAATATTAAGAGCTCCCTTTCTAATGAGAGGGAGTTTTTTATGCCTTTAACTTTCTGAAGTAAAGTTGAACCTCAATCCAAATATAAAATTATACTGTGCGAACCAAAAATTTTGAGAAGCATAGTCCGAAGTATCTGAGGAGGTTCTAATATCTGGCATATTTATAAAGCCACCTTTTAAATAAGTCGCTAAAAAAAGCCATTTGGAAATATTTAGCTGGAGTGAGGCATCTGCGCTAGCTCCATAGCCAGATAAATGAAAATCATCATATCTCTCCTTTCCTAGTAGCGTGCTGTTAGTTTTAGGTAGAAGAACGCCAAGTGCTCCTCCATAATTTCCTTGGAGGCTTAGAAATGAATTTACCTTTTTAAGGGTATGAGTTCTGGCATATCCCAAATTTATATAGTTCAGCCCATCTGTATGCTCGAATATTATTAAATCCTTAGTTAATTCAATGGGAGTATTATTGTAGACTCCCGCTAAATCTCCATAGCCATGAGAAATTTCTCCAGATATAGAAGCTATTTGGTTTTGATTTAAGACATATTTCATGTGATCCACATTAAATGATAGTTGCACTTTTTCATTGAATTGAAAAGTGATTCCCATATTAGTCTGCGGAACTGTAATGGAGTTTAATTTGAAATATGGATCAATTCCAAATGGGGTTTGTCTATCACTTGCTGAAGCATTATTTAATACGAAATCATAATCGCTACCTTTAAAATGGATGTCACTATCAGAAAATATTGCATTATTCCATCCAAAATAAATAGATATTTCACCTTTTCTGATGGAAGAAACTTGTCCATTCAGGTTTAATGCGAACATTAACAGTAGACTGAATAAATACTTAGGTTTTATCATAAGAAGTAATCTATAGTGCAAATATCCGCTTCTATTCTCACGTTATAGCTATAGATTTAAATTACTTTAGCCATCAACTATTTCATCATGAAGTTTTACTTTCTGAGCTTTTTATTGCTGAGCTGTTTCAGTGTTACAATGGCTCAAGACAAACATACCATTTCTGGTTATATAACTGATAAGTCTACAGGAGAGGCACTTATAGGTGCTTACATCTTAGATTTAAGAACAGAGAAGGTAGCCACTACTAATGTTTATGGTTTTTACAGCTTAACACTTCAAGGAGATTCTGTAGAGCTCTTTTCCTCATACATCGGTTACTCACCAAGTACTAACTCATTTTTGCTTAATGAAAACATCACACTTGATTTTAAGTTAAACCCTTCAGTAGAGCTTAAAGAGGCCGTGGTGGAAGCCAGCCAATCTGAACCTATTCAGAATGACACACAGATGAGCTCCGTTAGACTGGACATGAAAATGGTTAAAAATCTGCCTGTGCTCTTAGGTGAAACAGATTTATTGAAAACACTTCAGCTGCTTCCAGGGGTTCAGTCTGGAACTGAAGGTGCTTCAGGAATATATGTAAGAGGCGGAGGGCCAGATCAGAACCTTGTACTTTTAGATGGCGTACCCGTCTATAACGCTTCACACCTTTTTGGATTCTTTTCTGTTTTTAACGCAGATGCCATTAGAGATGTAGAACTTATAAAAGGGGGCTTTCCTGCTAGGTATGGCGGTCGTCTCTCATCTGTTATAGATGTGCGTATGAAAGAAGGAAACCTTAATGAATACCATGGAGATGTAAGCATAGGAATTATTTCTGCAAAGGCCACGGTTGAAGGCCCTATAAAAAAGGGAAAATCATCTTTTATAGTAAGTGGAAGAAGAACTTACATAGATTTACTAGCCAGACCGGTAATTAGATCTGTAGCAAGGCAAAACGGAGAAAATGGAAATGCAGGCTATTTCTTTTATGATTTTAATGCCAAGTTGAACTACATAATTAACGATAAGAACAGAGTATTTCTCTCAGGTTATTTTGGAAATGATAAAGCATTTGTCAAGTACGATAGTAGTTTTAGAAATGGCACAGAAGAATTCGACACTCGTTTAGTGTGGGGTAATGCCATAGTAGCAGCTAGATGGAATCACATATTCTCCCCTAAGCTCTTTTCTAATACCACTCTTACTTATAGTAGGTATAGGTTATTTACCAGCATAGGACTTAATTCTACTTTTGACGGAATAGAACAGAGCACCACCTTTAGATATGACAGTGGAATTGATGACCTTACGGCTAAGGTAGATTTTGATTTTATACCCAATCCTAATGCTAATGTAAAGTTCGGAACCAGCTACATAAACCACACTTTTACTCCTGGGGTAAACACTTTAGATTTAGATATTGATGAATTGCAGCTAGATACTGTATTCGGAAGCGATAGAATTTTGGCTCATGAAGTAAACCTATATGCAGAGGTAGATTGGAAGATTTCAGACAAACTTAAAATGAATCTAGGCTTACATAGTTCTAACTTCTTTGTGGAGGGGCAGCAGTACTTATCTCTTCAGCCTAGGGTGGCCATGAGGTATATGTTAAACAAGAAAAGCTCTATCAAAGCAGCTTATTCTAACATGACTCAGTTTCTTCACCTACTTACTACTAGTTCTATAGGTTTACCCACAGATCTGTGGGTTCCAGTAACAGAACGAATTAAACCACAGATTAGCGACCAAGTGGCTCTCGGATATGCCATGACTCCTTTTAAGGGATATCAATTAAGCGTGGAAGGGTATTATAAGTGGATGAAGAATTTAATCGAGTATAAAGACGGTGCTACTTTTCAGGGAACAGCAGAAAACTGGCAAAACAAAGTAGAAACAGGAGTAGGCTGGAGTTATGGTGCAGAAGTTCTCTTAGAAAAAACATCAGGGCCAGTAACAGGATGGGTCGGTTACACACTGAGTTGGACTGATAGGCAGTTTGAGAACATTAATTTTGGAGAGAAATTCCCTTACAGGTTTGATAGAAGACACGATTTTAGCCTAGCGCTTACCTATAAAAAGAACGATAGAGTAGACTGTGGTTTCGTCTATGTGTATGGCACTGGAAATGCGGTAACACTTCCAGTAGCTAGACATCAGGGGCTTTCATCTTCACCCACAGTTTCGGACGGAGGTTTCTTTTCTTTTCAGGAGTTGGACCATATTACGCAAAGAAATGGCTACCGAATGCCCAGTTACCACCGATTAGACATAGGTATTAACTTTCATAAAGAGAAAGATAATGGCACCAGAACTTGGAGTTTAGGAATATATAATGCCTACAACCGACAGAACCCTTTCTTTTTGTTCTTTGATCAAGAAAATGAAGAGTCGGTGCTGAAACAGGCATCTCTATTTCCTATTCTGCTATCTATTTCTTATGGATTTAAATTTTAAAAAAAAATGAGATTTCATTCCACCCTATTTTGCGTTGCAACGCTGCTTCTCCTCACAATATCCTCTTGTGAGAAGGTTATAGAGTTTGATATTCCAGAGGCTGAACCCGCGTTAGTATTAAACGGCTATATTGCTTTAGGGGAGGTGGTTAGGGTTAATGCCAGTTCTAGTCTTTCTTATTTAGAGGGAGGAGAACCAGAATTTCTAAATGATTTGACATTTATAGGACTTTATAAAGATGACGTTTTCATGGAAAATCTACAACTAGAAGATGCCGATTTCGGAAAGTATGTAAGTTCAAATCTTGTAACGTCCGCAGGTTTTTATGAAATCAGAGCATCTGCCGAGGGCTATGAATCAGTGGAAGCGGTTACTTACATTCCTGAACCTTTAAATAATAGTGAGGTGGAGCTTGTTAATACGCTTGATAATGGAGATAGAGAGTACGAATTATCCTTTACTGATCCCATAGCTGAAGATGATTACTACCACATGATAGTGGCTACTCCTGATTCTGAGTTTCAGCCTGCTTTTGCAGTAGAGTTTTCATCTAATTCGGAAGTGTTTTTCATAGGTGGATTTAACATAGATACAGAAGGCGAAAATTTTATTCTTAACGAAGGAATTTTCTCAGATGATTTAATAAATGACTCTAACGTAAACATTCGTTTTAAAATACGAGGCACAGGAGGAGGTCCGCTACAGCTTCAGTTATTAAAATGCAGCCAAGATTATTATTTATACCATAGAAGTTTATTTGCCTACCAGAATGCTGGCGGGCCATTTTCTGAACCAGTTCAGATTTATACTAACGTAGAAAACGGCTTAGGAGTAGTAGCCGGATATACACTTCAATTATTAGACATAGAAGATTAATGTGAAAAGACTCAAACTTTTTAAGGCATTGTAAAATCAATAAAAGAAAAGTATTATCTTTGCACACGCAAATTTATTGAGATGAAAGAAGGAATACACCCAGATAATTATAGAACAGTAGTTTTCAAAGATATGAGTAACGAATATGCTTTTTTAGGAAAGAGCACTGCTAACACGTCTGAGACTATTGAATGGGAAGATGGAAATGAATATCCAGTAATTAAACTTGATATCAGTTATAAAAGTCACCCTTTCTTCACTGGTAAAATGCAGTTTGTGGATACCGCAGGTAGAATTGACAAGTTCAAAAACAAATATGCCAAGTGGGATAAGAAGAAAAAGCCAGCTGCTGATGCACCTGCTGCTGAAGAAACAAAAGAAGATAATAAGGAAGGATAAACTCATCCTAGCTTAAAATATTAAAACCCCAACAGATTGTCTGTTGGGGTTTTTTAATGATGTATATTTTAAACTGATGTGAGCCGCACATAACGGCTTGATAAACGAGAAAGCCTTATGAAAGTTGAATTATCGAGTGTTTCTAATTAAGGTTAGCTCCATTTTCTAAAAGAGATAATACTAAAAAACTTAGTTAGCTATTCTTTTTGAATTGGACTTGCTAGAATCTTTAGAACTAGTGCCATAGCCAAATAGCTTTTTGTCTTTTATGATGGTATCTACATAAGCTGGAACCATGTGTTCCCATCCTGGCTTGCCTTCTTTTATCATTTTCAAGCACTTTCTACTGTGAATGTTCAGTACTTCCTCATTAAAGTCTTCTATATCCTTTATTCTCTTATTGTAAAGCAGGTAATCATACAGTGGTGTTAGCCTAGGGTGAATAGGAGTGTTCTCACTATTAAGCACTTGTCCGTCTTTTAACCACGGATATAGGTAGAGTTTTAGGTCTCTTGAGAATAATATCCCGAAAGCCTCTAAGATGCCACCATTAAGATTTCGGTAATATTTTTCATCGAAAATTTCTACCAGATTATTCACTCCCATAATGATACCCATACGCTTCTTAGTGTATCTCGAGAAATATTCTACCAGTTTATAGTACTTCATGTAGTTAGATATGAGCACTGTCTGACCAAGAGAACATAAAATATCTGCTCTGTCTAAGAAATCTTTCTCGTCTATATCTCCATCTGCTCTAAGGTTATTCAGCGTGATTTCGAAAAGCACCTGAATCTTATCTGGCTCTACTTTATGTTCTGCTTCGAATAATTTGAAGCCTTTCATAATCATATCTATGTTTACCTTAGTCACCGGGCGAAAGCTACCTCTTATAGCCAAAATGTTCTTTTTATAAAGTACATCAGCCGCTTGTAGATTTTGCCCATCTGGAGAGAAAATCACGGCATCAGTCATACCATTTTTCACCAGTTGAAGACTCATCAAACGGTTATCTACACTTTTAAATGCAGGACCGTTTAGCTCTATCATATCTATTTCTATCTGATCTCTAGTAATATTATCATAAAGAGATTTCAGAAGTTCTTTAGGTTCTTTATGGAAGTAAAAACAGGCATAAATAAGATTCACGCCTAATATTCCAGAAGTCAACTGCTGCAGAGCACTATCATTTTCATGAAGTCTAATGTGAATCACCACAGTGCTAGGCTTGCTTTCTGGAGAGGTCTGAAATTTTACGCCTAACCATCCATGTCCTTGAATGGTTTTTTGGTAATTAATAGTGGCTATAGTATTGGCAAAACTGAAGAACTGCTTGGTAGGGTGATTAGATCTATCTAACCGTTCTTCCATTAATCCATACTCATGATTAATCATTTTCTCCAATCTAGGCTTACATACATATCTGCCTTTATCCTCCTTACCGTAAATGGCATCAGAAAAATCCTTATCGTAGGCACTCATGGTTTTAGCTATGGTGCCGCTGGCCCCACCTGATCTGAAGAAGTGTCTAACTACTTCTTGTCCAGCACCTATTTCAGCAAAAGTGCCATAGATGTCCTGATCTAAATTAATTCTGAGGGCTTTCTGCTCTGGCGATAAAATTACTCTGTCTATATCCACGATTTCCGATGTCTTTCACAAAAATAGTAGCTTTGGGTTACAGTCTGTCACAGAAAGCTGATTTTGTGTTGGTTCAAGTTGCACTTGCTTTACGTTAGAATCTTTACTCGGGTTATAATTCTACTTTGCGTTGCAATACCTTTTTTTAAATTTCCTCGGTCTATGTTACATTTGAATAAACTCTTTTAAAATGAAGCTTCTGCTCCCACTTTTAGTAATATTTACAATGCTCACTTTGAGTTGTGATAAACTTCACCGCCACTGCGATGGTGAATTTGAGCACAATTTCTTTCATTATATCCAAAGTTTAGATACGCTTGAAATTACAGATTTTGATAACATCTGTGTAACTGATGCTAATTGTGACCATGTCATTCTGCACATGAAAGAGAGTATTTCTGCAGACTTAGCAGGTGAGGTAGCTGAAGCTGAAGAACAAAGGCAACTCACAGAATATGAAGCTCAACTTCACTCTAGCTGGTTAGAACAGAAGGCACACAGAGCAGAAATGTTCCAAAGAGTTAAAGAGGAGGGTGAAAAGTACGAAGTGAAATGGCTAGATATGAAACTGCTCACTTATGGCCATATCACTCAAGATTTTTACGGCATTGAAAAGAACAAAGGAGAAGTAATGTTCAGGAATGAAAGCTATTCTTTCGTTCTTCCTTTTGAAGCCCTGCTCATAAATGATAAATGGAAAATTTCTGATTTGGGGAAGCTTCAGAAAAGGAAGTTGTAGAATAAAAAAAGGTAGGAGTAATTGGTTCTAGTCTGAGATTCAATGGTTCCCTAAACGGTACCTTTTAGAATAGGCTAATCAGTTTAAAATAGAATCACAATGAACTATAACCAGGAAAGAAGAAAAATGAGTGCCTTTGAGTTAAAACGTCTAGAAGTCAGAAAAAGGTATTATAAAGGCTTATTAGACGATAATCTGTGGTATATAATTCTTAGCCTTGCTTCTCTAGCTGGTCTTATATTTAAATACTTTTTGACTACCTCCATTGGTTTACTAGGCTCTATTCTTATAGTATTATCTGCTTTTTTAGCATTTAGATATTGGCCATTTGTTAAAATGCTCAGAACTTATGATGCAGATATCGAAGATCAAAATGTTATTGCAGCTAACCTTTATGTGGACGTAATCCATGATTTACCCTTTAAGAAAGCTAAAGGAAACCCCGCAGAAGAAGATGGACAGATTTTCTTCATGAAGAACCCGTTTGATTTTGAAGAGTTTTTATATGATACTGGCACAGAACCAGAATATGGAAAGGCCAAAGAGATCAGAGTAACATTCGCTGAAAACTCAAAGTTTGTTTTCAGCGCTGAGATTTTGAATTAAGAACATTATAATACTATAATAGAGTTAACTAACTTGTTATATTTGAGTTATAGCGAGACAATGTCTAATAATTCAATTCACAATGAGAAGACTTATTGAACAAGCTGTCAACCAATAGATTTACATCCAGTCACTATTACCATTATACCCACTAGTGTGCTTACCATTATAGGTAGCCAGTCTTTCTACATTGGTAAAGAAGTTTGTAATGATTGGATAGATTTCTGATTAAGGAAAGCTCCTGAAGCGGAAAGGATAGGTGATTATTTTCCTAGATTATTGAACTTAGATTCATTTCTGAGCTGCTATCAATCTTATGTGTTCTTTGGCTTTTAGAAGCTATAATTACTACCAGGCTTAATCATATAATAACTCTGCGTGCGCTTGTCTCTGTAGTGGGCTTTTTTCCGAATCACCTCTAACGCTATAACCCGCTTTAGTAGAAGGTCTGAAAATGTAAGTCTGAGGTAAT
Organism: Flavobacteriales bacterium; assembly: GCA_045104985.1. Lineage (GTDB taxonomy): Bacteria > Bacteroidota > Bacteroidia > Flavobacteriales_D > Sanyastnellaceae > ASP10-05a. The sequence continues at coordinate 39,624 of JBGCDA010000003.1, read as the reverse complement.
CGAAAAAGGTAGTTTCTTCATTCTCTAATATAAGCTGGGTTCCAGCTGGCCGCAGTAAGTTAAGCACGGAAAGGTTTTCACTTAAAGATAAAAAGTTATTGCTGTCTGAAGTGCTATGAATACTTGGTTTAGTCAAATGCTATACTTTATAGAGGTCTCCGCAATTTACTGAACATAAAAGAACGGGGACACCATTTATTCGCTGAATTACACCTGTATATTATTCGATTAGATTTCGGCTAATGAGCACCTCTATTTCTTTCTTCTCTTCGTAATTTAACTGAAAATGAGCGAGAGACACTTCTTAAACTCCACTTTTTTAAAGAGTTAAAATCATAAAACAACTTGAAAATGGCACGAAGAGAACTAACAGAAACTAATGCAGGATCTATGGCTGATATAGCCTTTCTATTACTCGTATTTTTCCTGGTGGTAACCACCATGAATGCGGACAAAGGGATGACCAGACTTCTGCCTCCACCAGTATTAGATATAGATGAAAATGTCATTATTAGAGAAAGGGATGTTTATGAAGTTATGGTCAACCTGAATAATGACCTGTTTGTAGAGGGAGTTCCTTTAGAGGTAGGTGAATTGAAACAAGGTGCTAAGAACTTCCTGATGTCAAACGGTGACAATGTGCTTAGACCTCTCTCGGCTCCCATACCTAATTTCCCTATTCGTAAGATCATAAATAGAGATAGCGTAAAGCAAGCTGCTTTTGCTCTTGAGAATAGAATACAAGCGTTGAAAAAAGAAAAAAACACTCTTACTGATGTAGCTACTTTATCAGAAATAGAAAAGTCTATAGAAGAAACTAAATCAGCTTTGGATAAAACTAGAGCACGGCTTTATGCTCTAGATATTTTTGGTGACTATGCGCCACTGCCAGGTATGGCTTTAATTTCAGTACAGAATGACAATGCTACAGATTATGCCACCTATGTAGCAGTTAACAATGAATTAGAAGCTGCTGTGCGTGAGTTAAGGGATGAAGTCAGCCTTAAGAAATTTGGAGTAATATACAGTAAGTTACGCGCAGATGATGATGAGGACAAAAGAAAGATACGAGCCATTAGAGAGCTTTACCCGCAGCGTATTTCTGAGGCTGAGCCGCTAGATGTAGCACAAAACCATAGACGAGCTAGAGAATAAAAGAGAAATTCTTTAAAAAATAGACTTCGGTGTAACCTCGGTAAATCATGCTATTTCGGAATAAAGAGGATATGATTTCCTATTGCACCGCAAAAAAAAACCACCCTGTTTCCAGAGTGGTTTTAAAAGTCTTATTGTAACGAGCAAAAATTTACTGCTTAGCATCTTCTGCTGGCATTTCCGGCTCAGGCTGAGGTGCCATTTTAGGAGCTTTCTTTTTAGTTACCAGGTCCATTTCTTCTATAAGGTTAGTAGCACCAGCAAATTTATCTATGATAAACAGTACGTATCTGATATCTACAGAAATAGTTCTCTGAAGCTCTGGTTCAAAGGCTATATCTCCACTCATGGCTTCCCAGTTTCCGTCAAAAGCCAGTCCAATAAGGTGACCATCTCCGTTTATTACAGGGCTTCCTGAATTACCTCCAGTAATATCGTTATCTGAAAGGAAGCACACTATTAAATCTCCATTGGCATCTGCATAATTTCCAAAGTCTTCTGCTAGAATTAGCTCTTTCAATTTCGCTGGAACTATGAACTCAGGATTAGTAGGATCTTCTTTCTCTAAAATTCCTTTATGAGTAGTAATGTAATCATAATGGATGGCATCTGCTGGGAAGTAATCCTGAACAGAACCGTAAGAAACTCTCATGGTAGAATTGGCATCTGGAGAGTAATTCGTTTTAGGGTTCATTTTTCTTAACCCATCTACGAATAGTCTATAACCTACATCAAACTTAGACTCATCTGCTCCAGGAAACCCTGCGAAGTATAGGTTAAGTGCAGACTCAGCGAACATCCAACCCATGTCCTTCTCGAATTTTTTCATTTTTGGTTTTGCTATGAACGCTTCGAAATTCTCCTGACTGGCGAACATAGACTTGTCAAACAGCTGGTCCGCAAATTTTTGAACGTTGCCCTTGTACTTTCCGTTAATGGTTTGAAAAATTTCTGGGAGCTGGTCTGAAGGTACATTTTCCTTGTACATGTTCATTACCTTTACAAAGAGGTCTTTGTCTAAATCCATGTCATACTCGCTATACATGTCTGCAGAAGCAGCTTTCATACGTTCGAGCATATCGGTATCCCACTCTTTTTCTTCAGCATTGTATGCTCTCTGAACTCCATTTCCTAGTCTCCAGGCTCTAAGCACAATATCAGATCCTGTAATACCAGCCTCTAATAAGTATTTCTCAGCTTTTACGCTAGCATCTGTGGCTGCATAGTAGTCTTCTATCATTTTAAGAGCTCCGCCATACTTAGATTTTCTATCTGGATTAGCATTAGCCCACTGCTGAAAATCACGCTCTATAGTTTGTTTCTGGCCATAAACGTTCAGTCTTTTTAAACCTTTAGTTTGTCCTATAAAGTATTTCCAATAGTTAGCTACTTGTGCATACTTACTGGCATACTTTAATCTCACATCTGGATCTGTATCCATATGAGATTTCATAGTTTTTAACTTAAGATCTCTAATGTCTACTATAGTAGGGTTAGCTATATCTATAGCTTGTTTTACCCCCCATGAAGAAAGGTAACGGTCTGTGCTTCCAGGGTATCCCATAATCATGGCATAATCTCCTTCTTCTACACCTAAAGTGCTTACAGGTAGGTGGTGCTTAGGCTCATAAGGTTTATTAGTCTCAGCATAGCCAGCAGGATTGTTATCGGTATCTGCATAAATTCTAAGCATAGAGAAATCTCCAGTGTGTCTAGGCCACATCCAGTTATCAGTATCTCCACCATATTTACCTATAGCTTCTGGTGGGTTACCTACTAGTCTTACATCAGTGTAAGTTCTGTAAACCATAAGGTAAAATTCATTTCCATAAAAGAAAGACTTTACTTCTGGCTCATACATTCCGCCAGCAGCGGCTTCTCCTATAATTTCTTTGGTTCTTTCGCCTATTAGTCTTTCTCTTTCTTCTTCAGAAGTAGTGTGGTCTATGCCTGCTAACACTCTTTCACTCACATCTTCTATCCGCTCTAAGAACGATACTGCGAAATCTGCGATTGGCATTTCCTGGTTTTTTTCATAAGCCCAAAACCCTTTAGTAAGGTAATCATCACCATTGGCTACAGCTAAAGTTTGGATAGCATCATAGGCACAGTGGTGGTTCGTAAGTACTAAGCCCTGATCTGAAATCATTTCTGCCGTGCATGAGCCATAGTTAAGACGAACAATAGCGTCTTTAAGACTAGCATTATTTATATCGTAAATATCTTTAGCTGTCAGATTAAGACCTAAGCCTTTCATTTCAGCTTCGTTCATTTTGTTTAACAGACTTACTAGCCACATGCCTTCATTGGCCTTGACGGCCGAAAAGGATACCACAGCTATAAGAAGTATGAGTATTTTTTTCATTTTGATCGGTTTATTTTTTGGTAAAATTATTCAGTTTCTGAAACTGGAGTCCATTCCAGCTGTGAAAATAAGTTATCGAGTAATTTATAAAGCTCGTTTAATTCTTTTGGACCTTTATAGCGGTCTAAAATACTGTGTGATTTTCCAGCTAAATTAGCACTGCTTCTGACTGCAGGAATATCCATAACCATTTCGTTATCGTAAACACTATCTAGTTCAAAGTAGTTGATCTCTTTAAGCTTATCTTTAATGAGTTTTAAATCTGCCCCTTTCAATTGACCACTGTTATTCCCCATCACATCCACAAAGTTAATTCCTTCATACTGCACGGTCCCGTCTGTTAAGATGCTAGAATTAAATACTGGACACATGCCGAAACAATACCCTCTGCTGTAGGTCAAAAACACTAATGCCTCAGGCTCTTCATCAAGCGCCAAAGTATCTATACTCTCTATGTTGGTTTGTAGTCCCTCATCTATTTCCACATTGATATCCATGGGCTCAGCGGTGGATGAGGTGTCACTGGTGCTTTTGCAGGAAAAAACCATTGCAACGCAGATGAAGAGAGTAAAGCTGATTAGAATTTTATTCATAGATCTACTTTTTTTTCTTTTGTTGAGCCACCTTTTTCTGCTGTTCTTTCTGCATATCTTCTAAACGCTGGGCGAAGGCTGATTTCTTTTTAGCAGGCTTCTTTTTGTTGGCTTCTATTTTATCTCTGATTTTATCTTCATTGATTAAGAACTTCTTAATAATGAGCATCTGGCTTATAGAGAAGATATTGGCTAGGAAGTAGTACAAACTCAGACCTGCGGCAAACTTATTAAAGAAGAATAACATCATTACCGGGAAGACGTTCATAATTATCTTCATATTAGGCATTCCAGGCTGAGTGCTTTGAGGCATGTTACCTGAGCTCATTCTAGTGTAGAAAAACATAGAAATAGCCATTAGTACGGTGAATCCACTTACATGAGCTCCGTAAAATGGGATTTCAAAAGGAAGATTAACTATAGCATCATAAGAGCCTAGATCATCTGCCCACAGAAAAGATTTCTGTCTTAAATCTATGTTGGCAGGGAAGAACCTAAACATGGCATACAGAATAGGCATCTGCAGCAGGGCAGGTAGACAACCAGCCATGGGGTTTACGCCAGTTTGCTTATAAAGAGCCATGGTAGCTTGCTGTTTTTCCATGGCATTCTTCCCTTCGAATTTTTTGTTTATTTCATCTATTTCAGGTTTCAGTACCTTCATCTTGGCACTATTGAAATAATTCTTCCACTGCACAGGAAACAGCAGCGTTTTAACCACTAGGGTTAATAGGAAGATAAGCATTCCTGCGCCTAACGGAAGGTTATTACTCATCCAGTTAAAGAATGGTGCTATGGCATTTCTGTTTACCCAGCCGAAAATGGTCCATCCATAGTCTGGTATTTTAACTACCCCATCTGTATTTAGAGCCTCTAAGTGCGTTAAATCATTTGGCCCCATGTAGAGCTTAAACGGAATGGCTCCGTTTCCACTATGATTCTGAGTGAGCGCTACTTTAGTTTCATAATAACACGAGTGCAAAGTGTCCTTTTCAGTATCTGCAGGGTAGCTTTTTAAGAAACCACCATTACCGAATCCGTTCTCAGAAATGGCCAGCACAGAAAAATAATTCTGTTTGTGTGCCACCCAGTTCAGTTTATCTTCTACAGTCTCTTCATCTTCTCTAGACTCTCCTAAGTAGTCTCTGCCGTCTTCAAATGTTTTAAAGAATACACTACTGTGCAGCTGCTCATTATAAATTCCTTTTTCCTGATGCAGAGCGGCAGTATTCCAGTCTAGAATAACTTCAGACCCAGATTTCCCAGCATTCACTAGATTCAGTGTTACATCTGTATCATACTTGTCTGGATACACTAGGTACTTTAGTTCCACTTTGGCACCACCACCTAAATCTGAACTAAACGTAATTTCTGTATCTTCTTCTACCGTGAGACTAGATGTAGAAGGAGTGAAGTAAAGGTCCTCTGTATTTATGATCCTCCCATCATGCTGAAAGGTAATGTTCATAGAACTCTTATCGGAAGTATGATCCCATAATTCTACAGGAGAAGAATCCTGATAAGCCACATATCCATCTCTCAGCACTAGCCTGTCAGGTAAACCACCTTTTGTGTTTACCGTCATTTCCCAGCGCTTTGTGGTAATTACTACATCCTCGCTAGTTTTAACAGGAGTCACTCGGTTAGAATCGGATTCTACCTGAACGAATTCACCTTTAGAATCCGCAGCTAGTTGAGCGGTATCTTCTCCTAAAGTGTTGTTTTCTATGTTAGCTGGCTGCTCTATTTTAGCTAAGCTGTCAAGTCTTGCCTGCTCTATGCGTTGTGCTTCTATCTCTTCTTCAGAAGGGGCAAATAAAAAGGTGTAGGCTGCAAATAGTGCTAAACATGACACTATGAAGCCGATAGTGGATTTTGTATCCATAGATTGTTCTCTTTTTTCGGGGACGCGAAGATATACTCAAATCATTTAGCAGTTCAGAATTTTGGCGAAGATATTTTTTCCCTTATCAAGGCTAAAAATTCAAGCATAGCCTTAGCTATGGTTTTATTTTTAAACGCAGATAAAGGAAAAAAGAACTAGTCAAAAACTGAAAAGTTATGTGGTTTGAGTATCTATATTAGACTTGTTTCGTAAGGTGCATTCTACATAAGATTTGATAATTAAGAAGAAAGTTTTAAAGATCTAAGTTCAGAGTTCAGAATAGGGTGTAGCGTTTAGTTGTGGTTTATTTTCGCGTAGCAATGCCAAAACTGGTCATCCTTACTCAATATTACCCACCAGAAACTGGTGCTCCGCAGAATAGGCTTCACAGTCTTTCTATCAATATGAAGAAGCAAGGCTATGACGTTTCTGTATTCACAGGAATGCCAAACTATCCTAAGATGGAGCTTCATGATGAGTACAAAAGAAAATGGTTTGGAAAAGAGACTATAGATGGAATTGTCGTGTGGAGATCTTGGTTACTGGTAACTGAGAAATCATCTATAATTTTTAGGCTCTTAAACTACTTTTCGTTCTGTTTCACCAGCTTTTTCAGAATGCTACTAAGGATGAAAAAAAGTGATGTGCTAGTTTGTGAGTCCCCACCGTTATTTCTGGGAATGACTGCTGTGCTTATCTCATGGATTAAAAGAACTCCGCTGGTATTTAACGTGTCAGACCTCTGGCCAAAGAGTGCAGAAGAACTAGGGTTAATAACCAATCAGACCATTATAGGCATGACCACTTGGTTAGAAGAATGGATCTATAAAAGATCCAAAGCTATAACTGGACAAACCCAAGGCATAGTGGCAGACATTAAAGAACGGTTTCCTAATAAACCTATTCACTGGCTGCCTAATGGTGTAGATGCAGAACTTTTAGCCAGAGACATAGCAGGATTAAAGGATCTCAGAGAAGAGTTAGGCATTTCCGCAGCGGAGTTTGTGATTTGCTACGCAGGAATAATAGGCCACGCACAGGGGTTGGAGATAGTGATAGAAACCGCCAAGGCATTGAGAAACGAAGCTGTGACATTCATTCTAGCTGGTTCAGGACCAGTCTTAGAATCATTAGAAAAAGCGAAGCAGGAGCACAATTTAGAAAAGGTCATATTCTTAGGCCCACTGCCTAAAAGCGATATGCCATCGGTTATAGCCACACAAGATGCAGCGTTTATTCCTCTAAAGAAATCAAAACTATTTTTAGGTGCTATTCCTAGTAAACTGTTTGAAAACAGTGCTTTAAAAAAGCCACTACTTTTAGGAGTAGACGGAGAAGCCAAGGCGCTGTTCATAGACCAAGGAAAAGCAGGATTATTCTACGAGCCAGAAAACACTGCAGAATTAGTAAAGTGCATTAAACAGCTCATGTCAGATAAAGCCTTAGTGAAGGAGTTAGGAGAAAATGGAAGAGCGTATGTAAGCACCTATTTCAATAGAGAAAACATAGCCATCTCGTTTCATGAGTTTTTAAAGGATAGTGTAATTGTATAATTAGTCTTCTCGGCTCCGCTCGAAGACCGATTTCATTTTCAAAATAACTTCCCAATAAAACTCTCCTCCTGTTTTAAGAGCACTGTGCTGAGCTTTTGTCGAAGCAGAGTAAATTGCTGTTTACGTAAATGGTGAGAGTTACGGGACTTAAATCAGCAATTTGAGGTGGTTGCGATGCAAAAGCAACTACAAGTGAATCCCACCAGATAATAACTAACTTCACCCACTAAATGAACATCCCAGGAACCATACTCTTAAATGCCTTAGCTGGAAGCCATGCTTATGGATTAAACATAGCCACTTCCGATGAAGACTATAGAGGAGTGTATGCAGTGGATAAAGCAGATTTCTACGCTCTGAATTTCCCAGCCGAGGTAAGTGATGAAACCAATGACCGTTCTTATTTCGAGCTCAGTAAGTTCAGTGAATTACTCTTTAAAAACAACCCGACTGTTCTTGAACTTTTGGCCTATCCTGAACGATGCATTAGAGAAAAGCATCCAGCGTTTGACTTGTTTAAACCAGAAGACTACCTCACTAAGCATTGCCAAAATTCTTTCACCGGGTATGCGCTAGGGCAGATTAGAAAGGCTTACAATCTGAAAAAGCGCATTTCTATTCCAGCAGACCAAAAGCAAAAAACACCTTTAGATTTCTGTAAAGTAATGGTAAATGGAACATCAGTTAGTTTTCATGAATCTGCTATAACTGATGAGGGTTATTCGGCCACAGAGTTAGAGCCAGAAAAAGGCCTATTCGCTCTATGGAAAAATCCTAGCGGAAGCATAGTGTTCAATGAGGATATCTATTTAGTAAACAAACAAAAAGGAGAGAAGTTAGCAGGGTATATGCTATTCGACAGAGCCGCATACTCTAAACATGCTAAAGAGTACAAATCGTTTTACTTATGGAGAAAGGAGCGCGACTCTAAAGAAAAAGTAAGAGGAGGAAAAGAGTATGATGGCAAGTTCATGATGCATACGTTTAGGCTCCTTTATACAGCTAAAGATATAGCTACCAAAGGTGAAATCATTTTAGAACGCCCAGAAAAACAACACCTGCTGAGCATCAGAAATCAAGAGTTTGAGTTCAACCCACTCATAAGAGAAGCCGAAGATTTAGTAGAAGAAGTAAGAGCACTATTCAGAACATGCGGCCTCCCAGAAGAAGTGAATTCCAATACACATTATGAACGTGTGGCTGAAATAAGGAACGCTATCTATCTAAAAAAATAAATCCTGAGCTACTCTAAATGTATTGGCATGGGCATCTACTATTACCTTAATATCTTCCGAATAACCTCCGCCCATGCTGCACACTACAGGTATTTCTAATTCTAATGCTTTCTGAAATACAAACTCATCTCGTTTTTTGCAGCCATCCACAGAAACTCCTAGTCGCCCAAGTTTATCGCTGGCTAGAATGTCTACTCCACATTGGTAAAACATAAAATCTGGTTTGAATTGCTTGCAAACCTGTGGTAAGTTCTCAGTGAGCAGCCTCAAGTAAGCCGCATCCGAAATTCCATCTGGTAGAGGAATATCTAAATCACTCACTTCTTTTCTAAGCGGGTAATTATTTTCTCCATGCATAGAAAATGTAAACACACGTGAGTCGTTTTGAAATACTTCGGCAGTGCCATTTCCTTGATGCACATCTAGATCTACAATTAAAATGCGTTCTGCTTTTTTAGAATTGAGCAAATGAACTGCTGCCAGCGCTTGATCATTCAATAAACAAAACCCTTCTCCACGATCTGTAAATGAGTGGTGAGTTCCGCCAGCTATATTCATGCTCACACCATGTTTCATGGCATACTCAGCACACTGTACTGTTCCTCCCATTATGGTGGTTTCTCGTTCTATCAGTTCACGGCTATGCGGAAAACCAGTGGCTCTCTGTTCTTTTCTATCAAGTTTTAAATTCTTAAGGCGGTTCCAGTAGGTGCTGGCATGAACTTGCAGAATGAGTTCTTCGGAGACCGGAGTGGGAGAAAAGAAGTTAGTCGATTCTAAAGTGCCTTCATATAACAGCTGCTCAGGAAGCAGCTCATACTTCAGCATAGGAAACCTGTGGTTATCAGGAAGTGGGTGCCTATATAATTCGTTCCAAGCTACTTTTAACGGCATTGTTCAATTTTAATTCTAAAAGCTGCTTCAGCATGAGGAGTGCAGAAGCAGCAGGACTTAAACTCGAAAATTAAGACACTAATCTTATAGAAGCTCTCCGTTAAGTATCACTTGTTCTATCATGTTCTCACCAAAACTATAAGGAAGGTAGGCCAAGCTATGGTTAGGTCTAGTAATGATTAAATTGGCCTTTTTACCTGGAGTAATTGTTCCTAGTTCCTCTGAAAGTTCCATAGCATAAGCTCCATTTAAGGTGACAGCATTTATGGCCTCAGTAGGAAGTAACTTTTGTTTAATGCACCCCATAGCTAGAACCAAGTTTAGGTTACCACTAGGTGTACTCCCTGGGTTATAATCTGTGGCCAGAACACCTATAGCCCCAGCATCTACAAGCTCTCTCATAGGTGCATACGGAATACCTAAAAAGAACGAACATGAAGGCAGACCTACAGCGGCCACATCTGATGCAGCTACTATTTCTATGTCTTCTTCTGTCATTATTTCTAAGTGGTCAACACTAAGAGCATTGCAACGCAAAGAAGCCTCTATTCCACCTATGCTCGTAAACTGGTTTACATGAACCTTAGCGCGCATTCCATGTTTGGCACCAGCTTTTAAAATACTCGTCATTTGTTCAGGAGAAAAATAACCCGTCTCGCAGAAACAGTCTATAAAATCTGCTAGCTGTTCCTCTGCTATCTTCGGAATCATCTCATTTAAGATAATGTTGATGTACTTGGCATTATCCGTTTTATATTCTAAAGGAAATGCATGCGCTCCTAAAAACGTAGATTTTATGGTAATAGGATGGTTTTCTTTCAAGCGTTTTATCACTCTAAGCATTTTGAGTTCAGCTTCTACTGTTAAGCCATAGCCACTCTTAATTTCTAGAGCACCAGTACCTAAATTAGCCAACAAGTCTAGCCTAGCATATGCTTGGTCATAAAGCTCATCTTCAGACATCTCTTGAAGTCTACTCGCAGAATTCAGTATGCCTCCGCCTTTTTCTGCTATTTCTTGGTAACTGAGTCCTTTAAGACGGTCTAAAAATTCTCCTTCTCTGGTAGCGGCAAACACAGCGTGACTATGTGAATCACACCAGGCAGGTAAAACCATTTTGCCATCGGCATCTATAATTTCTAGACCACTCCAGTCGGAAATGCCCTGCCAGTCTTCCATGAGCCCAAAGTCTACTATGACACCATCTTCTATGGCGAGCCATGCATTTTCTAAGGATGGTAAGGTTTTCATATCGGCTCCTCTTCTGTAGTTAGGAGCAGTTTCTGAGCAGTTTACGAGTTGACGTATGTTTTTTATTAGTATCTTCATAGCCTGAAATCAATTCGGCTAAAGTACTTCTTCTGAGGCGGACACCAAATTAACATCAAAATCTGGAGTAACCATCTGAAATCTGCTTATCACTGCTGTGGTTAGGAGTTAACAGCGCGGAAAGTCATCTAATTTTTTGAAAATAATTGGGTTTAATTTTATAATTCACTGTTATGAAACATGTTTTTTGCGTTGCAATGATCCTCTTCTGTGTTCAATTGGTTTACAGCCAAACTAATGATATGGATACCTATGTAGAAGAAGATTACTACACTTCCATTAAAGATTTGAGAGAAAAAGAGCGCTTTAGAATAGGCGTAGACATATCTACCCCTTTGGTAGGATCTTTAGCTGGACTGAATATGAGGCCAAGAGCAGCACTGATTTTTAATTTAAAAACAGCCCCTAATAGAGCATGGCGCTTCAGTCCTATGTACGAGCAAAACAGAAGGTTTACAGATTTCAATACGTCAAATTATGACGTGTATCAAGTAAATGATACAGCCATAGTTTACCGTAATAATTACACAGAAGAATACAGAGTAACAGGAAGAATAGGAACAGAATGGTTCAAGCAGTACGAGAAAAACACACTGGTTTATGGAATAGATGTAGTGGCAGGGTTTGGGAGTGAATTATGTTCTTATACAGATTCTTACGTAGAATATGATCAGAATGGAGATGTAGTGCCTTTCACTGTAGGTAGTGGTTTTTTCGGGCCGTCCGATTTCTACCAAGAGGAATTAATCAGGCTAATAGTAGGAGTAGATTTTTCTATAGGATATAAGGTGTTTTTAGGAGAAAAAGCAGATTTAACCATAGAGTGGATTCCTGAGTACACCTACCGTCCTTATCTAAAGTCTAATGAATCTGGCAGTCTCATGGTAGATTCTTCACCCATCCAGGATCAGTTTGTCTTTGATATCCGTGGCTTTTCCATCCAACTGCATTATAAGTTTAATAAGAAGGATTAAAATTTATAAATCGTATTTCCAACATTATGTCCATCCAGAGCATTCTATTGTCTTTCATATGCATTTCATCTTTTAGTGTGATTGATGCCCAGACCTTTAGTTTAGAATCCAGCTATTTTGAAGTTGGTGATGTTTATATATCAGATCCGAAAATTTATTTCGAGTTCTCGAAGTGGACTATTAAATCGGAAAGTTATAGCGCTTTAGATAGTATAGCCGTGTTCTTAAAAGAAAATGAAAGATTGGTAATCGAAATTGGGGTTCATATAGATAGTAGAGGAAATGAAGAGTTGAGGAGTAGAAATTTAAGTCTTAGTAGAGCAGTAAGTATCCTAGAATATTTAAAAGAAAATGGAGTAGATGAAACTAGACTTGAAGCCAAAGGGTATGGTAAAAGTGAGCCATTGATTTCTGATCAACAGATAGATAAAATGGAAACTTATCTTAAAAAAGAAGACGCTCATGCTTTGAACAGACGTACGGAGTTCAAAATAACAGTTATTAGAAAGTAAACTAGCATTAGCTCTAATTGTAAAGTGGATTTGTTCTTTTAGAACCTTTTTTACTTTAGTCAAATTTAATATCTCTTTTTAGAGGATTTCCAATAGAAATTCATACTCTTCAAATTTCCCTATTCATTAACCTAAAGTCCAAAATCTGTATATCTTTGACCACATGGCAGGAAACACCTTTGGGCAGTTATTTAGATTAACCACTTACGGAGAATCTCATGGGTTAGCCCTAGGAGGGGTCATAGATGGATGTCCTTCTGGTTTAGAGTTAGATATGGATCAAATTCAACATGAGCTACAGCGAAGAAAACCAGGTCAATCGGCTATTACCACGCAGCGGAAAGAAGAGGATGAAGTGGTGTTTCAGTCGGGCATTTTTGAAGGAAAAACTACAGGTACTCCCATTGGGTTTGTGATTAAGAATAAGGATCAAAAATCGAAAGATTACAGCCACATAAAAGACAAGTACAGACCTTCTCATGCTGATTATACTTACCAAGAGAAATACGGCATTAGGGATTACAGGGGTGGCGGAAGAAGTTCTGCTAGAGAAACGGTATGTAGGGTAGTGGCAGGAGCTATAGCCAAACAATTACTCCATGCATACGGTGTAGATGTGTATTCTTATGTATCCCAAATTCACAGTATTTCTACTGAAATCAATCCTGCGGAAGTAAAGCTAGCCGATATTGATAAAAACAATGTAAGATGTCCAGATGCAGCCATTGCAACGCAAATGGAAGAACACATTAAGGCCATTAAAAAAGACGGTGATTCAGTAGGAGGAGTGATTACCGGAGTAGCCAAAAATGTGCCTGTAGGGATTGGAGAACCAGTGTTTGACAAGCTTCATGCAGACATTGGAAAAGGCATGTTATCTATAAATGCCGTCAAAGGTTTTGAAATAGGAAGTGGGTTTTCAGGGACACAATTAAAGGGTTCTGAACATAACGATGAATTTATAAATGATGGCTCGGGTATTTCTACCCGTAGCAATCACTCTGGTGGAATCCAAGGAGGTATATCTAATGGTGAGCTCATCTATTTTAATGTGGCATTTAAGCCAACAGCTACCATTATTAAAAACCAGAAATCTGTAGATAAGGATGGTGAAGAAGTAGTAGTAGAAGGAAAAGGAAGGCACGACCCATGTGTGCTGCCTAGAGCAGTTCCTATAGTGGATGCCATGCTAGCATTAATACTGGTAGATCATGTATTGAGAAACAAAACATCTAAAATTTAAAGAATGAAGAAACTAGCACTGCACTGGCAGGTCATAATAGCATTGATTTTGGGTGGGCTCTTCGCATGGGCTGCTATTAAGCTTGATTTTACGGAATTTGTTATGGATTGGATAAATCCATTCGGTGTCATATTCGTGAGGTTGTTAAAGTTAGTGGCTGTGCCATTAGTTCTGTTTTCCATCATAGTAGGTGTGGCCAGCTTGGGTGATATTAAAAAGTTAGGAAGCATAGGAGGAAAAACCCTTTTGACTTATTTGTTAACCACAGTTTTTGCGGTTGGTATAGGTCTTTTAGTAGTTAATGTGTGGAAACCAGGTGCTAGAGTAGATGATAATACCAGATTAGAGTTTAGACTAGACTATGAGCTCTGGAAAGGTGAAACTGGAGCCAAGCAGCTAGATGAAGACTGCTTTTCGTGCCTACCAGAAAATGCTGAAGTATTAGCTAAAGTGGCAGAAAAAAGAGAAGGGCAAGCGGTAGATGAGGATGTACAAAAGAAACTAGATATAGCTGCCAAAACTAAAAATGACGGACCGCTTCAACCATTGGTAGATGTTATTCCTTCTAATTTCTTTACAGCTCTTACCGAAATGGAAATGTTGCAAATCATCTTCTTTGCCATATTTTTTGGGATCATGCTGCTGAAGTTGCCCAAAGATAAATTTGATCCAGTGTTTAAAGCCATGGATGGGCTAAACGAAATTTTTGTGGCCATGGTGTGGGTCATTATGCGGGCCATGCCTTACTTCGTATTTGCATTAATAGCAGGTCAAGTAGTTAAAGTAGCAGGAAAAGATGCCGATAAAATGGCAGATCTGTTTGTGTTTCTACTGCACTATTCTGGGGCAGTTTTACTCGGCTTGTTCTTTTTGATTTTTATATTCTATCCTAACTTGGTAAGCACCCTAGTGAAAAAAATGAGCTACAAGCGTTTCATGTCTGGAATGAAAAGTGCTCAGCTCACTGCGTTTTCTACATCATCTTCTGTAGCTACTTTACCAGTAACTATGGATTGCGTTGAAAACAAAATAGGTGTTTCAGAGCGCACTACTAGTTTCGTTCTGCCTATAGGAGCTACAGTTAATATGGATGGAACTAGCCTCTATCAGGCTGTAGCAGTGGTGGCTATGGCACAGTTACACATGGTAGATTTAGGCTTAGGTCAGCAGCTGATAATCGTACTAACGGCCAGTTTGGCATCTATCGGTGCAGCGGCCATACCTAGTGCTGGCTTAGTTCTAATGATTTTAGTTTTAGGTTCAGTAGGATTAGATGGTGCATGGATAGCCATTATTTTACCAGTAGACAGAATCTTAGACATGGTAAGAACCGTAACCAATGTGACAGGAGATGGTGCGGTTAGCACAATAATTGCAAATGCCGAAGGAGAGTTATCTGATGTAGATACTACTAATAATATTTAAACGTTACTCACTTCCGAAGACACTAATAAATTCAATGAAAAAAGTACTTAAAATCATAGTAGTAGTAATAGTTCTATTACTCATTTCGGCCATAGCACTGCCTTTCGTTTTTAGCGGAAAAATCGAGCAAGCGGTTAAAAATGCGGTCAATGAGAACGTAAATGCCGAGGTCAATTGGACAGATTATGGATTGAGTTTGTTTAAGAGTTTCCCAAATATGACCGTAACTCTAGACTCGTTAGATGTCACTGGTAAAGCAGAATTCGAGGGAATCAAACTAGCCAATATTCCTAAAATGGAAGTGAGTTTAGACATCATGTCTCTTTTCGGAGATTCTGCGCAGGTAAATTCATTCAAGTTGGTAGATCCATACATAAATGTTCAAGTAATGAAGGATGGAACTGCTAATTATGATATAGCCCTAGCCTCTGATGAAATAGAAGAAGCAGTGGAAGAGGAGCTCCCAGCAGAAGGAGGGAGTTTTAGATTAGCTCTAGATAATTATGAAATAGAAAATGGTACTGTTAGCTATCTGGATGAATCATTAGGTATGATGCTTTATTTGGAAGGACTTAACCATAAAGGAAGTGGCGATTTTACTTCAAGCGTTATAGATTTAAAGACTAAAACCACTGCCTCTGAATTTGACTTGGTTTATGATAAAATCACCTACATAAATAAAGCTACTACAGACTTGGATTTGAATATGTTAATGGACATGGATAAGATGCGATTTGATATTCAGGGAAATGAACTGTTTCTGAACGATTTAAAGTTAGTAGCTGAAGGTTTTATAGAAATGCCAGGTGAGGACATAGATATGGACATTACTTATGCTGCTCCCGAGACTAATATCAAACAACTGGTAAGCCTGATACCAAAGGAATTTAGAGGAGACTTAGCAGGCGTTAATGCTAAAGGTGAGCTAAAATTAGATGGATTTGTGAGAGGAGTTTATAATGCCAGAGAATTACCTGCTGTAGGCTTAGATATAAAAATAGCAGATGGATTTTTACAATATCCTGACCTTCCAGAAGCCATTACCAATATAGGATTAGATGCAGTATTCTCTATGCCTCAAGGCAGTGATTTAGATGCCATAGAAATAGCCATTAGTAAACTAGATCTTAATGTAGCGGATAACCCTATTAGCACTAGAATTAACCTTACGAAGCCCTTCACCACTCAAAACCTAGATGCATCGTTAAAGGCCAATTTAAATTTTGAAAAACTGGCTAAGGCATTTCCATTAGAGGATACCAAATTAAACGGTTTACTAGATGCAGATGTAGCGTTGCAAGGTTCGATAGCAGATCTTACCAATCAAGATTTTTCTAAGTTTAACGCCAAGGGATATTTCGACATAAAGGATATGAATGTAGACGCTTCGGATACGTATCAGATGAATATCTCCGAAGCACATTTTGATGTAACTCCAGCCTCAATAGCCATGCCTGCGTTTAAAGGCAAAATCGGGGATTCAGATATAACCGCTGATGGGAGAATCGAAAACTTTTTAAGCTACGCTTTTGACGATGAGGTGCTAAAGGGAGCATTTAATGTACAAAGTAACCTTATGGACATGAAGGATTTTATGACTTCTGATGAATCTACCGAAACAAGCTTAGAAGCAAGTGGCGAGACTGATGTAGAAATGTATGTAGACGTTCCTGAAAATCTTCAGTTTGACCTGAATGCAGATATAAAAAAGCTCATCTATGATGGAACTGAGCTTACGAATGTGACAGGAAAAGTAAAAGTAGATGACGGTACTGCTGGCATGGAAAATGTCAACCTAAACTTTTTAGGAGGTTCTATAATCCTAGACGGAAGCTATAGCACTAAAGATAGAGAACAGCCGCTTTTAGACGTAGATTATGATTTGAACAACTTAGACATAACTAAGTTCACAGATTCGTTTGAAATTATAGCTATGATGGCACCAATAGCTAAATACTGCTCTGGTAAATTCGGTTCTAAATTGAGCTTTAGTTCTGAGTTAGGGAAAGACATGTTTCCTATTTACGAGTCTATAAGTGCAGACGGAAATGTAACAACCAATGCTGTAGAAATAGATAAGTTTAAACCCCTTACTGAGTTAGCTTCTAAGCTGAAGATTAGCAAATTGAACAGCCAAAGATTAGAGAATTTAAAGATGGCTTTTACAGTGAAAGATGGAACTATAGCAGTTACTCCTTTCGAAACCGAGTTAGATGGAATGAAAACAACCGTAAGTGGAAGTGCCAATTTCAATCAGGAGATAGACTATGACATTAAAATGGATGTACCTTTCAGTAAGCTGCCACAGCAGGGAACAGAATTTGCTACAGACCTCTTAAACAAAGTCAACAAACTAGGCACTAATTTCAACGCAGGCCAAATCATTCCAATAACCGTAAAAGTCACAGGAACTTTCACTGACCCTAAACTAAGCTTAAGTGGTGTGGGTACTGGCATGGTAACTGATATAAAAGAAGAAGTTAAAGAGCAGGTAAAGCAGGTGGTAGAAGAAAAAGTAAATGAGGTAAAAGAAGACCTCACTGGAAAAGCAAAGGAAGAGGCAGATAAGATTATGGTCACTGCCACAGAACAAGCAAACAAGGTGAGGTCAGAAGGAATCAAACTTGCGGATAAAGGAAAAGAGGAGGCTTATAAAGCCGCTCAACAATTAGAGGATGCGGCTAAAAAACCATGGGAAAAAGTAGGCGCCAAGTTGGCTGCGGATAAAGCCAGAAAAAAGGCTGATGAGACTCATACCAAGGCAGTGAATAAAACAAATGAGAAAGCAGATAAAATTATTAGTGATGCCCAAGAGAGAGCGAATAGTCTATTGGATAAGTAGTAGTCTATTTTTATGTCTTTTCTTGCTTTGCAACGCGTATTCTACTTACAGTCAGGAATGTGGAATAGAACTAGACGCCAAGGCAGTTAAACTCTTAGAAAAAGCAAACAACAAAAAAAAGTACAAATCTGCTCAAAGAACTCAATTTTATAGAGATGCATTGGAAACAGATGAAAACTGTTTGGAATGCATGTTCAGGTTAGGGCTAAAGGCTTATAAAAGAGCTAAGAACGAATCATATGATTTTACACAAGCCTACTCATATTTAAAACCACTGGTGGCCTTGTGCCCGGAGTATCATTCAGATCCTTTTTACTATTTGGGAGCTATGTCTTATGCGGATCAGCATTATACCGAAGCACTTGATTATTTTGATCAGTTTCTTAAATTCCCTTCAGATGATGAAGATAAGCTGGGTCGAGATTACAATGAGAATTATGAAAATGTAAAGGCTGCCATTCCTTCGGTAGAGTTTTATCAAAAGTATGCTGAGAATCCAGTGGATTATGATCCTCAAAAAGTAGAAGAAATAAGCAGTAAAGAGGGAGAGGAGTACCTGCCAGTTCTATCTCCAGACAATGAAATTATTTTCTTCACCAAGAAGCATCAGAAAAAAAGTAAAGGAATTGTAGGCGCTTCATGGGTAGAAGAGTTTACTATGAGTAAGCGAGCAGATATCAATTCATCCTTCGGTGAGCCTAAAGCATTGCCTGCACCATTTAATTTAGGGGATAATTATGGTGGAGCTACTATTTCTGTAGACAACAAAGAAATGTATGTGGCTAAAGTTCAGCCTAACGGTTTAAATCCTCAAAACATAGATATTTTTAAAACCACCTATGCTAAAGAATTCGATGAGGATAAAGGTGAAGATGTATACAGATGGAGCGAGTTAGAAAGTATAGGAGACCACATAAATACCAAGCAGGGTTGGGAGGCACAGCCTTCTCTGTCTGCAGATGGCAAGCTGCTATTCTTCGCTTCTGCCAGACCAGAAAGTGTGGCTGGCCCAGATGGTAACCCTAGTGTAGATATATATTACTGCGAACGCCAAAGTGATGGCAGCTGGGGCAATCCACAGAATTTAGAGTCTATAAATACCAAAGGCAGTGATAAAACACCATTCATGCACTCTGATAGTAGAACCCTTTATTTTGCTTCCAATGCACGAAGAGGGTTCGGAGGATTTGACCTGTTTTTTACACGGCAGTCAGATGATGGCTCATGGAGTGAGCCTGAAAATCTAGGATACCCTATAAATTCCGAAAAAGATGAAGAAGGACTCATAGTAGCCACTGATGGCAGGCTAGCTTACTTCAGTAGTAAAATGGAAGACAGTTACACCAAGGATATTTTTAGTTTTGAACTGCCAGAACGCGCCAAGCCTCAGAAAGTAATGCTGCTTAAAGGAACCGCTAAAGATGAGAATGATCAGGTAGTGGAAGGCTTGGAGATAGAAATAAAGAGCGATAGTAGAACAGAACCAGAAACCATTAAAGTAGATGCTGAAGATGGAACTTATGCGGCAGTAGTAAATGTGGAGAAAGAAGAAGATGTAGTGGTGATGATGAAAAAGGATGGTTATGCTTTTAATGCACAGTTGCTTACTACTAAAGATGAACTGAAAAAACCTGCGGTAATTAAAATGAAAACTGAGGTTCAGAAGATCAAAACTAATACACCATTTGTAATCCAAGACATTACTTACGCCACCAGTTCTAGTGATATAAACTCTGAGTCTAAAACGATTTTAAGCCTCTTTGCACTTTACCTTCAGGATAACCCAAGCCTAAAAATAGAGATCAGGGGACACACAGATAATGTAGGAAACCTGCAGGATAACTTGGCGCTTTCTACAGACAGAGCCTTTGAGGTGTTAGGCTATTTACAAAGTAAGGGCGTAGAGTCGAGTCGGCTGAGCTATAAGGGTTATGGACCTAACAAGCCTATTAGTTCTAATGATACTGAGGTAGGGAGGAGAAAAAATAGGAGAACAGAGTTTGTGGTTACTAAAATGTAAACCATCTTTGCACTCTAATTTTGAAATCATGAAATATCTAATTACACTTATTAGCGTTGCAATGCTTCTTTTCAGCTGCTCGCAGCCGGTTACTCCAGCTAAAGTAGAAGGAGAAAAATCTTATTTTGGAGAACAAATAGCTCCAGAGAATGTAATGACTGTAACTCAGCTTCAGTCTAAAATGACTTCTAACGACTCACTGCTTAATGTATCCGTAAAAGGAGAAATCTTAGAAACCTGTGCAGTAAAAGGCTGCTGGATGACTATAGCCAATGGAGATTCAGAACCTATGAGAGTGAGGTTTAAAGATTACGGTTTCTTCGTGCCTACAGAAGGTGCAGGCGGAAAAGAAACAGTATTTACCGGGAAGGCGTTCAAAGACGAAGTTTCTGTAGAATGGCAGCACCACTACATAGATGATTCTGCAGCTTCTGAAGAAGAGAAAGAAAAGTTAAAAGCAGAAATTACGGAGCCTAAATCTGTGGTCTCTTTCTTAGCCGATGGGGTAATTATAGAAGGATTAGCTGCTACTGAGACCAAGTAAGCGCATTTAAAAAAGTTCTTAAAGGCTTCCATTAAGGAAGCCTTTTTTTGTTTGTAAATAGCAGAGCTTTGGCTTCATATAAAGTTTTTATACTTCTGTTAAATAAAGATTATTTAGCGTTGCAACGCCAATACTTACTATCCATAAATTAGCAACATGCTTTTAGAGAACCTTCAGTTAGATAAATCAGATATTCCTCAACTGAAAGATGTGCAGTACGAAAGTCATCCTACAGACTATAGAGACATGCGCCTACTCGTGCTTTTGATAGTAATGCTACTGCTAAGCGCTGTGTGGATTATGCAACTTATTTTTTGGAATCTCACAGCATTAGGAGTTCTATTTGGGCTATGGGTGTTTATACTAACGCTGTTTTTAACCGAAGAAATTAAGGGGTTTAAAAGAAGAGGTTATGCATTAAGACAAAGGGATATAACTTACAAAAAAGGATATATATTCCATTCTCAAACCACCATTCCTTTCAATAGAATTCAGCATTGTGAAACTTCTCAAGGGCCCCTTTCCAGGGCTTTCGGAGTGATGAGCCTTAAGATTTTTACAGCAGGAGGTTCCACTTCAGATTTAAGAATAGGAGGCCTCAGACCAGATGATGCTAATAGATTAAAGGATTTTATAACTGAAGCTTCTTCTGCTCATGAGTGAATATAATTTTCATGAGTTTAACAGACAGAATGTGTTGGGCGTAGTCATCTTGTTTATTCAAAGTGTGAGAAGAACTTTAAATGCATTTCTAGCATTCTTCGCATATTCTTTGTTTTCAGGCGGAATGAAAGAATGGTTATGGGCGTTTTTCGGTCTCTCACTAATAGTCTCTGGAGTTATAGCTACGCTGCGGTATAAAAACTTCCAATTCAAACTTACTGATAAACAACTGATCCTTAATAGTGGGATTCTAACTAAAGAAGTCACTAATATTCCTTTAGAGCGCATTCAGAGTGTACATCTGCACCAGAATTTCATACAGCGCATTTTAGGCATAACAGGGTTAAAGATAGACACTGCTGGTTCCGTAGCTCAAGAGCTAGAAATTTCTGCGTTAAAGAGAAATAAAGCCAAGTCATTACTAAAAGCCCTTCAGCCTGCCAGGAGAGCTCGATCTGTATTAGATCATTCAGATAGTAACGAGCTGAGCTATGCCATTTATGATGTAGTAGAGGCTGCGCCCGCAGAACAGCATAAGCTTGTAGACTTAGATTTTAAAGCACTGATATTACTGGCCATTACGGAGAACCATGTCAGAAATGGCTTGTTGGCCATAGCTGTGATTTTTGGTTATTTGGGCCAATACCTAGATTACTCAGAGGAGTACCTCATAGAGCTTTTTGATGATTATGCTCCAGAACTCATAGAGAACACTGTAATTCAGATTACTGCATTTGTTATCTTGTTTTTAGTACTCTCAGTGCTGCTGTCTTTCGTTCAAGTCATATTAAAATTCTGGGACTTTAAAGCTTCAGTGAGTGAGGAATCATTTCAGATAGAATCTGGACTATTAAAAAGAAACGAATTCAGCATTCCACTTAACAAGATTCAATTTTTAGAGTGGCAAACAAATTTAATTAGGCAAATACCAGGCTTCGAAAGCATAAAAATCCATCAAGGAAAAAGTACGGATCAACTGAATAAATCTCAAATGGAGATTCCAGCATGCTATGCAGAACAGACCAATGAGGTGATGGGCACTTTGTTTCCAGAAATCGATGAGGACGATTACTTTGTGCTTTCTGAACCTCATAAGTTTCAGATCAGATTTAGAAGTATTATTATGAGCTTGATAGGAATTCCTGCAGCCTTTATTTTTGGCTTAGCCAGTGAGTGGTATATTTCTGCTGTCGTAATTTATTTAGCATATATGGCGTTTACCATTTATTCCGCATACAGGTATTATGAGTCGGTAAACTTGTGGTTAAATAATGAGGTGCTGATTTATGAGCGTGGATGGTTATTTCCTAAACGCACAGTGCTGAAATTATTTAAGTTACAAACGGTGGAAATCAGACAGTCCATTTTTCAAAAGAAAAGAGGAATCTGCCATTTATTGTTTTCTACTGCGGCAGGAGGAAGAAGCTTTAGGTTTTTTAATCATGAAGAAATGAGGCAGGTCAGAGACTTTATGCTTTACAAAATAGAATCTTCTCAGCGCAAATGGATGTAATGAGTTAATACGGGGAAAAACTAAAATTTTGCAACGCACCTTTTTATCAAATCTACTCTTACTTATACTGCTAAATTTAGTGGTAAAGCCCTTCTGGGTGCTAGGGATAGATGTGAGCGTTCAGAATTTATTAGGGCCTCAGGTGTATGGGAATTATTTTTCACTCTTGAATTTCGCGTTTTTATTTACCGTGGTTTTAGACTTTGGGCTGAATAATTACACTAATAGAAAAATTTCTATGAACCCTGAGTTGATGCCAAAACTCTTAGTTCAAACCTCTTTTGTTAAACTACAACTCTTAGTTCTATTTGGGGTTGTCCTGTTCATATCGGCTTCAATTATAGGCTACACAGAGATGGAATTAAGTCTGTTAAAGCTCATAGCGTTAATGCTTTTCCTACAGTCATTTTTAATGTTTTTAAGAGCTAACCTAAGCGGGATCCAGTGGTATAGGGCAGATGTGCTTATGTCTGTTCTAGATAAATCATTGATGATTATTATAGTGGGAGCTATGCTGTGGACCAGTGTTTTGGATGGAGAATTTAACATTGGTCATTTCATATTAGGGCAGTGTCTGGCTTATGCACTAGCCATTATAACAGTTACTGGATTATTAGTATACAAGTCGAATGAAATTACAACGGTTATCAATTGGACTGAAGTTAAAGAGACGTTAAAAGAGAGTGCGCCTTATGCCTTACTCACATTTTTAATGTTGGTATATTTTAAGATAGATGCCGTAATGATAGAGCGAATGCTCGATGATGGAGATATACAAGCTGGCATTTACGCACAAGGTTATAAACTGTTAGAAGCTGCAGTTATGTTTGCTTTTTTGTTTTCCTCTTTACTTTTACCCATGTTTTCTCATCTCTTAGGCAGAAAAGAATCTGTAAGTTCACTCGTTCATTTGAGCTCCAGGCTCATGTTAATTCCAGTAAGTGTATTAGCCATAATAGTAGTTACTTACAGTGCAGATCTTATGAAGCTCATGTACCAGAGCCAGTTTGAATATTCTGCTCAGGTGTTGCCTTACCTTATCTTGACATTAATCCCGCTTGGGTCAAGTTATATTTTCGGCACTTTAATAACAGCTCAGGGTAATTTGAGATTTTTAAATAAAGTGGCTGTGTTAGCTATAGCAGTAAATGTGGCAATAAACTGGGTGCTTATTCCTAGAATAGGTATAGAGGGTGCAGCTATAGCTACGCTAATTACTCAGGCATTTGTGGCCATAGTGCAGTGGTTAGCGTGTAGTAAAGATCATGGGTTAAGTTATGGCCTCTCCGACTATATTAGAGCGTTATCATTTTTAGCCATAATGGCCACTATGAGTTATTATTCGATAAGTATAGATTTAGAATGGTGGGTAAAGGCTCTTTGCTTGCTTACCTTAGGAGGGGTGCTAAGCTTTATGCTTAAAATTCTAACGGTAAGCTACATTAAGACTTTTTTAAATTATCAGAAATAGGTAGTGTAAACGATATCGTTACTCCTCCTTCTTCATTGTTCACGGCTTTATAGCTAGAATTATGGAGGTCTAGAATTCCTCTAACTATAGCCAGTCCTAAGCCAGTCCCACTTTTCTTATTTTTACCTCTATATACTCTATCAAAGAGTTCTGGTAATTGCTCTTCAGGAATACCTATACCATTGTCTTTTACTGCTACCAATAACTTATTATTATCTAATTGTTTTGCATTTACTTCTATCCAGCTTCCTTCTGGGCAGTATTTAATAGCATTAGATAACAGGTTAGATAGTACTCTTTCTAGCAGTGCTACGTCAGCAGTCACATTAGGAAGAGACTCTTTGATATTGTGCTTAAGAGAAATTTTGGCCTGTTCAGCATCTAACTGTAGACCTAGTAAAATGTCATGGGCGAGCTCACCTATATGAAATGATTGCTGTTTGAGCTTTCTATCTTTACTTTCTAATCTAGACAGTTCAAACAACTCATCTACAAGTCGTTTTAAGTTGTTGGCACTGTTTAGCGTTACATTTAAGTATTTATTCTGATCCTCTTGGGAAAGGTTCAGTTCTGGCATGAGTAAAGTTTCTACATACCCTTGAATAGAGGCTAAAGGAGTTCTCAAATCGTGAGACACATTGGCTATAAGTTCTTTCCTGTACACGGCTAATTCTCTTTCTGTTTCCTGGATTTGATCTTGCTGGGCCAATAATGAGTTAATACTGTAATAAATAAGTATGCCTAATGTACCCACTATAAGCAGGGTAATTAGAATGTTAGAGTACAAACTTCCTAAAGCTTTTTCGCTCAACTGGTCGAAGGACATGTCTACCTGCACTAGTCCTATAGGTGTAGCATGATCCGACTTTGTTATAGCGCAGAATGCAGAAATCCATGTTCCATTTTCATCTGAATATGGCCTTACTGCACCGAACGTTTCGTAATTATCTAAAAGCTTTTGAGGATATTTCTCAAAATGGTGCATCCAATAAGGCTGCTCAGCGCTAGTGACTCCAAAGTGAAATTTCTTATCTCCAGGGTGAAACATAAGAGTGTAAATAGGAGTTTTTAACTCATTCATTTCAGCTGAAATTTTCAGCTTTTCATGAATGGATAAGTAAACACTGTCTTGAGAAGAAGATGTTATATCATCTTTATTAGGATAATGCTTATATAGATGTTCCAGTTCATCTCCATCTATCTGAGAGGCTAGAGTTCTAGAAATAGCTTTTAGACGTGTAAGTGTTTCTTGTTCAAAGATTACTACCTGAGACTTATAACTGATGTAAGTAATGATAGAGGAAAATCCTACTATGAAAATCAGAGTAAGAAGTAGAATGCCATTCTTGAGATTAGAGAAAAATTTACTCATTTACGTAAAGCTGTTAAACAAATATAGCCTAGATAAAACTAGGCTATATCATATTAAATGTTGTATCTAAAATTATTCGAAATCGTTAAATCTATATCCTACACCCCATGTAGTCAGTACATATTCCGGGCTATTAGGATCTTTCTCTATTTTAGATCTTAGTCTATTAATATGGCTATTCACCGTGTGATCATAACCATCGAAATCGTAACTCCAAATCTGGTTGAGTAAATCTTTTCTACTGTAAGTAACACCAGGATTTGACATTAGTAAATGCAGAAGATCAAATTCTTTCGGAGTAAGTTCTACTCGCGCTTCACCGATAGTTACTTTTCGTTTCTTTTTATCTACACTTAAATCCCTAAAATTTAATTCTTTAAAGTCTTCCTGTTCTGTTTTTTGAATGTCTGCTCTTCTCATCATGGCATTCACTCTAGCAGTTAATTCTTTCACGCTAAATGGTTTGGTCATATAGTCATCTGCTCCGATGTTCAGACCTAGAATTTTATCATCTTCTTCGGAATTAGCAGTGAGCATTAGAATAGGCTTATTCACTTCTTTTGCTCTAACCTTTTGACATACCTCCACGCCTGATAAGCCTGGTAAGTTTAGGTCCAGAATCATAATGTCCCAAGCGTTACTAATGGCGTAAGAATATCCAATCTTCCCATTGTCAAAATGTGTTACTCTATGTCCTTGGTTTTTAAGGTGTAGAGCTATCAAATCTGCAATATTATGTTCATCTTCTATTATCAGTATATCCTTCATAAATCTATTTTTTTTCAAATATCTATCACAGTTAAAGCTTAAATATCACGGTCGTGACACATTGGATTGTCAAGCTAGAGAAAATGACAATTGAGTGATTTTTTCCCTTGATGTAAATTCGAGAACTCAGCCGTGGAGAATAAAGCTTAAAGTAATATTCTAGTTACACTTTTAAACACTGTTTAACAGCGCATTTCACAGATTTTAAGAATACATGGCCTTATATTCGCAAGCTGAATTTAAAAGAAGAAATGAGAAATATCGTAGTTTTAATTTTAAGCGTTGCAATAGGGTTAAGCCTTCAAGCTCAGGATCCAAACGCTCCTATGAATTGGCATTTAAAAGATGCCCAAACCAATAACTTACAGGGCACCAGTACAGAAAAAGCTTACAAAGAGCTTCTACAAAACGGAAATCAAAAGGAGATAGTGGTTGCTATTTTAGACAGTGGAGTAGATATTTATCATGAAGACCTTCAAGGGAAAATCTGGGTAAACGAGGATGAAATTCCTGCAAATGGAATTGACGATGATAAGAATGGTTATATAGATGACGTAAATGGCTGGAGCTTTATAGGGGGTGAAGGGGGTGATGTGAATTATGATAATCTAGAGTTCACCAGAATTTATAAAAAATTGAAAGCTAAATATGAAGGTAAATCTGCCGATAACATTTCTAAGTCAGATAAGAAAGATTATGCTAAGTATTTGAGATTTGAAGAACAGTATAAAAAAAGAATGGAAGATGCAGAAGCCGAGTATAATGAGTTTATGCAGATCTATATGGCATACCAGCAAGCTAAGGCTTTAATGCAGGAAAAAACCAGAAAGGAAGATCCTACCTTGGAAGAGTTAGCAAAGGTGAAGACTGAAAATGAAATGGAAGAAGCGTTTAAAGCATTCGTGATGGAAATCAAGTCTGCTGGAGCAGAAAGTCAATTGGAAGAAGGAAAGGAACATTATGAAAGTGCGATTAAGTACATGTATAATTTAGATTTCGACTCTAGAGGAATAGTAGGAGATAACTACGAAGATGTAACTGAAAAATACTACGGAAACAATAACGTAAAAGGTCCAGATTCTAGACACGGCACTCACGTGGCTGGTATAGTAGCGGCTGTGCGTAATAATAAACTAGGCGCTCAGGGCATAGCACATAATGTAAAAATAATGAGTGTTAGAGTAGTACCTAATGGAGATGAGCGAGATAAAGATGTGGCCAATTCTATTAGGTATGCAGTAGACAATGGTGCTCACATTATTAATATGAGTTTCGGAAAGTCATACTCTCCTAATAAAGGTGTGGTAGATGAAGCAGCACGATATGCAGCTAGTAAAGGAGTCCTTTTAGTGCATGCTGCAGGAAATTCTAGTAAAAACATAGATCAAAAAAATAACTTTCCTAACGATACACCTAGAGAAGGCGGAAAGCAAATTTCATCTTGGATAGAGGTAGGTAGCAGTTCATGGATGGAAGAGCCTATGTCCGTAAGCAGCTTCTCTAATTATGGAAAAAAGAGCATCGATATTTTTTCTCCTGGAAGCGATATTTATAGCACTACCCCAGAGAATAACTACGAGAGACTAAGCGGAACTAGTATGGCAGCTCCAGTAGTGGCTGGAGTAGCAGCCTTAGTTTGGTCTAATAATCCTGAACTTAGTGCTGTAGAGCTTAAAGAAATTCTTATAGATTCTGCAGTAAATAAGAAGAAGATAAAGGTAGATTTGCCAGGCGAAAGCACAGACCTCGTAAAGTTTAAAAAATTAGGCAAAAATGGAGGAATTGTAAATACTTACAATGCGCTCAAATTAGCCTCAGAAAAAGCCAAGTGAAATTTCAAGCTAAAATAAAAGGAACTCTTCTAGAAGTAGTTCAGTCAAGCTTAGGTTACAGCTCCAAAACCAAAGCCAGAAATGTGATTAAAACTGGGCAGATTCTTGTCAATGGAAAATGTATAAAGATTCCCTCTTCAGAAATCGAATCTGGAAGCATGATAGAACTCGTGCAGGCTCAGAAAAACAGAATTCGTGAGGAAAGAGAACTGAGGCATAAGGTTCTATATGAAGATGAATATATTCTGGCTGTAGAAAAAAGAACTGGCCTTATAGCTAAGTCTGCAAACAGAAAATTCAAAACACTGTTTACTGATGTATTTCTCTACTTCGGTAGTAAGAATGTAGAGACCTGTTTAATGGTAAACAGTGTAGACAAGAAAGAAAGTGGAGTAGTCGTTTTTGCTAAAAGTTTAGTCGTATTTAAAGAACTCCAAGAAAATTGGAAAAAGTTCAGAAAGCGCCACTATATTGTTATTCCTGGGGGAATGCTAGACAAGGAGGGAGATCTAGAAGATACCTTTAATGAAAATGACATAGGACTTCTGCTTCCAGGAAAAGGGAAGAAGACTAAGGAGGTTCACCTGAAGTATAGAGTAATGAAGTCTAACGGCCAGCACTCAGTAATTCGTATAGAAGAAGTGAGTCAGCATAAAAATCAGATTAGAGCCATGTTCTCTTTGATGAAGAACCCTATTGTAGGTGATAAAAAGTACAGGTCTGAAGAAACCTTTGAAAAAGGAATGGCATCGCACTTATTCTCTGTAGATCTAGCATACGCAGACAGAACTGTAGAGGTGAAAACACCAGTGCCTAAGAGTTTCTTGAGATTAGCTAGGTGATTTAGCTTTGAATCTAGAGCATAAAAAAACCTCTAGGTTCAATTCCTAGAGGTTTATTTTCAATCAATTAAATTAACCGAAGTAAGTCAAACATAACTGCTTTCCTTGAGCCAATCCTTCAATTCGGTGGCTTCATCTTCAACTAAATTTTTAAAAGCTTTTCTTAGTTCTTTTCTGAACAAGAGTTGGTCAAATCTGACTTTCCCTAATACGGTCTTATAATATTCAAGCATTCTACGGCTGGTTAAGTGGTTACTAAAACAGCTCTTATGTAGTTTTCGGAAGGGTTTGTGAGGAGAAACCCTAAATGAGATAGTTAATTCATGTTACGGGATGTTATTCTATTTGGTTACTGTTTTTCCATATTTTTAGAGTTAAACCATAGAAATCCAATTATATAAAATGAAAATGCCAACTCCGCTGAGCTGGCATATTTCTTATGAGCCGCCACCACAGCGACTCTAAACCTTAACCAAAATAACTATCAACCAATGTATCCTTGGATTGGATAATTAATATGCTTTAAGAACATTATTAATAGCACTAAATTGTGAGTGGATTGTTAAAGGACGTTAAGCTTTTTCTGAAAAAGAAGGAGGTATGTTACTTCATCAATTAATTGTGGGTAGTTCCTACATTTGCAACGCAAAAAAAAAACACATAGATCAATGAGAGACGTATATATAGTAAGTGCTAAAAGAACTCCAATAGGAAGTTTTTTAGGGGCTTTATCTTCAGTGTCTGCTACTAAATTAGGAGCGGCTGCCATAAAAGGAGCTTTAGATGCTTCTGGAGTGAACCCAAACCAAGTTCAAGAAGTATTTATGGGAAATGTAATGAGTGCCAATTTAGGCCAGGCTCCTGCCAGACAGGCGGCCATGTTTGCAGGTATTCCAGATTCAGTTCCATGTACCACTGTAAATAAAGTATGTGCCTCTGGAATGAAAGCCATAGCGCTAGGAGCTCAGTCTATTAAAGCTGGCGATAATGATATAGTGGTAGTAGGTGGAATGGAAAACATGAGCCAGGTACCTCATTATGTAAGCTCTAGAACGGGTCAGAAACTAGGTGATATAAAAATGCTAGATGGTATGGTGAAAGATGGCCTGACTGATGTCTATAATAAAACGCACATGGGTGTATGTGCTGAATTATGCGCTAAAGAAAAAAACATTTCTAGAGAAGACCAAGATGCATTCACTGTAGATTCTTATAATAGATCCGCTGCTGCATGGGCTGAAGGTAAATTCGCTGATGAGGTAGTGTCAGTAGAAGTACCTCAGAGAAGAGGAGACGCCTTAGTTATATCTGAAGACGAGGAGTACAAGAATGTAAAAATGGAAAAGATTCCAAGTCTACGTCCTGTGTTTGACAAAGAAGGGACCGTTACCGCTGCTAATGCTTCTACTTTAAATGACGGAGCCTCGGCACTAGTCTTAGTAAGTGAAGATAAAATGAATGAGTTAGGACTAACTCCTTTAGCTAAAATTAGAGCCAATGCAGATGCTGCTCATGCCCCTGAGTGGTTTACTACTGCCCCGAGTAAGGCACTACCTATAGCTTTAGAAAAAGCAGGCTTAAAGAATGAGGATGTGGATTTCTGGGAGTTAAATGAGGCCTTCGCAGTAGTTGGAATAGCCAATAATCAAGAATTGGGATTAGATCCATCTAAGGTTAATGTATACGGAGGAGCGGTTTCTTTAGGTCACCCTTTAGGGAATAGTGGTTCTAGAATCATAGTCACTTTACTACATGTTCTGAAGCAGAACGGAGGTAAAATAGGAGCTGCCGGTATCTGTAATGGTGGTGGCGGTGCCAGTGCCATGGTGGTAGAATTGGCTTAAACTAAGTTTAATAAATAGCATATTAAAAAGCCCCACTTGGATCATCCAAATGGGGCTTTTTTATGTTTTAATTCTAAAAAAAGTAGAATTTACTTTACTAGGTTCATTCCTGTTTTAACAGCACCTTTTAAAGCATTTACTTTTTCTTTAGCAGCAGATATTTTAGAAGCCATAGCAGAAATTTCATCGGCAGTCATAGAACCATCAGTTTTGGCAGCTTCTAACTTAGCTTCAGCAGCTTCTATCTTAGCAGTAGCAGCATTTACCTTAGCCTGTCCAGCGTTTACTTTTTGAGTTGTCTTAACAGTTTTAACAGCAGCTTGATCTACTTTATTAAGGTTATTTACTTCTTCTTCAGACATTTTTTCCATCTTAGAAACTTCCTCAGCAGATTTCCCATATTTCTTAGCTACAGCCGCTTTAGCTGCCTCATTTTTCTTCATGACATCAGCTTTTTGGTCTGCAGTAAGGCCAGACATGGCTTCTTTTTTAGCAGCTACCTTATCTTTCATACCAGCCGCTTTTTTCTCCATGTTTTCTTTGAAAGCTTTTCTTTCTTCGTCTGACATGTTCTTCATTTTCTCTTTCATGTCAGCAGCAGACATTTCTGCTTCTTTCTTCATGTCGCCTGCTTTTCCTTCCGCTTCTTTCATGCCGTCTTTAGCAGATTGCTTGGCATCTTTCATGCTTTCTTTAGAAGCTTTTTCTGCTTCCTTCATTTTGTCGCCAGCGTCTTTTTGAGCCTTATCTCCGGCTTTAGTCATTTCTTTTTGGGCTTTGTCAGCCTTAGAATTAACTTTATCTAGTTGTGCTTGAGTATTTACAAATGCGAATACTGCTATAGCTAATAATATATGTTTCATTTTAAATAGGGGTGTTTTTTTAGATTCCTAAATCTTCTAGGGCTTTATCTAATTCTTCTTGTTTTTGGTCAATTTCTTTAGCTACTTCATCCATTTTTTGGATGGCCTCGTCAGCTTCTTTAGTTTGCTCAGGAGTTATCGTAGAATTTGTTTCTTCTGAGTTGTGGTCATGAGAATGCTCCGCGCCTCCGCAACTGAACAGTAATAATGAGCTACTGATTAAAGCAGCCGCTAGTGTAGATGTTTTCATTTTTAATTTATATGGTTGATTTTCAAAATTTCTTTTTTAATTATGATTTTTTTCCAACTTCGGTCACTGAGCGGCAGCCATAGTGCCAACTTCCAACTTCTACCCAGAGTCTTCAGTCTATGCTAGTCTCTAGAGTTCAGCAGCCTCATTACAAAATAAAGTACATTGGCTATGGCTGCTAATGCGGCTACCAAGTAAGTTCTAGCTGCCCATTTCAGTGCATCTTTAGCTCCAGCATATTCATTTTCTGTAACTATGTAGTTTCCTTTCATCCAGGCCAGTGCTCTATTACTAGCATCATATTCTACAGGTAAAGTTACTACGCTAAATAAGGCTACTATACCAAAAATGATTATGGCTATCCATAAAAATATAGGAGAGTCCATTAAAGCCAGCATGAATCCGCCCATAAGTATGAACTGCGTAGCTCTACTCGCTACACTTACCACAGGCACTAGTTTAGAACGCATGGTAAGCCATTTATAAGCCTCTGCATGCTGCACGGCATGGCCTACCTCATGAGCAGCCACTGCAGCAGATGCCGCATTACGCTCTCCATAAACCACTGCGCTAAGGTTAACCGTCTTGTTTTGTGGGTTATAGTGGTCGGTAAGTTGACCAGGTACTGAAATTACTTGCACATCGGTTATGCCATGGTCATTCAGCATTTTTTCAGCTATCTCCTTTCCAGACATTCCATTCTGAAGATGGACTTCAGAGTATTTTTTAAACTTACTCTTTAATCTAGAGCTCACTAGCATGCTTAATCCTCCAAATACCACGCCTATAAGCATGTACATTCCGTATCCTCCTGTAAACATCATTTTACCGTTTTTAATTGATGTCCTAAATAACTACAATTTGCCATGTCTTCCAAGCTTTTGAGTGGAATACTCGTTTTGTCATAGTCGAACATATCTTTTAACGTTTTAGTTTGATATTGGTCACTCGTATTCATCTTAATATCGGTCATTTTTAAAGCAGCAGGATGATAGTAGCCAGCTGCATAGCTCAGTTCTCTCAACTCCTTTCTGTAAGTTCTAGCATAGTTAGCATAGCGTTCCGCTTTAGTAGGAATATGAATGCCATTTTGCAGCCATTTCTTTTGCGTTGCAATACCCGCTGGACAAGTATTGGTATGACAAACCTGCGCCTGAATACAGCCAATAGACATCATGGCTTCTCTAGCTACATTAATAATATCAGCACCCATAGCAAAAGCCATGGCGCCCTTAGCTGGTAAACCTAGTTTTCCAGAAGCTATAAATGTGATGTCTTTTTCTAAACCATGCTTCTGGAAAACTTTATAAACTGTAGAAAATCCATAAACGAAAGGTAGAGAAACATGATTAGCAAAGCTAGGTGGAGCGGCACCAGTACCTCCTTCACCACCATCTACACTAATCCAGTCTGGCCCTCGGTTAGTGCTGGCCATTTTAGAAGCCAGCTCTTCCCACATTTCCATTTTACCTATGGCAGACTTTATGCCCACTGGCAGCCCTGTTTCATCTGCTATGGATTCTACAAAATCTATTAGCCCATCTATATCCGAAAACACTTTATGACGTCTAGGAGAAAGCACATCTACACCCATTTCTACACCTCTTATTTCTGCTATTTCAGCAGTAATCTTTTTTCCTGGCAGTACACCACCTTTCCCTGGCTTGGCTCCTTGAGATAATTTTACTTCTATAGCTCTAATTGAAGGATTGTCTTCTACCAGCTTTTTCATTTTTTCCATGCTAAAGCTGCCTTCTTTAGAACGCACTCCATAATAGCCTGTGCCGAAGTGAAAAACCACATCAGCACCTTTTTTATGGTATTGGCTCAGTCCACCTTCGCCTGTGTTATGGTAACAGCCAGACTGTAACGCACCCTCATTTAAACTTTCTACAGCTGCGGCAGAAAGAGAGCCAAAGCTCATGGCTGAAATGTTAATGATACTCCTAGGACGGTAAGGTTTCTTTCTGCCATGGGCTTCACCTATAACCTTAGCACTTGGTAAAAAATCCTTAGGCACTTCATCATGATCGTGGCCATAAGGGAGGAGGTCATTCTTTATAAATATGTAATTATTGGCTTTGAAATCCTGATCAGATCCGAAGCCCTCATAGTTATTCTCTTTTTTAGAAGAAGCATAAATCCAGCTTCGTTCACTGCGGTTAAATGGAAGCTCTTCCCTGTTATTAGCTACTATATACTGCCTCAGTTCAGGGCCTATTTTTTCTAGTAAATAACGGATGTGACCTACTACCGGAAAGTTATGTTTAATGGTGTGCTCCCTATTGAAAAAAACATCTTTCAAAGCCAGCAGCACCAGAAGACCTAAAATGGTGAGTAAAACTATTCCCCATGTAGGAATAACGAGTAAGAATGTCATGCGTTTAAAACCTTAAATTTGACCAATACGAAATAACTAATTTTTACGAAATACATGGATTACAGATCACAATTCTTAATAACAAATAGTGCTGAGAAGTTGAATATGTCTAGCATTGCTACGCAAATAGACCTAGAAATGGGTGAGGAGCAGATAGAAAAGCGCATTAAGAAGAATAGAAAGAAGCTAGCTGAGCTTCAGGAAAAGCTCTACGCAGAAGACCGCAGAAGTGTGCTCGTAGTATTCCAGGCTATGGATGCGGCTGGTAAAGATAGCACTATAAGAGAGGTGTTTACCGGATTAAACCCACAGGGCACGGGCTTTTACAGTTTTAAATCTCCTAGTAAAGAAGAGTTAGCACATGATTTTTTGTGGCGTTGCAATAAGAAACTCCCTCCAAAAGGCCACATCAATGTATTTAACCGCAGCCATTATGAAGAAACGCTAGTAGTAAGAGTTCACCCAGGCTATTTAATGGGGCAGAGACTGCCAGAAATTAAATCACCAGCAGATGCAGATCAGGCGTTTTGGAATGCCAGATTTGAGATGATTAATGAATGGGAAGAACGCATCCAAAAAAACGGGACCACCATTATTAAGTTTTTTTTAAACGTAGGCTTAGACGAGCAGAAGAGCAGATTTTTAAGAAGATTAAACCTTCCGCATAAAAACTGGAAATTTAATTCTGGAGACTTGAAAGAACGCGCCCTTTGGGATAATTACATGGCTGCCTATGCCGATATGATGCCTAAAACCAGTCAGTCTCATGCACCGTGGTATTGTATTCCAGCAGATGATAAACCTACCATGAGACTTATAGTTTCAGAAATAGTTAAGGACATTTTAAAAGGCATGAAGCCCACCTATCCTGAGGTGACAGAGGAGTTTCTGGCAGAAAAAAAAGAAGCCTTAAAGATGTTAGGAGAGGAGTAATGTAAAGATCTGAACCTCTCTAAAATATGAGTGTACGGTTTAGCGTTAAACCAGAGCATGGAGAACCAATTGTTCTTAAGCCGTGCTCTACTAACTAGTTATACTCATGAAACACCTACTTTATTTATTATTGATTTCAAGCACGGCAGTGCTATTTGCTTGCTGTAACGACACTAATTATGCCCCTAATAAGAGTGTGAAATCTGCTGATGAACTTGAACCCGAAATTCCTTCAGATGGTTATGTGGAAGGTCTGGCTCAGAATGGCACTTATACATGGACGGGCAGTGATGCATCGGGAAATTCGTCAGTAACCGTTACCCCTTCGGATAACGCCACTTATGAAGTTAATGCTGACGTATCTGCAGCTGGCAGTTCTAGCAATAGGACTAAAGATCAAAAAATTCCAGCTTACCAGCGTAAGCTCATCAGAAAAGCCGACTTAAAGTTTGAAACAGATAGCTTATCGCTCACGCATCTTACTTTAATAGAATCAGTAAAGAACCTAGGTGGATATGTATCGTCCGAAAATCAGGCAAATGGTAAATATGTGAATACTGCTTATCTGAACCTCAGAGTGCCTTCGGAGAATTTTGATGCGTTAATTTCAGTATGTGATGGGCTTGGAGTAAAGAATTTTGATAAAAGAGAAATTTCGGCAAGTGATGTTACAGAAGAGTTCTTAGATGTTTCTGCCAGAATAAAAACCAATAAAGAACTGGAGGCCAGGTATTACGATCTGCTAAAAATGGCTAAGAATGTAGAAGAAGTCATTAAAGTAGAGCGAGAACTAGGAAAACTCAGGACTATTATAGAAACTGCCGAAGGTAGACTCAAGTATTTATCTGATAGAGTTTCGCTATCAACGATAAAAGTAGAGTTCTACCAAAACATAGAAGTTCCACCTACCATAGATAAAAGACCAAATCGTTTAGTTAGAGCATTGAGTTCAGGATGGAATGGACTGTTGTCATTTCTCTTGGTATTAGTTAGAATCTGGCCAGCATTGATCATAGGAGGAGTGCTGTTTTACATTATCTCCAAGCGATTAAGAGGATCTTACAAAAAGCAGAAATAACAGATGAAGAAACTTACTTTAATAGCTATCGCTTCGATAGCTGTATTTCTAATTGGGACTGTTCTAGCTAAAGGAGAGAGGAAAACATGTCTTTCTGAAAAGATTCACTATTCGGAAAGGAAGGCTGAGACTGAACTCCAATTTGGAGATTTGGTATTTCAGTCGTCTAAATCTGGGCAGAGTGCAGCTATTCAGCTAGCCACAGGGTCTAAATACAGCCATGTGGGCATGATCTATGAAAAAAAAGGAGATGAGTGGCTAGTGTTGGAAGCTGTGCAGCCTGTTAAACTAACTCCGCTTAGTGAGTGGGTTACCCATGGAGATGATAATCTGTATTCTGTAAAAAGGCTGAAAACGGCCGATTCATCACTTACTTCAGAGGTAGAGCTACAGATGAAAACGGAGGCAGTAACCAACATAGGAAAAAACTATGACATCTACTTCGATTGGTCAGATAAGGAGATTTACTGCAGCGAACTGGTCTGGAAATTATACCATTCCGCTTTAAATGTAGAGCTAGGAGAACTCAGACCACTGAGCGATTTTGACCTTACTCATCCTATAGTAAAAGAAATAATGACCAGACGTTATGGAAAGGATATTCCACTAGAGTCGCTCATGATCTCACCAGGAGACATGTTTAATTCTGATCTATTAGAAACCATTAAACCTCTCTAGGGTAGGGAGCTCAAAAGCGTAAAATGAACAATTTACCATTATCCATCAACATTTAATTTCAGTACGCAGCTTCTTTTATATCTTCGGCACATCTAAACCAGAGGTGTTAAATGAGTGTACTTAGAGGGTTTCTTGGGATAGCTGTTATTATAGGCATTGCTTTTTTGTTTTCTTCAAATAAGAAAAAGATCAACTGGAAGCAAGTAGCTATAGGCCTTCTAATTCAGCTGGTGTTTGCCTTTTTAATTCTTAATGATAAGCTAAATGAGTACATACCGGTAGGGAGTTTCTTTGAATGGATTGGTAGAATTTTTACCAAAGTAATTGGTTTTACCAATGAAGGAACCACATTCCTATTCAAGCAGTTTGGAACAGAAGAAATTCAATCTCCTTTATTGAACTTTGCTATTATTATTCTTCCTACAGTTATATTTTTCTCAGCGCTCACCAGTTTATTTTACTATTGGGGAATTCTACAGAAAGTGGTTTGGGCTTTTGCATGGGTCATGAAACGACTCATGAAACTCTCTGGGGCAGAAAGTTTAGCTGCTGCAGGTAATATCTTCTTAGGTCAGACCGAGGCGCCTCTTTTGGTCAAGCCATACCTAGATAAAATGACTAAGTCTGAAGTGATGTCATTAATGACAGGTGGAATGGCTACTATAGCAGGAGGAGTATTGGCAGCTTATATTGGCTATCTCGGTGGAGGTAATGAGGAGGAGGCGGTTAGATTTGCCAAGCACCTGCTGGCTGCATCTATAATGTCTGCTCCAGCGGCCATAGTAGCAGCTAAAATATTAGTGCCAGAAACAGAAGAGTTCAACCAAGAGCTTAAAATCTCAAATGAGAAAATAGGAAGTAACGCGCTGGAGGCCATATCTAATGGGACTTCAGATGGACTTCGGCTAGCGGTTAACGTAGGCGCCATGTTATTAGTTTTTACAGCTTTAATGGCCTTTGGAAATGCAGCGTTATTTAAGATAGGTCACATTACTAATGTGAACGGTTATATAGCAGAGCATACACCATATGCAGGCTTATCTTTTGATATGTTATTGGGGTACATAGGCGCTCCTATAGTGTGGTTAATAGGAGTGTGTCAGGAGGATATTCTGCTCGTTGGACAACTTCTGGGAGAAAAAACCATCCTCAATGAATTCGTAGCTTACGGAACGCTAGGGGGCATGAAAGCTGATGGTGCTTTCACAGAAGATAAATCCATAATTATGGCTACTTACATCCTTTGTGGGTTTGCTAATTTCGCCTCTATCGGAATTCAGATTGGAGGAATAGGGGCATTGGCTCCTACTAGAAAAGGGCTCTTGAGCAAGCTTGGATTTAAAGCACTTATTGGAGGAACTTTGGCTTGTTTATTCACCGCAGCCATAGTAGGTATGTTTTATTAAGAGGTAGTATTTTTGCGTTGCAACGCACAACTAAAAAACACATGGCTGAAGTAGGAATAATTATGGGAAGCAAGTCTGACCTGCCAGTAATGCAGAAGGCTGCAGACATTTTAAAAGAATTAGGAATCACTTATGAAATGACGGTGGTTTCAGCGCATAGGACTCCTCACAGAATGGTCAAATACGCTGAAGAAGCTGCAGACCGAGGCCTCAAAACCATCATAGCTGGAGCTGGAGGTGCAGCACATTTACCAGGAATGGTAGCCAGTATTACGCCACTTCCTGTAATAGGTGTGCCCGTAAAATCAAGTAATTCCATAGACGGCTGGGACAGTGTGCTCTCTATACTCCAAATGCCAGGCGGAGTGCCAGTAGCCACAGTAGCTCTAGACGGAGCTAAGAACGCAGGTATACTAGCCGCACAAATTATAGGCGCAGGAGACGAAAAAGTAAGAGAACGCATTAGAGTATATAAGACCTTTTTACAAGACCAAGTAATGGATATGGTTAAGGAAGTGGAAGGGAGGTAGAGTTAATTTGAGATTTGAGATTTGAAATGTGAGATTCGAAGTTCGTGGTTTGAAGTTGGAGGTTAGAATCTGGAAGAGAAAAAATGAGTGCGAAAGGTCGCCTCTTTAGGCGCTGCACTGAGCATTTTGTCGAATCCCGATAGCTATCGGGAGGGGCTAGGGGGAAGCGAGGCAGATACGAAATTCGAGATTTGAGATTCGAAGTCGTAAATGACAGGTGGCTGAGCCCGACCATAGGGAGGAAAGTCGAAGCTACCGGTTCGGGTCTCAAGGGGAAGCGAGGGAGAATCTGGGGTTAGGGAAAAACGAAGGAGGTTCGGGAACGGTGGGCAGCGAAGAAAAAACGATAGATTTTAATATTTAATTTAAATAGCTAAAGACTAGTGATTAACAGTTAGAGACGAGCAATTAAATACACATGAAAACATTTTATCCAAAAGAATTACCAGTAGGAAAAGTACATGGATTACTTTCAGGATCTATCGGTCCTAGGCCTATAGCATTTGCTAGCACTATAGATGAGAATGGAAGACCTAACCTATCTCCATTTAGTTTCTTTAATGTGTTTAGTGCTAAGCCACCTATTCTGGTTTTTTCACCAGCCAGAAGAGGAAGAGATAATACCACTAAGC
>JBGCDA010000002.1:0-9230 GCA_045104985.1 Flavobacteriales bacterium | reverse complement strand
TAAAAAATTCACAGTAATAGCCGAAACAGAATCTGGCGAAAGTCAAAAAATAGAAATAAAACCTCTTGTCTCAGAT
Source organism: Flavobacteriales bacterium (assembly GCA_045104985.1). Taxonomy (GTDB): domain Bacteria; phylum Bacteroidota; class Bacteroidia; order Flavobacteriales_D; family Sanyastnellaceae; genus ASP10-05a. The sequence continues at coordinate 9,154 of JBGCDA010000002.1, read as the reverse complement.
GTTCTGACTGCAGAAGAACAAGCCAACTTGAGCCCTGACGATGTGATAGCATCATTGAAAGAAGGAAATAATAGTTTTGTTAATAATGACTTAACAGCTAGAGACCATACTGCTCAAGTACGCCAAACTAGAGGTGGCCAATTCCCTAAAGCAGTCATTTTATCATGTGTGGACAGCAGGGTACCGGTAGAAGATGTGTTTGATAAAGGCATAGGAGATGTATTCGTGGCTCGGGTAGCAGGAAACTTTGTGAATGAAGACATACTCGGCAGCATGGAATTCGCCTGTAAAGTATCTGGCTCTAAAGTAGTTTTAGTTTTAGGACATGAAGCCTGTGGTGCCGTAAAAGCTGCAGTAGATGATGTAAAACTAGGGAATATAACTGCCATGCTAACTAAGATTAGACCGGCAGTGGAGATGCTAAAAGACTATGAAGGAGATAAGACCTCTAAAAACCCTGAGTTCGTGCACATGGTATGCGAGCAGAATGTAAAAAACACCATAGAAAACATAAGAAAGCACAGTCCTATTCTAAAAGAAATGGAAGATGCAAGTGAAATAAAAATAGTAGGCGGAGTGTACGATATGGACACAGGAAAAGTTGATTTCTTATAAGCCACTGATCTTAAATTACTACTCTAAAACCTATTTACATGTTTAAAAAAATCTTTGACCCCAAAACTCTTAAAGGAGATATTACTGGTGGTTTGGTAGCTGGTGTAGTGGCTTTACCCCTGGCATTAGCTTTTGGTGTTCAGTCTGGACTAGGTGCCACGGCAGGACTTTATGGAGCTATAGCAGTAGGAATCTTCGCGGCACTGTTTGGTGGTACAGATACTCAAGCTAGTGGTCCGACTGGACCTATGACTGTAGTTTCCGCGGCTCTGGTAGCTGCTGCCACCGAACTTACTGGAAGTCTAGAAGCTGGATTGGGTATAGTCATAGCAGCATTTGTATTAGGAGGGTTGATCCAAATCATCTTTGGGTTTCTAAATATAGCAGGATATGTAAAGTACTTCCCGTACCCTGTAGTTTCAGGGTTTATGAGTGGTGTAGGTTTGATCATAGTAATTCTACAGATTTTTCCTTTCGCAGGATTGTCTGCTCCTAAGTCCACTATAGCGGTCATTTCAGATCTGGGCAGGTTATTCCAGGAGGCTAATTTATCTGCCTTAGGTTTAGGAGGTTTAACTATAGCTACATACTTTCTTTTTCCAAAGATTACTAAGGCCATACCCAGTGCATTGGTGGCTCTTCTTTTAGCTTCTGTAGTAGCTTATTTCTTTAAAATAGATGTTCCGGTTATAGGTGAAATTCCTTCAGGACTTCCGACTTTACAACTAGCTGGGTTCAAACTCATAGAACCTTCTAGCTATGCGTTAATTCTAGAATATGGGGTGGTACTGGCTGTTCTAGGAAGTATAGACTCACTTCTTACCTCAGTTATAGCCGATAACATGACTAAGACCAAGCATAACAGTAATCGTGAGCTTATAGGTCAAGGAATAGGAAACATGCTGGCTGGACTGATAGGCGGAATACCAGGTGCTGGCGCCACTAAAGGAACTGTAGTAAATATTAATTCAGGTGGAAGAACTAAATTATCAGGTGTACTGCACGGTGTATTCTTGCTAGCAGTGCTATTAGGTTTAGGCTCTTTAGCTGCTCATATTCCGTTATGCGTGCTGGCAGGGTTACTCATTCCTATAGGTTTTAAGATCATAGATTTTAAAGGTCTAAAGCATTTGCTACGCGTCCCTAGAGCTGATGCTGTAGTGTTGATTTTAGTGCTTCTTATCACCACATTTGGAAGTCTGATCCAAGCAGTGGGAATAGGAGTAGCATTGGCCTCTCTCCTATTTATGAAAAAAGCTAGTGACATAGGTGAAACGGGAATGGAGGTTGGCCCTGTTTCAGACTTTGATGGATCTAAACCTTGGCAGGATGAAATTGAGTTCTACAATACCTATAAGGATAAGGTCATAATAAAACATCTGTATGGTCCCCTATTCTTTGGGTTTACGTCACACTTCAAAGATGAAATGACTGGTCTTTCTGAAAACGTGAAAGCTTTGATTATTAGGTTCGACCGAGTACCATACATAGATCAATCGGGATTGTATGCTTTAGAAGATTCCATTCTACAGTTAGAAACTCGTGGTATAGAAGTCATACTAATAGGTGTGAAAGAACAGCCGCTAGACATGTTTAAGAAGATAGATATAGTACCTGACTTAGTTACAGAAGCACATATATTTAATACTGTAGATGAAGGGTTTAAATATTTGAAAACTTCTTTATCTAAAGGATAGAAAAGAACATTTACCCTGTTTCGTTTATTTGCTCATTAGAAAGGGACCAGAAAGGAATACTTATTCATTTCTAGCTTTAAGAATCTAAGGTTTCTCTTAATTCTTAGATAAATTTATTCTTTAGTTCTAGGCGTTGCAATTATATTTGAAACACCGGAAATGAACTCTTTAAAATCTCATCTGATTCTATTATTGGCTTTGGGCTTAAGCATCATTGCATATGGGCAAAAAACCATATCAGGATCTGTAATAAGTACTGAAAAAGAGCCGATTCCTTTCGCTAATATTTACTCCTCTATAGATCAATCTTCTGCAAATGGAGACGGATTATTTAGCATCAAAGTCTCTGATTCTGACACCCATATTCTGGTCTCTGCCGTAGGGTTTTCAGAAGATTCTGTAGCAATAATAGGTGATTATGTAACAGCTATTCTAGTAGAATCTGCTGTAGAGATAGATGATGCAGTGGTTACTGCTCTAGGCATTAAAAGAGAAAAAAAGTCTATTGGCTATGCCATAACAGAATTAAAATCAAAAGACATAGAACTCAACTCTGATCCTAGCGTAGTGAACAGATTGGCTGGTAAAGTAGCTGGATTAAACATTAGCTCTACTAACGGTGGCGCTGGCACTTCTAGTAGAATTATCTTAAGAGGAAACAACTCTCTCAGTAGAAACAGCCAAGCTTTAATAGTAGTGGATGGAGTGCCTATTAATAACAACACCAATAGTAACTCTGGAGATGAATGGGGTGGAAAAGATTATGGAAATGGAGTCTCTGACATTAATCCTGATGATGTAGAATCTATATCTGTACTTAAGGGAGCATCTGCTTCAGCTCTTTACGGCTCTGCTGCTAAAAACGGAGTAATTCTAATAAGCACCAAGAGTGGGGGTAAAAAACTCAGAGTCAATTTTAGTTCAAGATTTACAGTAGAATCACCATACATATTATATGACCTTCAGAATAAATATGGTGCTGGAAGAAACGGAAAGTTTGAAGGAGCTTGGAATATGGTAGAAGGAACACCAGTATTCAGCACAGCCACAGACTTTAGTAAAGGGAGCTGGGGGCCAGAAATGACAGGTCAGACTATTGTGGATTGGGATGGAAATGAAAGCACTTTTACACCCCAGCAGGACAACTACAAGGATTTCTTTAGACTTGGCAGTATTTGGAACAACTCCATCTCCATAGAAGGAAGAGTAAAAGGAATCAACCTGAGGTTTTCTGCTTCTAACAATAAAACCAATGATATAATTCCTGGTGCTACACTGAATAGAAATAACCTATCACTGAAGTTCGTGGGCAATATTTCAAAAAAGCTTAGCCTAAACGGTTATGTGAGTTACGTTCAGAATAAAGCGGTGAATAGACCCGGACTTTCTGACTCGCATGATAATCCGAATAGAAACTTTATTCACATGCCAAGACATATCAGCACATCTTCTCTAGAGAATTATACCCAAGATGAAGACGGCAACGAAGTAACCTGGTATGGCGCATGGAATTGGATGACTAATCCGTATTGGAATATTCAAAATCAGCGAAATGGAGATACCAGAAATAGAGTGTTAGGTAATGTTTCATTGAGCTATAAGTTTTCTGATAAACTCACAGCTACTCTAAGAACCTCTCCAGACTCCTACACCACGGAATATTTTAATGTTAATGCTCAGCAGGGTCTCATTAGTTCTCTGGGAGATTATTCTACCAATATCATTACTCAGAATCTCATAAACACAGATTTCTTAATCCGTTACCAGAATCAGTTCTCTGAGAAGTTCAAGTACTTCTTGAACTTCGGTGGCAACGCTATGTATTGGGAGAGAACCACACTTTCTCAGAATACTTCTGGCGGACTAATAGAACCAGATGTTTATTCGCTTGAGAATAGTGTCAACCCAATTTTTTCAAGAAACTTCTTGGCTGAAGCGGCTAAAAACTCGCTTTATGCCTTTGGTCAATTGGAATATGACGGATTTCTATATCTTGATTTAACCACTAGAAATGATTGGTCTTCTACCCTTCCAGAAGGTCAGAATTCATTTTTATATAGCTCAGCCAGTTTGGGGTTTGTATATTCTGAATTATTCAACAGAGATAGAATCAGCGAAAAATTCTTCTCTTTTGGTAAAATCAGAATGTCTTACGCTGGAGTTGGAAATGATCCTGATCCTTATCAGGATGAAACTACATACATAGAACTCGACAATGAAGGATTCGGACCTTCTCAATTGATCGGCAGAACTGTTCCTAACCTTGGTATAGTTCCAGAGTTAGACAATTCTGTAGAAATAGGTTCAGAGACTAAATTCTGGCACAATCGACTAGGTATCGATTTCACTTGGTATCACAATACCAGTTTCAATCAAATTAGCACCGTTCCGCTTTCAGCAGCTTCAGGTTATGCATTTGCTGTGGTCAATAGTGGTATCATTGTAAATAGAGGTATTGAGCTGCAACTAAATGTCACTCCTGTTCAGAAAAAGAACTTTGAGTGGAATGCCAATATAGCTTATGCTAAGAATTACTCTGAGGTTAAAGAACTGGGAGAAAACGTAGAAAGCTCTATTCTTTATGAACACTGGAGACTGAGTATAGAAGCTAGACCAGGAAACCCTTATGGAGACATAGTAGGTTTTGGGTTCCTAAGAGACGAAACTGGGAATGTATTAGTTGACCAAAACGGAATGGCCATTAAAGACGCTACTCCTAAGGTTCTCGGAAATTTCACTCCTGATTTTATGCTTTCCCTTAGTCAAAATTTCACTTATAAAAACTGGACAGCTTCAGTATTAATTCATAGCCAATTCGGAGGTGATATGTTTAGTGGAACCAACATGTATGGGAACGGATATGCCGGAAATTTTGTGGAATCGCTTGAAGGCAGAGAGGAGAGGTATGCTTCAGAAGCTGAACGGGAGCTGGCGGGTGTTTCATCTGAAAATTGGACACCTACAGGAGGTCAACTCATAGAAGGAGTATATGCTGAAGGGACAGTCATTAATGGACAAGATGTAAGTGGACAGAATAATCAGACTTACGTAAACCCTTTCGATTATTATGAACGGGTATCAAGATGGCAAGATGAAATACATGAACCTTTTATCTATGATGCTTCCTTTATCAAGTTAAGAGAAATGAGTATAGGCTACAATGTACCGACTAGCGTAGCAAAGAAATTGAAATTAAGAAGTTTAAACATCGGCATATTTGGTTCTAATCTTTGGCTAATTCATAGTAATGTGCCTAACATAGACCCAGAAAGTTCGCTAACAAACGGTAATGGACAAGGCTATGAGCTATACGCCTATCCGAATAGAAGAAGTTTTGGCATGTATTTTAAAGTTTCGATATAGTTGGAGGTTATACACGCGTAGCTGACTAAGTGAAAGCCGATAGGCTTTTGTATCGAAGGCTAGGGGTTTGAAGTTGGGTTATAAAATGAATTAAAGTGCGCCAGCTCGCCCCTTCAGGGGGTCAAGGGGGAAGCGAAGGCTGCGGGTTTGATGTTTGAAGTTTGAAGTCACACAAATACAGCTGACTGAGTGAAAGCCGATAGGCTTTTGTATCGAAGGCTGCGGGTTGAAAGTTGGAAGTTTGAAGTTTGAAGTCACACAAATACAGCTGACTGAGTGAAAGCCGATAGGCTTTTGTATCGAAGGCTGCGGGTTTGAGTTTACTTATAGTAGCTGACAGGCTGATGGGTCTAGGCAGGAGTTCTAAAGGCAGTGGATCGGATTTAATAGAAAGAATAAAAACAGATGAAAAAGATCTTATGGTTAGATGACTTAAGAAATCCATTCATAGATTTGGAAGGAACTACTCCTAAGAAAGAAGGAATAATTGAATGGGTCTTGAACTATGAACAGTTTGTTCAATGGATAGAGAAATTTGGTTTACCTAGTGTAATCTCATTTGACCATGACCTTGCTGACATTGACGGTGATAGTGCTAATCATAGCGAGAAAACTGGTTTTGATTGTGCGAAATGGCTTAGCGAATATTGTCAGGATAACGGTAAGATACTTCCAACTTTTTATGTTCATTCAGCTAACCCTGTGGGAGCTGAAAATATTATTAACTTTTTAAATAACCATAAAAAGCACATTGAAAGTTAACAACCTCAGATCAAAAAGCAAAGTGAACATAAAACTCTACATATCATTCCTAACCCTAATAGCCCTAACCTTTAGCGCTTGCAAAACCGATATTACAGATTTAAACGTCAATCCGAATGATTCACTAGAGTCTGACCCAGAGCTACTTTTTAAGCATTCAATCAGAAGAGGAATGAGTAGTTATCTAACCGCTACTAATCTAGAGTACAACGGGATTTCTCATTGGGTAATGAACTTTGCAGCTAGAGGAGGTATCAATACGAATATCCCTTACGTTTCTCCACCTGGAGGTGATGCGTTTTGGCAGGAAGCCTATGTAGACGCCATGAATAATGCTCAGGTCATTATAGACCGAGAAGAATCTGCAGGCGAAGACTTCAGCAGTTTAAAAGCTGTAGCACTCATCTGGAAGACTTATGTGGCACACAGAATTACAGACCTATGGGGAGCTATTCCTTACTCACAAGCACTACAGGGAAATCCTGAACTGAGTTTTGCCCCTGCTTATGATACTCAGAGAGAAGTGTATGAGAAAATGTTATCAGATTTAGCTCTAGCTCTAGAACAAATAGAAAACAGTTCTTCTAACATTGCACCAGAATCGGATTTATTATTCGCAGGTGATTTACAGAAGTGGAAGGAATTTGCCAATTCGCTTAGGTTTAGATTGGCCATTAGAGTAAGTGATGTTGATGAGAATATGGCGTCTGAAGTGCTCATTGATTTAGCCACAGAAGAACTATTTACTTCGAATGCTTCTTCTGCAGAGTTTCAGTTCAATTCTGTTTTCAATAGTCCTCTGAATGAAGCAGGTAACATCCGATTCTTTGAAGGGGAACAGTATGTGAATCCAAGTAAATTTTTAGTGGATTTACTAGTAGAATCTAACGACCCTAGAATTAAGTTCTACTTAGAAGAAGCTAATCTCTATAATACATTCGACTTCTTAGACCAGTATAAAGGCGTACCTAACCTACTGTCTTTTAATAGCGAAGAGTGGGATGACTATGACCTAGATGAGACTTTAGGAGACCCTAATGGAGAATGGGGAGATGTATCTAGGATTGGAGAATTTTTTATGAATAATGAAAGACCTGTTCCACTCCTCTCCTACAGTGAACTCTGCCTTCTTAAGGCTGAAGCCGTGTTAAAAGGTCTGTGGAATGGAAGTGCGGATGACTTGGTAAAAGAAGGAATACGTTCTCACATGGAACATATGAATTTTCATAACTACTCAGACCATGAAAATATAGAGGATCAAGATATAGATGACTATGTTAGTGGAATTTCAGGAGTTGATCTAGAGGAAGTCATTACCCAGAAATGGATTCTTCTAGCATACGAAAACACACTAGAATCCTTTACCGAACTGAGAAGAACAGGATTTCCTACTTTAGTAGATTTTTACGGTGAATCTATAGATAACAGCATTTTTCCACAGCGGCTTAAATATCCTAATAGTGAATCTACTCTTAATCAGGATAACTATTTAGAAGCTTTGGATATGCAAGGACCAGATGAACTTAGCACGCCACTTTGGTGGTCAAATTAACACATATATGAATAAACGATTACTGATTTTATTGGTGGTATTTTTTGCGTTGCAACGCGCATACAGCCAATCACCTGAAAACAAAAGTTGGTCTATAGACTACCCAGTATGGAATGACAACGGCACTCCTGCCCTACACATAGACTGCGGTTCTAATGAAGCTTTCGATTTTCAAGGAGATTTCACCATAGAACTCTGGGTAAGAGCCTGGAACTACGTGGAGAACAGAAAGCTAATTGGAAAGTGTTCTTCGGACGGTAGCACATTTGAGGATGGCTACATTATGGGATTTACAGAAAATCAGGTATACACTGAGTACTTTAACCCTACGAGCCAGCAAGTTCCCATTACTGCTAGTGGAACACTTCCTATAGATTCTGCCTACATTCATATGGCATCTGTCTACTCAGTGAGTGAAAGTAAAATGTATAATTATATAAACGGTGAACTTTCTGGAGAGGCAGACTTATTTCCTAGTCAAGCCATTAGTGCAGAAGTAGCTTCACTAATTATAGGAGCGGCTAGCTGGGGAGATTTTACAGCTTTTCAGTCCTATGGAGATATAGATGAAGTTAGATTATGGAATAAACAACTTTCTGAGGATGAAATCCAAGCGCACATGCATGTGGCCTTAGAAGGAAATGAAGATGATCTAGTGGCTTACTACAACTTTAATAATGCATCTGGAGACATGGTGCCAGATGAAGGACCAAATGGCTTAGATGGAACATTGACCAATTCAGATCACATAAGTACGAACTTCTCCCTATCTGGGGCTCCTGTGGCGGATCTAAACATGAACGGTTTAGAAGATGTTCAAGCAGCCTGGTACACTACAGAAGAGAACTTTCATAGAATTACTTCAGATAATGGAATGTCTGTAATTACTGATATTGTAGATAAAGAATACTGGAGATATCTGGTAATGGGAAATACTAACTTTACTGGTATAACACCAGATGACGCTCCTTCCACTGCTCCCTTAGACTTTAATAGAACTGAAAGAGAATGGTACATAAAATGTTCACCCGGAATATCTGGAACTTTTACAGTAGACTTAGATGAAGCCGAAGCAGGAATGATTCAAGATAATTTTCCGCTGGATCAGTATGCTCTGCTCTGGAGACCTTCTCAAGAAGTGGATTTTATAGCTCTAGCTACACCT
>JBGCDA010000001.1:0-7576 GCA_045104985.1 Flavobacteriales bacterium | reverse complement strand
TGATGCTTGGACTATCCAAGAAGATTTAGTTGGAGTTACAGGATGTGTTGTTGACTTTGGAGGGAACTGGAATAGAGTAGTTCAAATAGAAGGAGACACTACTGTTGATACTGTTTGTTGGGGAAGTTGTGATGCTTGTTCTACAGGTGCTGGTGGTTGTACTGATCAGGATGCTACCAATTACGACCAGGAAGCTAGTGAAGAAGATGGTTCTTGTTTATACCTATGTGATGCTGCTCCTGAAGACCTACTTGACGTTTCAAATAATACTTCTTTTGATGATGGATCAGGAAACTCATTCGGTTCTCCTGCAGAAATGGGACTAATAGCAGGTGGCATTAACTTATTCGGTGGTCATATCTGGAATGTTAACACAGCTGGTTTAACCAATACTGATTTCTGTATTTCTATAGATTATGAAGTAACTGGAGACCCTGCTGATTTCCCTAGAACTTTAGAATTTAGAATTGAAAACAATGGAACACCAGATTGGAACCATTTCAACACTGAAGTAACTGGTCCAGGAACTTACACTTTAGGTGGTATTGTGGCTACAGGAACACAAAACGGTGCTGGATTTAATCCAGATGGTGCGGCTCCTTCTTTAGTAGCTGCTATAGCTTATTTCCCTGGTGATGGAGGTGCTCCATTGACAGGTGATCTTACGGTTGCTTTTAGTAACCTTTGTGTTTCTACAGCGTGTGGTGGAGGAACTTTAGGATGTACTGATCCAGGTGCCAATAACTACAATGCCGATGCTGACACAGACGATGGTTCTTGTCTATACAGCGTTACATTTAATGTAGATATGAATTGTTTCGATGGAAATAATCCTGATATCGAAGTTGACGGAGATGGAACATTTACAACTCCAGCTGTAGAAGGCCCTGGTTTTGGATGGTGTGGATCATGTGTAGAGATGGAAGATTTAGATATGGATGGAATATGGTCTGTAACAGTAGAGCTAGCTGCTGGTTTATTTGAATATAAATATGCTCATGATGGATTTGCTGGACAAGAGCAATTGATAGACGATATGGCAGGTGGAGCTGATTGTGCTCCAGTTACTGACTTTGCTACATTCGCTAACCGTCAGATCTTAGTTGGTCCTGGAGCAGTGGCTAATGATGTTTACGGAAGCTGTGGTGAATGTGATGGTGCAGCTATTGAAGGATGTACTGATCCTAATTTCTTAGAATTCGATCCTTATGCTGAAGTAGAAAACGGAACTTGTGCTACACTTGTAGTAGAAGGATGTTTATATCCAGATGCTGAGAACTATGATCCTAATGCTAACAGAGATGACGAATCGTGTGTGTTTGAAGAGGACAGCTGTCCTGGAGATTTCAATGGTGATGACGCTGTAACTGTAAGTGACCTTTCTGGTTTCTTAGCAGCATTCGGAACGTTCTGTAATTAAGAGTTTATAATTTAATTGATTGATAAAGCCTGGTGACTTAATTGTCATCAGGCTTTTTTTATACTTACAGCTTTAGACTAAGAATACTTAAACTAGTAGTTTAGCACGTCTAAATCCCAACTAAACACCCTATAAATTAGAGGCTAAATTCTTGACAGATAAACTCGGAAGACACCTTCTAATTGCTGAAAAACATGAACATCTGAAGGTCTATTTCCTAGATCTGACAAATTAAGAAAGCTAAAATGATTAGTATAATAGATGTATAGCGTAATATCTATACTCCCTAAAAGAGTAGAGCACTAGTTTTTGGAAGAACCATATAAGGCTTACTAGCTATAAACATGTGGTTGATATAAATCTCATCAGAAAACAATTCATCCAAGGTCAAAAAGAAGTTTGCCTTTCATTATTCCATAATGAAATCTCCTCATAAGACTTATGGTGTATAGACATTCAGCTATCTGCTGTGATGTTCAGAGTAAGTTGAGTTTTACTTTATTACTACTTTCTGTGTTGATTGAAGTCCACTTTCCGATTGCAACGCTAAGTAATACAGGCCGCTTTCTAAGCCTTTGAGGTCTAATTCTAAAAAGTTAGCAGTGTGAAATTCTATATCCAACACTTCCTGGCCTAAAGCATTTAAAAGCTGAGCAGAAACTATTCGGGAATTAGACGAACTCACATAAACAAAATCATCTGTAGGATTAGGATAAACAGAAAATTCGCCTTGTTCTAAGCCGTTAGCAACAGAAATAGTGCAGTCTAAATTATTAGCCACAAAGGATGATTTAGCACTCACAAATGATTTCAAACCATAAGTGGTTCCTCCTCCAGGACCACCTCCACCTGGGCCTCCACCTCCGCTTATGTCAGATTCTATATTGGTATCGAAATCTGAGTTTTCATACATTTTTTCGGTATCTGCGTATACCGCTTCCTGAACTAGATCTACTATTTGGTCTATTCTGTTATCCATATAAGCAGAATTAAAGTAGTTTTCAGTGATATCGCACATCTGAATTAGGTACTGCTGGTATAATTCATTGTCATCATAAATACGCTCTATTAATGGCCTTGAACTATTCACATAATCCAGCGCCAGATTATCCACATTATTTACTCCATTAGTATATGACCCGAAAGACTCGTTTCCATCCCATTTAATCCACTCCCACTTGTCTGTAGCAGCATTATGATAGATATAATAATTTCTAGCTGAGCCTAAGTAGCTGTCTAAATTACTAAAGAGGTTATCTAAAGCTAGAGACCTTAAAAACTCTGTAAACTCTATTTTATCCTGGATTTGCGCTGCAAAATCTGCGTCAGTGCTATTATTAATCCAATCAATAAACTCTACTAGGTCTGACCAATCGTTTTCTTCTTCATTCGTCTTTAACTCATATCTAGTTTCATAGCTGGCTTGGTCATCTCCATAATATTCTAGATCTGCCGCTCCTTCTCCTGGATCAAAATTATCTCCAGCTTTAAACAGGTTTCCGTCATCATCCTCTATAGCCCAGTCTAAAAACTGATCATCAATCTGCTCTACCACCGTGTAGAATCCCCAAAACGTTCCGTTCATATACACATTAGCAAAACTGGTTCTAGGTGCAGGAACTCCCACAGCATGGCTTATGTCAAAAAACACCTTTTCTCTAATTACCGAAGGGTCTTTGAATCCATTACTAAAGTTTAGTTTTTTCAACCCATCATAGTCTTGACCTATAACGTATTTATTAAAATCTATTTTAAACGCTTTCTTGTTTCCTGGGTGATTATAGCTAGAGTTTCCTTTTAGCCTCACTCCTACGCTGTCAAAGAATTGCTCGCCTGAAGTATCAGTTAAAGTAAGATTAGCCCATGTATAGGTGGCTTCTTCATAATTAGATGTAAGCGTGCTCCAAAAAGTACTTTCTGGAAAATCAAGTTCGATGGTTACGATTTGGTCTTCAGCAAATATGGCATCTCCTTCTAGTTGAGAAAAAGCAGATAAAGCCTGTGAGATGAAAAGATTAAGGAGTAAAAACGTTTTGTAATTCATATTCTAAAACTAAGATGAATTGATTAGACGCTACAGCTAACTGTTTCCTTCGGTAGGATTGAAAATTTAGCGTTAGAGGTTTGAGGTTTGAGGTTCGAGATTCGAGATTCGAGATTTGAAATTAAAAAATCCAAAGGTGACTGAACTTCGACAGAAAACGCTCAGCGGTCAAACCCAGCCCAAGGAGATAGCCGAAGTCACCGGTTCCAGCATTTATAATTCACACTTTATAATTTATAATTAATTAGTATTAGAATTCCGAAGCCTCCGCGCTGCCCCATCCCTAAAGGGTGCTCTTCCGCACTGATTCACCTATCAACTTAACCTTTATTAGAATTCAAAACTCCCTTACACTTCGACACTTCCCCCTTACAGTCGGGCTCAGGGGGCGGGGATTCGTGTATAGGAATTTGACCTATAAACCAATCAACTGATACACTTATCCACCTCTAATATTAGAATCAGACTTATAAACCTGTCAACTTATAAACTCTACCATTAGAATCCAGCCCTAGTTCAGCCCCTGAAGGTACTCATTATACTTGTCATTAAACGTAAAACCATCTGTGTAGCGCTTCTTTGACAGCTGGTCGAATTCTACTAGGCTCCATAGCACGAATTCTTTGAAGAACTGTTTGTCGCGAACGTCTACGTTGGCTATGTGCTTGTCTATTAAATCTCCTAGTGGTGTGATTTTAGAAAGTTGTTCATTATAAGTAGCGTCAGAAGATTCATCTAGTAGTTCGAAATTGCTTTCTTCTAGAAACCAGTTCAGCACTCCATCGTACTCCGTGGTTTCATCCTCTTTCTGAAGCTTTTCTATTTTAGGAAAATACTCTGGAAACATGGTTTTAGAAGCTTCTCCTATGAGTCTGTGTGCTACAAACTCGCTTCCCTCCTGTTCTCCTTCATAGACTAGCTCTACTTTTCCTGTAATGGAAGGTATCATGCCTACCATGTCTGAAAAACGCACAGTGGTTTCTTTTTCACCGTTTAAGAGCGCCCTTCTTTCTGCGGTGCTCAGTAGGTTTTCATAGGCGGTAATGCTCATTCTGGCAGAGATTCCGCTTTTATGGTCTATGTATTCACTTCTTCTGGCTTCAAAACCTATTTGTTCCAGTAAATCCATTGCAACGCGCGGCACATGTACCTTAATAGCCCGTTCTTCTTTCTTAGAAGACTCCTGCTCAGTAATGGTTCTGGCGGTTTCTATGTCTTCTGGATAATGCGTTAGTATTTGAGAGCCTATTCTGTCTTTCAGTGGTGTTACTATGCTTCCTCTATTAGTGTAATCCTCAGGATTAGCGGTAAATACAAACTGGAGATCTAATGGCATTCTGAGTTTAAACCCTCTAATCTGCACGTCTCCTTCTTCTAGTATATTAAATAATGATACTTGAATTCTGGCCTGAAGATCTGGCAACTCATTAATAACGAATATGCAGCGGTTAGCCCTTGGAATCATACCATAGTGCAGCACACGCTCATCTGCGTAACTCAATTTTAAGTTGGCTGCTTTTATAGGATCTATATCTCCTATGAGGTCTGAGACCGTTACATCTGGCGTGGCCAACTTCTCAAAGAACCGTTCTGAACGGTGCAGCCATGTAATTGGCGTATCATCTTTTTGCGTGCTCACGCACTCCTTAGCCATCACAGAAATAGGGTTAAACGGGTCATCATTTATCTCCGAACCTTCCACCACTGGAATGTACTCATCCAGCAGGTCTAGCATGAGTCTGGCCATACGGGTTTTCCCCTGGCCTCTAAGTCCTAAAAGATTGATATTGTGCTTAGAAAGTATGGCGCGCTCAAGTTCTGGTATAACCGTGTTTTCATAGCCATGAATGCCCTTAAAGGTCTCTTCATTATTTTGAAGTTTGGCTATGAGGTTATCTCTGAGCTCTTCTTTAATCGACTTAGTGCTATAACCCGATTTCTTTAACTCTCCTAGTGTTTTAATGCTAGTATTCATTTATCTAATTCTCTTTTTTCGGTTGGTTTCATAATCGTGAAAAATCATTTCTCCCAGCCCTTGGAGGCCTGTGTAAAAGGCTTTTCCTTTATTGGAAGCAGTGAAATTCTCCACGAAACTTTGTAAATACGGATCTTGAGCTATCATGAACGTAGTAATGGGAATGTGCAGTTTACGCGCCTGTGCAGCCATATTGTAACACTTCTCCACTATGAACCTGTCTAGTCCGTTACTGTTTTTATAATACGTACCATCGGGCATTCTCAGACAGGAAGGCTTGCCGTCTGTAATCATAAAAATCTGCTTATTGGTATTTCTTTTTCTGCGTAGCAAATCCATGGCCAGTTGCAGACCAGCCACAGTATTGGTATGGTAAGGCCCCACATTTAAGTACGGCAAGTCTTTAATGGAAATGGTCCAGGCATCGTTACCGAACACCAGCACATCTAGCGTGTCTTTAGGATAGCGCGTGGTAATGAGCTCAGCCAGCGCCATGGCCACTTTTTTAGCAGGAGTAATTCTATCCTCCCCATACAGAATCATGCTGTGGCTAATGTCTATCATGAGCACGGTGCTCATCTGCGCCTTATGCCGCGTGTCTTCTACTACTAGGTCGTTTTCAGTAAGTGAGAAATTGCCGATTCCGTTATTCACCTGAGCGTTTTTTAGGCTCTCTGTAATGTTAATCTTGTCTAGTGAATCTCCAAACTGATACTCTCTGAGGTCTCCTGTAAATTCATCTCCCTGGCCGCTTTTATTGGTTTTATGAGAGCCCGCTCCTTTCTTCTTAATCTTGCCAAAAATCTGCTCTAGCGCTCCTTTTCTAATGGCGCGTTCTGTTTTAGCGGTAATGGCCATCCCTCCTTTTCCATCGGGTTTTATTTCTTCTCTAATGTAGCCGCGTTTTTTCAGCTCCTCCATAAAATCGGCCATGGTGTAATCCTCGTCCGATATCTTGTACTCCTTATCTAAGGTTTCTAGCCAATCTAGCGCCTCATCTAAATCTCCAGAAGTGTGTGTAATCAGCTCCTTAAACACATTAAAAAGCTTCTCAAAATTGGTCTGATGTGGAGCTTCATACGGCTGGAATTTGAATCCTTTTCTGCTGGCTTTGTTCTTTTTCATTCAAGGCATAAAACTACTGCTCCTTTCATTTAAAGAAGTCTCGAAAAGGTGGAGGAACTAATTAAAAAGTTAAAACGAGTCAGCTCCATGGAAATGCATAACCATTAATCATCCAGCGGGCTTTTAATTCCTTCTAGCAGAGGACTAGTAACCTGGGTATAAATCATGGTGGTTTTAATGGAGTTATGGCCCAGTAACTTTTGAATCACTCTTATATCCGTTCCTTTTTCCAGTAAGTGCGTTGCAAAGGAGTGGCGGAGTGTGTGGCTAGAAATTTTCTTTTGAATTCCAGCTCTTTTGGCTGCGGCTTTAAGAACTTTATTAAAACTAGAGGCTGAATACTTACCTCCATTTTGTCCTTCGAATATGTATTCTTTAGGCTGGTACTCCACATAATATGCTCTAAGCAGTTCTAAGGCATTTATAGAGAGTGGTACTAATCTATCTTTAAGACCTTTAGACTGAATAATATGCAGCGTCATTCTATCCGAATCTATGGCTAAAATTTTCAAATCCATTAATTCAGAGACTCTTAATCCTGAGCCGTATGCCACAGAAATCATGCTTTTATGCTTAATGTTATTAGTGATTTTTATGAGGGCTCTTACCTCTTTAGAAGAGAGAATTAGAGGAATCTTTTTAGGGGTGAATTTTGGAAGAAGGAATTCTAAATGAATATCTACATCCAGCACATCTTTATAGTACAACTTTAGTGCTCCTGCCATTTGTTTTTGGTAAGAAACAGAAGCATTCTTTTTATGAACAAGATGGTAAAAAAACCGATGCAGATCAGATTCAGCAACCGTATACAGGGGTTTCATAAAGAACTGTTCTGCCAGATTCACGGTGCTCATATACGCCTCTATGGTATTTTTACTATACCGCTTAACCTCCATAATAGACCTAAAATCGCGCATAGTCAAATTTAGCTAAATTGACTAAAATAAGAGCTTTTATACCTATTTTTATGCCTTATAGGCTGTATATTGAGAATTCCTCATATACAGTAGTT